>DASSGH010000108.1:0-50800 GCA_035693615.1 Xanthobacteraceae bacterium
GCGGCGACTGATCGCTCGGCCGGCTCCCCGCGCAGGCGGTGAGCGCAACTCCATGATCGGCGTCAATAACGGCTAGCGCCCCGGCGAAGGCACGAGCGCGGGCTTGAGCGCAGGCACGAGCCGCTCGCGCGCGCGCCGCGCCGGGATGGCGCGATAGACCTGCTTCGTCGCCTCGACAATGTGCACGCCCGCGAACGGCACGGCGACGGCGGAGCCGGCGCGCTCCCAGGCGACCGCCGAGCGCAGAAACCAACCGCGCGCGACCGGCGGCACATGCAAGGCATCCTCCCAGCCGGTCGGCGTGAACCAGGCCTCGCGCAAGAGCTGCGTGATCTGCGAGCGCGAATAGGGCCGCCCGTGACCGAACGGCGTCGTATCGAGGCGGGCCCAAACGCCGCGCCGGTTCGGCACCACGATCAACAACCGCCCGCCCGCAGCCAAGACGCGCCACACCTCACGCAACAAGGCGATTGGGTCGCGCGCCACTTCGAGCGCGTGCACGAGCAGCACTCGGTCAACGGCGGAATCGCAGAGCGGCATCTCCAATTCGTCGACCAGGGCGGCAAGGGCGGGCCGGTCGCTCGGCCATTTCACCACCCCCTGCGCCGCGGGCATGAAGGCGAGGCAGCGTTCCGCCTCCTCGCGAAAGAGACCGAGATAGGGCGTCGGATAGCCGACCCCCAACAGGCTCATCCCGCGCGTATCTGCGAAGCGCTTGCGAATGCCGCGTCCGACAAACCGACGCGCCACGACGCCGAGGCGCTGGGCATAGAAATTGCGCAAATCGACGACATCGATGGACATGGCAAGACCGTAGCATGGATTGGCCTTGTGCGCCGTTTGCGCCGGCGGGAAGCTATTGCCACGAGGCTTGCGCAGGGTGCCTAATCGCACCGGTTGGGCCGAGAAGACCGGAGAGCGATATGGCCGCACAAACCCGTTTGTTTCTGTGCCTGAAGGACAATTACGGCGTGCTTCTGCACGACCCGGAAAGTGGCGCGACGGCGGCCATCGATGCGCCGGAGGCCGCCCCGGTCGAGGCCGCGCTGAAGGCAAGCGGCTGGCGCCTCAGCGACATTCTCGTCACCCATCATCACGCGGACCACACCGGCGGCATCGCCGAGCTCAAACAGCGCCACCGCTGCCGCGTGGTCGCCCCGCACGGCGAGGCGGCGCGCATTCCGCTCGTCGACGCGACCGTGCGCGAGAACGACGAGGTGCGAGTTGGGTCCCTTAAAGGGCGCGTGCTCGAAACGCCGGGACACACCGCGGGGCACATCAGCTATTTCTTTCCGGCCGACAAACTCGCCTTCGTCGGCGACACCTTGTTCTCGATCGGTTGCGGACGCGTGATCGAGGGCACGCCGGAAATGATGTGGCAGTCGCTGCTTAAGCTACGCGGCTTGCCCGACGATGCGCGCATCTACTGCGGACATGAATATACGAAGGCAAATATCAGCTTCGCCAAGACGATCGAGCCGACGAACGCCACGCTCAACGCGCGCGAGCGCGAGGTCGACAAGCTCCTCGCTGACGGAGAGCCGACCATTCCCTCGACCATCGGCGCGGAAAAGGCGGCAAACCCGTTCCTGCGCGCGGATGTGCCGGAGGTGGCAAAATCGGTGGGGCTTGCAGGCACTCCGGCTTGGAAAGTGTTCGCCGAGATCCGCGAGCGCAAGAACAGATCATGACGCGGATCGCAGCGCGATCCTCATCGCTGAGGACCCGCGCAGCGCAGGCAAGCTCGTGCGAAAGCGCATCATCAAGAGCGCGATGCGCGGCGGCGTCTCCAAGCACGAAGGGCGAGTGCGCACCGGTTCGGCTCATCCTTCAAGACGCGCGTAAGCGCGTGCGAATTGATGGCACGATCTCGCATGCGCGCTCCTCAGGATGAGGACGCGTATGGCGGCAGGGGCGCTCGAGTTGAGGTCGGCGTCCGTCAATTCGGCGCCGCTTGCGCGAGCTTGCTCCACTCGTCGGCCGGCACGCGGACGATGAATTTGTACCCATCGCCACTGGGCTGGAAAACCAAGGCCTCGACTTCGCGCACGTCGAAAAAATCCTTGCCGAAGGCATCGAGGATGTTGGGCTTATGCGTCACGACAACAGTATTGGTGCCGGCAGGCGGCACCGTCCCCGCGAGCTTGCGCAGCGCCTGGGCGCGCCGATAGTTCTCGTTCGGCGTGACCACCAATCCCCCATCGGTGACGTCGAGCGAGGGCGTCACCTCGCCGAGGTTCATGAGCTTGCCGTTCTCGACCGCCCGGTTGAACACGCTGGTCTGCACCTGGCCGACCGGAATCCTGAGCTTGCGAAAGGCCTCGCCGATCTCCTTGGCCTTCGCCCGTCCGGCGTCGGTAAGCTGACGCTGCGCCGCCACGTTGCTGGGATTGAGCGGATCGGTGTCGGCCTGGTCCTCGTGAGTTGCGGCGTGCCGGAAGACGATCACGTATCCGCCCTGGCGCAGCGCGTTGATCCAATCGGCTTGCGCTGGTGCGCTTTGCTCGCTCGCCGCGAGCAACGAAAGCGCTGCGGCCAAGACCGCAACGGCAAAACGGATGGACTGCATAGTCAGCATTTGTCGGCTCCCCCTCTCCAAAGTGGTCGAACAAACGGCACAAGCCTCGCTCGAAACGCGAGGCCAGCGTAAGATTGTCGCTCGCGAAAAGACTATTTTCACATGCCAGATGAGGAGCCGCAATGCTCTCCGCCGCCGAAATCATGCGCCTGCTCGATCTCAAGCCCCATCCCGAGGGCGGACACTTTCGCGAGACGTTCCGCGACCCTCGTATGGTAGACGGCGGACGCGCGGCGTCGACCGCGGCCTATTACCTGCTCGCGCGCGGCGAGCGCTCGCATTGGCACAAGGTCGATGCGGTCGAGGTGTGGCACTATCACGCTGGCGCGCCGCTCAAACTCGAGGTCGCGCTTGACGCAAATGGTCCGATCGAATGCCTCACGCTGGGAGCCGATCTCGCCGCCGGCGAGCGGCCGCAGGCCATAGTGCCGGCGTACGCGTGGCAGGCCGCGCAAACTCTCGGTGAGTGGACGCTGGTCGGCTGCACCGTCGCGCCCGGATTCGAGTTCAAGACCTTCGAGGTAGCCGCGAACGATTGGGCGCCCGGGCGCAACACTCTGCTTGCGGCGGAAAGGACTGCAGGGCATCGAAAATGAGCACCCCGCCGGATCGCGTGAGCGGCGACGCCGCAAGTTTCATCGGCAACATCCCGGAGCACTACGACACGGGCTTGGGGCCAGTGATTTTCGTCGATTACGCCGCCGAGATCGCGCGCCGAGCGGCCGCTTACGGTCCGCAGCGTGTCTTGGAGACGGCGGCAGGCACCGGAATCGTGACGCGGCAATTGCGCGATGTTCTACCTCCCGGCGCGCATCTCATAGCGACTGACCTCAATGCACCGATGCTTGACGTGGCGCGGACCAAGTTCAGATCGGGCGAAGCGGTAGACTTCCGGCCCGCCGACGCTGCATCGCTCCCGTTCTCGGACGGCGCTTTCGACGCGGTCGTGTGCCAGTTCGGCGTGATGTTTTTCCCGCAGAAAGAGGCGGCTTATCGCGAGGTTCATCGCGTGCTGGCCGGCGGAGGACACTACCTCTTCAGCGTTTGGGATTCGCACCGGCACAACCCCTTCGGCCGAATCGCTCATGAGGCCGCTGCGAGCTTCTTCCCTGCCGATCCGCCGCAGTTTTACAACGTGCCGTTCTCCTATTACCGGATCGATCCGATCAAAGAATCGTTGATCGAAATCGGATTCAACAACATCAACATCGCTGTCGTGAAGCTCTACAAAGAAATACCAGACGTCGCGCGGTTTGCGCGTGGATTGATCCACGGCAACCCGTTGATCGACCAGATCAGGACGCGCGGCGGCGTAGAGCCCGACCGAGTCGTCGACGCTCTCACGCGGGCTCTGCGTGCGGAATTCGGCGCTGACCCTGCGCGAATGCCGCTCCAAGCAATCGTGTTTTCGGCCACTAAAGGGGGAAGAGATTAATTTGAATCGCCCGACGTCTCGCCGCATTGCCCAAGCGGTCTACCGATGGGCTGGCTGAAATAGCTCAACGAAATTGCCGGATGGATCTATCAGCAAGATTTGCGATCCTCCGGGACCTGTCACGATATCGTTGCGAAACTGGACCCCTGCCGTGCGCAATCGCGCCACCTC
This sequence comes from Xanthobacteraceae bacterium, assembly GCA_035693615.1. Lineage (GTDB taxonomy): Bacteria > Pseudomonadota > Alphaproteobacteria > Rhizobiales > Xanthobacteraceae > VAZQ01. The sequence goes on from DASSGH010000108.1 coordinate 4,185, forward strand.
CGCAGGAAGATCGTCAACGATGAGATGAATGCGATTCCAGCCGCCGGGTCTCGGCCGATCGCCGTCGCGCATCGCTCGCCCGGCCGAGCTCGTCGGCCCGCTGAGCAAGAGCCGTAACGAGCCGCGCGTCACGTCCGCGAATGCGGGAGCGGCATTGGAGAGGAGGGTGAAGCCCAAGTGTTTCGTGTACCACGCCACTGCGGCATCAACGTCATCGACGATGTAGCGGACATTCACTGTCGGCATCTTTGCCTCGCTGCCTTCAATTCATGGTGAACCACGTCTGCCGCGATTGTCAGCTATGATCGCCGCCATGGTGGTTGCGAGCGATATCCTTTGATAAATATAATGCAAACGGAGGCCGCTATTATGACAAGACGGAGTTGGCTCGCCCTGCTCGTCGCCGTAGGATTGGCGTGGACTGCAAGCGTTCAATCCGCCGTGGCGCAGGGCAAGGACGTTGTCATATTCGCGGCGGCAAGCCTGAAGAACTCGCTCGACGATATCGCCGGACAATGGCAGCGTGAGATTGGAAAGAAAGCGGTCATTTCCTACGCGGCGAGCAACACGCTCATCAAGCAGATCGAACAGGGCGCGCCCGCGGACATCTTTATCTCGGCTGATCTCGATTGGATGGATTACGGACAGCAAAAGAATCTGATCAAGCCGGACAGCCGTTTTAACCTTCTCGGCAACCGACTGGTGCTGATCGCGCCGAAGGACGCAAGCGTCAGCGCGAATATCCAGTCGGGCTTCGACCTGGCGACCGTGCTCAAGGGCGGCCGGCTTGCCATGGGCAACGTCGATGCGGTGCCGGCGGGCAAGTACGGCAAAGCCGCGCTCGAGAAACTCGGCGTGTGGGACAGCGTCAAAGACAAGATTGCGCAGGCGGAAAGCGTCCGCGCGGCCCTGCTCTTTGTCTCACGCGGCGAGGCCCCGCTCGGGATTGTCTACCAAACCGATGCAGCGGCCGACCCCAGCGTGAAGATCGTCGGTACATTCCCCGAGAACACTCATCCGCCCATCATCTACCCGGTCGCGCTGACCAAGGAATCGACCAACCCCGACGCGCAGACGTTTCTAAATTACCTGCGCTCGCCGGCGGCGCGTGCGGCCTTCGAGCGCCAGGGATTTACCGTGCTGGCTCCTGGCGGCCAACGCTCCTAATCAACCTGAGGGCTAACGAGCCGGCGATTCTTTAACTCAGCCACGTCCAGCGCTCCGCGTCAGTTTCCCGACGCATGACAAAAGCGCCCGTGGATCACGTCTCCCGGGGAACCGGTGACATCGTCGGTTATCCCGGCAGAAATGCCGTGCGGCCGGTACTGTCGTTGACCGTTTCGACGGAAGTCCCGTAAAGCCGCTCCAACTGCGCCTTAGTGAGAATCATCCCGGTGGCGCCCTCGCCCACGCGGATTCCATCGCGCAAGAGGTAGGCCCGATCCGCTGCGCGCATGGCGTGATTGGGGTCATGGGTGGTGAACAGCACGCCATGACCGGACAGGGCGAGGGCGCGGATCTCCCGCAGTACCTTGCCTTGGTTGCCGAAATCGAGGCTGGCGGTCGGCTCGTCGAGCACGACGAACTGCGGCTCCTGCGCCAGCGCGCGAGCCAGTAGCACGAGTTGCCGCTCGCCGCCGGAAATCATGGTGTAGGGCCGTTCCCGAAGATGGGCGATGCCGAAACGCTCCAACACGCAAACGGCGACCGCGCGATCGGCGGAGCTGGGCCGGCTGAACAGGTTGCCGTGAGCGGTGCGGCCCATCAGCACCACGGCCTCGACGGTAAAGGCGAAGGTGGCGACGTGGAATTGCGGCACATACGCGATCAGCCGGGCGCGCTGCCGGCTGGTGAGGCTCGCAAGCCTCCTGTCACCGAGACGCACCTCGCCCGACTGCGGCGCCAGCAGCCCGAGCAACGTCTTCAGCAGCGTAGTCTTGCCGCCGCCGTTCGGACCCAGCAGGGCCAGCACGTCGCCGGTCGCAAGCGCGACGTCGAGGCCGCGGCCGACGACACGATCCCGGTAGCCGATGGTGAGGTTGTGGCCGGACAGGATCATCGAGGGACCGTCACGACCAGGTTTTCGACACGCTCGCCAGCAGCCAGATGAAGAATGGCGTGCCGACGAGGGCGGTGAGAATACCAAGTGGTATTTCGACTGCGGATACAGTGCGGGCTAACGTGTCGATGAGCAGCAGAAAACCGCCACCCAGCAGCGCCGTGGCCGGGATGAGCCGGCCGAAGTCCGGCCCGACCAACGTACGCGCGATGTGCGGCACCACCAGGCCGACCCAGCCGATGACGCCCGCGGTCGCCACGCTCGCCGACGTCACCAAGGTTGCGGCGGCGATGATGGCGACGCGCAGCGGACCGGTCGGCAGGCCGAGCGCCTTCGCCTCCTCGTCCGGCAGCGACATGACGTTCAGCCGCCAGCGCAGCGCGAGCAGCATCAGCGTGCCGAGCGCGACGGGAATACCGAGCGGTGCGATGTCGGCGGCGCCGATCGAGGCGAGGCTGCCGAGCAACCAGAACGTCATCGCCGGAAGCTGGCCATACGGGTCGGCGAGATACTTCACCATGCCGACACCGGCGCCGAGCAAGGCACCGATCACGACGCCGGTCAGCACCAGCACCAGGATCGGATCGCGCGCCCGTACTGCGCCGCCGATGGCGTACACGGCGGCAACGGCGAGCAGTCCGCCGAGGAAGGCGAGCGCCTGGATCGCGAACACACCGAGAGAGAAGTAGATGCCGAGCACGGCTCCGAGCGCCGCGCCCGAAGAAGCGCCGAGAATGTCCGGCGACACTAGCGGATTGCGAAACAGTCCTTGGAATGCAGTGCCCGCAATCGCCAGCGCCGCGCCCACTAGCGCCGCCGACGCGACACGTGGCCCGCGCACTTGCCACACGACATTGTCGATAGTGGAAGGAACAGCGGGCGCGTGACCCGTCAGCTTGCCGGCGATCGCGCTGAACAGTTCGGCGAAAGAAATAGGATAACGGCCGACCATCAACGCCAGCAGCAGCCCGGCCACGAGCACCGCCGCGGCCACAGCCATCCCTGGAATGGCGGAGCGAGTCATGCCCTCAGGCCATCATGCGCGGCCCGTCAGCAGGCTGTCGATCTGCGCGTCGGTCGGCGTCTTGTGATAAAACCGGGTGTAGAATTCGCGTGTCAGCGGCCGCAGATCCTCCGGGAATTGCTCCGGATAAAGAGCCTTCGCGAGCCACCACAGGCCAATCAATCGATTCACCGATGGCGGAAAGTCCACCCACCCAAACGGCAACCGCGGCGACAGGTGCACGCGCCCGTTCTGCACCGCCTTGACCGACGCCCAGACCGGATCGGTTTTCAACGCCGCCGCAAACATGGGCTCGATGGTGATGATGACGTCGGGATTCCACGCCAGCACCTGCTCGACCGAAACCGTCGCCATCCCACCACGCCGCTCGGCAGCGACGTTGTGAGCGCCGAGAAATTCGATGGTCTCGACATTGATCGATCCGCCGAGACCGGTTTCCAAGCCGCGCGGGCCGCGGCCGTAGTAGACGCGGGGCCGGCTCTGCTCCGGGATTTTGTCGACCCGCCCCTTGATGGTGGCGGTCGTGCTTTCGGCGTAGCGGGCAAAGTCATCTGCCTGCGCCTGCCGGTGCGTAAACTCGCCGAGCTTGCGATAGAGCGGCCCGATCGCATCGAACCGGCTGTCGAGCAAGGCGTAGGGAATCCCGGTCTGCTCCTGCACACGCGTAGCGAGCGACACATAAGTGTCGTTGATGGTGCCGACGTCGAGGATCAGATCGGGCTTGAGCTTGAGCAGAACTTCGAGGTTTGTTGTGTTGCCGCGGCCGGTCAGCCGCCCAACCTCGGGCTTGTCGCACCCGCCCGGGCCCAGAAACTCGCACTCCTCGGGATCATGGCTGCGGGTCCAGCCAATCAGCAAATCGGGCGCCAACGTGTAGAGCAGGATCGCCGCCGGCGGCCCGGCTGCGAACACATGTTTGATCTCTTCGGGAATCGAAATCGCGCGCCCGCTCGCATCGGTTACGGCCGCGCGCGCAAGGCGTGGCGACAAGGTCGCGGCGGCAGCCCCGCGCAGGAGCGTTCGGCGATCAAACAGCATCAGTCGACAGCAACCATGACGTCGCTCGCTTTGGTCATGGCGTAAGCCGTCTGGCCCTTGGCCAGCTTGAGCTCATCGGCTGCTTCGTTGGTAATCGACGCGGTGACGACGGCGCCGCCGATATCGATCTTCACATGCGATGTGGTTGCGCCCTTGGTTACTTCCGTCACAGTCCCCTTAAGGCGGTTGCGTGCGCTGATCTTCATGGCCGCTCCCGTTCCAGCCGGAACAACTCACCCGGGCCATGATGGCCCATTTGTTGTGCAACTCAGTGGCGCAGGAACCCCGACAATCGTCATAGCCATCCGCGGGTGGAGTTAAGACTCCGCTGCACTCAAACCAGGTATTGGCCGCCGTTTGCGCTCAGGGTCGAGCCGGTAATGAAGCCGGCGTCGTCGGAGGCAAGAAACACCACGCATCGCGCGACCTCTTCCGGCTCGCCCAGCCGCCCGACCGGGATATACGGCAGGATATTCTTGTCGAGCACGTCCTGCGGCACCGCCTTGACCATTTCGGTGCCGATATAGCCGGGGCACACCGCGTTGACGGTGATGCCGCTCTTGGCGCTTTCCTGCGCCAGCGCCCGCGTGAAGCCCAGTTCGCCCGCCTTGGCGGCGGAATAGTTTGCCTGGCCGATTTGCCCCTTCTGGCCGTTGATCGAGGAGATGTTGATGATGCGGCCGAACTTCCGGCTGCGCATTCCTTCGATCACCGGGCGGCACATGTTGAACAGCGAATTCAAGTTGGTGTTGATCACCGCGCCCCATTGCTCCGCTGTCATGCGGTGAAACATGGTGTCGCGGGTGATGCCGGCGTTGTTGACCAGTATTTCGACGGGACCGAGATCGGCCTCGACCTGCTTGAGGCCGGCGGCGCAGGACTCGTAGGACGAGACATCCCACTTGTAGACCGCAATGCCGGTCGCCGCCTTGAATTTCTGCGCCGCTGCGTCGTTGCCGCCGTAATTCGCGGCGACCTTGCAGCCGGCCGCCTTCAGCGCCTTCGATATGGCTTCACCGATTCCGCGCGTTCCGCCCGTCACCACCGCGACGCGTGACATGTCCGCTCCTCCCTACGACGAGCCGTTTGCTTGTGCTCGCGCGACAGGCGCCGAGCGGAATGCTCGCCGCTTGCGCCGTATTGCGGCTCTTCAACGTCGTCTCATCTTTCGACGCACATCGCAATGCCCATGCCGCCACCGATGCAAAGCGTGGCGAGACCTTTCTTCGCGTTGCGCTTCTGCATCTCGTAGAGCAGCGTGACGAGCACGCGCCCGCCCGAGGCGCCGATCGGGTGACCGAGCGCGATCGCTCCGCCGTTGACGTTGACCTTCGTCGTGTCCCAGCCGAGATCCTTGTTAACGGCGCAAGCCTGCGCGGCGAACGCCTCGTTCGCCTCGATGAGGTCGAGATCGCCGACGTTCCAGCCGGCTTTCTTGAGTGCCCCGCGCGACGCCGGGATCGGTCCGGTGCCCATGATCGCCGGGTCGACGCCGGCATGGGCCCACGACACGATACGCGCGAGCGGGGTCTTGCCGCGCTTGGCCGCCTCGCTCGCCTTCATCAACACGACCGCCGCGGCGCCGTCATTGATGCCCGAGGCATTGGCGGCGGTGACCGTGCCGTCCTTGGCGAAGGCCGGGCGCAGCTTGGCGATCGTCTCCAGCGTGGTGCCGTGCTTGGGATGTTCGTCCATATCGACGACGATGTCGCCTTTGCGCGTCTTCACCGTCACCGGCACGATCTCATCCTTGAACCTGCCCGCCTTCTGCGCGGCCTCGGCCTTGTTTTGCGAGGCGACTGCGAACTCATCCTGCTGCGCGCGAGTGATCTGCCATTGCCGCGCGACGTTTTCGGCGGTGTTACCCATGTGGTACCCGTTGAAAGCGTCCCACAGGCCGTCCTTGATCATCGTGTCGACCATCTCGAAGTTGCCCATTTTCACGCCGCCGCGCAGATGCGCGCAGTGCGGCGCCTGGCTCATGGACTCCTGGCCGCCCGCCACGACGATTTCGGAATCGCCGTTGAGAATGGCCTGATAGCCGAGCGCGACCGCGCGCAGGCCGGAGCCGCAAAGCTGGTTGACCCCCCACGCCGGGCTCTCGACCGGGATGCCGGCGGCGATCGAAGCCTGCCGGGCGGGGTTCTGACCTTGGCCGGCGGTGAGGATTTGACCCAAGACGACCTCGGAGACCTGCGCCCCCTCGACGCCGGCACGCTTGAGCGACTCCTGGATCGCGGCTTTTCCCAATTCGTGGGCGGGCAGCGTCGCAAATGCGCCATTGAACGCGCCCACCGGCGTGCGGGCCGCAGCGACGATGACGATATCGTCCTTCATCTTGGTAACTCCTTGCTCGGGCTGGTCGGCGGCGCCGACTTGCCGGTCGGGCTAGTTCGGTTTGCGGCAAGCCGCATCGGGCGCCGGTTCCGCCGCCCGTCACCGCATCCTTGGAATCTGGGGAGGGGCCTGTCAATTGGAAGGATCGCGGGCCTGTTCTGCATCAATTCGCTGCGAGGAGAAGCCAACGGCGCGCCTTCGTTCCCGCGGCGCCGCCGACAAAACGGTGGCCCGGCTCGAAAGAAAAAGGCTATGCTGCGTGACCGAGAGGGCGAAACCGAGCTTCACTCATGGCTGCCGAACCGGTCACCATCAAGAAATACGCCAATCGACGCCTCTACAATACCGGCACGAGCACCTATGTTACGCTCGAAGATCTCGCCTCGATGGTCAAGGCGGGCGAGGATTTCATCGTCCATGATGCCAAGACCGGCGAGGACATCACCCGCCAAGTCCTGGCGCAGATCATTTTCGAACAAGAGAACAAGGAGGGGCAGAGTCTCCTTCCCATCACCGTTCTGCGCCAGCTCATCCGCTTCTATGGCGACAGCATGCAGATGCTTGTGCCGCGCTACCTCGAAGTCTCCATCAATTCGCTGACCAAGGAGCAGGAAAAATTTCGCCAGCAGATGGCGCAGGCGTTCGGCGGGAGCCCGTTCGGTGCGCTCGAGGACCAGGTGCGGCGGAACATGGAAATGTTCGAGCGCGCCTTTGCGATGTTCACTCCGTTCGGCCGGCGCGAGGGGCAGGCCGCCGCCGAGGGCGATAAGGGGCAGTCGCAGGTGGGCGGCAGCAGCGACGAAATCCATGACCTCAAGCGGCAGATGGAAGAGATGCAGAAGCGTCTCGACCGGTTGAGCGATAAAGACAAGATCTAGCCGGCGCGGCGCGGCCGCAGGACGCGCGAGACGTAGACTCGTTTACGGTCGGCTTTTGTCAGCTGGCAGGCGGCCGCGCCCTATCCTTTGCAGCACGGGATCGGTCGTCCGAACGCAATGCAGCGACATGCTTGTCCCGCGGTCGAGGCTCACGCGTGCGGCGTCGTGAGCAACGGCTGCTGTGACGGGTCGTCCCCGGGCGGGACGGCTCCCGAAATGCCGGTCGCGGCGCCGCCGAAACCGGCCATCGCTTGCACGAGCTGAGAGGTCGAGCCCGCGCCGGCGACGGCGCCCGCCGGCGGATCGGCCGCGAGGCCGCCAAGCTGCCACTCCAATCCCACCGGACCGAGGCTGGCGGATCCCGTGATTTGATTGTTGGCGATGTTGTAGACCTGGAACGCGCCGGAAGTGACGTTGCGCAACACCAGGTCGGACGTGCCGGGGCCGTGCACGGGGGCGACGCCCGCGAACTGCCAATCCAACCCGACTGTGCCCAGGAACGCCGAACCGGTGATCTGATTGTTGGCGATGTCGTAGACCTGCAATCCGCCGATATTGGTGTTGCGCATGATCACATCGCTCTCGCCCGGCACGCTGTTGAAATTGCCGACGCCGCTGATCCGCCAATCCGATCCGACCGCGCCCAGGAAGGCCGTGCCGGTGATCTGATTGTGGTCGATGTTGTAGACCTGCAATCCGCCGCTCACGGTATTGCCCATGATCATGTCGCTCGTGCCGCGGCTGGAAAAATTGCCGAAGCCGCCGACCTGCCAATCCAGGCCGACCGTGCCCAACGCGGCAGAATTGGTGATCTGGTTGTTGGCGATGTCGTAGACCTGCAATGCGCCGGTGTTGCCGTTGCGCAGAATCATGTCGGACTGACCGAGGCTCGCAAAATTGCCGAAGCCCGCGAACTGCCAATCGAGCCCGACCGCGCCCAAGAAGCCAGCGGTGACGATGTTGTTTCTGCTGAGGCCATAGAGCTCGAAGCCGCCGGTGTTGGCATTGCGCAACAGCATGGTGGAATTGCCGCCGCTGACGCCGCCGAGCGCGTTGAACCGCCAATCGGTTCCGATCTGAGCCAACTGGTAGGCCGCCAGGATCGCATTGTTGCCGATGTCGTAGATCTCGTACTGGCCCGTCACGGCCGCGACCGCGTTCGAGCCGCGCAGGATCATGATGGCGGTCGTGCCCGCGGGCGGCGGCGGGGGCGGGAGGATCGTGGTGTTGATCAGGATGCTGGTGGTGTTGGAGCCGAAGTTGGCGGTCGCGAGATCGAGGACGCGGTCTTCGTCGAAGTCGCCCATCACGACACCGCCCGGCGAGACTCCGACCGCGAAGGGTGAGCCGTCCGCAGGCGTGAACGCACCCGCGCCATTGTTGAGGAATACACTGACCGAGCTGCTACCGGAGTTGGTGGTTGCGATATCGAGATCGCCATCGCCGTCGAGGTCGCCCAACGCCACGCGGTAGGGGTTGTTCCCAGTCGCCAAAGTTCCGCCGGGCGAGGCGGTGAATACGCCCGCGCCGTTGTTGAGCAGGATCGACAGGCTGTTGGCGCTGAAGTTGTCCACCACGAGGTCGGTATCGCCGTCGCCATCCACATCACCCGCCGCCATGCCGCGCGGGCCGGCGCCGGTGGCCGGGGACGCGGCGGCCGTAAAGCCGCCCGAACCGTTGTTGAGCAGGATCGAGACGGTGTTGGAGCTGTTGTTGGTGACCGCAATGTCGCGCCGGTGGTCGCCGTTGAAATCCGCCAGCACGACGTGCACCGGACGGGTTCCGACCGCGATGGGCGATCCGGCTGCCGCCGCAAAAACGCCGCTGCCGTTGTTGAGCAACACCGAGACGTTGTTCGAATTGTAGTTGGCGGTCACGGCATCGAGATCGCCATCGCCATCGAGGTCTGCCAGCGCGACGCTTCTCGCCACAAGCCCGCCGGTCGGGACGTCCACGGCGGCTGCGAAGGTGCCGTTGCCGTTGTTCCGCAGCACCGAGATGGAGTTGGCGGCGTAGTTGCTGGTGACGAAATCGATGTCGCCGTCGCCGTCGAGGTCGCCCGCCTCGACTTCGCGCGGGCCATTCCCGACCGGGACGGCTGGCTGGGGCGTGAAAACGCCATGGCCGTTGCCGAACAGAACAGAGACGTTGTCGCTGATGTAGTTGGTGGTGAGAAGGTCGAGGTGGCCGTCGCCGTTGAGGTCGGCCGTGGCGATGGAGACAGGGTTGGTGCCGGTGGGAAACGGTGAATTGGCGCCATTGACGAACATCGGCATCGAGATTTTTCTCCGTCAGAATAAACCATTTGCACTCCAGTCCCGCCGGAGCGAAGCCTCACGCCCAATTCTGACTATGCAAATTGCTGCGACATGGCAAATCGAGTACTAAGATACCGGCGAGAGAAGTTCCCGCCGCCCGGCAGAAAAAGTCCAGGCAGCAGATTCAACGTCTACTCAACCGTGATCTCGCGCTGGATATCGTCGGATTTGAATCCGATTGCTTCGGCCGCCCGCACGCGCGGCAATGCCGCGACGTCGTAGAGTTCATCGATCGTGTGCTCGAAGCGCACCCATTCCACCGCGTTCCCGCTGTCGATGTCGACGATCAGCATGCCACACCGTGCGACAGCATCTTTTTCCGACAGACGGTCATCGAGCGCCAGACCGGCAAAGGTCTGGCTGCGGCGCGGCCGCGACAATCCGATGACGGCGTAACGGCCGATGAATGCGAGACCCCGTGCATAACCGGGACAAAAACACACCGGTGTGAACGTGCCATCCACCGGATCGACCACGCCGAACTCGCCGGCACCGGAATTCAGCAACCAAAGCTTGCCGTCGTAGAGTCGCGGCGAATGCGGCATCGAAAAGCCGCTGGCGACGATCTCGCTGCTGGCCACGTCGATCACGATGCCGCCGTCGTGCCGCCGGTCGCGCCAGCCGTCGGCGACATCCGAGCGGCTCACCGCGCTGACGAACGCGGGACGGGCGCCGTCCATCGCCAGTCCGTTCAGATGGCACCGATCCTCCGGCACCAGAGCGGAAAGGAAGCTTGGCCGCCACAGCGGTCGAAAACTTGCGGTTTCGCTTATCGTCGCGAGGCAACAATACAGCGTATTGACGAAGATCGGTCGCCGCGCGCCGTCGACGTCTCCGACCCCGATGTCGTGCGTGTCGATGCCGCCAATGACGCGGCCTTCGACGGGTACGAACTTGCGGTCCGCTCCCATCGGCGTGACCTCGCCGTTGCGCAGCACATTCTCGAACCGCCACAGCATGTAGCGTCCGCTAGTCCACAGGGTCTGACCGTCGGTCCACAGGCCCTGGCATTGCTCGATGAGGCGCTCGTGCGCGCGCACGCCACCGTCGGCCTTGCGGCCAATGAAAAACAGCCGGCCGGCCTGGTAGGTCGTGAGCGAAAGACATGCGTCAACTGACGCGAGCCAGTCGGAGAAACGCGACGACAACAGCAGCAATGGCCCCTTGTCGCTTGCGGCACTGTCGGGGCGCGTGTTCATCGGCGTTCCTCATTTAAGCCACGCGGGGCGCGGCGAGAGAGAGATGCTTCCAAAACCGAGCGGCCGTTTTCCTCAGATCTGACTGGCGGCCGCTGCACCCTACAGCACGCACACCGCCGTTTTGGAAGTCAGCTTCGTGCCAAACCCGGTCCTTCGCTGATGTCGGCTCAATGTCCGGATTACCCGCGGAAGCGGCCGCAGAGCGGCCGCATCGGGGTAAAATTTCATAAAACGATCTGCTAACCTCTGGACCTGCTTGAAAGGCCCTATTTCAGAACGATTCAGGTCTGTCCCAAGGACCTGCCGGGCACTCTCCGTCAGGCTGAAACCAAGGTAAAAGGATAGCGGCAAGCGAGACGCAGGCGATGTCCGGCATGAAACGCCGCGAATTCATCTTGGCTATCGGCGGTGCGGCGGCCGCATGGCCGCTCGCGGCGCGCGCGCAGCAGAGCGAGCGAGCGCGCACCATCGGCATCCTTGCCTCGCAATCGTTGCCGCCCATCCAGAGATTTGCGCGCAAGCTGCGTGACTACGGCTATGTCGAAGGCCAGAATCTGCGGCTGGTATCGCGGTTCGCCGAAGGCCGCGAGGAGCGCTATCCGGTCATGGCTGCCGAATTGGTGGCACTCCCAGTCGATCTGATCGTGACGTGGGGCACACCCGCGGCACTGGCGGCGAAGCAGGCTACCACGACGATTCCCATCGTGATGGGCGCAATTGGCGATCCGGTCAGCGTCGGTATCGTGTCCAATCTTGCGCGCCCGGACGGCAATATCACGGGCTTCGCCGCGCAAAATGTCGACTTGGACGGCAAGCGATTGGAGCTGCTGAAAGACTTACTCCCGCATCTCTCCCGCGTCGGCATCCTGGCGAACTCCGCCAACCCAGTCCTCGAGGCTTCGTTGCGGAAACTGCACCCCGCCGCCGAGACATTACGGGTGGCGGTCGAGGTGTTCGACATGCAGGCCGGTGGCGGGCTCGAGGCCGCGTTGCTGCAACTCGCGCAAACCCATCCCGACGCGGTGCTGGTCGCGCCGGACCTTCTGCTGTTGACCCGACGCAGCGACATCGCAGCTGCTCTGGCGAAGAGCAAGCTGCCGGCGGTGTACCCGTTCCGGGAATACTCGGATGTCGACGGTCTCATGATCCACGGCGCAAATCTCGGTGTCCTGTTCGAGCGCGCGGCGGGTTACGTCGACAGGATCCTCAAGGGCGCCAAGCCGGCCGATCTGCCGGTGCAGTTGGCAACGGAATTCGAACTGATCATCAATCTCAGGACCGCCGCGGCCATCGGCTTGACCGTCCCGCCGACGCTCATCGCCCGCGCCGACGAAGTGATTGAATGAGGCCAAGGCTGTGGAGTAATGCTGCTTATCGAGTGAGCCACGTCAGGGAGGTGGGTTATGGCGCTGCGCAAGTTCATCATTGAGCGAGACATCCCGAAGGTCGGCACCTTCGAGCGCGAACAGCTGCGCGGGGCAGCGGCAAAATCCAACGGGGTGTTGCGCCAGCTTGGCGCTGACATCCAGTGGGTCGAATCCTACGTCGCTGACAACAAGACGTTCTGCGTCTATCTCGCGAAAGACGAGGAGATCATCCGTAAGCACGCGGAGATCAGCGGTTTCCCGGCGACCAAGATCACTGAGGTCCGCAAGATGATCGATCCGACCACGGAGCGGCAAGACTGATCGAATGCGACGGCGTGAGTTTATCTTGGCGCGCGGCGGCGCGGCGGCCGTGCCTTAAGCGCTCTGGCCTCGCGCGCGAAACTACGCGCCCTGGCGCGCCTCACGCGTGCGCTCCGCGGATTTGGCAGCTGCGGCGGATCGGTTGACGTCGCCCGTCGCCGAGGCCTGGCGTCGCGGCGCGTTCGCAACGCGGATTTGCGGGCGGCTTGAGCGTGGCGGGGTGGTCGGGTGGGCGGGTTGAGCCCGCCTTTGCTGCCTCGGGCGCGGCTGGCGCAGCGGCGGAGGCCGGCGGAGATGAGAACGTGCGCGCCAAGCGAGCTTGAAGAGCGACGCGACAACCAACAGCGCTCCACCAGCGATGAGAAAAGTTGACCAGGGAGTGGACCCGCGCGCGGCATCCGGCGATCCCGCACGTTCGGCGTCGGTGAGGACGGGCCACACCAATGGCATTTCCCGCTGCGCCTCCGTCGCCTCCGGCGCAGAGGCATTACTCGTGATCGCCGGCTCGCGCGGGGCCGGATCAGGGGCTTGCGCGAGATCGAGCATGGGCCGCGCAACGTCGGGTGCGGCGGGCGGTTGGCTGGATGCCGGCGCGGCAGATGGCGTTTGTATGACCTCCATCGGTGGCGGCATGGTGGGCGTCATTTCGGGAGCTTCCTCGCGTGCCGTCCGCGCCGGCGGTGGCGATGCCTTTTCGCGCGTCTGCGCACGCACCTTCGTGCCTTCTGCGCCGAGGTACCAGCAGTGCCGCTGGTCGCTGCGATTGATCCGGTAGTACCAGTGCTGCCCAGCCGGGGCGGATGAACCCGGCGTTGTCTTGCAGTCATCGGTGGCAGGCTCGGCAAAACTTGTCTGCACGCCGAGCACGACAGTCGCGAGCGCCATTATGAGACTGGCCGGCACGAACATCTTTGCTGTTGACATCGCTCCCCCTCCCCGTCGCTGCGCGACTTGTCTAGCGAGCCGTTTGGCGCTCGATTCCGGCTCCAGTGCGTCGCGAATGCGACGATGCAGAGGAGATGCGCGTGGTGCGGCATTTCACTACCGCCGCGGAGAGAGTGCTACCGCGCGCCGCAACGTGTCACCTCGAACCGACGGCGCCAATTGGAACGTTACGTCATTGCGGTCCGCTGCAAAAAAATCGGGCGCCTTGTAACTCGGGCGAACGCGGCCGAAGCTGATGCTCGTTTTTCGCCGAACGCCTTGCCCAGAGCGGGCACCGATCCGCGATGGCGCGCACGATCGCTGGATAACCCACAGTTAGCTCGAGTTTCGTGGGTCGTTGGAGAGCGACAGCCCGGCGAGCGGCTGACCTCCGCCACGATGTTCGCCCAATCCAATGACCTGTTCTACGCTCCCCAGGAAGACGGCATCGCCCTGTTCGACGCCACCGGCAAGCCAATCCGCGGCGACGTCACCTCGCAAATTCTGCTCTGGGACGCGGGCGCGGAGGTCAACGAGGAGCCGGGGCTGGGCCCGAACCAGGCGCCGCTGCAGGCTGCCCCCAACACGGGGCCCGCCGAGAATGGCGTGGTGCGGTCCATCACCGAGGTGAAGGACGGCTTTCACTATCCCACCGTCCCCCAGGTGCTCCGCGTCACCATCACGCCCGGCCCACCTATAACGCGTTGAATGCACGACGCGATGCCCAGCAGGGTTCTGGCAGCTTCAGCACCTCGAAATTCAGAACTAGAAGCGCGAACCGCTGCACATCTGATTTGTTATTTGCACGAAATGGAACCGGATTACGCCGGCAGTTCATCCTATAGGGCTTCCGGACGGCCTGATTTTGACTGGTGACATGGAGCGGCCTGACGGGCCTCCCGTCCCGGAGGACAAAGCGCATGGAAAACCTTCTGCTTCTGCTCCCCAGCCGACCCCAGAGTATCGTTGTCAGATACGCGATGACGACGCTGATCGTGCTTGTTTGCTTTGGCCTTCAGATCGGAGTTGAGCGTCAGTCAGGGATGTTCACGTTCTTCCTTTTGCTTCCTGGAATCTTTTTGGCGGCTGTCCTTTTTGATCGTGGATCTGGCTTTTACGCGACCATTCTCAGTACCGCGTTGTGCGTTGCAGTGCTTCTCCCCTCCGACAGTTGGCTATTGCCGGGTCCATATCTTTTGCCCTTTCTTCTGTTCGTGCTCGTCGGTCTTGCACTCGCCACCCTTAGCGAGGCGATGCGAAAAGCATTGGAAAAGGCCGTAGCCGCCGAGCGTTCGGCGGAGGTCATGCTGCATGAACTGAACCATCGCATCCGCAACAATCTCGCGATGGTCGCGTCCGTGCTCGAGTTGCAGAAGCGTTCACAGAAGGAACAAGGGGCGAGGGATGCATTTTCCTCGGCCGTGGCGTGGCGCGGGTGCATGTCATTGCAAATGCGCACGGTCATCTTCTTCCGAAAGAAGGAGAATCGTTGATCGGCATGCGCGAGTATTTGACCGTGTGCTGCCAAAACCTGGGTGATGCGCTCCGAGACGTACGGCGATCGCGGTGAATGTTGATGCCGAGCAAGTCTTACTTCGCTCGGATAGGGCCGTCTCCGTGGGATTGATTGTGAATGAGCTCGTCACGAACGCCCTCAAATACGCCTTTCCTGACGAACGTGGCGGAAGCGTCAATGTCATCCTGCATCGAATAGGCGACGGCCAGTTGGAATTGGCCGTTGAGGACAATGGGAAGGGATGCCCAGAAAGCGCCAAAGAAGGATTGGGCTCGCGCATTGTGCGGCTGTTGGCTCAGCAGCTCGAGAGCACCATTACCCGCGCGGCAGCCAATCCCGGATGTCGAGTCTCGCTGACGATCCCCGGCAGGTAAGCTTCCCCAGTCAGTCTGTTTCTATGTCCTAAATGCTCGTCTGGTCGACGCTTGACCTTTGTTGCCGGCTCGGTGGCGCGGCGTTTTCGAGTTCGTCGACAAGGGCAGCAAGCCGCGGCGATAGAGGGCTCGTGCGGATGAAGTCCTCGTATTCGGCGCGAAGCTCCCGTCCGAGTTCCATTAACCATGCACTTGGCTTTTCGGTCTTTTTATTTTTGCGGGTACACATCATTCCCTTCTCCGACCAACGTTAATCGCCGCATGCCTAACAACAGTTGGGCGAGGCGTTCCGGTTTGGAGGGTAAATGACGGATCGTTAGCGCCAGGCTTACTTGCTGTGGCTAAATTGCCACAGCCCGATAATGAAACATGCGTTTGAAAAAGCCGGGAACATCTATGTACCGCTCGCGTTCTTGAGGTGGGACGTGAATACAGGGGATAGCCATGACGACAGCCTGTCTTGATATGGCTGCCGCCTCGCGTGGGCAGCCGGCGCTCGGGGAAGCCTTTTCTGACCAGAAGCTGATCCAGCGAATCGCCGCAGGTGATCGGCTGGCGATGCGGACGTTGTTCGCGCGTCACCGCGTCGCCGTCTATCGATGGCTGCGGCGTCTCGTCAATGATGAGGCGCTTGCCGAAGATTTGCTCAGCGACGTGTTCCTCGATGTTTGGCGGCAGGCGGCCTCCTTCGAGCCGCGCGCTTCAGTTTCGACGTGGCTCCTCGCGATCGCTCGCTACAAGGCCCTCTCCGCACGCCGGAGGCGGACCGATGCCGCATTGGACGACCAGATCGCATCCACCGTACCCGATCCTGCGGACGGTCCGGACCTCGTGCTGGAGAAGAAGAGCACCACAGAGTTGATGCGGGCGTGCCTCGCCGAGCTGTCGCCTGAGCACCGCGAGGTCATGGACCTCGTTTATTATCACGAGAAGTCGGTTAGGGAGGTGGCGCGGATCATCGGAATTCCCGAACCCACAGTCAAAACACGCATGTTCTATGCCCGCAAGAAATTGGCGGAGCTGGTCGCAGGCCGCACCGCGATGGGATAGCTCACCGGAGCGAGCGGATCTAAAGAGAGCAGCGGCCTGCTAGCACCGCAGCGTCGCGGCTCTCGCCGACGGGCCTGGCGTCTGTCCGTCAGCGGGATACCGGTCTCCGCCCGCGAACTCACCGAACGAACATCAGAAATCCGGGCTGATCGCCGACGACCGTGATGTGTCCCTTGCAGGGCGAGGTGTCCTCCAATCGAAACACGCTTCCGGGAGACAGTCGCCGCGTCTCGCCGTCGGTCGTGGTGATGGAAAAGCGACCTTGCAGAACGATGCCGAATTGGATTGCGGGCGTAGGATGGTTGAGCTTTTTTTCCAGGTCCTGCGCGCCCCAGCCTGCGTCGAAGCCGCCGAAGAACGCCCGCGATGTTGCAAAATCGCTGCCGATGTTGATTGGCGGCGCCGGCGGCGCGAAGTCTGTCTTGCGCAGCTCCGCCGTCACGTCTTCAAAGTGAGTGTTTCCGTCGGGCGCGCAATAGAGCCGCGCGTAGGTGAAATGCGAAGGATCGCGGCTGTCCTCACCTCGCGAGGCGCTCAGGTAGCCGGACCAGGCGAGAAGGGCGAAAACGAACGCGAACGTCTTGGTCTTGCGGCGCATCGAGTCACTCCCTGCTTCGCGCGGCGTTGTACATCGAGCCGTTCAAACCATCCATAGGACAAAGCTGCACGCCCGGCGGCTTTGAGACATCGACTTGCCTCTGGAGTCACCGACCGCACGATGCAAGCGTGATATGATCCCTCCATAGCACGAATGACCCCCAAACGGAGGGTCACATGGCAAGCCACATCGGACGACGAAAATTCTTTGCCACGCTCGGCGGCGCCGCCGCGCTCCTGGCCCCGGCATGTATCGCTCGGGCGCAGAGCTATCCGTCACGGCCGGTGCACCTCCTCGTTGGCTATCCCCCGGGCGGTACTTCCGACGTTGTCGCACGCCTGATCGGTCAACAACTCTCGGAACGCTTCGGGCAGCCATTCGTCATCGAGAACCGGTCGGGCGCTGGCACCAATATCGCCACCGAGGCCGTCGTAAAAGCGGCACCGGATGGCTACACACTCCTCGTGGTCGATGCGGCGCCAGCGATCAACACGACGCTCTACCACAACCTCAATTTCGTTTTTCTCCGCGACATCGCGCCGGTTGCCTGCGTCATCAGTACGCCCCTTGTGATGGTGGTCAGTCCATCGTTTCCAGCCAAGACGGTTCCTGAGTTTGTCGCTTATGCCAAAGCCAATCCCCGTAAGCTCAACATGGCTTCGAATGGCAATGGGGCACTCCAACATCTGGCCGGCGAACTATTCAAGATGATGACGGGCGTTGAGATGGTGCACGTCCCCTATCGCGGCGCAGCGCCAGCACTGACGGATCTGATGAGCGGGCAAGTCCAAGTGATGTTCGCCGCCTCGACAGTCGAGTACATCAAGGCTGGCAAGGTGCACCCATTGGCAGTGACTACCGCGACGCGTTCCGAGGCTCTACCGGATGTCCCAGCCTTGAGCGAATTTCTGCCCAGTTACGACGTAGCCGCATGGAATGGTGTCAGCGCACCAAAGAACACGCCCCCTGAGATCATCAACAACCTAAACAGGGAGATTAACAATGCGCTGGGCGACCCCAAGCTGAAGGTACGGGTTGCGGAATTGGGCAGCCGCGTGGTCGGCGGTTCACCCGCCGATTACGCGAAACTGCTCGCGGAAGAAGCTGAAAAATGGGGCAAGGTGATCCGGGCTGCCAACATCAAGCCGGACTGACGCGGCAGTCCGGACCCACCCATTCCGTAACCCGGTTAAGCGAATGGCGGCCGACGCGACGCCACTTTTGGGGCGGTCGGCCGCGGTTCATCCCTCCGGCAAGGTGAACACCGCGCAGGGCGCGGCGATGCCGCGCAATAGGTGCTCGCCCAGGGGGACCAATGCCGTTGTGGTCTCCGCCGCAATCGTGGCCGTGACCAGCACGGTGCGGCCGAGAGGGCGGCACAGGCCTTCGAGGCGGCTGACGAGGTTGACTGCAGGCCCGATCGCGGTGAAGTCCAATCGGTCGGCGGTGCCAACATTGCCCCACAGCATTTCACCGAGATGCAGGGCCAGGCCGAAGTTAAGGGCCGGTAGGCCTTGTCGCCTGCGTGCTTCATTAAGATGGGCCATGCCGGCTTGGGCTGCGCCGACGGCGCGGAGCGCGGCATCGCAGACGACGGAAGCGGGCCGTTCACCGATCGGAAAGATCGCCAGCACACCGTCGCCGATGAATTTCAGCACCTCGCCGCCGAACGCGTGAACGGCGCCGGCGATGCGATCGAACCAGGCGTCCAGCGCTGCCACGACCGCCTCCGGCGCCATGGACTCCGACAACTCGGTGAATCCGCGCAGATCAGCAAAGAGCAGGACCGCGCGGATGGTCTCACCGATCTCACGCCGCGAGCGTCCAGCCAAAACCTGTGCGGCACCGCGCCGGCCGACATAGGCCTCGAGCAACGCGGCCAGCGTCGCGCGCCCGCTGAGTCCGGCAAGTGGTGCGGCGGCGAAGCGGGCTGCCTGACGCAACAGCGTGGACTCGCGATCGCCGAGCGGCCGGGAGACGGCCCAAGCGAGCAGCGGAGCACCTGAAGCGCGGCGATCTGCTGCCGGTCCGACAACATCCTCCTGCACCAGCCCGGTGCCGAGCCCTGCGAGCCAGTCGCGGCCGACTTTGCCAAGTTCTACACCGCCTCCCTGCCCGACCGGGTCCATCGAGGCGAAGCTCAGCGCCTCGATCACGGCCCCGCTCTGCGCCCGCCATAGCCAGGTGCGGCGAGCGATGATCGGATGCGGCACCGCCAGCGTCAGGGCCCCGCCGGCGAGGGGCAGGCCGTCGGCTAACAGCAGTCCGCCGAGCTCGGCCAGGAACAACTCAGGGCCGGCCGTGGCGCACGCCGCGTCCACCAGCCAGGCGATGGGCGTCGGCAGATCCATGCCGGAATCATGCTGACGCGGCCCGGACTGTCATCCGCGCCACGGCCGTTATTGGCACGCTCCATCTGAATCCTGCCATACTTTGTCACTCCCATCGTTTGATCCGCGGCGCCAGTCTATCGCAAGCACATCTATCGAGAACGAACGAGGAAGGATATCTAGGAGATACCGATGCAAGAGGCCCTCGTCGTCCGCCGCGAGACCCACATCACGGCGCCGCCCGCCGCGGTGTTCGCCCTGCTGACCGATCCCGAGAATATCCTGCGCTGGATGGGAACGGAGGCGCAGGTTGAACCAGAGCCCGGCGGGCTCTTTCTCGTTAACGTCACCGGCGCTCGCTGCGCCCGCGGTTCCTTCCGCGAGGTCGTGCCGGTGCACCGACTGGCTTACAGCTTTGGCTGGGACGGCAGCGATGAGGTGCCGCCGGGGTCGAGCCTGGTCGAGATCGACCTGATCGAGCAGCCGGGCGGGACGCTCCTGCGCCTGACCCATACGGGCCTGCCCAATGCCGAGCAATGCGCCGGCCATGCGGAAGGCTGGGCGCATTACCTCGGGCGGCTGGCCGAAGTTGCGGCCGGGCGTGACCCGGGCCCGGACCCCTGGCACGGCCGCACCGGTCGGGAGTGACGGCATTCCGCTTGACCTGTTCTCACAACCGACCTGTGCCGTCGATCATTGCGCCTCAAATAAAATGGACTCGGGCCGCAATCGCTCTAATCGTCTAATCGTCGCCACCGCCCGCCGGCGGATCGAGATGGGCCGGGATGGTGCTCGAAGCGGTGCGGATCACCGCGCCTCGGCCGCGAGGAAGGTCGCATTCATGCCGCCGTTGCCGCCGGTCGTCACCGGCACCGTCGGAGTGCCGCGGTTGATGAGCTCCACGATCTCGGTCTCGTCACGGCGCTGCTTCTCGCGTACCGCGAGCGCGACGTCCTCGCGTATTTGATAGAACGGGCAGCGTCCGGCGGGACTGAAGCTTTCTGCAGTCTCGGCGTCGAACACGTAGCTCTTGTCGCAGACGTTGACCTTGGGTTCGAGGTGCGTGACCTCGAAGTGGTCATGGCCCTGCTTGATCATTTTCCAAAATGCCATGTGCGGGGAGTCGCGGTGGCGGGCCATGTTGAGCGGCGTCATCCGGAACGGATAGGCCTGCAGCTGGAATGACTTTTGGCCGCCGAAAAATGCTTCACGCGCGAGCGCGTAGATCTCCGCGATCTGCTCATCCGTCATGGCGTAGCAGCCGGCGGAGGAGCAGCCGCCATGGATCATGAGGAACGCGCCGGTGCGGCCGTTCGCTCGATCATACGCATTCGGGAAGCCGGTATTGATCGCGAGGTACTGGCTGGAATCCGGATTCATCAGGCCAGGGGTGATCGTATAGAAGCCCTCCGGCGCCTGCCGGTCGCCGGTCTTGAGCTTGGGCCCCAACTCGCCCGACCAGCGGCAGATCGGATACGTGCGAAGAAGGGCAAAGCGGCCGCTGTCATCCTGCTTCCAGACCTCGAGCTCGGCCTCCTCTTTGAACACGCGCATCAGGATCGGCGATTCCTTGTCCATGTGCTTCGTTTTGAGCGTGGCCAGCATCTGGTCCGAGAGCGGCTGCATATGGCGGCCGCTCGACACCGGCGGCCCACCAGAGCATGCGGCTAGCGTCAGCTGCGCGGCGATCGCGGCCGACGCCGCAAGCGCACGAAAAAAAGGTGATGAAACCGTGAATTGGTGCCGCACGCCCGCCCTGACCCCGAACATGCTGAAAGCTAGGTCCGGAGTTGGGTGAGATCAGGGCAACGGCCGAGCAACGCGCACTTCAGGCTCGGTTGGAAAACAAAAGCTTACCCGGAACGTCCAGCGGTGACGCCGATCGCGGCCATCGTTCGGTTTTCACCTTTCGTCAACCCTACGCAGCGGGGAAGTGTCGTCGAGGCGAACGGCAGTACGATACCCTAAGCGGTCTGAGAGTACTCACTTCGCTGCAAGCGGACATCCTCCGCGCGATCCATCCGAAACCGAGCGGTCGGTCACGTCGGCCAAGCGGCGCCCCAGCAATCCGCAAAGGCCACCTCGGCCACTGGCCTGCGTGCGAGCGGACCGAACTTTCCCTGCGGATAGCCAATCGGCATCAATGCATAGGTCGATACGTCGGAGGGCAAGCGGAGCACTTCCTTCACTTCGCCCTCGCAACGAATGTGGTTGGTGGTGATCACGGTGCCCAGTCCGAACGCGCGGCACGCCAGGATGATGTTCTGCACCGCCGGATAAATGCTGGCGCCGCGAATCCGCTGCTCGTAGGCGAGCTCTCCCGCATAGATCGCTTGCACCGATGGCGGGAGTGTCTCGCGCGGCGGCGGCGGGCGATCGCGCAAACAGGGGACCAGCAGCACTGGCGCGTCGCCCATGTGGTCCCACAAATACGCACCGGAGGTCAGGAAGCGCCGGTACTGCTCATCGCTCATGTGCGGCGGACGTCCGCGCGCCTTGTAGACCTCGCTCGCGATATCGGAAGCCTTGCGGTAGATCATGCCTAGCCGGCGCCGTCGCTCCGTGTCGCGCACCACCACGAACGCCCAGTGCTGCGCATTGCCGGCCGAGGGGGCGCGAACAGCGGCATCGAGAATGCGGGTGATGATCTCCTGCGGCACCGGATCGGGTTTGAGCCGGCGCAACGCCCGCGCGGAGTAGATGGCATCGAACAAGCCGATCTCAGACATGGCGAACCCTCCCGCGTCGAATTCCTTCGGCAGCCTACCGAGCTGCGCCACATACGCAACATCGCGCGATCTCGTTGTCCGCGTGGGCAATTCCAGAAGCAATGTGCGCCGCCTGCGCAGCCTCTCTTGCCGCAAGGGGTGTGCTATCCTCTCCCCCGGACGCACAGACGACGCGGACCGCGCCCGGATCGAAACGATCGGTCACGAGCTCACCGCCTTCACGGGGTGGATGCGGACACGCAGGCGCCGATGCGCCGTCAACATCGAGGATAGATCAATGATCATTCTGCGACTGACCTGCGCGCTCGCCGCGGCGGGCGCATTGATGACCACATCTGCGGCGCAGGCGCCGCGCTCGCCTTGGTCGCCCGGCGACGAGATCGGAATGGCCAACACGCTCGGGCCAACGACGTGGCAGCGCTGCGCCAGCTACCTAGCCGATCCCAAGGCGAAGTCCTACGAGCTCTCCCACTTGCGCTCGAACACCATGCCGCAGTCGCCGTTCGGGGTGCCGCTGCGGGACAGGTATAGGCCCACAGTCGGAATCGCCGGCACGCGGCACGCCTTCAACGGCGAGGAAACCGTGAGCGGGGAGGCCGGAGCGCAAGGCACGCAAATGGACGCCATCGGCCATTTCGCCGTGTTGCCCGAGGCCTGGGATGGCAAGGGCGAGTTCCCCGCCGACAAGGCACGCTATTACGGCGGCTACACGCAAGCCGACGTGAAGCCGACCGCGGACTCCCCGCTGCGAAAGCTTGGCATCGAGAAGGTGCCGCCGATCATCACGACCGCGGTGCTACTCGACGCGAAGAGCTATCTCGGGCGTGGCGGCGCGATGCAGCCGGGCCAGGCCGTCACCGCAGCCGACATCGATGCCATGCTGAAGGCGCAGGCCTTGGACAAGCGCGGCCTCATGCCCGGCGATGTGCTCTACATCTACACCGGCTGGGGCGACAATTGGAAAGACCCCGACACCGAGAAGTTCTACTACACCAAGGGTCCCGGCCTCGCCTATGACGCGGCTCGCTACATCGCCGACAAGAAGGTCTTGCTGCTCGCGCTCGACAACCCGTTTACCGATCCCGTCGCCGACGGCTTCCTGCAAGGCAAGGCTCCGCCGCCCGCCGGCGCACCCGAAGGCCTGCCCTTTGCCATCCACCACACGAACCTCGCGGAGTCCGGCATCTATCAGATCCAGAACGCCAATCTCGGAGCGATTGCCCAGGACAAGGTGTGGCTTTCATGCACCATCATCCTGCCGCTGCGCGCGCAAGGAAATTCCGGCTCGCCGGTGCGGCCGGTCGCGGTCGGGGTGCCTGCCCAATAGGTGGCCGATCTCAGACGGTCAGCGCTTAACGCTGGCGAAGGCTTTTTTAATGCGCATCGGCGCGCGTGGCCGCGCGTACATGTCCTCCACGTAGGCCTCGAGCCGCGGGAAGCCATTGAGCACTTTCGCCATCGTTGCCCAGTCGAGCGTGTAGGCGAGCACGAAGTCCGCGATCGTCGCGGCATTTCCCACGACGTATTGTCGGCCGCGCATGTGCTCCTCGAGGACACTCGCCATTTCCGTGAAATCCTCGCGCGCGAGCGCCAATTCGCCGGGCAGCCGCTTGTCCTCCGGATAGAGCGCGGTATGGCGCGCGATGCGCCAGAGCGGCTGCTCGAGCTCGGTGGTGGTGAAGAGCAGCCACCGCATCAGCTGTGCGCGTTGCTGCAGGTCGGCCGGGATTAGTCCCTTGTCGCGGTACTTCTCGGCCAGATAGAGAACGATCGCGATGGACTCGGTAAGAACCATGTCTCCGTCGACGAGCACCGGAAGTTTCCCGGCCGGGTTAATTTTGAGGAATGCGGGACTGCGGTGCTCGCCGGCGAGCAAATCGATGGGAACAGCCTCGAAATCGATGCCCAATTCCTGAAGCGTCCAGCGCACGCGGATCGAGCGTGTCGGAGCAAACTCATAGAGCTTCATCGCATTTCCCCAGGTTGTGACGAGGTAGGTCAGCGCGACTGACGAACCCGCCCCCTTATTCAATCAATTCATCGGCGAGAAGCAGAAGTTCTCGCGAAATCGCGACCCCCAATGTCTGTGCAGTCTCCTGAGGTTTATGGCAAGCTCGAACGTCGTCGGATGTTGAACGGGCAGATCGGACGGCGTTGCGCCGCGGAGTATTTTGTTGACGTATATTGCCCCTTGCCGGAACTGGTCCACTGCATCGAAGCCGTAGGAAAGGAGCCCTCCCTCCCTCGTAAAGAAGGCGAATGGATAGATCGCAGGCAAACGATGGCGCGCCGCCAGCGCGACGATGAGGGCGCCGTTTGCAAATGTCACAACGTTCGGCGCAACGATAAGCCCGGAATCGGGTTGACTGGCCATCGTTGCAAGGGCGCGTTCGATCTCGGCGCCATTATGCACATCGAGACGAACCAGATTCAGTTTGGTCGAAGCGGCGGCCGCTTCGGCTGACCTCAGGTAACCGAAGTTGGGCGGCTCTGGATGCATGACGAGTCCGACATTTTGCACGTGAGGCGCAACCTCGTGCAGCTTCTCGAACCATTTGCCGCCCATTGTCGGTTGGAAATTGGCAAACCCGGTTACATTGCCGCCCGGTCTGGCCAGGTTTTTGACAAAGCCGCTGCCTATCGGATCGGATACCGATATGAACACCAGTGGAATGGTCCGAACTTCGGACTGAAGAATCGTTGTGACAACGTTGGAATTTGCGACCATGAGGTCTGGCCCCATGCCCAGCAGCTCTGTGGCCAACTCCCGAATGCGTGTGGGATTGTCAGCGGCATAGCGAAAATCGATCTGGATGTTCCTGCCTTCGGTCCAGCCGAGCTTTTGAAGCTGCTGTCGGAAGCCGGCGACTTGTACTTGGCCATTCGGGTCTTTTTCCGTGTAGGCCATCACGACACCGACTCGCCGCAACCGATCTGCCTGCTGCGCGCGTGTCACGGTCGGCAAGGCGATGGCAACGGTGCCAAGAACTCTGAGTAAGTCGCGCCGCCTCATGCCCTCCTCCGTGTCGAACTCGCGCTGGCTGGTGACCGCGGTGTATCGTTCCGCGCTACGGGGATCAGTCCCTATTCCGCCCTGATGTTCGCCCCCTTGATAATGGGCCACCACTTCTCGATCTCGCCTTTGTGGAAGGCGTGAAGCGCTTCCGGCGTCTGTTTGTCGGGCGGAAAAATCTCCTGGCCGATGTCGGTGAGCCGCTTGCGCACGGTCGCGTCGGCAAGCGCGGCGGCCACCGCCGCGTTGAGCTTGTTCACGATCTCCTTCGGCGTGCCCGTGGGCACCCACAAGCCGTGCCAGAACGAAATGTTGATGCCCGGCACGCCGAGCTCATCGCTAGTCGGGACGTCCGGCGCCGCGAACCAGCGGGTTTTGGCCAATACTGCGTAGGTCTTGATCTGGTGGCTGAGCACATAGGGGAGCGCGCCGGTTCCCTCGTTGAACATCAGGTCGACGTGGCCAGCGACCTCGTCCTGGACCGCAGGGCCGCCGCCGCGATACGGCACGAACTGGAAGCGGGTGTCGGTCGCCCGCTGGAAATAGACCCCGCTCACATGCGCCGCGCTGCCGACGCCGACGGTTCCGACCGTTGCCTTGTTGGGGTTCGCCTTGAGCCACGCGATCAGCTCCTTGAGGTCGTTAGCGGGAAAGTCTTTGCGGGCAGTGATGAGCATCGGGCTGTTGGTCAACAACGATACGGCGGCAAAATCCTTGAGCACGTCGTATTGTACCGGGTAGACCGCGCTCGCGCCCACGTGGCTCAGCCAGTTGCCGATGCTGATGGTGTAGCCGTCCGGCGTTGCGCGTGCGGCGCGCCCGACACCAATGCTGCCGCCGGCGCCGGTAACGTTCTCGACCACCACCGGCTGGCCCAGCGCGACAGTGAGATGATCAGCGAGAACCCGCGCGATCGGGTCGGCGACCCCGCCGGGCGGCACCGGCACGATGATGGTGATG
Source organism: Xanthobacteraceae bacterium (assembly GCA_035693615.1). Classification (GTDB taxonomy): domain Bacteria; phylum Pseudomonadota; class Alphaproteobacteria; order Rhizobiales; family Xanthobacteraceae; genus VAZQ01. The sequence goes on from DASSGH010000108.1 coordinate 30,220, forward strand.
GGGCGCGACGGATAGAGCTGCGCCCGCGTCGTGCGCGCGAACGCCGCCAGCGCGGCAGCGCCCGCCGCCAGACGCAAGACGACGCGGCGAGCAAGTTTCATCGTGGTCCCTCGCTCAAATGGCGGTGACGCGTGTGCCTGGTCCGCTCCTTGAGCGTCGACTCGATTTTCCTATAGGTCAAGGGCGACGGCGAAGGAGCCGCGAGCGTCGCACGGATCTTAAGCCCCGGCCGGTGCGAGCCAATCCTCGTGCAGGTCGACCGAGAGAGTGTCCCGGCTGATGCCGCCAAACACGTCGCGAACCGGAAAGAGCACGCTGCACAACGGCGGGTAAATACCGCGGTGATCGAGCGGATTGTCGATGCTGCCGTGCAGGGCGGTGACGATGCCGCTCTTGCCGCGTACGTACGCGGGCGTGCGCGGATTGCCCGCCGGATTCGTGCGCTTCACTTGCACGCGGTCGCCGACGTGAAAGCGGTGCGTCGCCATGGGCGCGGTCATACTGGCCTCAGCGCTCGGTGCGGGCGATGCTCGCCGGGGACAGCGCCTCCGCGGCGCCCACCAGCGCGTCGATGGTCACCAGGCGCGCCAGCTCCTCCTCGCTCCAGCCCTCGGTGCCGGCGGGGCGGCGCGGCAGCACCATCCAGCGCACATCGCTGGTGCTGTCATGCACGCGCACCTCGACACTCTCGGGCAGCGGCAGGTCGAACCGATGCGCCAGCGTGCCGCGCGGGTCGCGCACGACACTCTCCTTGAAGCTGTCGTCGCGGTACCACCACGGCGGATCGCCTAGCAGGTCGTGCGGGTAGCAGGAGCAGAGCGTGCACACCACGACGTTGTGCAGCGTCGCGGTGTTCTCGGCCACGCCGAGCTTGCCCAGCCGGCCGGGTGGAATGTGGAGCTCACGCACTGCCTCGCGGCCGCGCGTCAGGAGCGCCTGCTTGAAGGCGGGGTCGACCCAGGCGCGGGCGACGATGCGGGCGCCGTTCCAAGCACCGCGCCCGGCGAGGAACGCGCGCTGCCGTTCGATCTGTTCCGCCGTCACCACGCCCTTCTCGAGCAGCGCGTGCATGAGCACCTGCAGCAGGCGCTGGTACTCGCGCAGTTCGTGCTCCAGCCGCGCGATGCGCTCGTCCAGCGTGCCGTCGTGGTGCGGCTTGGCGATGCGAAAGAAGTCATCGTAGTCGCCGCGCTCCTTGCGCGTATCCTCGATCACGGAGGGATGCTCCGGCGGATCGATCGAGGCGAGGCCGATGCCACGAATGTAGTCGTCCAGGGCGTCTTCGAGCGCGCGGATGCGCCCCTCGATATCGTGCTCCGCGCTACTCGCTGCGATCGGCGGCGCCGAAATATGCGCGGCGGCGCGCAGCAGGTCGTAGAGCGTGACCACGCCGCGGCGATGCAGCTGAAGCACGCGCGGCTCCAGGCGTTTGGTGCGCCAGTATTCGAGGTCCGCCTCGACCGCCAGGACGTGTGCTTCGTGGTCCTGCATGTGGCCGTGTGCGGCCTGCGTGCTGTGCGTCATGATACCTGCTCGCGCCCCTTGTGCCGAGCATGACACAGCGCATGCGCAGCGTTCAACTGCACGCCGGCTCGAAGCGCCGTTTGACCAGCCGTGCGAGGCGTTTCGTGCACCGGATCAAGCCACCCCTCCCAAGCGGGTCCGGCGCGGTGCTAATCTGGTTGCACGCTCTCGCGGGAGGCAGCCGATGGCGACGCACGGGACGTCGCGGCGCTTGCCGCCGATCAATCATCTTGAGGGGAGGCGCCAGTGAAAATCCGTTTGTATGCATCGTTGTTGCTGCTCGTGGTTTCGTCGTTACCGGGATTTGCGCAACAGCTCTCGAGCGTGGGTGAAAGCGAGATCGGCGGCCTGGTGACAGGCCCGAGCGGCCCGCAGGCCGGCGTTTGGGTGATCGCCGAGACGAGCGATCTGCCGACCAGGTTCGCGAAGATCGTCGTCACCGACGAGCTTGGGCGCTATCTCATCCCCGATCTGCCGCGGGCGAATTACCGCGTGTGGGTGCGCGGTTTCGGCCTGGTCGATTCGCCCAAGGTGGATGCCTCTCCCGGCCGAGTGCTGGATCTCGCCGCCGTTCCGGCAAGCTCCGACAAAGACGCGGCACAGTATTATCCCGCGATCTACTGGTGGGCGCTCCTCAATCCGCCTTCGATTAGCGAATTCCCGATGGCGAAGATCAAGAGCCAGGGGGAATGGCTCAACATCGTCAAGGTCGGGGCCTGTGGCTCGTGCCATGCGATCGGCACGCCCTGGACGCGCGCCCTTTCACCGAACCTCGGCGAGTTCAAGTCTTCAGTGGAAGCCTGGCAACGCCGCCTGATGTCGGGCCAGGCGCAGTTCTTCATGGCGCGCGACATCGGTCGGCTCGATACCGAGCGCGCGCTGCAAATGTTCGCCGACTGGACTGACCGCATCGCCAAGGGCGAACTGCCGTTCGCCAAGCCGGATCGCCCGCAGGGTATCGAGCGCAACATCGTGGTGACGCTCTGGGATTGGGGCCGTCCCACCGGCTATCTGCATGACCTGGTGTCGACCGACCGGCGCAATCCCCGCCTCAATGCCAACGGCAAGGTATACGGATCGCCCGAGGATTCGACCGACTTCGTTCCGATCCTCGATCCGGTGACGAGCACGGCGAGCGAGGTCCTCCATCCAGTGCGCGATCCCGAAACGCCATCCTCAAAGTCGAATGCAATGGCGCCTTCGGCGGTTTGGGGCCCAGATCCCATCTGGGACAGCAAGACGCTCAACCATAATCCTATGTTCGATGAGAAGGGCCGCATCTGGTTCACCGCACGCATCCGTCCCAATGACAACCCGGCGTACTGCAAGAAGGGCTCGGAGCATCCCTCGGCAAAGGTATTCCCGATCGACAGCGGCGGGCGGAATCTCTCATTTTACGACCCGGCGACAGGCAAGTTCACGCTGATCCACACCTGCTTCCCGACGCATCACCTCAACTTTGCCGCGGACGCCAACAACACGTTGTGGACCAGCGCCGGCGTCGTCGGGCCGGGCGTGCTCGGATGGTTGAATCGGAAGATGTACGAGGAGACCGGCGACGAGGTGAAGTCGCAGGGCTGGACCCCGTTCGTCCTCGATACCAATGGCAACGGTAGGCGGGACGAATGGGTCGAGCCCAATCAACCGCTCGATCCGGCGAAGGACAAGCGCATCGCGGTGAACAACTACAGCGTGGCGGTCAGCCCCGCCGATGGCGCGATCTGGGGCAGCGTATTAGGCTATCCCGGCGGCGCGGTGCGCGTCACGCCGGGCGATGATCCGACGCACACGGCGCTTGCCGAATACTATGAGGTGCCGGCACCCGGCTTCGGGCCGCGGGGCGGCGACGTCGACACGAACGGCGTGTTCTGGATATCGCTGGCGAGCGGTCATCTCGGCAGCTTCGACCGGCGCAAGTGCCGGGGTCCGCTAAACGGGCCGAATGCCACCGGCAAGCATTGCCCCGAGGGCTGGACGCTCTACCAATTGCCCGGTCCCCAGTACCGTACGGTGAGCGAGCCCGGCAGCGCGGAGGGAAGCTATTACGTGTGGGTCGATTGGTTCGACACGTTCGGGCTCGGCCGCAACGTGCCTTTCGCCATGGGCAATCTCAATGACGCGATCTATGCCTTGGTGGACGGGCGGCTCGTCACCCTGCGTGTGCCCTATCCGATGGGCATGTTTGCAAAGAACGTCGACGGGCGCATCGACGACGCCAACGCCGGCTGGAAAGGCCGCGCCCTTTGGACGACGACCGGCACGCGCACGTTCTATCACAACGAGGGCGGCAAGGGTTCACGCCCGCAGGCGATCAAAATCCAGCTCCGCCCCGATCCGCTCGCGCGCTGAAGACGGAGCGAGACGACTGATCCGCTGCCGATACGCGCTGGATCGACGGCAGCGCATCGGTTAGGCGTCAAGCCTGCCGCTCAACACGGCGGCGGCGAGGCGTCGACGAGCTTGGCGGAGATCATCCCCAGCCCGTCCGCCCACGCAAACTTGGCGAAATGGATCGGCAGTGCGCGGGAGCGATGCGCTTATTGCGCTCTACGCGCTATTTGCAATCGGCAAAGGTTTCGGCGGCGACCCCGACCTGCACGATCCGCGGCTTGTCCACCCCAGCGACACCCACATATTTGAAGACTCGGTCATCGATTTCGCGCTTGCGGCTGTCTTGGACAACAACTTTCTTGTCGCCGCTGAGTAGGGGCCAAAACGCCGATGCCTGGGGTTGCTTTTCCGGGTCCGGGCTGAATGTGAAGTCGATCCCTGTATTGGTGAAGGAAACGCGACCCGAAGAGTCGGTGATCCAGAATTCCTGAACGGAAGATTTCTCGGCGACGTTTTTCAGAATCGCGTCAATATCATTCTTCTTCATTCCCGCCTTCTCCGCCGACGCGACGAGGTGGGCAACAAGGAGCGCTTCGGCAACCATGTGGCGGGAGACGAGGTCTTCGCAGCCGGCAGCTCGAGCAGTCGAAGTACCGGCGCAAGCCAGAATCATCGCGACAATTATCGCAGCGACATTTCGCTTAACGTGCATGGTACGCTTCCTTCACCCTTGCCATTGATCGGGTGACAAGCTCGCCCGCGCGATCATCACACGCGTGCTCAACACGGCGGCGGAGGGACGTCGACGAGCTTGGCGGAGATCGCCCGCAGCCCATCGGGCCACGTGAGCTTGGTGAAGTCGACCGGCTGGTCCGTGAGCTTTTCCTCGCGCGCCCAGCGGCTGAGCGAGCAGAAGTCGTCGTAATAGACCTTGTCGAGCGCCAGCGGCCGCGTGTTCGTGTCCCATTGGTCGCGCGTGGCCTTCTCGCTCAGATCCAACCTGGCCTTGGCATAGGCCGCAACCGCCGGGAAATCCTTCTCGGCGAGGTCGCGGCCCTTGATCGTGGCGCGCAGCCAGCGGGTGGCGATTTCTTTGCCTTCCGCCGAGGCGAGCCATTCCGGCCGGGCGCCGGCCACCAAATAGCCCTGGACGTAACCGGTCGCATCCGAGAGCTGATGCGCTTTGTCGGGACAGATTTCGAGCGTGCGCGAGCCGATGGGTTGCCAAATGAAAAACGCCGCGATCTCGCCGCCGCACAGCGCCGCGGGCAGCACCTGCGTGTCGAGATTTTTTACCGTGACCTTGCTGGCGTCCACACCGTTCTTCTTGAGGTACTCCGAGATGAACCATGAGCCGGTCGACCCGACGCGCGTGGCGATCGTCTTGCCGATCAAATCCTGTGGCTTGGCGATCTCTTTTGCCGCGATCACCACGTAGCCTTTGGCGTCGCGCTCGATGGCGGCGATCGTGCGATAATTGCCGTTGCTGCGGAAGAAGTACTGCACGCTCGGCAGATCCCCGGTCATGACGATGTCGCCCTGCCCGGTCTGGAAACTCTGGAACGCGGTGGTGCCGGAGGGGAACAGCCGGTAGGTGACGTCGAGCCCTTCCGCCTTGTAGAGGCCCCGTTCGAGCGCGAGCCAGATCGAGTCGTTGTTGACCGACGGCTGCCCGAATAGCGTCATCTTCAGGGGCGTTTGCGCGCCCGCGGGCGTTGCCAACGCAGCCGCGGCGATCGCGATCGCGGCTATCATCGTCGTCTTTCCAGCCATGGCGGCCCTCCAAGATTGGCGTTGATCCGTTCCGTCCAATCGCCGCATCACGTCACGGCGACGAACGACATGAAGCGGGCGAGCGTGCGCGCGACAAGAAAGCGGAAGATGCGGTCGAATGCGAATCCGAGCAAGCAGATCGTGAGCAGCGCGACGAAGATTCGATTCGTCTGCAACAGCATCGACGATTTCTGCAACAGATAGCCGATGCCGGAGTCGGCAGCGAGAATCTCCGCCGGAATGATGCTCATGAACGAAGACGCCATCGCCACCCGCATGCCGGTCACGATGTACGGCGCCGCGGACGGGATGACGACCAGGACGAAGATCTGCAACTGGTTTGCGCCGAGGCATTCGGCCGCGCGCTGGCGCGCGATCGGCGCGCGCCAGACCCCGGCGATGGTATTGACGAGGACGATGAAGAACGTGCCCCAGAAGATGAGGAAGTATTTGGAAAGCTCGCCGATGCCAAACCAGATGACCGCGATGGGAATCATCGCGGTCGGCGAGAGATAGCGCATGAGCTCGATGATTGGGTCGAGCAGGTCGTGCAAAAGCTGCAGACGGCCGAGCAGTACGCCGAACACGATGGCGGCCAGCGATCCGACCACGAAGCCGACCAGCACGCGCGACATGCTGATCGACACGTCCGCGAGGATCTCGCCGCTGAGTATCATCGGGATCGCGGTGCGGATCACCTCGAGCGGCGGCGGAATCAGGAACGGATTGAAAATGAAGGTCGACAGCACCTGCCAGGAGAGAAAGGCGATCGCAATCGAGCCGGCGGTCAGGAGGAATCCCCGGCCCGGCGCGGCGGCAAAATTGCGCAATGGCGCAAGCAAGGGCCGCGGCGGGCCGGCGACTTCGGCCGGCTTGCTCTTGCTGATCTCCGCCACGCTCATCCTTTCCGCCACCAGGGGACCTCAATGCGCCGCGCGCTCCTCGGCGCGGGCGATGTCCGGCGCCAGCAGGCGCTCGATGTCGTTGAAGATGCGCGCGACCGCCGGGTCGGCGAGATCGCGCGGGCGCGGCAGATCGAGGTCGATGATTTTCGAGATGATCGAGCACGGCCCGGCCGACATGATCCCGATCCGGTCGCCGAGCGTGATCGCCTCGGCGATGTCGTGGGTCACGAACACGATGGTCTTTCCAGTGCGCTGCCAGATTTCCAGCAGCACTGCGTGCATGCGCCGGCGCGTGAGCGCATCGAGCGCGGCGAACGGCTCATCCATCAAGAGGACCGCGGGCTCGACCGCGAGCGCCCGGGCAATCTGCAGGCGCTGGCGCATGCCGCCCGAGAGTTGCGCCGGAAACTTGTTGCGGTGCCGATCAAGGTCGACCATGCGCAGATAGTTGTCGATGATTCCCGCCCATTGCGCTTTCGGCACCTTGCGCACGCGCAAGCCGAACCGGACGTTCTCCTCGACGTTGAGCCAGGGAAACAGCGCCGATCCGGCGTCCTGGAAGAACATGACGCGATCGCGGCCGGCGCCGCGAACCGGCGCGCCGCGGCAACTCACCGAGCCGGCACTCGGCCGCTCGAAGCCCGCGAGCACGTTGAGCAACGTCGATTTGCCGCAACCGGAAGGGCCGAGCAGACAGAGAATCTCGCCGTCTGCGACCTCGAGGTCGACGCCATCGAGGGCGACATAGGGCTCGGGCGCCGCCGGGAAAACTTTCCGAACCTTGTCGAGCTGCAACATTCTTGCCCTCCGGTCGAGCGCAAGACCTGATTTCGCGAGGCAAAACGTTAGGTTTCCCCGCGATCGGTGTCAACGAAACGAGGCATCGCGGGCATGTCACCCAACAGCGCCGAACTCCTTGTCAAGGCGATGGGCCGCGCGATTAAATGCGCACGCATTCCGTCGTTTTTCCATCCAGGAGGTGGCGTATGGCCGACGCGAAGCCGATCGCTCCGATTCGCATTGGCGGCACCGACATCCATTACGCGCAAGGCATGCGCGCCGGTCCCTGGCTGTTCTTCACGGGGCACGAGGCGAGCGATTTCGAGCGCGGCATCGCCACCGTGGTCGCCGGCAAGCCCGGCCTGCCGCTCGATGGGCAGGCGCGCTATCGCCGCGAGGCCGATTACGTCCTAGCGCGGCTCGCCAAGCTCATTGCTGCGGAAGGAGGCGACCTGCGCCACATCGTGCGCGTCGATCAGTATTACCCGAGCGCGCTTGCGGTGAATCCCTACCAGCGCGCGCGCAAGGCCTTGCTCAAGGACTACGTGCCGCCGAGCACGTCGGTGCTCATGGAGGAACTGGTGGTGGTCGGCGCCAACGTCGACCTTTCCATGTTGGCGGTCCTACCGGGGGAGGGCCGCGAGCCGCAGCCAGCGCGCGCGGGCGGCGTCCCGGTGCCGCAGCATTCCGGCTTCATTCCATCTTTGGTCTGTGGCGACTACGTGTTCGTCGCCGGGCAGATGCCCAACAATGAGGCGATGACCGCGCTCGAGCCCGCCGCCTATCGCGCGCCCAACGCGGTGTGGAACGGCACCGACATTCGCTTGCAGTCCGAGTTCATCATCACCGGCCGGCTCAAGCCCGCGCTTGAAGCGGGCGGCAGTTCGCTCGCCAACGCCATCAAGGCGCAAGTCTACCTGACCGACATCAACGATCTGCCCGAATTCATGGACGTGTGGAATGGCTACTTCGGCGCCAACCCATGCGCGCTGACCGTGGTGGCCACCAAGGGGCTCGCGCTGCTCGAATCCAAGATCGAGATCAATATCTTCGGCGTGCGCGATGGGCGAAAGATCCGCAAAGAAATCATCGAGCACAAGCCCTCGCAAGCGATGCGGCTGGGACCTGCGGCGGTGCGCGCGGGCGACCTCTTATGCCTTTCCGCGCTCTATGCCGCCGACGAGAACGGCGCGCTGCCTGGCGCGCCCTCCGGCCTGCGCTATTTCGGCGCAGCGGTGCAGCACCAGATGCGCGCCGTGCTCGACGCAGCCGATGCGATTACACGCGCCGCGGGGAGTGCGCTCGCCAACGTCGTGCGCGCGCACCATTTCGTCGGCGATCTGAACCTCGCCTATCCGGCGCTGCAGGTATGGAACGAGCGGCTCGCAGGCGCACCGATCCCGTTCGGCGTGGTGCGCATGCCGACGCCGATGCCGATCCCCGGCTGCGACGTTATCGTGGACGCCTGGATTTACTGCCCTGCTGGCTGAAGCCCCTCTTAGCTCGCAGCGCCCAATAAGCGAAGCGCATTGCGCCATCTGGATTCGGTATGCTCCATCCTGGTTTTCAGAAGGCCCTTCCCTACCTCACCAGCGACAATGTCCGCTCGCTGCTGACGGACCTCGTGGACATCAGCAGCCCGACCGGAAACGAGATTGGCGTCGCGCAATATCTCACCGCGCGCATGCGCCGCATCGGCATGGACACCGATCTGCCGCTCGTCGATGCGGGCCGGCCTAACGCGGTCGGGCACCGGCGCGGACGCGGCGATGGGCTCAATCTCCTGTTCACCGGCCACATGGACACGTCCTATTCCGGCGCGGAGGAGCATCTGGTCGGAGAAGGATTTCAACCCAGGGCGGTTTACCGCGACGGCTGGGTCTGGGGCCTCGGCGCCAACAACATGAAAAGCGGACTTGCCGCGGCGCTGAGCGCGATCGAGGCGATCGCCGCGGCGGGCATCGAGCTCGCGGGCGATATTTCATTCGCCGGCGTGGTCGGCGAGATCGAGAAGACCGCGGTCGAGGAATTCCAAGGCGTTGAATATTCCGGCTATGGCATCGGCACGCGTCATCTCGTCACCCACGGCGGCACCGCCGATTTCGCCCTATTGGCCGAGCCGACCGGCCTCAAGATCGCGATCGCCAACATGGGCGTCGTCTGGCTCCGCATCACCGTGCGCGGCACTGTCGCGCATTCCGCGCTCGCCAATAGGCCGGACGTCGTCAACGCGATCGCCGTAATGCACGAATTGCAGAGCGATATCGCGCAATGGGCACGCGACTACGAAGCCCAACACGAATACTTGGGCGAGCACGCCAACGTGACGATCGCCGCGATCCGCGGCGGGGTGCCGTGGCGATTATCGCGCAATCCGCACGTTTGCAATCTCTACCTGGACATTCGCACCGTGCCCGGTCAGAGCATCGAGGACATCAAACGCGACCTGCGTCGCGTGCTCCGCGCCTTCGCCGAGCGCAAAGGTATCCCCGAGCCGGAGATGCACATTTATGTCACCGATCCGCCGCTGCTGCTCGATCGCGAGCTAGCCGTGGTGGAGGCGCTTGGCAGGGCGCGGCAGGCCGTGACTGGCGAGGCGCCGAGCTTCATCATCCGCCGGCCCGGCGCCGATGCCGTGCATCTTACTGCCTATGGCGTGCCCTGTGTCATTTTCGGCCCCGGTGGGCGCATGCATCCGGATGCACGCGGAGCCGGTATGCACGCATTCGGCGAGCACGTACTGGTGGAGGATTGCGTGACCGCCGCGAAGATTTATCTCGCGCTCGCCCTCGACCTGTGCAGCCGAAACGCGGCATGATGCGCGACATACGGGACAAAAAAGCAATGCAATGGGTTCGCTTGCCGCTCGCGGTTTTCGCCTGCGTCCTCGCGCTGTGGTCCGCGGCGATGGCACAGAGCTACCCGAACCGGCCGATCACCTTTGTCGTGCCGTTCGCGCCGGGCGGGCTCAGCGACGTGCCCGCGCGGGTATTGGGCGCGATCATGCAGGAGAAGATGGGCGCCTCGATCGTGGTCGAGAACAAGACCGGCGCCTCTGGCGTCGTCGGCGCCACCGCGGTCTGGCGGGCAGAGCCGGACGGCTACACGCTTTTGATCAATGCGCTCGCCGACGTGCAAAATCTACACTACATCAAGGTGCCCTATGATCCGATCACGGATTTCAGCTTGATCGGCAAAATCACTGATGGTCCGCCGCTCGTCCTCGTGGTCAACGGCAATCTTCCCTACAAATCCCTGGCGGAGCTGATCGCTGACGCCAAGGCCAATCCCAACAAGTTGAGCTTCGGCACCTCGGGGCCTGCGACCTCGCCGGCGATCGCGCTGACGCAGCTCAACCACGCCGCAGGCACGAAAATCGTCGACGTGCCGTATCGCGGCTCGGGCGAAGCGGCGAACGCGGTTGCGACCGGCGCGATGCAAGGGACGTTTACGTTCTTCACTTCCGCGAAGCCCCTCGTCGATGCCGGCAAGGTGCGGGTGCTCGCGATCGCGGGCAAGGACCGCATCGTCGCCTGGGCGGACGTTCCGACCATGCAGGAATTGGGCTACGCCAACTTCAATCACAGCGGCTTCGTCGGCTTGGCGGGCCCGCCGAAATTATCGCCGCAGATTGTCGCTCTACTCAACAAGGCGCTCAACGAAGCGATCCACTCCGACACCTTCAAGGCGCGGATGGAAGCGCTCGGCATGACTATCCCTGCGGCCGACACCAACACGTCGGAGAATTTTGCCGCCTTTATGCGCGCGGAAAACGCGCGCCAGGCGGAGCTGGCGAGTTTGACCGGCCACGATCCCATGGCGCCGAAGCAATGAGCGAAGCGCGTGGGCCGGGACGTAATCCGCGTAGGACATCGCGCCGCGCGCGGGGCTAGCCCTGCACGGAATACCCGCCGTCGACGGGGATCGCTGCCCCGGTCACGAAATCCGAGGCAGCGCTTGCCAGAAAAACCGCAATCCCGGCGAAATCCTTCGGCTCGCCCCAGCGGCCGGCGGGCGTACGCGCCATTACAGTCTCGTTCAGGCCGGCGATCTCGCGTCGGGCTTGACGCGTCAGGTCGGTATCGATCCAGCCCGGCAACACCGCATTGACCTGGATGTTCTCCTTCGCCCAGGCGGTCGCGCAGGCGCGCGTGAACTGCACGATGCCTCCCTTGCTCGCCGCGTAGGCGGGTGCGAAGCGGGCGCCGAAGATCGACATCATCGATCCGATATTGACGATCTTGCCGCGGCCCGCCTTCTTCATGTGCGGATAGGCGGCATGCGTGCAGATGAACGCGCTGGTGAGATTGGTATCGATCACAGTGTGCCATTCGGCGGTGCTCAGCGTGTCGGGCGACTTGCGGATGTTGGTCCCGGCGTTGTTGACCAGAATATCGAGGCGGCCGTGACGCACCGCCGCCTGATCGACCAGCGCACGGCAGGAGGTCTCGCTCGTCACATCGACCTCGGCGAACTCGGCGTTGCCGCCGGCCCGCGCGATGCGCTGCACAGCCGTTTCGCCCTTTTCGGTATTGCGCCCGGCCAGCACTACCATGGCGCCGGCCGAGGCGAGACCTTCCGCCATTCCGAGGCCGATGCCGCCATTGCCGCCGGTGACGATTGCGACGCGGCCGGAAAGACCGAACAAGCTCATTGCACTCTCCCGAGCGGATGCGTGGCATGCCAGTCTAGATGCGGCGAGCTGGTTGAGGAACCGGACACGTCAGCGGTTGAACGCATAATCGGCCGCTCGCCGACCGCGGCGCGCACGATGGAGCTCGTAGGAGTGATGCATACCGGCCCAAAGAAATAGGCCGGCTTTCGTGCCCTATACGTTCTGCTGGAAGCGGATCGTACTCAACGCGTATTCGCAGAGGACGTCGGGGCTGCGCTCACCCGTCTTGGCAAGTTCGACGATTCTCTTGGCGAGCGTTGCGTTTGCATAATCTCCCCAGTCTCGCGCAACAGCCGCGCGGGCCATTTCGAACGCCACGCCCATGACGCGCTTGGTCTCGGCATCGAAATTGTCGGCGCCGTCCAGATAGAGACTAATCGGCATCGCGCGAACGTACTGCCAAACCGACGCCGATTGTGTGCGATAGGCAACCTAGTGTTCCGGGTTTCAAAGTGCTCCGTGGAGCGTCAGTGCTGGACTTGATTGTTCGCTCCGCGGATGACGTGGCCCTATCAGTAGCTCGTTACCTTGAATTCGTCGCCAATTCGGTCCTCGTCGACCCAAATGCCAAGACCGACGGCCTTGACCCGCAGGTCGCGGGCCGCGAGAGTCCCCTCATCTTGTTCGCCTGACCTTCGCCGCGCCGCAGGGCTCCCATGAAGGTTCTATTCGTTCACCCTGGCCCATTGCTCTACACGAACGTCTTCCTTCGGCTCGAGCCGTTGGGTCTCGAGCTCGTGGCGGAGGCGGCCCGCCGTGCCAAGCACACCGTCCGGCTCCTCGATTTGCAGGTCGAAAGTCACGCCGACTACCACCGCATGCTCGCCGAGTGGCAGCCGGACTTCATTGCGTTTTCCTGCAACTACCTCGCCAATGTGCCGGAGATCGTCGATCTGGCCAAGGCTGCGAAATGCACTCTGCCGCGCGCTTTCATCTGCGTCGGCGGCCACAGCGCCTCCTTCACCGCCACCGCCATTCTGGAACACGGCGAGGGCGCGATCGACTGCGTGCTCAAGGGCGAAGGCGAGGCAGGCATCGTCAAGCTCCTGGAAGCGGTCGACGGCGACCGTGCAGCGATTGCCAAAGTGCCCGGCGCCGTCACCGCGGACGGCGAGGGCCCTCGCCCTGGATTCGTCGAGCACCTCGATGAGATCCGGCCCGCGCGCGACCTCGTGCGCAAGCGCCGCAAATATTTCATCGGCGTGCTCGATCCCTGCGCCTCCATCGAATTTTCCCGCGGCTGCCCCTGGGACTGCTCGTTCTGCAGCGCTTGGACGTTCTACGGCCGCAGTTATCGGCTGCTCAGCCCGGAACGCGTCATCGAGGATCTCGCCTCCATTCGAGAGCCAGGCCTTTTCATCGTCGACGATGTTGCATTCGTCCAACAACGGCACGGCCTTGCAATCGGCGAAGCCATCGCTCGCAAGGGCATCCGCAAGAACTTCTACCTTGAGACGCGCGGCGACGTGCTGCTGCGTCACAAGGAGGTGTTCCAGTTCTGGAAGAAGATCGGCCTCACCTACATCTTTCTCGGCCTCGAGGCGCTCGACGAGGAGGGATTGCGAAAGTATCGCAAACGCATTCCGCTCGGGCGTAATTTCGAGGCGCTCGAATTCGCCCGCTCGCTGGGCATCGGGGTGGCCATCAACATCATCGCCGACCCGGACTGGGATGAGGAGCGCTTCCGGGTCGTGCGCGAGTGGTGCATGAACGTGCCGGAAGTGGTGAACATCAGCATCAATACACCCTACCCCGGCACGGAGACGTGGCTCACCGAGCAACGCCGATTGCAGACGCGGGACTATCGCTTATTCGACATCCAGCACGCCGTGCTGCCGACGAAGTTGCCGCTTGCGACGTTCTATCGTGAGCTCTTGCACACCCAGCGGGTGCTCTACAACAAGCATATGACGTGGTGGACGGCACCGGCGTTTGCCGGCGTGCTCGCCCGCAATCTCCTGCGCGGCCAGACCAACTTCATGCGCGGCATCATGAACTACAGCAAGGTCTACAACGCCGAGAAGATGCTCTCGGATCATGCCCGGCCAGTGCATTACGAATTGCCGTTGCCGCCGCGCGCGCCCATGGATAGCCGGGACGCCAAAGCCGCTCAGCTCTACATTCATGCGCCGCGCGGCCGTGCCGGCCGCAGCATTGACGATTCCACCGAGCGCTTCGTCGAAACGACGCGCATGGGCACTTCAAGTTAAGATAATCGGCGGCACCGAGGGGCGCAGCGATAGACCGCTGCCTTATCTCGCGGCAACGAAACACGCCTGCATTCTCTTGCGTCTCGTCAATGCGCGGTTGCCGCAACCTGGACGCCCTGCGCTCGCCGCCTGCGCTGATTGTGAATCCACGGCTTGCTGGATCTGCCGCGCATGGATTCCCTGGCCGCCTTGAGCGCGATCGGACCGACGTTCGCGAGGAACACCTTTTCGTGGATGCGCGAGAGCATCTCGATGGCTTGCTTCAACGAAAGCCACTTCACAGCCTTGATGTCGCTCATCGGCTCGCGCATGGGTCCGCCGATAACGCGCATGTGCCAAAACTGCACGATCTTCATCCGGCCATCCACGGAATAAAGCATCGAGCCAAGGAAACCCTGCACCGAAACCTGATGCCCGGTTTCTTCGAACACCTCTCGTTTGGCGCCGGCAAGCGCCGGCTCGCCTGGATAGAGTTTTCCCTTCGGCAGCACCCATGACTTGTCCCGTCGCAATCGCACGATTGCGATGCGCGGTCGGGAACCTTCGCGTAAGACAATTCCGCCCGCGGCCAGAATCGGCGCGGCGGCCTCGATGGAATCGGCCATGTCAATGCCGACGGGTATGAGCGCGCGCGCGGCACGCCGCCGCTCGCGCTTGCTCGCCTAAAAGGGCGACCCACATCGCACACAGTGCCGCCGTAAGAACCCCTATGGTTACGGCTGCCCAGCCCATGATGTACCTCCGACTCGCGTGAAAAAGCACGACGCGTCTCCTTTCTAGGAGCGCCGCGCATGCTCGCTCGGTTATACTTAACGCGAGGTTAATGTGCCGACCTACGCCCGCAGTGGCGAGCGCGGTACGAGACAGCCATGTATTTTGCCCGCATACGGCTGCGCAACATGCAAATCACATCGTAATTTGCGGCGGGTGATTTTGCAGCCAGGGCCTCCATCAATCGCTCCATTTTGAGATTTGCCGACAGTCCCTCGCCCCCACTTACTCGAAACACATCCTCAAATACTTTCTCGTTCGAAGGCGAAGCGCCGCATCCGGCTTCTGATATGTCGTGAAAATGCCCCAGCAGTTGATGTTTACCGAATAATTACGACACCGCCGCTACCACTACGAAATGGTTCATCGCAGCCGAGAACCAGGCGCGGAATGTCCAGCCTGTCACCGCCGAATGGCGCCGATGGATCGCAAACCCATTGTCAGCACCGATTGCCTAGTCGACGTGACCTATATCTGCGAGTGGTGCGGCATGGAAACAAAGCGCGCCATCAGAGAGCAGGCAAAACTCTCTCATGCGCGGGCCGACGGCCGACACGGTCTGTCACGCAGCGTTGGCAGCTAGGCAATTTTCCAACAGAAGGTGAACGTGGTCCAAGCCGTTCCGGGCTGACCGCACGCTCGCCGGTGGGCGTAGCGGTCAAATTGCGCCGATCCACCGCATGCGCGGATGGGAAACAAGCCGGCGCTCCGTTTGCGAGCGTTTGCGTCGCTCCCCTCGGAAAGCCACAGTGTCCATTGCTATGTCCGCGCGGCTCAGAGCCGCGTTTTCGCGTCGGCAGTGTGATAATGTGCGGCTTCGCCGTCTGCTCTGCCCAGTGGAGAACCGCAATGTCTCGTATCAGGATGCAGTTGTTCGCGTTGACGTGTGCCGTGCTCGTTGTCATGTTGGCGGCGACAAGCCGCACACGCGCGCAGCAAGCGGCGACGCCGCAAGACTCGTTTCTTCTGACCGTGTTTCTCAAGCATGATCAAAGCAAGACCCTCGACCAGATTAACGAGCAGCTCAAGCGCCAGGATTACTACAAGAAATTTCCCCCGGCCGGGGTCGAGATCGTCTCCTGGTATGTGATGATGGGAATCGGTCAGGTGGTCACGTTGCGCGTACCGGCGGGCCGCTTGCGCGATGTCAACCGTGCGATTGAGCAAAGCGCCTGGGGCGCGTACCGCACCGAGTTTTATCCGACCTACGACTTCAAGCCGGTCGCCGAGGAACAGCGTAAAACGCAGTAGAAGCGGGTTGGGCGACAACCGCGAAGGGCACGCGCTCAGTACCCTAACGCGCAACCGTCCTTGCGCGGGTCGGAGCCGCCGATCAGGACGCCGCGATCCCAATCGATGCGGATCGCCTGCGCGCCGCCCCATGGACTTGGCGCGATGGCCACCTCGTGCCCGCGCGCGCGAAGCCCTTCGACGCTCGTTCGCGGCACTCCCCGCTCGACCACGCTCGTTCCTCCCACGAAGAACGCGCGCGGGCCGTCGATGGCCGCCTGCACGTCCATCCCATAGTCGAGCATGTTGGTGACGATCTGCACGTGTCCCATGGGCTGGTAGTGTGCGCCCATGACGCCGAACGCGAGCTCGCAGCGCCCGTCACGAAAGCCGAGCGCCGGGATGATGGTATGCATCGGCCGCTTGTTCGGACCGAATGCATTGGGATGGCCGGGATCGAGCACGAAACACGCGCCGCGGTCGGTCAAGGTGATGCCGGTCTCCTCTGTGCAGATGCCCGCGCCGAAATTGGAAAAGAGCGTGTTGATCAGCGACACCGCCATGCGGTCGCGATCGACCACGGTTACAAAGACAGTGTCGCTGTCGACTCGCGACGGCGCGCTCGCCGCGGGGTTGCGCCGCACCGGGTCGATGCGGCTGGCGAGCTCGGCGGCGAAGCGTTTCTCGAGCAGCGCCGGCACCGCGGCGCGCATGAAAGCGGCATCGGCGAGATGGGCGTCGCGCACCGCATAGGCAAGCCGTGCTGCCTCGAGCGCGAGATGGAAGCGCTCGGGGCCGAGCGGGTCGAGCGCGGCGAGATCGAAACGCTCGAGGATATTGAGCAGCACCAACGCGGTCAGCCCCTGAGTGTTGGGCGGCAATTCCAGCACGTCGAGCCCGCGGTAATTGGTGGCGACCGGCGCGACGACCTCGCCGCGATGGTTGGCAAGGTCCTCGGCCGCAAGAAACGATCCGCGCGCGGCAACGGTGGCGACGATATCCTCGGCGATTGGCCCTTCGTAGAACGCGCGCGGTCCCTTTGCCGCGATAGTTGCCAACGTTCGCGCCAGCGCCGGTAGCTTGACGACATCGCCCTCCGCCGGCGCGCGGCCTGCGAACAGCAAATGCCGAGCGGCGCCGGCGTCGGCCTTGAGCTTCTCGGCCTCGCGAGCCCAGTCGGAGGCGACCCGCGAGGCAACGGGAAATCCGCTCGCCGCATAGCGGATCGCCGGCGCGAGCGCGCGGTCGAGAGAGAATTTCCCATGCGTCTCGAGGATCGCGCCCCAGGCGTCGATCGCGCCCGGCACGGTGACAGCGTGAATCGAATCAAGCGCGATCGAGGGCATGCCGCGCGCGATCAGCGCCTCGAGCGACGCGCGCGCGCCGGCGCGGCCCGAGCCGTTGTAGCCCCAGACCGGCTTGCCCGGAACCTGCAGCATGCAGAAGCAGTCGCCGCCGATGCCGGTCATTTGCGGTTCGACCACGCACAGCACCGCGACCGCGCTCACCGCCGCGTCGGCCGCGTTGCCCCCAGCACGCAGCGCCTCGATGGCGGCGAGGCTCGCCAGCGGGTGCGAGGTCGCGGCCATGCCCTCGCACGCGATGACCGCCGAGCGTCCCGGCAACTGAAAGTCGCGACTCATCTTGGCTGGCTATGGCGGCGGCGCGGCCCGCGCGCGCGGCAAGCTTACGAACGAGGGCTTGTTTGTTGCGCCGGTTGCGCCGGCTGTACCGGAACCGGCCGTTGATAGACCATCTTCGGCTGCGCCAGGCGCGCCGAAATACCGGCCATGAAATCGACGAAGCCGAGCACAGCGAGCAGCAACAAGGTTGGCGATTCCGCCTCCGGCACGAACACGAGCTCGGCCACCATCCCGGCAAAGAGGAGAAACGAGATGACATGCTCGATCATCGACTTGCCGCCCGGGCGCACCGCTTTGACGAGCTCGATCCAGAGCAGGAGGATCCCGATCGCGACGATAAGATCGCCGAGGTCGACCGGCATCTCCCGGTCGCGCTGGAGAGGAATGCTGAACACCGTCTCGGTGAACGACATGTTCAGAAGAAAGACGGCCATGTTGAAGAAGGCAAACGGGATGATCAGGAGGGGAAAACCGACCAACATGACACTCGGCCTTCTTTTTCTGCACCCAAGTTCGCGAGCTCACGCTGCCGTTCTCCCGGCCGCGCGGAGAAGCATCACCGCGATCGCAGCGTGCGCAACATCTCGCGTGACGGTCAAACCTCTTTCCTGGGCTTGAGCACTTGGCGGCCCCGGTACATTCCGGTCTTGAGATCGACGTGATGCGGCCGGCGCAACTCGCCCGAATCCTTGTCCTCGACATAGGTTGGCCGCGCGAGCGCATCGGCGGAGCGACGCATTCCGCGCCTCGACGGCGATGTTTTGCGTTTCGGGACGGCCATGGTCGTGCTCCTGCTTGGATCGGGCGGGCGTCGCGGCGGATTCTTAGCGTCTGCCGCGTTTGGAAGTGGCGCTTATAGAGGATCGCGCGGGTCAAGGCCAGAGCCGCGGGCGCCCCGGGTCGCTTGCGTCGCCTTCGCGGACCAGGCGCAAAACGCGCGCGAAGCTTGGGCGGCGGCGCGGACCTGGTAGATGGCGGCGAGCCCGCGCACCGCTGGGCCCGGCTGCTTGGCGCTGCGCCGCCGTGGGTTCGGCAGCACCGCAGCCAGCAACGCCGCTTCGCGTGGGGTGAGCGAGCGCGCCGACTTGTTGAACGCGTAGCGGCTGCCGGCCTCGGCGCCGAATTGCCCGCTGGGACCCCATTCCGCGATGTTGAGATAGATTTCGAGCACACGCGATTTGGGCAGCACGACATCGATCCATAGGGCGAGCGGGAGCTCCAGGGCTTTGCGCAGGAAACTTCGCCCCGGCCACAGGAACAGGTTCTTGGCGATCTGCTGGGTGATGGTAGAGACCCCCCGTGCCGCGCCGATGTCGTCGACGTCCTCAAGCCGCTCGCGGATCTCGCGCCAATCGATCCCGCGGTGGGAGCAGAAGCGGCCGTCCTCGGAGGCGATTACCGTAATCGGCAGCGCGGGCGCCATGCGCTCGATCGGCACGAAGCTCCGCTCCACGCGCGCGCCGCTCGCCCAGCGCCACAGCATCAGCGTCGAGATGGGATTGACGACGCGATAAAGTGGCACCAACACATACGGCGTCAGCAGCACGATCATGAGCGCAGCCACCAATGCCCAGGCCAGGCGTGAAAACCATCGGCGCGGGCGCCGGCGTTGTTTTGCGGCACGCGGCTCCTGTTTCTTCGCAACGGGCATATGGGTTCAGTCGATGATTCCGGGGCCGCCGCGCGCACGCGCATCCGTTTCCCCGGCGAGTCTGGTCATTAACAGGTCGGATCTTCCAACTCGAGCCCATCATACGCGAGCGTGAGCTCTTCCACGGCGACATCGGTGGCTGCGGCATTGAGATCCGGCGCTTCGAATTTGATCGGCAAGGCCCCCTTGAGCACCCATGCGAACGTGATCCGCCGCGCGTTGTCGTGCATCTCGATGCGCACGTCCTTGCGCGGCGCAGGCCCCGTGCCGTGCCGTATGGCCTGGGCCCATTTTTCGAAGGCGGTGTCGCGGCTCAGCCCGCGCGTGATCGTCACCGGCTCGAATTTCGTGGGACCGACGATCGATCGCGATGCATCAGGATCGCCGCCATCGTGGACGCTTATGAGCTCGGTGAGCTGCCCCAAGCCGCGCACGCGGCGCACCCCCGGGATCGCCTCGCCGTCCCACGTCACGCGCAAAGCATAGCGCGCCGTGCGGATGCGATAGTGCCGCGAGAGCAAGCGCGCGCACCCGTGGTCCTTCGCCAGGCTGCCGATGCCGATGATGACGAATTCGGCGGGCTTGAGCGGGGCGAAGCCCACGACGAGGTTGATGATGCCGCCATCGATATCATGCTGCGTCATGGTCGAGGCGTCGCAACGCACGAAGAACGCCTGCTGCGGCGTGTCACCCTGCAAGGCGCCCTGATGAAACAGGTCGAGCAGGAAGTCTTCAACACTCGCGCGCACCCGCTCCCAGAGCGATGGTCCGTTCGGCTCGAACCCCGCCCATTGCAGGCCGCAGGTGATGCTCGCCTCGATGAACAATTCGAGTCGCCGCACCGAAACGAATTTGAACGGGTCCCCGCCGTCCTCCTGCGCGCGCGTGCGCGCGCCCCAGAGCACGGTTGCGCCGCCGGGCAGCGTGCGCACCCCGTTGACGCCCATCGCGCTGAGCTCTGCAAGCTGCGCCTGCGATAGCGCGACGCTCGGCCCCTGCGCGCCGACGACCTTCGCCTCGGCGCCCGCGGGAGCCTTCCAAACGCCACGCGCGGCGTCGGTGCGCGCATAGATACCGGCGATGGAGCC
>DASSGH010000109.1:0-31578 GCA_035693615.1 Xanthobacteraceae bacterium
CAGTCTCGCGGGCGACGGCTCCGATCGCGAGCCTGTCTCCGTGCGGCGTCTCCACCGAGCTGCCGTCGGCCGCGATCCGGCCCTCGATGAAGTTCATCGCTGGCGAGCCGATGAAGCCCGCGACAAAAAGGTTCTGCGGCCGGTCATAGAGCTCGAGCGGCGCGCCGACCTGCTCAACCAGGCCGTCATGCATGACCACGATGCGGTCGGCGAGCGTCATCGCTTCGATCTGGTCGTGGGTGACGTAGATGGTCGTGGTCTTCAGGCGCTGGTGCAATTCCTTGATCTCGGTGCGCATGGCGACGCGAAGCTTGGCGTCGAGATTCGACAGCGGCTCGTCGAACAGGAAAACCTGCGGATCACGCACGATCGCCCGGCCCATGGCGACGCGCTGACGCTGCCCGCCGGAGAGTTGGCGCGGATAGCGGTTGAGCAGCGATCGAAGGCCGAGAATATCCGCCGCCCCATTCACACGTTGCTCGATCTCGCTCTTTGCCGCGCCGCGCAGCATGAGCGAAAAACCCATATTGGCGGCCACGGTCATGTGCGGATAGAGGGCGTAGTTCTGAAATACCATGGCGATGTCGCGCTCTTTCGGCGGCACGCGATTGACGACCCGATCGCCAATATGGATTTCGCCGGAAGTGATGTTTTCCAGCCCCGCGATCATGCGCAACAGCGTCGACTTGCCGCAGCCCGACGGCCCGACCAGTACGACGAATTCGCCGTCGTCGATGAGCACGTCGACGCCGTGAATCACCTCAGTCGCTCCGAAGGCCTTCCTGACGTCGCGGATGGCGACCGACGCCATGGGTGTTCCTCCAGTCGGCCTTTGCGGGCTCCCTCGGCCCGCGGGCTCTTTGCCTTCGGCCCGCGCACCGGGAGCGGCGCACAGCCGACCCTGCAATTGGACGGGATTATGGGCGCGATTTCAATTGCCCGTTTGGAGGAGGCCTTTAGTCCCGAGCGAAGCAAATCCGGGATATGATGGCGATATCATGAGGCCCGCGCGCTCGCGTCGCGGTGGAGACCGTGAAGGAGCCAAATGAGGCGCCGCGAATTCATCTTCGCTCTCGGCGGTGCGGCGGTCGCGCTGGCGGGGCCGCTTCAAGCGGCAGCACAGGATTATGCTAACCGTGCCGTCACGCTGGTCGCCAACTTTCCGCCTGGAGGCTCCACCGATGCCATGGTGCGCATCCTGCGCGAGCCGCTGAGCCAGGCGCTCGGGCAGAATATCGTCATCGACAATCGGGGCGGTGCCGGCGGGACGACCGGGGCTGCCGCCGTGGCAAATGCCAGGCCCGACGGCTACACGCTTCTCCTCTCGGTCAACTCGGCGTTGACCACCAACAGATTTCTACAAAAGAACTTTCCGTTCGACGCGAAGACGGCGTTTGCCCCCATCACGCTCACCTCGGACGTCGCGCTCGTGCTCGCCGTGCATCCGTCGCTACCGGTGCACGACGTGACGGAGCTCATTGCATACGCGAAAACGAATGAACTCGCCTATGCCAGCGCGGGCATCGGCACGAGCCATCACATCCTGGGCGAGCTGATCAAGCAAAAAGTCGGGATCGACATGGTGCACGTGCCCTACCGCGGGGGCGCGGCCTTGATGCAGGACCTCATCGCCGGCAACGTCAAAGTGGCTTTCAGCACGCTGCCGGTGGCGCTGCCGCAGGCGCAGGTTGGCAGCATTCGCATCATCGCCGTCGCCGAGAAGACGCGCCTGCCGGAACTGCCCGACACGCCCACCATCGAGGAGACCGTTCCCGGCGTGGTCAATGTCGGCTGGAACGGCCTGCTTGCTCCTGCCGGAACGCCGGTGCCGATCATCGACAAACTCAACACCGTGACGGTGGCGGCACTCAAAACGCCGGACGTGATCGCCAAGATGAAGCTTCAGGGCCTGCACGTGATGAGCAGCACGCCTGCGGAATTCGCCGGCCTCATCGCCCGCGAGATCGACCATTGGGCCAAGATCATTCCGTCGTTAGGCATTCGGTCGGACTAGGGTTGCTTCAGCAGGCAAGTCCTGGCGCCGCGGCGTAATCCGGCGGATGGTGGTAACGTGTTCCGCCGTGTCGAAGCGCGCTGCGCGCCTTGTCGAGGAAGCAAGCCCCAAAAAAGACGCGGACAGCCGCAACATGCGCGCATCGCGGCGGGGCATGATTCACTCGGTCGCGATACCAGCCGTCCAGGGGAGCGCAATCGATGGCGAAGGTCGTCTTCACTCCCAACATTCAGCGCCACGTCGCGTTGCCGCAGATGGAAGCCTCCGGCCGCACCGTGCGCGATGTTCTCGATGCGGTGTTGCGGATCATCCGCAGGCGCGCGGCTATGTGCTCGACGACCAATCGGCACTGCGCAAGCACATGACGATCTTCGTCGACGGCCGGATAATCCATGACCGGACCCGATTGACCGATGCGGTGAACGAGTCGAGCACGGTCTACGTCTTCCAGGCCCTGTCAGGAGGTTGATGATGAGTGACACGCTTCTCGTGTCGACGCGCAAAGGTCTGTTCACGGTCGCGCGCAAAGCGAAGCAGTGGGAGATCACGGCGGTCGATTTCCTGGGCGACAATGTCACCCTCGCCTTGACGGACCGCCGCGATGGCGCTCGCTACGCGGCGCTCGACCACGGCCACTTCGGCGTCAAGCTCCACCGCTCCAAGGGGAACGGTTGGGAGGAGATCGCCGTGCCCGCCTATCCGTCCAAGCCTGAGGGTTACGAAGAGCACGACATGTGGGGCCGCCCGATCAATTGGACCACGACGCGAGTGTGGGCGCTCGAGGCGGGCGGGGCGGACGAGCCCGGCGTCATCTGGTGCGGAACGCTGCCGGGTGGGCTGTTCCGGTCCAACGATGGCGGGCAGAGCTGGGACATGATTCGCTCGCTCTGGGATCACCCGAAGCGCAAGCAGTGGATGGGGGGCGGCGCCGACCTGCCGGGCATTCATTCGATCTGCGTCGACCCACGCAATTCCAAGCGCGTGTGGATTGCGGTCTCGACCGGCGGCATTTGGTTCACCGAGGATGGCGGCGCAAGCTGGAGCCTGCGTGGCGACGGCATGCGTGCCGAATACGCGCCGCCCGAGCAGACTCACGACCCCATCGCGCAGGACGTCCATTGTCTCGCGCAATGCCGCGCGGCGCCGCAGCGCATGTGGGTGCAGCACCATAACGGTATTTTTGTCTCTTCCGACGAGGGCAAAAACTTTACCGAGATCAGCGGAGTCGAACCATCGACGTTTGGCTTTGCGGTCGTTGTGCATCCGCGCGAGCCGGATACGGCCTGGTTCATCCCTGAAATCAAAGATGAGAAGCACATCCCGCGCGAGGGCAAGCTGGTCGTGACGCGTACGCGCAACGGCGGTAAAAGCTTCGACGTCCTCACCAAAGGCCTGCCGCAATCGCACGCGTATGACGTCGTGTATCGCCATGCGCTGGCGCTCGATCAGCGTGGCGAGCGGCTCGCCTTCGGCTCGACAACAGGCGGGCTCTGGGTCAGCGAGGACCAGGGCGACAGCTGGGCATGCGTGACGCACACCCTGCCTCCGGTCTACGCGGCGCACTTCGCCTGACCAGGCACGCCGTTCCGCCGCGCCGCGGCCAGCCGAAGCTCGCCCGCCGCGGCGGGATCGCGTCTCTAGACGACCATCACGCGTACACGATAGATGGCGTTGCGCCTGCCCGATTCGGGTTGGCATTCGCCGCGCACGCTGCTCGCACGTGAGGCGAGCGTCACGGCTGCGCGTTTGCTCGGCACCCATGAAATCGCGAAGCGCTGCCAGCCACGGTCGGATGCGTCTTCGAGCTGCGCTGGCCGCCAATCGCCGCCGTCGACGCTCACCTCGACCTGGACGACTCCGCCGTCCGCCCACGCCCAACCCCAAACCTCGACTGCTTGCTGGGCCTTGATGGCCGCCTCGGGAGCGGGGGCGACGATCACCGATTGCGGCGCGATGGCCCAAACGGGCGCCGTGCGGCCACTTGCATCATCCTCTAGCGGGTCATTGTACCAGCGCGTGGTGAATGGCCCCGAAGCCCGCGTTTCGGCGAGCGTGATGCGCGTGAGCCACTTCACGCTGTTGGTGCCGTAAAAGCCGGGCACCACGAGGCGCGCGGGAAATCCGTGTTCGGGCGTGAGCGGCACCGCATTCATCTCGTACGCGACTAGGACGTCCGACTTGACGCGATCGAGGGGCAAATCCTTGACATAGGCGTCGACGCTGACACCGCCGAACTCACCGTGATCCGCGCCGCCCGACCACACGAATCGCGCATCGGCGCGCGGCTCGCAGTCGGCGAGGAGTTCAGCGAGCCGCACGCCGGACCAGGTCACGTTGCAGACGCGCTGCGTCGGCTCGCGCGGCACCAGCGGGCTGCCGGCGCATTGGTGCACGCTCGTCACCGCCGCCTTCTCGTAGCGCATTAGGTCGGCAAACGAGAAGGTCCGCGGGTGGGCGACCAATCCGTCGATCGACAGCGACCAATCTTCGCGCGCGATGCGCGGCAAGCCCAAGTGACAAAGCACGATCGTGTCATCAACCCGCGTGAGCCGATCTTGCATCTGGTGCGGGAGGAGCGGAACGCGGCGGATGTACTGGTGCGGGTCGAGCTTCGCGCGGATCACGGCGCTTTCTCCAATGGTTCGGCGCGCGCCGGGCGTGACGAGTGATTCACTGCGACCGTTGCTATTACTGCATCGGGGCGCGGCATAACAGCGCCAATCTCGACGGCATAATCATTCGCCGATATGCTGGCAGAGCACAGGAGGGTCTGACATGAGCGAATCCGTCGATCGGCGCAGCTTCATCAGCAGCGTGGGGCTCGCGGCAGCTCTCGGCACGGGCGCCTATGTCGCAGCCCCGCGTACCGCCGGAGCGGTCGTCCCGCCGAAAGGAAAAATTCCCAACACGCCGTTCAAGGTGGGCCACATGACCTTTACATCGGGCCCGGGCGCCTATCTGGGAGCGCCGGCGCTGAAGGGGCATACGCTCGCCGCCGACGAGATCAACGCCGAAGGGGGATTTCTTGGCGCGCGCAAGATCGTGACCATTACGGCGGACGAAGCCGCTGGTGTTGATGGCAATGTCAAAGAGCTCCGACGGATGAAGCTCTCGGAGGGAATCGACTGGTTCACCGGCGTCATATCCGCCGGCGATACTGTTGCGCTTGCTCCGGTCGCGGAAGAACTGGCGATCCCGACGATTTTCACCGACGGCTGCACGGACCATCTATTCGACGTGGTGGTGAGAAAGCCGAAATACGTGTTTCGAGTGACGAATATTCTCTCCTCGGACGCCGTATCATGCATGCTGGCCGCGTGCAAAACCTGGCCCAACATAAAGAGAATCGCCCACATCCATCCGGACTACAACTTCGGCCGGGTGCAATTCGTGCACTCGAAGATCGCGGCCGAGAAGCTCTATCCCGGCAGCGAAATCGTCTCCGAGGGATGGCCCAAGCTGTTTGCCGGCGACTATGCCGCGCATATCACCAAGGCAATGGCGGCCAAGCCGGATCTCCTGGTCACATCGCTGTGGGGCGGCGACTATGTTTCGTTCTACAAGCAGGCGCTCAGATTCGGCATGTACGACCAGATGAAAGTGATTGCCAATATCGGTTTCGGCATCGAGCCCGGAGCTTTGGGCAAAGATCATCCCGAGGGGATTCTCGCCGGCGCGCACGCCAATTATCACTTTACCTATCCGCCGGGCAACGAATGGCCGCTCAACAAGCAATTTGTCGAGCGCTATCACAAACGTTGGAACGAATATCCCAACTACGCGGCGGAAGGCGCGTACACCACGCTCTATCTGCTGAAATACGCGATCGAGAAGTCCAATGAGCTTTTGGGGGCTTGGCCGGAGCCCGCGCAGATCATCACCATGCTCGAGGGCATGGTGATGGCGACACCTGCGGGCTATCTGCACATTCGGTCCGAGGATCATTCGGGATTTAAGCCGACGGTCGTCGGATTCAGCAAGAACGTGCCGGAATATCCGTTCCCAATTTGGGATCCGGACCGAATCATCGTGCAAGACGTCCGTAACGTCTCGGCGCCGCCCGATTGGCCGAAGCCGGGCGAGGGCCACGACGATCCATCGGCGACCTATAATTGGATCAAGACGACTTGGCCGACGCGCGCGATCTAACGATCAAGACGCGCGGTGAAATTGGTCTGCTCCCTCCTCTATTGGGGATTGGGCAGCAGCGCCGCGCGGCGAAGGTCGCCTTGGCGGCGGCCTCGGCGGGTCAGATCGCCGGATTCCACATCGCCGGCACAAGCCGATAACCCGATCCGGATTTCTCGACATAACCGCGCCCGGGGAACGGGAAGTGATAGCCCTGGATCAGCATCTTGTCGGCGATCGCCATGTCGTAAACCTTCCGCCGGGTCTGCTCCGCCAGCGGCCCGTCGGTGTCAAACACCAGCTTCCACTCGGGATGAGTGAGGAAGAGGCTGACCGCCCCGGCGGTGACGTCGGCTTGGATTAAGACTTGATCGGAGCCGGAGGCAATGAGGTGCGACGAATGTCCAGGCGTGTGTCCTGGAGTCGCGACGGCGGTGATGCCCGGCACCAATTCCTTCCCCGGCTCATAGCGCGTCGCCTTGTTGTCGAGTGCGGTGAATACGCGTTTGACGTTGGCAAATTGGCCCTTGATCGGCTCGGGAAAACGCGCCGCGTTTGCATCGTCCATCCAAAACGCCCATTCGCCCGCTGGCACCAGCACCTCCGCGTTCGGGAAGGCCAGTTTGTTGTCGGCGCCGAGCAGGCCGTTGATGTGGTCGCCGTGCATGTGGGAGATGATCACGGCGTCCACCGCCTTGGGATCGATGCCGGCGGCGGCAAGGTTAGTGTGGAATTGGCCGGCTGCGCCCTTGCTCTGTTGATAGGTACCCAGACCGAGGCCGGTGTCGATGACGACGAGCTTCGAGCCGGTGTTGACGACAACCGGGGTGTAGGCGTGCGTGACCTTGTCCGCGGGCAGATGGTTTGCGACGAGCGCGGCATTGACGTCGCTCTTCGGCGCGTTGCCGACGTAGGCGTCCGATAGCGGACTCGTCGTGGCGCCGTCGGTCACGACGGTGACCTCGAAGTTGCCCACCTTATAGCGATACCAGCCCGGGTTCTGCTTGTCGGCGAGCGGCGCTGCCGCCTGCGCCGTCGGGGCGGCAAAGGGCGCCAGCGTGACCATACCGGCGGCTCCCGCCAGTAGATTTCGTCGTGTCGGATTGCGCATGTGCTCCTCCCTCGTCTCGCCGCTTGCAGCGGCTTGGCGTCGTTGACGTGATCATAACCCCCTCCCGCCCGCAATATTCCGCCGAAGGGTTTGCCTCGCGCATGCACCGTCCTCGGCTCCAGCGGACCATGCCGAGCCGCAGACTGGTGCGGGAGTCTTGCGCCTGCGGCGGCGGTTTGACCGGCGCCGTCGGCCACGAGCGGCTTGACCGGTCGTCAATCCCTTCGCAAAGAGTCCCGACCAGACTCGACGAAGCCGCGGATCAAACGGGGGACCTCCCCGTTAACCTCGGCGGCGTCTCCCTCCCGCGGGTGATCGGAAGAGGTACCAAGGTTGGCGACATTCCCCAGCCCTTTCCAGCGGTGGACAAAACAACGCCCTGGGATCGATACCGAGCTCGTCGCCGCGGCCGTTCTGCTGAGCGCAGCCTTGGTCTTGGGGCTTGCGACCGCTGCCGACTACGGGTTCACCGTCGATGAATTCAACGCCGACGACTACGGGCCCAAGGCGCTCGCCTGGTACACGAGCGGATTTGTCAACCGCTCGCATTTCGAGACCGTGGAATTTTCACTTTGGTACTACGGGCCGTGGTTTCAGATGCTCACGGCCTACGTCCAATCGTTTGATTTTGTCGATCGGATCACGGTGCGACACGCCATGACTTTCCTGGTTGGACTTGCCGGCATTGCCGCGCTGCTGCCGCTCGGGCGCTTGGCGGGGGGCCGCTGGGTCGGCCTTGCCGCGATCGCGCTTTGCCTGATGACCGGATATGTCTATGGCAGCCTGTTCTTCACCCCGATCGACGTGCCTTTCCTCGCTGCGATGACGTGGGCCACGCTCGCGATCGTGGTGATGACCCGGCATGCGCTGCCATCGTGGGGTGCGACGATCGCCGCTGGTCTATTGAGCGGGCTCGCGATTGCCACCCGTACCGGCGGCATCATCACCCACGTCTAT
Organism: Xanthobacteraceae bacterium; assembly: GCA_035693615.1. Taxonomy (GTDB): domain Bacteria; phylum Pseudomonadota; class Alphaproteobacteria; order Rhizobiales; family Xanthobacteraceae; genus VAZQ01. Next base: position 8,211 of record DASSGH010000109.1, read on the forward strand.
CTGCTCGCGGCGCTTCTCCTCTGCGCCGCGGAAGTCTTCGCCAGGGATGGCCGGCTCACGCCCCGATATCTGCTCAGCTTCGCCGCGCGCTACGGCGCTGCCGTAGCACTTGCTTGGGTCGTCGCGTTTGCGCTCTGGCCGTGGCTGCAGGTCGGCAATCCGTTGGCACAATTCAAGATCGCGCTGGTCCATTTCGCCACCATCCCGACATCGTTCGAATTCGTACATTGGGGCGAGCAAATATCGACCGGCGCCTTGCCGCGATCCTACATCCCGGCGCAGCTTCTAGTCCGGTTGCCGGAAGCGTTTCTCGTGCTGCTAGCGGTTGCCTGCCTTCACGCCATTGTCGCCGCGGCGAGACTCGCGCGCGAGGCTTTTGCCAAGTCGCGCACCGAGCGCGGTGCGGGAATGCGGGCGGCGATACTGACGCTCGCGCGCGAGCGCGCTATGCTGACGGTTGCGCTCGCCGTGGTCCTTCCGCTCGGATTTCTGATCCTGCAGCGCGCGACCATGTACGACGGCGTCCGCCACGTGCTGTTCGTCATTCCCATCCTAGCGGTAGTGGCCGGTCTCGGCTGGCGGACATTGCTGCCGCTGCTTAAGCGCGCGCCCGTCGTGTCCGCCCTCGTCGTCGGCGCCTATGTCGGCGGCATGATTGCGACGCTTACAACGCTGCATCCGCTCGAATACGTGGCGATGAACGCGTTCGCCGGGGGAACGCGCGGCGCCTACGACAAGTTCGAGCTGGACTACTGGTCGGCGGCAGCCACCGAGGCCTTGCGGCGCCTCGAGCAGCGGTTCGACTACGATCCATCCATTCGCACGGCCGAAAACCCGCCGCGCATCCTCATTTGCATCGGCACCCGAGAGGAGCGCGCGCACATCCTGATGCGTCGGCCGTGGATTGTGGAGACCGACCCGGACAAGGCTGATTTCATCATCGCCACTCAGCGTTGGCGTTGCGAGGGGAACAAGCCTGTGGTGTTGATCGACGAGGTTCGGCGTTTCGATCGGACGTTTGCCTGGACCTACGCGCGGCGGGCGGATTAAGGCGGGATTGAATTAGCTCGACCCGCTCTCGGCATCAACCGCCGTTGCTGCGAACGTCGAAGATGGATTCCTCTGCTCGGTTTGCGTGCGAGCAGGGCGAGCGCCCGCGAGCGCGATTTTGCGCGTCAGCGCGGTGATCAATTCCATTTGTGTGCGCAGCTTCAAGTGCAGATTGAGCAGGACAATCAAGCTCAGACACACCCAGATGTAAAGGATGAGGTCGACGCCGCGGCCGATGCCGACCGCCTCCGCGAGTTGCGTGCTGTGCTCGGGCATCCAGACGAAATAGAGCCCGGCCGATGCGACCAACAGCGTCAGCACGGCGACCACGGGGGATCGCGCGTATTCGCTCCAGGCGTAGACGACAATCCCGGCCAATAGGATCGAAAAGATGAATTGTGCGATCATCGATAGAGTCTGCGCGCGAACAAGTCGAGCAGAATGAGGATGGCGTCGCCGATGCTCTGGCCCTTGGCGAGCGAATAGGCGGTGTATTCGATGGTGACTGGCCGCTCGACGTAGCGCAGTCCACTGGCGGCGATTTGACTGAGCCATTCCGACGCGTGCGCCATCCGGTTTTGTCGGAGCCTGATCGTGGTGGCGCCGTGACGGGTCATTGCGCGCAGCCCATTGTGGGTGTCGGTCACCTGCAACCCCGTAGTCAGTCGCGTGAATGCGGTCGCCGCGCGCAGCAGCGCCCGCCGCAGCGGCGGAAGGTTGGGCGCTTGCCCGAGAAACCGACTACCGAGCGCGAAGTGGGCGCGTTCTTGAAGGAGCGCCTCGGTAAGGCGGGAAATATCGGAGACGCGGTGTTGGCCGTCGGCATCGAATGTGACGATCACCTCGGCGCCCTGCGCCAGCGCGTAATCGATGCCCGTCTGCAGCGCGGCGCCCTGACCGAGATTGAAGGGATGACTGACGATCGCTGCACCTGCCGCGTGCGCCGCGTCGGCAGTCGCATCGCGCGAACCGTCGTCCACCACCACAGCGGCATAGCCAGCCCGTCCGAGTTCGGCCACGACGCGGCAAACGACGGTCGCCTCGTTATAGGCGGGGATGACGACGTAGGGTTGTGACCGCGGACCCATTTGCCCGTCCTGGTCCTTCCGCATTGCAGGAAAATGACAATTCGCCGTAGTCGCCAGAAATGCATCAGCCCGGAAAAGGTTCCAGGCTAAGTCCGCGACCAGACTCAGTGATACGTGCGCGGAAGCATGCTTTCGGCGCTTCTCTTCAAGTCGGCTTGCGCAGGACGGCGCGCATGGCGTCAAACAGGTTTACCGGCACCCCGATCCGGCTGGCGGTGGTCACGCCTCGGCCGCGCAGTCCGAGCATTCGCTGCACTTGAAAGGCGATCAACGAGACCGGTACGAGCTTCCATGGGTGGTCAATGTGCTCCATCGCCAGGCCAAGGCCGGCGGACAACCGCCGCATGCTTTCCCGCGTGAAGAACCAGAGGTGCTGCGGCGGTGTCATGAGCCGCCATCGCGCCCCTGCGAGCCTTGCCACGGTCGAGCCAAAATCGCCCGTCGTGATGACCATGATGCCGCCAGGATTGAGGTGCTGACAGCAAAGCGCGAGCGTCTCGCGCGGCTGCGGCAGGTGCTCGATCACGTCGAACAGAACGATGACGTCCACCGTACCGACGCGCGCGAGGTTCGCGGCGTCCGCCATTCCCTGCAAGACATGCAAACCCGCGCGCTGGCCGTGCTCGGCGGCCTCTGCGGCAAGCTCGATGCCGGTTACCTCGAAATGTCGCGCGGCCTCCATCAGAAAAAAACCATAGGCACAGCCGAGTTCAAGCAGCTTGCCGTGCATGCGATAGCGGCGAATGAAATCGACGCTGCGGGCGAACTCGCGTCGCAGCACCGGTTCAGCGCCGAGATAGTCGGAGTATCCGTCGCCCCGGCGGCCGGAAAAATAATCCTCGGTATAATAGGCGGCGGGATCGAAGGCTGAGGTTTGCGCGTGGCCGAGGCCGCAGGCTCGGCATTGCAGAATGTCGCAGCCGTTGCGGCGGAAGCGAAACACGTGCGGCGTTGCGCCGCCACAGGCCGGGCATAGTTGCATCGGGTCGCTCCGACCGCCGTCCATTCGCTTGCCTCAAGCCGCTTCCTTGGGCCGGCGGAATGCCATGAGGTTGGCCACCATGGTTTGCACCGGCTGGTCGTGCTGGTTGAGCGTCGTCATGCGCACCCGCACCGTGCCGCGCGAGGGGTCGAGCTTGGACGGCGTCACCTCGATGACCTCGCAATGCAGCCGCAGGGTGTCGCCCGGCTTGACCGGCCGCGGCCAGCGCAATTCGTCGACGCCGCTGCCGATCACGCCGTGCGACAGCGGTAGCGTCTTGACGACGAGCTGCATCGTCACCGCCGTCGTGTGCCAGCCGCTGGCGACGAGCTTTTTGAAGAACGTCGGCCGGGCGCGCGCCTCGTCGAGGTGGAACGGCTGCGGATCGAATTCGCCGGCAAACCTTTTAATCGCGCCGGCATCCACCACGGCGCGCGCGTCCGACGTGAATACCTGCCCGGGCGCGAGATCCTCGAGAAAAGCCTTCTTCACCGCATGCTCCCTGATGCTAACACACGAGTGTTCTCACCAAATATCGACGCGCTGCAAGTGGGGCAGCGGGTCCGTGTGCGGGCAGAAAGCGCGTCGAAGACGCGCCTAAACGCGCTTAGGACCTGCGCATCGATCGAGCCTCTTGGCCAAGACGGATTGGGGGCTCGGGCGCGGCAACGACCACCTCTGGTTTAGCTTCCTTGTCCTTAAACAGCATCAACGAGAATGGCGACGACACTTTGCCGCTTGCGCGGGAATGAGAATTCGGCCACGTGGATGACGGCAGCGGCCCGCAGAGGCCTGGCGCCGAAGGAGGAAAGCCCATGCTCACGCGACGCCGCCTGCTTGCCGTCTCCGCCGCAGCATTGGTTGGCGCGACGCGTGGTGCGCACGGCGAGGACTGGCCGCAGCGGCCGATACGCATCATCGTTCCGTTCGGGCCCGGCGGCGGCTCCGACATCATCGGCCGCATCATCGGCCAGTCGCTGCAGGAGAAGCTCGGTCAGCCGGTGGTGATCGAAAACCGACCGGGGGCCGCCGGCACCCTCGGCAACGAGGCCGTCGCCCGCGCCGACAAGGACGGCTACACGCTCGGCATCATGACCGCAGGGCAGATCATCGCCGCGGTGATGAACAAGTCGCTGCGCTACGACACGCTCACCGCCTTCGATCCGGTCTCGCAGGTCGCAACCGCCGGCTTGATCATCGTCACGCGCCCCGACTTTCCCGCCGATGACGTCAAGCAATTGATCGCCGCCGCCAAGGCCAACCCCGGCAAGATCTCCTTCGCCAGCCCCGGCTTTGGCGCCACGCAGCATCTGACTGCCGAATTGTTCCGCCAGACCACCGGCATCGACGTCTTGCACGTGCCGTTCCGCACCTCGCCCGAGGCGATCTCCGCGCTGCTTGGTAAGCAGGTCGACGTCGTGTTCGAGACGGTTTCCGCCGTTCTCGGCCAGGTTCAGTCAGGCCAGCTCAAGGCGCTCGCGGTCACCGGCAAGGACCGTTTTCCGGCAGTGCCGGACGTGCCTACGGCAATCGAATCGGGCGTGCTTCCCGGCTATGACGTGACGACCTGGTATGGGGTGTTCGCTCCGCGTGGCGTGCCGCCGGAAATCATCGCCAAGCTCAACAAGGTCATCAACGAGAGTCTGGCCGAGGAGGTCGTGCAGAAGCGCTTGACCACCGCCGGGGTCGTGGTGCGCGGCTCGACCCCGCCGGCTTTCGGCGAGCACATGGCGCGGGAATTTGCGCGCTGGAACGCGGTGCGCGAGGCGGCTGGCATCCCGCAGCAGTAAAGTATATTGCGATCGAGCCAGGTCACGCCGCGCCGCGCTCGCGCAATACGTCGAAGGCAATGCGATGGCCCTCGTTCGCTGCCGGAATCCCGCAATAGAGCGCGACCAGCAGTAGAATCTCGCGAATCTCCTCGGCAGTGCAGCCGTTGGTGAGCGCGCCATTGACGTGGACGCGAAGCTCGCTCGCGCGCCCGATCGCCGCCGTCATGGCGACCGCCGCCAGCGATTTCGTCTTGAGCGGCAGCCCGGGGCGGCTCCAGATGTCGCCATAGGCATACGCGTTGATCACGGTCTGCAGCGGCTCGCCGAACGCGCCGAAAGCATTCATGCGCTGCTCGACGGCCTCGCGGCCGAACATCTCGCGGCGCAGTTTCAATCCCTTGTCGTGCAGGTCGCGCGTGTCCATCGCTTGTCTCCATAACGGACGAGGAGGTCATTGCCGAAATACCGCGTGGCCACGGGCCAGCATCAAGCGGATCGAGATTAGCTCTCATCCTCCATTTGCAGCGGCAGGCGCACGGTCTGGCCCGAGGCCGCCGCGCGCTCGATGGCGATGGTCGTTTCCAGATTGATACGTGCCTGCTCGGGCGTCGTATGGATCGTGGGCGCGCCGGTGGCGAGATGATCGAGCCATGCCCGCGTCTCGTTGCCGAGCGGACCCCAGAAATCGCCAACCGCCCAATCGCCCGCGGTATTGCTGCCGAGAAACGCCATATCGACGCTGTGGTCGGGCACGTAGGCGTGGGGAATGCCCTTCTGTGAGAACAGCAGGTGATCCAGGTGATCGTCGTCGATGATCATGGTGCCTTCGCTGCCGAGGAGCTCCAAGCGATCGGATTGCCCGAGCGTCGGATAGCGCGCCGGCAACGCGTAACTCACGCCGAGATTGATCACCGCCCCGTCGGCGAAGGTCAGGATCGCCCAGGTCACGTCGTGCGCGCCGTAGCCGGCCTCCTTGAAGATGCCATGCTGTCCGCGCGCCACCACCTCGACCGGCCGGTTGCCTTCCAAGAACCAGCACATCAGATCGACGTAATACGTGAGCACGTCGAGCACCGGCGTCGCGTGCGGATCGCGCTTGAGAATCGCGAAGGCCTGCGCACGCGAGTTGTAGACGCGCGCCATGCCGCCGACGACCTTGCCGAGGCGACCGTGCCGCATCTGCTCCTTGGCGCGCAGGAAGCACTCCTTGTACCGGCGGCTGTAGCCGACCCGCAGCTCGCCCTTGGTGGCGCGCAAGGTGTCAAGGATCTTGTCGGCGTCACGCAGTGAAAATCCGATCGGCTTCTCCACTAGCACCGGCTTGCCGAGCTCCAACGCGTGCAGGACGGGCGGTGTGTGCTGCTGCTCCGGCGTCGAGACGATGACGGCGGTGACCCGCGGATGCGCGATCACCTCCTCGTTGCTGCCGCTGTGGAAATCGGCGCCGGCCGCTTCGGCGAGCGCGCGGGCGCGGGCGGGATCGCGATCGGAAACGGCAAGGAAACGCACCGCGGGATGCTTGGCGGCAAGCCGCGCGCGCAAGGTGCCGATCCGGCCGGACCCGACCACGGCGATGCCGATGTTGTCCTGCTTCATTCGCAGCCCCCCATCGCCCCCAGGCGACCGTCGTTATGCCACTTGCCGCACCGGAACGTCGCGGCGATAGCGGCGCACCTTGTCCTCGTCGACGTCGATCCCCAGCCCCGGACGATCGCTGACCTCCACATGCCCGCGGGCGATGCGCACGCCTTGCGCCGTGACGTCCTCGGCGAGGCCCTCGTTGGTCAGCGTGAGCCCCCATGCGGTCTGCGGCAGCGCAGCGGCGATGTGGGTGGCCGCTGCGCAGGCGATGCTGGATTCGCCGGTCTTGGCCGAAACGTTGACGTTGAGCCCAAGTTGGTCGCAGAGCCGCCCGGCTGCGGCTACGCCGCGCATTCCGCCGAGCTTGATGGCCTTCAGGCTCACCCCGCGCGCGGCTCCATGCGCGTGGTGGCGGCGGATGTCGTCGAGGGAATGGATGCCCTCGTCGGCGCCGATCGCGATCTTGCCTGCGGCGGCTGCCACTGCCGCCATGCCGGCGAGGTCGTCCGCCGATACCGGCTGCTCGAAGAAATCCAATCCGGCATCGGCGACCGCGCGTATGTATTGCACCGCTTGCTCCGCGCTCCAGCCCTGGTTGGCGTCGGAGGAAATCAGCGCATCGCGCCCGAGCACCCGGCACACACGGCGGGTGCGTTCGCCGTCGACGAGCGGCGCGTCGATACCGACCTTGATCTTGAAAGCGACATAGCCGTCCGCCTTCTTCTTTTCCGCCTCGCGCAAGTCGGAGGCGAGCGCGCCGGTGCCGATGACGCCGAGCACGGCCATGCGGGTTCTCTGCTTGCCGCCGAGCAACGCGTATACCGGCTGGTTGCTGGCGCGGCCTACGAGATCGTGCAGCGCGATCTCGATCGCGGCCTTTGCGCCGTGGTTGGCGTACATGCGCGCAGCCATGGCGACGAGCGCGCCGGCGATGTCGTCGGCCGGCCGCCCCTCCAGCGCCGGCACGAGATAGCCGATCGCCGCCATCATGCTTTCGACCGTCTCGCCGGTCATGGTCGGCGCGGAAGCGGCCTCGCCCCAGCCGACGAGGCCGTCATCCGCTTCGATGCGCACGAGCACGTTGTCCGCCCGGGCGATCTCGACGCCCGCCATGACGACGGGCTTCTTCATCGGCAGGCTCACCGCGATCGGCTCGACGCGCTTGATCTTCATGGGTCTCCTCAGTGCTGCTCGAGCCCCGCGCGCGCGCCCAGAACGCATCCGGTGATCATGGGCAAGCCTAGATGACCTTGGTGCGGCGTAGGTCGGCGATGGCCTCATCATCGAGGCCGAGGTCGCCGGACAAGATTTCCTCGCTGTGCTGCCCAAGCGTCGGCGGCGGGCGCCGCACGGAGCAGGCGGTGGCGGAGAACTTGAACGGAATCCCGAGCATCTTCAAGGCGCCGGCGGCAGGATGCTCGATGGTCTCCACCATCTCGCGCGCGGCCGTTTGCGCATCCTCGAGCGCTTCGGCGACCGAATTGATCTTGCCGCACGGTATTCCCGCTGCTTTGAGCTTGGTCAGCCAGGCATCGGCTTTACCGTCTGACAGCGCCGCGTTGATCAGGCCGTCGAGCACCGAGCGGTTCTCGACCCGCGCGCGGTTGCTGGTAAAGCGCGCATCCTTGGCCCATTCGGGATGGCCGAGCACCTCGGCGACGCGCGCGAATTGGCGCTCGTTTCCTACGCCGAGCGCGATCATGGCATCGGCGGTCTGATAGGTCGTATACGGCACGATGCTGGGATGGCCGTTGCCGAAGCGGCCGGCATTGCGGCCGGCGGCAAGATAGCTCGCCGCCACGTTGACGAGCATCGCCAGCGATGTCTCGTAAAGCGAGAGCTCGACCTTCTGGCCCTTGCCGGTGCGCTCGCGCGCATGCAGCGCCGCGAGGATCGAGTTCGATGCGAGCATGCCGGTGCACACGTCGACGATGGCGACGCCATATTTCGTCGGTTTACCGTCGGGCTCGCCACAAATGCTCATCAGGCCGGATTCCGCCTGCAGGATGAAGTCATAACCGGGAAGCGTTGCCTTGGGCCCGCTCGATCCGTATCCCGTGATCGAGCAACGCACCAGCTGCGGCGCATGCCGCTCGAACCAAGCGTCGGCGAAACCCCACTTTTCGAGCGTGCCCAAGCGGAAGTTGTCGATAAGAACGTCGGCCTTTGCGATCAGTCCGGCGAGAATTTTCTGCCCCGCCGGCACCGCCATGTTGAGCGTAAGCGACCGCTTGTTGCGATTGACGCCGAGGAAATAGACGGCGTCGCCGGCGAGAAAAGGCGGGCCCCAGGCGCGAGTATCGTCACCGCTCCCTGGCGGCTCGACCTTGATGACGTCGGCGCCCATGTCGCCGAGCATCATGGTGCACAACGGCCCTGCCAGGATGCGGGTGAGATCGAGCACGCGGATCCCGGCGAGCGGGCCATTTTCGCTCATGTGGATTATTTCCTGCGCATGGAGGGCGGCGCGTTGAGGTCCTTGGCGCAGCCGTCGAGATACTCTTTGAGGTCGCGTTTGTTGCGCATGCGGAATCTCTGAAAATCCGGTTTGCGCCCCTCGAGAAAGGCGTCCATGCCTTCGAGGCTTTCCTCCGAGCCCCACACGTGGGCGAGCAGTTCCATGCCGTGTTGCCAGGAGGCGTAGAGGAGATCGGATTCGAAGTTGAGGCTCTTCTTGGTCATGCGCAGCGTCTGCGGGCTGTGGCTTTTGATCGTCTCGCACCACGCCAGCGTCTCCTTGCGCAGACTACTCTGGGGCACGCATTTGTTGATGAGCCCGATCGCGACGGCCTCTTGTGCGGTGAAACGCCGCGCGCAGAAGATCATCTCGCGGGCCAACCGCTCGCCGATGATGCGCGGCAGGTACTGCGTCGCTCCCACGGTCGGGCAGGCGCCGACGCGGGCGCCGGTTTGGCCGAGCACCGCATTCTCCGATGCAATGACCAGATCGCACCACAGAGCGAGCTCGTGACCGCCGCCCATGCACCAACCGTTGACCATGGCAATGACCGGGATGGGCAGACCGCGGATGGTCATGGCGAGACCCTGCATGCGGTCGTTCCACATGGCGCCAGTGACCCAGTTGAGCCGCTTCATGGCGTAGAAGTCGCCGCCGGCGGAAAACGCCTTGTCGCCGGCGCCGGTCACTACCGCACAGGCGATGGATGGGTCCTCGCGCGTGGATTTCAATGCGTCGATGAGCTCGTCGAGGGTCTGCTCGCGAAACGCGTTGAGCACGCGTGGGCGGTTGATCGTCGCCCACGCGACTTGGTCGCGGACTTCGTAGAGAATATCGCTGTAGTGTCGCTCGCTCGTGCTGCGCCTATTCGCTGCCGGCTTTTTGGCCATATCTTCTTCACCCATCCCGTGCTTCACCAGAGCGGCCGATGGCTGTGCAGCTTGGGCCGTCCCAACTTGCGTTCGATGCTCTCGCTGATCGCGTTCATGGCATCATAGGCGCGCCGCAATGCTGCGAGCAAGTTGGCGCATCGGATGGTCGATGAAGGAGATGAGCGGCAATGCAGGACTTGATCGCACGCGCCGAGAAGATCGCGCGTCTTCTAAAACACCGCGGCGAGAGCGTTGCCGTGGCGGAGTCCTCGACCGGAGGGCTGATCGCGGCCGCGCTGTTGGCATTACCCGGCGCATCGGCCTATTTCCTGGGAGGCGCCGTCGTCTACACCCAGGCCGCGCGGCGCGCGCTGCTGGACGTCCCGGATCTGGCGAGCCTCGGCATGCGCGCCGCGACGGAGCCCTATGCGTTGCTGTTGGCGCAAACCGCGCGACAGCGGTTTTCGGCGCACTGGGCCGTGGCGGAGAGCGGAGCTGCCGGCCCGGCCGGGAACCGATATGGCGATGCGGCCGGCCACAGCTGCATCGCGGTTGCCGGGCCAACCGGCCGCGCAATGACGCTCGAAACGGGCAGCGGTGATCGGCTCGGCAACATGAACGCGTTCACGGCGGCTGCACTCGAGCTGCTGTTGGACGCGATTGCGGCCGAGGCAGGCACCAGCGCGTGAGCGCGTCACATTGAGGGCTGAGCTTTTGCAGCACTCGCTGCTAGTCCTAGATTAGCCGGCAAGCTCACGGTGAACGAACTTCCTCGCTCCGGATCGTAGACGACGTCGCCGCCGTGCCGGCACGCAATCTGCCTGACCAACGCGAGGCCGAGCCCGCTGCCCTTCGCCGCGCAGCTGCCTGGAATACGGTAAAAGGGCGAGAATAGGCGCTCGCGTGCTTCTGCGGCGATCACCGGCCCGTGGTCGAGCACGTTGAGCACGGCCCGATCACCCTGCTTTGTGACAGTAACCTCGATCGGCGGCCGGCCGTGGAGTTGGCCGTTTTCGAGGAGGTTGCGGATCATTCGACGCAGCAGCATCGGATCCCCCGATACCGTAATGGGCGTTGCCTCGAGCTCGCAATCGTCGTATCGCGCGCACAGATGTCGAGGCCCTCGATATCGGGCAGCATCAGGTCGAGAATGACCACGTCCACCGGCTCGCGCCCATGCAGGGCGAGCCCGCGCGTCCCGTTCTCGGCGTGAATGACGTCAAAACCCGCCTTGCCGAGATACTCGCCGACCATATCGGCAAGACGGGAATCGTCTTCGATCAGGAGGACGCGTTCGCCCACGGTTCCTCGTCACATGATGTGGCGGTCAACCGCGATGCCAGCGCGCCCACCACGGTCGGCTGAATGCCGCCCACTCCGCGACCTTCCGGCGCTGTTCGGGGCTGAGCGCGTCGGCGGCATCCTCCAGCGCCTGCGCGATGCGTTTGCTTGCCGTTTCCGCAAGTCCGATGTTCTCCGCGCGCAAGCGCTCGATTGCACTACGATCGATGGTGGGGGCGGTCAAGAGCGTCACCGCCTGAGCGCGCGCTGCGCGCGCTTTCTCCTGCAGCGGGCGCAGATCAGTGACGGCGGCTTTGGCGATGCTTGCGAGCTTAGCCTGCTGCTCGGCGGTGGCGTCGAGCTCGATGGCCATATGTTTGGTCATGCGGTCGATGCGATCGTCGATTTGCGCGGGGGAGAGTCCGCCGAACAAGCCGCCGTCCTGCCAACTGATGTGGTGCCAGCTGATGCCTTGGCCGAATGCCTTGGATAGGAGGTTACCAGTAATGCCGGCCAAGAGGGCCACGGCGACCAACGCGAGCACGAACGTGCCGCGAAGACCGTGATGGTAATACTCGGACCGGGTTGCATCCGCTTGTGGGGATTTGCCGTTGTTCTGTTCAACCATCCTGAACTCCTGTCCTGGCCTCAGGCGTGGTGCCTGGGAGCGGCAAGGGTAAGGACCGGCGTTTTCCTCTCGATGTCGCGCAGGTAAAGTTTTGTAAACCGGCCGGCCGGGCATTCGGCCCCGGTGGTGATGCGCGCCGCAATATTGCGTGCCCGATCAAGGACGTGCATTAATCGTATCGAGCTTCGATCGCGGCCCGAACGCGGTCATTCGGCGAGATCGGCCCATATGCGTGTGAACGACATTCGTGGTTTTGATTTCGGCCTGGGCGAGACCGCCGACATGTTGCGCGAGAGCGTGCGCGGGTTTGCCGGCGATCGCATCTTTCCCCGCGCCGACGAGATCGACCGCAGCAACGTCTTTCCGCGCGATCTTTGGCCCGATCTGGGCAAGCTCGGCGTGCACGGCATCACGGTCGAGGAGGAATGGGGCGGGGCGGGGTTGGGCTATCTCGAGCACTGCGTCGCGATGGAAGAAATCTCCCGCGCCTCTGCCGCCGTCGGGCTGTCTTATGGCGCGCACTCCAACCTGTGCGTCAACCAGATCCGCCGCAATGGGACCGACGAGCAGAAACGCCGGTATCTCGCGAAGCTCATCTCCGGCGAGCATGTCGGGGGACTCGCCATGTCCGAGCCTGGCGCCGGCTCCGACGTGGTTTCGATGAAAACGCGGGCGGAAAAGCGGGGGGACCGCTACATCCTCAATGGCAGCAAGATGTGGATCACCAACGGACCGCAAGCCGAGGTCCTCGTGGTCTACGCGAAGACCGATCCGGAGGCGGGGGCGCGCGGCATCACGGCGTTTCTGATCGAGAAAGGTTTCAAGGGATTTTCGACCGCGCAGAAACTCGACAAGCTCGGCATGCGCGGCTCGGATACCTGCGAATTGGTCTTTCAGGACTGCGAAGTGCCCCAGGAGAACGTCCTCGGCGAGGCCGGCGGCGGCGTCACCCTCTTGATGTCCGGCCTCGATTACGAGCGCGTGGTGTTGGCGGCCGGACCGCTTGGAATCATGCAGGCCTGCATGGACGTGGTCACGCCCTATATCCACGAGCGCCGGCAGTTCGGGCAGCCGATCGGCGAATTTCAACTGGTCCAGGGAAAGTTCGCCGATATGTATGTCGGGATGAACGCGTGCAAGGCTTATGTCTACGCCGTCGCCAAGGCGTGTGATCGCGGCGAGACCACGCGCGAGGACGCCGCCGGCGCCATCCTCTACGCCGCCGAGCACGCCACCAAGATCGCGCTCGACGCAATTCAACTCCTCGGCGGCAACGGCTACATCAACGACTATCCGACCGGGCGATATCTGCGCGATGCCAAGCTCTACGAGATCGGGGCGGGCACGAGCGAGATCCGGCGCATGTTGATCGGCCGGCAGCTGTTCGAGAAAACGCGCTGAGCGGGTTCATGCTCGCACTGGGAGCCAAGCCCGTTCGAGTGTTGCGGCGATGACCGCGCTTTCATCCTCCATCGAGCCGAGCACGGCGGAATTCGCCCACAACGCCGCAGCGATGAAGGCCCTGGTTGCCGACCTGCGCTCGAAGCTCGAGGCCGCGGCGCAAGGCGGCAGCGAGGAAGCACGCGCGCGGCATGTTGCGCGCGGAAAATTGCTCGCGCGCGACCGCATCAATCTGCTGCTCGATCCGGGAACGCCGTTCCTGGAGCTTTCCCCCTTGGCCGCACACGGCATGTACGGCGGCGACGTTCATTCGGCCAGCCTGATCACCGGGATCGGCCGCGTCAGCGGCCGCGAATGCGTCCTCATTGCCAACGACGCCACCATCAAGGGCGGCACCTACTACCCGATGACCGTGAAGAAGCACCTGCGGGCGCAGGATGTCGCGCGCCAGAACCACCTGCCTTGCGTCTACATGGTTGATTCCGGCGGCGCGTTCCTGCCGTTGCAAGACGAGATCTTCCCCGACGAGCGCCATTTCGGCCGCATCTTCTACAACCAGGCGCGCATGTCGGCGCTCGGCATTCCCCAGATCGCGATCGTGATGGGTTCATGCACAGCGGGCGGCGCCTATGTGCCGGCGATGTCCGATCAGAGCATCATCGTGCGCCATCAAGGCACGATCTTTCTCGGCGGGCCACCACTGGTGAAGGCCGCGACCGGTGAAGAGGTGAGCGCCGAGGACTTGGGTGGCGCCGACGTCCACAGCCGCCAATCCGGTGTCACCGACTATTACGCGACGGACGACAGCCACGCCATCGGCGTCGCGCGCCGCATCATCGCCGACCTCAACCGGGTAAAGCGTTCGGTTCTGGAACTCCGCAAGGCGCAAGATCCTCTGTTCCCCGCCGAAGACCTCTACGGCATCGTGCCCGCGGACCCGCGCACTCCTTACGACGTTCGCGAGGTGATCGCGCGCATCGTCGACGGCTCTGAATTTCATGAGTTCAAGGCGCTCTATGGCGAGACGCTCATCTGCGGCTTCGCCCACATCCACGGGTTTCCCATCGGCATTCTCGCCAACAACGGCATCCTGTTCAGCGAGAGCGCGCTCAAGGGCACCCATTTCATCGAGCTGGCGAGCCAGCGCAACATCCCGCTGCTGTTTCTGCAGAACATCACCGGGTTCATGGTCGGGCGCAAATATGAGGCGGGGGGCATCGCCAAGGACGGGGCCAAAATGGTGACGGCGGTGGCCACCACCAACGTCCCGAAGTACACCGTAATTATCGGTGGCAGCTACGGCGCGGGCAACTACGGGATGTGCGGGCGTGCCTACGGCCCGCGCTTTCTGTGGATGTGGCCGAACGCGCGCATTTCCGTCATGGGCGGCGAGCAAGCTGCGAGCGTGCTGGGACTCCTGCGTCAGGAGACGACGGAGGCCAAGGGCGGCAGCTGGAGCGCCGCGGATGACGAAGCGTTCAAGGCGCCGATCCGCGAGCAATACGAGCGCCAGGGCCATCCCTACTACGCCACCGCGCGTATCTGGGACGACGGCATCATCGACCCGGTCGACACTCGCACGGTGCTTGCCCTGGCACTCGCCGCCGGGCTCAATGCCCCGCCGAGCGAGCCCACGCGGTTCGGCATCTTCAGGATGTGACGGTGTCGCTCGCCCGCCGATTCGACAAGTTGTTGATCGCCAACCGCGGCGAGATCGCGTGCCGGATCATTCGTACGGCCAAGCGCATGGCGCTGCGCACCGTGGCGGTCTATTCCGATCCGGACCGCGACGCAATGCACGTTGCGCTCGCGGACGAGGCGGTGCTGATCGGCCCGGCGCCGGCGAAGGACAGCTATCTCCACATCGGCGCTATCATCGAGGCGGCGCAGACGACGGGTGCCGCGGCGGTTCATCCCGGGTACGGTTTTCTCTCGGAGAACGCCGACTTTGCGCAAGCTTGCGCGGACGCCGGTTTGATCTTTGTTGGCCCTTCCGCTGCGACCATCCGCCTGATGGGCTCGAAATCAGCGGCCAAGGCGCTGATGGAATCGTCCGGCGTGCCGGTCGTGCCCGGTTATCATGGCCAAGATCAAAGCATCGCCACGCTCGCCGCCGCCGCCGAGCGCGTGGGCTATCCGGTGCTGATCAAGGCGTCCGCGGGCGGGGGCGGGCGAGGCATGCGCCTCGTCGGCAAGGTCGACGAACTCGCCGAGGCGGTCGCGGGGGCCAAACGCGAAGCGATGGCCTCGTTTGCGAACGAGGATATCCTGATCGAGAAATACATCGCCAAGCCGCGTCACATTGAAATGCAGATATTCGGCGACGGCGAGGGCAACGTAGTGTCGCTGTTCGAGCGTGAATGCTCGCTCCAGCGGCGGCACCAGAAGGTGGTGGAGGAGGCGCTTTCGATCGCGCTCACCACCGAACGGCGCGACGCCATGGCGGCGGCGGCGCGCTCCGCCGCGCACGCCGCGGGCTACGTTGGCGCGGGCACGGTCGAGTTCGTTGCCGATGCGGCCGGCTTTTATTTCATCGAGATGAATACCCGCCTGCAGGTCGAGCATCCCGTCACCGAGATGATTACCGGCCTCGACCTCGTCGAGTGGCAGCTGCGCGTAGCCATGGGTGAAAAGTTGCCGTTACGGCAGGACGAGATCGCCGCCAACGGCCACGCCATCGAAGCGCGCATCTATGCCGAGGATCCGGAAAAGGGATTTCTGCCGGCGAGCGGCACCATTCGAACATGGCGCGAGCCGTCCGGGGACGGCATCAGGGTCGATACCGGCTTTCGTGCCGGCGACGCCATCACGCCGTACTACGATCCGCTGCTGACGAAGTTGATCGCCTCCGGCGCCGATCGCCCGCAGGCGCTGATCCGTCTCGTCGAGGCCTTGGATTCGTTCGAGATTGCCGGCGTGACTACCAATCTCGCCTTCCTCAAACGGCTGCTGCGTCATCCGCAAGTCGTCAGCGGCGAGATCGACACCGGCTTCATCGAACGGGAAATCTCCGCGCTCACCCGCAGCGCGCCCTCGCTCGCCGCGCTCGATCTCGCCGCGGCTTGTGTCGCGGTGTTGCTGCGCGAGCAGAGCGAGCACACCCGATCGGACTCGCCCTGGGATCGCACGGACGGTTGGACACTGAGTGGCCGCCGCAGCCGCCGCTTGAGATTCCGAGAGGGAGCCGAGCGCTACGATGCGGTGCTTTGGTACGCTCGCGACGGCTTGCGCCTGGAGTTCGCCAGCAGGAGTGAGCGTTTGCAGTTCGTGGCCCGCCAAGGCGCGGTGTTCGACATGTGCCTCGGCGACGCGCCGGAGCGGGTCTCGGCAGCTTGGTCCGGCCGTGAGCTCGATCTGAACACGCCGCGCGGTCCTTGCAAACTGCACTGGGTCGATCCGTTCCTCGCTGATATCTCGGAGGCCGCCGCGGGCGGGCGCATCGTCGCGCCGATGCCGGGAACCGTGACGCGCATCCTCGCCGAGCCGGGCGTCGGCTTGCAGCGCGGCGCGCCGCTTCTCGTGCTCGAGGCCATGAAGATGGAGCACACGCTGCGCGCGCCCGCCGACGGCCGCGTAAAGGCGCTCAAATGCGCCGTCGGCGACTTCGTGCAGGAAGGAACCGAACTCGCCGATTTCGAGGCGGGCGCAGCTGAAGCGGAAGCAGTCTAACCAGCGCCCTTTCGCCGTGGGTTCGGTCAAATCTATGGACGCACAAGTTCTCATCGTCGGAGCTGGCCCCACCGGGTTGACGCTTGCCATCGATCTCGGACGCCGCGGCGTGCGGACGACGATCATCGAGCAGAAGGATGCTCCGCAGTTCCTCCCGAAGATGGAGCGCTGCAACGCCCGCACGATGGAGATCTACCGGCGCATGGGCATCGTCGAGGAGGTTCGCGCCGCCGGCCTTCCCGCCCAATGCCCCATGGACATCTTCATCGTCCTGTCGCTGATCGACCCGCCACTCGTGCATCATCCCCATCCCTCGGTAGCGGCGGCGAAGGCGCAGATCGCCAAGTCCGAGGACGGCAGCTTACCGCTCGAGCCCTATCAGCTCATCTCGCAATACACGCTCGAGCCGCTCCTGAAATCGATTGCGGAGACATTGCCGAGCGTGACGGTGCGTTACGGCTGCGAGCTCGTGGCTTTCGAGCAGGATGAGACATCTGTCACGGCCCAGGTCAAGGAGAGCGAAGGCACCTGCGCCACGCTGCACGCCGACTATATGGTGGGTTGCGACGGCGGCGGCAGCCTGGTGCGCCGGCAGCTCGGGATCGCGGTCCAGGGCGAGGCCAACATCCAGCAGCTGCGGCAGGCGCTTTACTACTGCGAAGACCTCTACGAACGCATCCCGATCGGCAAGGGCCGGCATTATCACGTGGTCGACGCCGAGGGGAGCTTCCTGATCGTGCAGGATTCGACCCGGCATTTCACTCTGCATTCCGTCGTCGAGACCGACGCGGACATGGCGCGGATGTTCGAGCGGACCGTTGCCATGCCGGTCGACTACGAGATGCTCTATGTCGGGCAGTGGAAGATGAACCTGCTGCTCGCCGAGCGCTACGGCGCGGGCCGGGTGTTTCTTGCCGGCGACGCCGTGCATCTCGTCATCCCGACCGGCGGGCTTGGGATGAATACCGGCGTCGGCGATGCGATCGACCTCTCCTGGAAACTCGCGGCGACGCTTGCCGGATGGGGCGGCCCGAAGCTGCTCGGCTCATACGAGATCGAGCGCCGACAGGTCGGAGCGCGTAACGTCGCGGCCTCGGGCTTTGCGACCCAAGGGCGCCGCAGGTGGCGCGCGCTCTATGGGCCGGAGATCCGCGACCCCACGCCTGCCGGTGCGGCGCTGCGCGAGGGCTTGGCTCGCGTCGCCGACGTCGAGCAGCACAAGGCGACGGAAATGATTGGTGCCGAGCTCGGCTATCGCTACGTCGGTTCGCCGTTGATCGCCGCCGAGCCGGGCGAGGGGCCCGAGCACGACTTCATGACTTATGGTCCCACCACTTGGCCCGGCGCGCGGCTGCCGCACGTGTGGCTCGACGATGGCACTGCGATGCAGGATCGCATCGGTTACGGGCACGGCTATACGCTGCTGCGGCTGGGCGGGACCAAGGTCGATGCCGCGGGCGCGCAACGGGCGTTCGCCGCGATCGGCGCACCGTTCCAGGTTCTCGACATTGCCGGCGAAAGGCCGCGCGACGTCTACGGCTACGATGTCCTGCTGCTGCGGCCGGACATGCACGTGGTCTGGCGGGGGAACAAGGCTCCAGCCGACCCGGCAAAATTGGCCGCGCTTGCGAGCGGGCATTGAACGTCACACCATCAGCACGATTGATCCAGTGGTCTTGCGTGATTCGATGTCGGCGTGGGCGCGCGGCGCGTCCCGCAGCGGATAGGTCTGGCTGATCGCGATCTTGATCCTGCCGCTGCCGACCATCGCGAACAGGTCGTGCACGGCGGCGAGGAGCTCGGCGCGAGTGACTGTGTAGTTCGAGACGCTCGGATGCGTGAGATAGATCGAGCCGAGCGCGCCCAGCCGGCGCGGCGGCATGGGGTCGGGATCGCCCGAGGCTTCGCCGAAAGAGGCCATCACCCCGCGTCGGCGCAGGCATTTCAGCGATGCTTCGAACGTCGCCTTGCCGACCGAATCGTAGACGACGGGAACGCCTTCGCCGCCGGTGATGTCGCGCACGCGCGCGGCAAAGTCCTCGCGCGTGTAGACGATCGGATGATCGCAACCATGTGCGCGGGCAATATCCGCCTTCGCCTCGGTGCTCACAGTCCCGATCACCGTCGCGCCCAGGTGCTTCGCCCATTGGCACATGATGAGGCCGACGCCGCCCGCGGCGGCGTGGATCAGGATCGTATCGCCCGGCTGGACCTTGTACGTCTCATTGAGGAGGCAACGTGCGGTCATGCCGCGGATAATCATCGCGGCGGCCGTGCGCTCGTCGATGTCGGCCGGCAAGGGGATGACCCGCGCCGCGGGGACGATGCGCAGTTCGGCGTAGGAGCCTTCCGGCATGCCGGCATAGGCGACGCGGTCGCCGACGGAAAGGCCGCGCACCTCGCGCCCAACTGCATCGATGACGCCGGCGCTTTCGAGGCCGATCGCGGAAGGAAGCGATTTCACCGCATGCACACCCCGGCGCATCAGCACGTCGCGGTAGTTGACCGCGACCGCGATGTTGCGGATGCGCACCTCTGCGGGACCTGGAGCGCCGACCTCGACGTCCTCTAAGCGCAGCACCTCCGGGCCGCCGTGCTCATGGAAACGAAAGGCCTTGCTCACGCCGCGAGCTCCCGCGACAGGCCTTGCATCAGTTCGGCGAGATCCTCGAGCGCGTTGAAGCGCGGCTGCGCCGCGATGTGGGGAGAGAGCACGACATTGTCAAAACTCAAGAGCTCGTCGTCCCTGCGGCCGGGGGCCTCGTAGAGCGGGTCGAGCGCGAAGCCGCCGAGCCGGCCCGATTTCAGCGCCTCGATCAACGCCGAGCGGTCGACCACGTCGGCGCGCGCGATGTTCACCAAGAACGCGCCGGGTTTCATCTGCGCAAATTGCGCGCGGCCGATGAAGGCGCGTGTCGCCGGCCCGCCCGGCAATTGCGGCACCACCCAGTCGCTCTGCGCGAGCAGCGTCTCGAGCGGCACGTACGTTGCATGAAGCTCATGCTCTTCCGCCGGCGGCAGGCGCGTGCGCTGACAATAGAGAATTCGCATCCCGAATGCTGCCGCGCGGATTGCAATTTCGCGGCCGATCTCGCCCAGACCGATGATGCCCAGCGTGGCCCGGTTGAGGGTACGCAGGCCGGAAATGCGCGCCCAGTTCGAGTTCGGCGTGTGCCGGCGGTCGAACGGCTTGTAGGCGTAGCCGATCGCGGAAAGATCGTCGACGCTGATGCGGCCGGCCAGCCGATGCAATTTTTTGGCGAGCGTCAGCATCAGCGCGATAGCCAATTCGGCGCAGGCGATGTTGGCGCGGCGGCGCAGGGTCAGCACCTTGATGCCTCTGTCGGCGCAGGCGGCAGTATCGATATTGCGCGGCTTGAGGCCGAATTTCTGCACGACCCGCAACGCGCTACCGGCCACAAGTTCGTCTCTGCCGACGCGGAGCGATTCGACCACCAGGGCGCAGCTACTGGGCAAAGCCGCGCGCAGTTGGTCTTGTGTTTCGACGAGCCGCACCTCGCGCGGGAAAAGCCCGCCCACCTGGGCGCGCACGCGTTCGCAGTAACCGACGAAATCGGGCTCATCATGGGCAAAGAAATCGGCGTAGGCGCCGATGCGCTCGCGGGAGGTGCCGGGATCGAGCACGATGCCGAGGACGCGCAGGAAACGATCGTCTTCGACCACCAGGGCACCTTCGACCGGCACGGAGACCACTCCAGAGGAGCTCACGGCGCGAGCGGTTCGAGGTCGAGCTCAAGCGCCTGCAGCACGCGCGCGTTCATATTGTAGGTGCCGATCAGCACGGTCAATTCGACGATCTCTCTGGCATTAAAATGGCGCGCGACCTCGGCGAAGACCGCGTCGGGCACGACGACGGCGCGAGTCATCGTGTCGGCATAAGCAAGCACGGCGCGTTCGCCCGCGCTGAAGAATTCGCTCCCGCGCCAATCGGCAAGCGCCTCGCATTCCGCCAGCGAAAGCCCGTCGGCCAGCGCGAGCGACGGCACGTGCTGGCGCAAGACATATTGCGAGCCGGTGAGATGACCCATGCGGATGATCACGATCTCGCGCAGCCGGCCGGTAAGCGTCGTCTTCCATCGCACCGTATTGGAGTGATTGAACCAGCTGGCGGCGAGCGGGGGCGCGTTAAGCAGCATGCGATAAATATTGATCAGCTTCCCGCGCCGCCCGGCGCGAAATTGTTCGACCATCTCTGCGAGCTCGGGATGCTCTTGTTCTTGGATGAGGGGCACGCGCGCCATGATGTTCCTGTGCTTTCGGCTACTCGGGAGTGGTTGCCCGCCGCTCGGCGATCATTACTCCATCTTGAGTCCCGTTGCCTTTACTACCGGGGTCCAACGCGCGAGCTCTTCGGTGATGAACAGGCGTGTCGCCTCAGGTCCCGAATCGGTGATCGGCTCGAACCCGGAGGCCACCAGGATGCGCTGAATGTCCGCGTCCGCCATGATCTGGCGCGTGGCATTGGCGAGGCGCTCGATGATCGGCTCAGCGACGCCCGCGGGAGCAAACAGCCCGTTGAGATTGCCGGCGATCATGCCCGGTAATCCCGCTTCGACCGCGGTCGGAATATCGGGCGCCGCCTTGATGCGTGTTGCCGCGTTGACGGCGAGGATGCGCACCTTCCCCGCGCGGTGCAACTCGATGAGCGGCGCACCCACGTTCGGCGTCATCATCGGAATGTGGCCGCTGGCCAGATCGGCGACACCGGGCGCCGCCCCCTTGTAAGGAATGTGCACGATGTCGGGCGCGCCGATCAGCTGCTTGAACAATTCGCCCGCCAGGTTGGTGAGCGTGCCGGCACCGGCCGAGCCGTATGACAGCTTGCCCGGATTGGCCTTGGCGTAGGCAATGAGCTCTGCGAGGTCGTGCGCCGGCACCGATGCGTGCACGACGATCGAGGTCGGCGTGTTGCAGAGAATGTAGATGCCGACGAAATCCTTGAGTGGATCGTAAGGCGGATTGTGCATGATCGCGGGAATGAGCACCTGCGTGCTGGTATTGCCGAACAGGAAAGTGTGGCCGTCCGGCTGGGCGCGGGCGACCTCGGCGGCGCCGGTCACCCCACCGCCGCCACCGCGGTTCTCGGTAACCACGGTGCCGAGCACGGGCTTTATCCTGTCCGCCCATAACCGGCCGACCACATCGGTGGCCCCGCCCGGCGAGAACGGGACGACGAGCCTTATGGCGCGATCGGGATAGGCAATGCCGCGCGGGGCGGCCATCGCGGCCGCAAGCATGCTCAAACCGCCGGCCAGCGCTCCGCGTCGGTTCATGCAATGGCGCTCACGTCGTCGCCTCGATCATCGCCCGCAGCTCCGGCGTCACTTCGGGCATGATTCCGAACCAGGCGTGGAAGGCCGGCCGCGCTTGATGCAACAGCATGCCAAGCCCGTTGACCGTGGGGTTGCCGCGCCTGCGGGCGGCCGCGACTAGCGCCGTCTCACGCGGAATATAGACGATGTCCGATACGAGCGCGCTCACAGGCAGGCGATCGAGCGCGATATGGAGCGGCGGCTCGCCGAGCATGCCTTGGTTGGTGGCATTGATCAGCATCGCCGCGCCTTCGAGCGCGGCCTCGCGCTCTTCCCACCTCAGCGCCCCGATCGGGCCGCCCAGGTCCTGCGCCAGCGCCTTGCCGCGCGCGAGGGTGCGATTGACCAGGCGAATCTCGCGTGCGCCCTGGTCGACCAGTCCTACCAATACCGCGCGCGCGCCGCCGCCCGCGCCGATGACGACGATCGGGCCGGTGTCGGCGCGCCACTTGGGCTGCGCCTCACGCACGCTTTCGATGTAGCCGAAACCGTCGTGATTGTGCCCTTCGAGCGATCCATCCGGCGCGACGACGACGCAGTTCACCGCGCCGATGCGCCGTGCCAGCGGATCGAGCTTGTCGACGATATCGAGCGCGGCCTCTTTGTGGGGAATCGTGAGATTGCAACCGGCGAAGCCGAGCGCCGGCAGTGCGCGCAACGCAGCGCGTAGGCGTTCGACGGTAATCGCGAGCGGCACGTAGGTGCCGCTAAGGCCATATTTGGCGAGCCAATAGTTATGCAATTTCGGCGAGCGCGAATGCATTACCGGGTCGCCCATGACGCCCGCCAGCAGAAAGCGATCAGGATGGCTCATGGCGGTCGGTGCAAATGACTATCGACGTTGAGCATGATCCTTGTCCTGCCGCGACGGGGCAACTCCGCCACGCTACCTCGTTGCAAAAATAGCCCCCGGCAAGGGCCGGGGGCTACGCTCGCGCGCAAAACGATCGCGCCTAGACCAGGCGGACGTTCTTGAGCGGCAGCTGGCGTACCGGCTTGCCGGTCGCGGCGTGGATGGCGTTGAGCACGGCGGGTGCCACCACACAGATCGTCGGCTCGCCGACGCCGCCCCAGAAATCACCGCTCGGCACGATGACCGTTTCGACCTTCGGCATTTCGGCAAGCCGCATGATCGGGTAGGTGTCGAAGTTCAAATCCACCATCCGGCCATCCCTGACCCTGCATTCGCCGTAAAGCGTGGCGGTGAGTCCGTAAGCCACCGAGCCCTCGACCTGCGCGGCGATCTGGTCGGG
>DASSGH010000110.1:0-28669 GCA_035693615.1 Xanthobacteraceae bacterium
CGCACCGACAGCCTGACCAAGGCGATCGATACGCGCAGCCAATCGGCCGTCGATCTCATCGCCGCGCGCACCGACACGCTGACCAAGGAACTCGACGCGCGCAGCCAATCACTCGTCGACCTCATCACCGCACGTACCAACGCGCTGAGCAAAGAGCTCGACGCGCGCAGCCTTTCGGCCGTCGATCTCATCAGCGCGCGTACCGACAGCCTGGCCAAGGAAATCGACGCACGCAGCCTATCGGCCGCCGAATTGCTCTCCGGGCGCACCGATCACCTGGCCAAGGAAATCGACGCGCGTAGCCAATCCGCCGCCGAATTGCTCATCGCGCGCACCGACAGCCTGACCAGGGAGATCGACGCACGCAGCCAATCCGCCGCCGAGCTGCTCGCCGCGCGCACCGAGCACCTGAGCGGGGCGATCAGGACCAATGCCGGCGATGCCGCGCAAGCGATCGAGAAACTGACCGCGGTTTCGGTGGAGGCGATCGGCACGCGCGCCGAGCACCTGCGCACGAGCATCAGGACGGCGACCGAGGAGGCGGAGCGCTCGCTTGGCAATCTGTCGACGTCGGCGTCCAGCACCGTCAACTCGCGCATCACCGAGCTGGCTGAGGCGGTGAAGACCAACAGCTCCGAGGCGGAGCGCGCGCTCACCCAGCTCGCGGCCGATACCACGAACGCGATCCGCGCCAGCACGCACGACGCTGAGCGCGTCATCAGCGGGATGTCGACCGGCGTGAGCAACGTCCTTAAGCAGAACGCCGGCGACGTCGAGCGCATGCTGCTTTCGGTGAGCGCCGAGGTGGCGCGCAACTTCGTGGGCAAGGCGGAGGAGATTTCGAGCACGGTGCGCCAGCGCGCCGCGGAAATGACGGAGATCGTCGACGAGAAATCGAGCGGCCTGCTTGCCGCGCTCAGCCGCAAGGGCGAGGAATTCGTGAGCGAGGTCGGCCGGGTGACCGAGCAAGCGGTCAAGGCGGTCGAGGCCAAAGGATTCAATTTCACCCAGACCATGACGGACAACAGCGCGCAGATCGCGCGCCTGATCAGCGAGGCGAGCGAGACCGCGACCGGCGCCGTCAATCAATCGCTCAAGGACTTGCAGACGAGCCACATCGCCGCGACCGAAACCACGAGCGAGGCGGTCAACCGCGCGGTCAGGGAATTGCGCGAGACTGCGGAAATGGTGACGCAAAGCGCGGCCAAGACCATGAGCCGCACGCTCAAGGAGCTGCAGGACACGACCCACGGCGCGGTCGAGCAGTCCAAGCAGACGGCGTCCGCCGCCGTCAGCGAAATGCAAGAGACGCACAACATGCTGCGCGCCGACACGACCGCGCTGTACGAGCGCCTGCGCGAGGCGAATATTCTCCTGCAGGAAGTGTTGAGCGGCGCGCACGAGAACATGAGCGACATCGAGAGCACGCTGGTCGCGCGCGTCGCCGATTTCGTTGCCGCCATGAACGACGTCTCAGAGAAGGCCGGCACGGCCAACAGCGAGGTGGAGCGCAACGTCGCGAGCTTCAGGGAGATGTCGGTCGCCACCCTCAGCGATCTCAGTCAGATCGCCGGCCAGTTCGACACGCACGCCCGCGCGCTGGCGGACGCGGTCGCCTCGATCGAGGGCAGCAATCGGCAGACCGAGAGCGCGCTCGCCGAGCGCAGCGCCGCGCTGGAGCAACTGGTCGCCACCCTGGACAGCAAAGCCGGAGATCTCGAAGAGCGGCTGACGCGGTTTGCCGGCGTGCTCGACCAGTCGCTCGAAGGCGCCGGTGAGCGTGCGCGCGAAATCGCCCGCCTTACCGCCGAGTCGGCGGGCTCCGGCGCACAAGCCATCCGCGAGAACTTCGAGGCGATCCGCAGCGGCACCGAGGAGGAACGCGCGCGCCTGAGCGAGGCGATGCAGAGCATCTACGAGCAGGCGAGCGAGGAGTCGCATTCCATGCTGACGCAGGCGGCGCAGCGGTTCGCCGAGGTGCTCGACGAGCTCAAGCAGATGAGCTCCGACATGCGCCGCGAGCTGGAAGGCACGCGCGCCGAGCTGCGCAAAGGCATTCTCGAACTGCCGCAGGAGACGGCGGACACCGCTTCGCACATGCGGCGCGTCATCGTCGATCAGATCGAGGCGCTGGCGGAGCTCAATCGCATCGTTGCCCGCCACAGCCGCAGTCTCGACGCGGTACAGCCGGCGGCGATGCGGATCGAGCCGGCCGAATCCGCTCCCCGCCGGGCGCTCGCGCGAGAGGAGGCGCTGCGCGCCAACGGCAACCCGCGCGCGGAGTCGGTGCGCGCGCGTTCCGACATCACCGGCATGGGGGCGCCCCCTATCCCGGCGCGCCGCGCCGAGGCGCCCGCGCTCACCCCGGCCCAAGTCGCCGGCGGCGGGCGCACCGGCTGGCTCTCCGAGCTGCTCACGCGGGCGTCGCACGAGGCCGAAGCGCCCGCGCCGCGGGAGGCGCCGCCGCAGCGTAGCACTCCCGCCGAGGCCGCGCGCCCCGAGCGCCACGGCATCGACTCGCTCGAGTCGCTTGCCGTCGATATCGCCCGCATGATCGATCACGACGCCGCGGCCGAGCTATGGGACCGGTACAAGCGCGGCGAGCGCGACGTGTTCACGCGCAAGCTCTACACCATGCAGGGCCAGAAGGCGTTCGAGGAAATCCGCAAGCGCTATCGCGGCGACGGCGATTTCAAGCGCACCGTCGACCGCTATATCGGCGAGTTCGAGCGGCTGCTTGAGGAGGTGTCGCGCGAGGAGCGCGGGCAGATGCTGGCGCGGACTTATCTCACCTCGGAAACCGGCAAAGTCTATACCATGCTCGCCCACGCAGCCGGACGCTTCGACTGAACGCGGCGGACGCCAAATGCCAACGGGCGCGCGAGGAGCGCGCCCGTTTCGTTTCGGAAGCTGAAATCCCCGGCTATGGACGCAGCGGGAATAGCGACGCCAGGCCCAGGGTCGTTAGTATACCTTCCAGAGCTCAGCGCGATAATTCGCTGCCTTGGCGGGCACCGGCGCAGCCGAACCGACCGCATGTTTGGGAACCGCAGCCCACGTGGTGATCGCCAGAAAAACCGCCATGGCAAGAACCATTGCGAAGGTGAATGCGAGTCTGTGTGGTCTCGGTGCCATGTCCACCTCCTGGCGCCAAATTTCCACGCCGCTTCTAGGGCGAAACCGCCGAGCACTCTGTGACGCGGATCACAGTTTGACTGAATAGGAAAAACCTATAGTCGCAGGCGCCGCGGCCATGCGAGCCTGAACGGCAGAACCCGACTCAAGCAACGATGCAAGTTGCGCTTGCGAACGCCTCTCACCCGCGCGTGATGAGCGCCGCGCCGGTCCGGGATGCGAAGACGAAGCGGACGCCGAGCCTAAAGGACCATGGCACCGGCGATGTGGTTCGGCCGCGCGTGCACGGGGCTGGCGCTGCGGGCATCGTTACGTCAGCGGGTCATAGGCGCGGGACGGCGTCCCATGGCCGTTCATGCCGGCTCTCGCACGACGAAATATTCACCGCGCCCGGGTGTTTTCCCATGGAGTCCTCCCAGCCCCCTGGTGAGGGTTCCCCGAGACCCCGCCCGGGACAAGCCCTCTCTTTCGCTGCCACAGCCCGGGCGGGGCTCTCGTCGGGTGAACCGACCGCCTGACCGCGCGGCAGGGGCGACGACCCCTTGCGCCACCATCCTTGGAACGTTCGTGTTTACGCCGGCGTTATGCTTTCGGGCGACGCATTGGTCCAAGGGAGAACAACGATGAAACGCGCTCTAATCGTCGCAGCCGTGGGCATTCTGGCTTCCACCGGCTGGGCGGTGTCGGCGAATGCCCAAGCCAATATGAACCCCAACCTCTACCCCAACCGCCAGGCGACGCAGCAGGGGTGGGAATGGCAGGCCGCTCCCGGCCCCAATAAACGCGGGGGAATGTGCGTTACCCACACCGACGCTCTGCGCGGTTATGGGTTCCAATCGCCATGCCCGGCGCCACAGGGCAGCGCTCGGCACGCCATCCGCCGCTAACTTCGAGGGCGGGTGAACGCGTTTGTGGGTGACGGCGAGGAAGGCAAGTCACGAAGACAAGCAGGGCAGCCTCTGCCGGCCAAGCGAAGCGCTCAACCCATAAATCGTCCGTAAATGCCTCAAGACCGGAGCCCCGCCTTCAGGCGGGGCTTCGCCTTGGGTTGGGTGCTTCGTTCCTCCAGCTCGCCGACTTCAAGTTTGGTGCCACGCGTACCGACGGCAGTGGTCCAGGTAAGCGGCCTCGTGCGACGCCATCAGTTCAACCACGCTGAGCCAAAGCCATGACGGGGCGTCCAGTGTTTTGGAACGGTTGCGGGTCAATTCCGCTTTCCAACTTCGCCGCGTCGACCCATCCATCTGGCGCGCATGGGCGCGCCCGACGACGCCCGCCAGGTATCCTGCGATCGCCGTGGCCTGCTCTCGGCTGAGTTGGTCGATCTCGATCTTGAGATCCTGGGGCATCAACTCCCGCACGGTGACGCTTCTGTCGAACAGCCGGCTGGCCATCATTCGCTCGCCCAGGTTCGGGGAAAGAGCGCGCGCCCCGGCGACAACGCGCTCGGCGTTATCGCGCGGCATCTTCGCATCCGGCGCGCGGGGCGCTGCGGCCGGGACGCCCTCCTTGATATCGATGAGACATAGATTGTCGGCCTCGGGCTGGCCGTCAGCCACACCAACGAGCACCGCATAGCGCAGGCGGCCAAGCGAGCTGCAGCCTTTCATCCAATAAGCGGCATCCAAGACTTCGATCTTGTCGTTGCTGCGACGGCCTTTGAGCGCCGTGATGAGTTCGCGTGCGTCGTCGCTTTTCAGCAGGTCTTTGAGCGCTTTTCGCTCGCGTTTCGTTAGCGCCCAGAATCGCTTGCCTAGCGGGATGGAGGGCTTTGCGTTCTCGATGCGCTCTTCCGCCAATTGCCGCCACCTGCGGCGAACCGCCCGGTCGAGGATCTCGCGGATCAGTTTGGGCCGATGGTTCTTTTCCGTTTGGCCTCCGAATCTTCCGGCCAATGCTCCTTCATAGCCGGCCATCATTTCTTCAAGCATCCTGGCCGTAGTAACGCCCGGCAGATCGGACCCTCGCGCCGCCGACGCCAACGACAACGCGAGTCGGACGAGATCGTGCACGGGATTGCCGATGACGGTCTGATCGAGATCGCGGATCTGCACATCGACGTGGCCGTCGGCGTCGGCGAGAGGTCCGAGATTTCCGAGGTGACAATCGCCGCAGATCCATACCGATGGACCCGCGGGCAGCTTCCTACCCCCATTTTGCAGCCACTCGTAGAACTTCACCGTGCTTCCGCGCACGTAGGCATGCGCGTTGCGCGCCATTTTCAAATTGCGCGTGTGGACAAGAATCTTCGCCCGCTGCTTGGGGCTGGAGATTTTCGCGTAATCGAATTGCATGGCGCGCCAACAACGGTGCAGGAACTGGATAAGGCGATCACGCAGGTGGTACGACGCAATCGTGCGTCCTCGGCGGGCGTGCAGGCGCGCTATCGCTCCCCTGCGGCGGTGAAGAACTTTTCGCCGTAGGCAAAGCGGTTTGGCTTGAGGAAGAAGCCGAGCAGCATCGCGCCCTTAGGAGCGACCGCCTCGTGCTGGTTACCTGCAGGGCGCCATACGAACTGGCCCGGTCCGCATTTGCCCTCGTGATCCTCGAGCGAGCCCTCGATCACGTAGGTCTGTTCGAGCGCGGTGTGCTCGTGCAGCGGCACGACCGCACCTGGTTCGAGCTTGAACAGGGCCGTGGTGATGCCGCTGGCATCGGTATAGAGCACCTTGATCTTGATGCCGGGAAACTTGGTCTCTTCCCACGGCATGTTGGGCACGTCCACGTAATGCGCCGCGCGCTCCGGCGGATTCTCCGGCTTGATGTCGGGGTGCACGACCTTGCGGCTTTGCATTGGCATGACGCGCTCCTTGTCTGCTCAGGTTGCAACACAGGGGTCCAAGCATATTGCGTGCAACGCATCCGCGAAAGTACGCGGAGCGACGTCGCGGCTGGTACGTTATTGGAGTAATTGGATGCCTCGGAGCGAAGGCCGATCGCCATGCCGCGCAAAGATCGTCACCGAGCCGACTCTGCGATGGAAGTCCTGCTGGCCTTTGCCAAGCTCGGGGTGAGCTCATTCGGCGGCCCGATCGCTCACATCGGCTATTTTCGGCAAGAGTTCGTCGTTCGCCGCCGCTGGCTCGGCGAGCAGGCTTACGCAGACCTCGTTGCGCTGTGCCAATTCCTGCCGGGGCCCGCCAGCAGTCAAGTCGGGTTCTCACTCGGCGTTATGCGTGCGGGCTATCTCGGCGGCCTCGCCGCCTGGGTCGCCTTCACGCTCCCCTCGGCCGTTGCGCTTTTGCTCTTCGCCTACGGCGCAACGGCCCTCACCGGGGAGATCGGGTCAGGTCTTCTGCACGGTCTCAAGCTGGTGGCGGTCGCCATCGTCGCCCAGGCGGTATGGGGCATGGCCCGTACGCTTTGTCCCGACCGGGAGCGCGCTTCCATCGCACTCGTGGCCGCGTTGGTCATCCTATTGAGTTCGTCTTCGATCGCTCAGATCGGCGCCATCGTCTTCGGCGCCATCGCCGGGCTTTGGCTCTGCCGTGCTCCGGCAAGTACGCCGTCCGAGCAATCCCACGCATCCGTGCCGGTTTCTCGGCGTGCAGGCCTGCTCGCGCTTGCCATCTTCCTCCTCCTCCTCTTCGGCCTGCCGATATTGAAAAGCTTGACGCAATCCCAAGCCGTCGCCTTGTTCGAGGCATTCTATCGCTCTGGTGCCCTCGTCTTTGGCGGCGGACACGTGGTGCTACCGCTCTTGCGCGAGGCGACGGTCGCGCAAGGCTGGGTGAGTGACGACGTGTTTCTCGCGGGGTATGGCGCCGCCCAGGCCGTGCCCGGCCCCCTGTTCACTTTTGCGGCTTATCTCGGGGCAGTCATGGGCACGCCTCCGAATGGTTTGGCGGGCGCGGCCATCAGTCTCGTCGGAATTTTCGTGCCAGGGTTCCTTGCCTTGATTGCCGCACTGCCCTTCTGGGCGACGTTTCGCAAACGCCCAAGCGCCCAGGCCGTCATGCGTGGCGTGAACGCCGCGGTGGTCGGACTGCTGGGGGCTGCGCTTTACAATCCTGTTTGGACCACGTCGGTCAAAGGTCCGGGGGATTTTGGGCTCGCTCTCATCGGCTTCGTGCTCCTCACCGTCTGGCAGGCCCCGCCGCTGTTGGTCGTCGCGGTGACCGCGCTCGGGGGCATCGTGCTTGCGATCGCAGGTCTACGCTGACTCTATTGCCGCGATTTGCGGTAGTGTCGGCCAAACCGTTGATGCCGCGGTCGCTTCGCAGATGGGAGGCAAGGGTGAAACTTCCGCGCCGCAAATTTCTCCATCTGGCCGCGAGCGCCGCCGCGCTGCCGGGCCTGTCGCGCTGCGCTTGGGCGCAAGCCTATCCAAATCGGCCGGTGCGCGCGGTGGTGGCCTTCGCGCCAGGCGGCGTGACCGACACCTTCGGGCGGCTGATGGCGCAGAAGCTCACGGAGCAGTTCGGCAAGCAGTTCTATGTCGAGAACATCGCCGGCGCGACGGGAAACATCGGCACCGCCCAGGTGGCGAAAGCCGCGCCCGACGGCTACACGATCCTGTTCGCGTTCAGCTCGCATGTGGTCAATCCGACGCTCTTCGCGCGCCTGCCCTACGACCCGATCAATGATTTCAAACCGGTCACGCTCGCCGTCGCCTCGACGACCGTACTCACCGTTAACCCCTCCGTCCCGGCAAAGACACTCGACGAGCTCATCGCACTGATCAGAGCCAATCCCGGCAAGTACAGCTTCAGTTCGGCGGGCGCCGGCACGCAAGCTCATCTCGCCGGCGAACAATTCCGCCTCTCGCTCGGCCTCGACCTCGTCCACGTTCCCTTTGGCGGCGGCGGCCCCGCCGTGGCCGCGGTCGTCGCCGGGCACACGCCGATCAGCTTCGGCTCGCCGCAGGCTGCCATGCAGCACGTCAAGGAAGGGACCGTGCGCGCGCTTGCAGTGACCAGCAAAGCGCGCTCGCAACTTTTTCCCGACGTTCCGACCATGACCGAGGCCGGCTATCCGGAGATCGAAGGCGACAGCTGGGTGGGCATCCTCGTTCCCGCCGGCACGCCGGCGGACATCGTCGGCGCGTTGCACCGCGAGAGCACGACCATCCTGGCCCACCCGGACATGAAGGAACGGCTCGCGGCGCTCGGCTACGAGGTGGTGGCGAGCACGCCGGAGGAGTTCGCCGTCCGCATCAAGACCGAGATCGACATGTGGGCCAAAGTCATCCGCGCCGCGAATATCAAGACCGAATAGCCTGGGCGCCGCCCCCGCGCGAAACCTACTTCAAGAACAGCTCGGTCCACGTCTTCTCCCATTTCGGGCGCTCGTCGAGCCACTTGACGGGGTCGACCATGACGTGCCGGTGCTGATCGAGCAGCGTCTTCTGCGTCCGGCTCGACGGCACGCGTCCCATGTCGGCGAGCAGCTTTTGGCCCTGCGGTGAGAGCATGAAGTCGGCGAACAGGAGCGCCGCGTGGGGATGCGGCGCGTTCTTCGCCAGCGCGATCGCCTGCGGCCGGCCGATCAGCGGTTCGACCACGGTCCAATCGATCGGGCCGCCCTTCGCTTTGATCGATTCGGCGTTGCCGCTGTAGATCGTCAAGCATACCGGCAATTCTCCGGCCGCCACCAGCTGCGCCACCAGGATGTGTCCTTTGCGCATCTCGGGCTTGAGCGCCGCGAGTTTGCGCAAGAGCGCAAGCCCCCGCTCCTCGCCCATGAAGGCAATGAGGCCGTACATCCAGTCGCTGTCGGTCGCCTCAAGCGACAGCCGTGCTTTCCATCGCGGATCGGCGAAACCCTCGAGCTCGGCCGGCAGCTCCTCGCGCCTGATCTTCTCGGTGTTGTAACCGGCGACCCAGAGGTTCGCCCGGTCGGCCAACCAGCGCCGGTGCGGCGGGATAGCCCACGGCGGCAGATCGGCAACGTAGGGACTATTAAATTGCGCCACGACCTCCTCGCGCGCGAGCGCCTCGACCTCGGGGGCATTCGTCTCTACCGCGTCCATGCCGCGGCGGCCGCCGCGCGCTTCGGTCAGCGCCCGCTGCACCACATTCTCGCTGAGCGCGCGCCAGAGCTGGACCTTGACGCCGTACTTCGCCTCGAAAGCCTGGGCGAGCGGCGCCGATTCGCTCGGCGCGATCGAGGTGTAGAGTGTGAGCGTGCCTTCCGCGCGCGCCTTTGCGATCAGCTGCTGCTCGCGGTCGACGCCAACCTCGAGATAGATGGCCGAATTGTTGGCGCCGGACGCCTGCGCACCGGCGCGCGTGTTGCCAGCGGCCGCAATCAAGCAACCCGCGATCGCGACGTAAGCAACCGTGCGCCGCCGCATCCCGCGACACTTCGTCGAGAGACGGTCTCGGGGCATCGTTTGCGACGTCAGCTCCATGGCCCATCGTTGTAGGCGGTTTTCTACTGACGTAGAAGATGCGCGGATGAGCCCCCTCGCCCTTTGCGTCCGCGTGGAGCGCTGGCCGATCGCCGGCTCGTTCACCATCAGCCGCGGCGCCAAGACCGAGGCCGTCGTGGTCGTCGCCGAGCTCTCCGACGGCACCCATCGCGGCCGCGGCGAATGCGTGCCCTACGCGCGCTACGGCGAGACGATCGCGGGAGTGGCGGCCGCCATCGAGGCAATGGGCCCGGAGATATCCAGCGGCCTCGAACGCGACCAGCTGCAGTCGGCCATGGCGCCGGGCGCGGCGCGCAACGCGCTCGATTGCGCGTTCTGGGATTTGGCCGCAAAACGCGTGCAACGCCCCGTGCACGAACTCATCGGCCTTCCCGCGCCGAAGGCGGTGACGACCGCCTATACCATCTCGCTGGCGACCCCCGAGGCGATGGCGCAGGCCGCCGCTGCCGCCGCCGGGCGAGCGCTGCTCAAGGTCAAGCTCGGCGCTCCCGGAGATCCCGCGCGCATCGCCGCCGTGCGGCGCGCCGCGCCGAACGCTGAGCTGATCGTCGATGCCAATGAAGGCTGGATGCCGGAGGATCTCGCGGCAAATCTGGCCGCGTGCGCGCAAGCGGGCGTGACCCTGGTCGAGCAGCCCCTGCCCGCGAATGCGGACGATGCACTCGCGCATATGGTCCGGCCGCTGCCGATTTGCGCCGACGAAAGCGCGCACGGGCGCGCCTCACTCTCCGCGCTGGTCGGCAAGTACGATGCCGTCAACGTCAAGCTCGACAAGACCGGCGGATTGACCGAGGCCCTCGCCCTGGCCGGCGAGGCCGAGCGGCTCGGATTGACCATCATGGTCGGCTGCATGGTAGCGACCTCGCTAGCGATGGCGCCGGCGATGTTGCTGGCGCAGCGCGCGCGCCTAGTCGATCTCGACGGTCCGCTCCTGCTCGCGCGCGACCGGCCGGACGGGCTGCGCTACGAGGAGAGCCGGGTGCACCCGCCGGCCCCTGCCCTGTGGGGATGAAAGGCGCACAGCCAAACGCACCCGGAGCCATACATCCTGCCCGGGCATGATGCGGAATGACTCAAACCCGAGCCGGCGGGAGGGTTCCGTCGGCGCCGTGGCGGGTAACCAATTTAGGGGGCGATTGCGCCGTATCTGTCAGGCCGTTCACATTTAGCCACATTTGATTTCCAAAAATTGGGCGAGGGCGGCGCTGACCTCTGCCGGGCGGGCGCCGAGAGCACGGAGAGGGCAAGCATGAAAATCGCTGTTCTGGCGGGCGCCGTCGCGGCGGCGCTGACGCTGTCGACTGCGCAGGCGACGGTGCGGATCAGAGCCGATTCCGGGGGTCAGATCGGACCCTATCTCGAAAACCTGGTGGCGCTGCGAAGTTCGGGCGAGCGGGTCATCATCGACGGACCCTGCCTGTCGGCATGCACCATGCTGCTCGGCGTCATTCCACATAGCCGCATCTGCGTGACGCCGCGCGCGCGGCTCGGCTTCCATGCGGCGTGGCACCCCGCCGGCAACGGCCAGCAGGTGACGAGCCGCGAGGCGACGCAGCTGCTGATGGACATCTATCCCGAGGAAGTGCGCAGCTGGATCGCGCGCCGCGGCGGCCTTTCCCCGCGCATGAAATACCTCAGCGGCCGCGAGCTCACCGCGATGTATCACACCTGCGAGTGATATCCGCGCTTCACCTCGCTGACGCCCCTTGGTGGTACGCGGGCAAAAGCGCTTGCGGCTCGGACGGAATGGACTGAGAACGGGGGTGACATTGTCACTTCCCGGCGGTGAGCCGGTGCGCGGCCAAGGCAAGAAGGCCGCCGGCCGCCGCGACCGCTGCCATGGCGCCATAGGCAAGGCTGCCCCAGCGGGCATAGAGCACCCCGGAAATCCCCATCGACGCAGCCATCACGAGACCGAGGGCCACCGCGAGATAGCCCTGCGCGGTGGCGCCGAAGTCGGCCGGCGCCGCGCGGGCCATGAAGCCCAAGGTGCCGAGGTGGGTTGCGCCGAACGACAGCGCATGCAGGCACTGCAGCGGCGGCAGCAGCACGAGCGGCGGATCGAACGCCATCGCGCCCCAGCGAATGACCGCGCCCGCCGCTCCGAGCATGATCAGCGTGGTGGGCGCGAACGGCAGCCGCCCCGAGACGGCAAATAGCGCGATCTCGGCCGCCACAGCCAAGGCCCAGAGCGCGCCGATGGCGCCGCCGTCGAGCCCGGCCCTTTCCCAGCCCAGCGCGGAGAAACCGTAATAGACCGCATGGCTTGCCTGGATGAGGCTAGCCGCGGCCGCCGTCGTGACCAAGGCTTTATCGCGCAGCAAATGCCGCGCGGAGGACCTGCGCTCTGCCGGGCGGCTCGTGCGCAAGCCAAGCGGCGACAGCGCAAAGGCCGCCGCGGCGGTGATCGCCAGCGTTGCCACCACGAGCCAAATGAGATCGCGCGCGGGCAGCGCATCAAGGAAAAACCCCGCGCCGAAGCTGCCGGCAATGAAGGCGGCAGAGCCCCACAGCCGCACCGGGCCATAGGCACGTCCGACCGCGGCGAGCCCCCGCAGCGCATAGGCATCGGACAGCGGCATGAGCGGCGCGTAGAAGACCGACGCCAGCGCGAATGCGATGGTGATGGCCACGGCTCCCTCGACCAGTCCCATCGCCCCGTAACCGATGAGCGCCAGCGCGGACGCAATCACCATCGCTGCGCGCAGCGCGTCGTGCCGGTCGGCGCTGCGCGTGGCAAGCGGGATCGCGGCGACCCGTACGACCATCGGGACCGAGAGGACAATACCGATTGCGCCCGCGTCGAGTCCCTTGGCCGCCAACCACAGCGGTAGGAACGGCAGCTGCACGCCGAGAGTGAGAAACAGCGCGGCGTAGAAAATCGCGAGCCGAAGCGCAAAGGATGGATGGGGGACCGACGACAGCACGGCAATGCTAGAGCCTGTCCCGCTGCGGCCGATCAAGCGACGAGACGGTAAAACAATTCCGGATCGACATTGCCGCCGGAGAGAACGGCGACTGCGATCTTGCCCTTGACGTCGATCTTGCCCGACAGCAGCGCGGCAAGCGCGGCCGCCCCGCCCGGCTCGACCACCAGCTTGAGTTCGCGAAAGGCGAAAGCGACCGCGGCGGCCACCTCCTGATCGCTCACCGCGGCACCCGCGCCGACCAGCGCCCGGTTGATGGCGAAGGTCAGTTCGCCGGGGGTCTGCGCCATCAGCGCATCGCAGATGGTGCCGGTGAGCGCGGCGTTCTTCTCCCGCTGTCCGCTTTTGAACGAGCGGGCGTGATCGTCGAAGCCCTCGGGCTCCGCGGTAAACAGGCGGGCCTCTGGCATGCGCGCCTTCACCGCAAGCGCGATGCCCGCGGTGAGCCCGCCGCCCGACGCGGTCACGGCGACCACGTCGGCGGTCAATCCCTGCGCCGACAGATCCTCGACGATCTCGCGGCCGGCGGTGCCCTGCCCCGCGATGACGAGCGGATCGTCATAGGGCGGCACCAGCGCCGCGTGGCGCTTCTCGGCGATATCTTTGGCGATGGCCTGGCGGTCTTCGCGCGCGCGGTCGTAGAGCACGACCTCCGCGCC
Source organism: Xanthobacteraceae bacterium (assembly GCA_035693615.1). Lineage (GTDB taxonomy): Bacteria > Pseudomonadota > Alphaproteobacteria > Rhizobiales > Xanthobacteraceae > VAZQ01. Next base: position 13,095 of record DASSGH010000110.1, read on the forward strand.
GAAGGCAACCGTGCGCTCCCGCTTCGGGCGCGGTGCATCCGCCGGCATGACGATAACGGCCGGCATGCCGAGAAGCGCCGCCGCCGCCGCAACTCCCTGCGCGTGATTGCCCGAGGAAAATGCCACCACGCCGCCGGCGCGTTGCGCCTGCGGGATGGACGAGAGCTTGTTGTAGGCGCCGCGGAACTTGAAGGAGCCCGTGCGCTGCAGGGTCTCCGCCTTGAGAAACACGCGCCCGCCGGTACGCGCATCGAGCGCGGGGGACGCGATGAGTGGCGTGCGCAAGGCAATGCCCGCAAGGCGGCGCGCAGCGGCATCGACATCGGCCGCGGTCGGCAGCGTGTGATCGGGCGAGGGCTGCATCGCAAAGGACGGTAGCGCCGCCATGGCCCGGCCGGCAAGGCCGGCAGTGACGGCAGTTTGCGGTTCAACGCGGCGGCAGGTATGAACATGGCGCGGGGCGAATGCGGACAATCGCCATCGCCATCGTCTTCTTTTCCCACCAGCGCTCGGATCGACCCATGGATCTCGGAATCTCCGGCCGTAAGGCCATTGTGTGTGCCTCGAGCCGCGGCCTTGGCCGCGCCTGCGCCTTTGCCCTCGCGCAGGCCGGTTGCGACGTCGTCGTCAACGGGCGCGACGAGAAGACGGTCGCGGCAACAGCGGAGGAACTGCGGCTCTCGACCGACGCCAACGTGACGGCGATCGTGGCCGATGTGGCGACGGCGGAAGGACAGGCGGCGCTGCTCGGTGCCTGCCCAGAGCCCGATATCCTGGTGAACAACAACGCCGGCCCGCCATTCCGGGACTTTCGCGAGCTTACGCGCGCGCAAATGATCGACGGCGTCATCGCCAATATGGTGGTCGCGATCGAGCTCACGCAGAAGGTCATCGACAAGATGTGCGCCAAGAACTTCGGCCGCATCGTCAATATTACGTCGGGATCGGTGAAAATGCCGCTCTCCGGGCTCGATCTCTCATCCGGCGCGCGCGCGGGCCTGACCGCGTTTCTCGCCGGAGTGGCGCGCTCCGTCGCCGGCTCCAATGTCACCATCAATTTTCTCCTGCCCGGCGCGTTCGATACCGAGCGGCTGGCCTCGAACATGACGATGACCGCCAAGAAGCGGGGCGTTTCGGTCGAACAGGCGAGGAAGGAGCGGATGGCGAGCGTGCCGGCCAAACGCTTCGGCACGCCGGCCGAGTTCGGCGACGCCTGCGCCTTTTTATGCTCGGCACAGGCCGGCTATATCACCGGGCAAAGCCTGCTCATCGACGGCGGTATCTACCCTGGGGTGCTGTGAGGGCCATCGTTCCAGCTCGTCATTCCGGCCGAGACGCAATAGCGCCGAGCGCCGGAATCACAACGACGGGAGGTGCAACAATGCGCAAAGGCTTGGCGTACGTCGAACTTGCGGAGAAATGCCGGCAGCTCGCGAGCGCGGTGAGAGACCCGTTGCACAAGAAGCAATTGCAAGCCATGGCGCGATCGTGGGAAACGGTCGCCGCGGAGCGGGCAAAACAGCTTGCCAAACCGGCGAGGTCAAAGCGTGCGGTCAAGTCGAAGTGACGCTTAGATGGGTATTTCCGCGAACGAACGCCCCGAACGCGAACGAGGCCGGCTTACGCCGGCCTCGTCGCACCCCCCAATTAAATCCTGTGATCCGGCAAAGCCCTGAGGAGGGGGCTCGCCATCGTCTCGGCGCCCGAACCCACGTCGCTTGCAGCTTGGCGCGCGGACCAGGTGCGTGGCGGTGATCCTGTGCGTGGCAGGGTTCGATTGCAACAGAAAAGGCCCCGTAAAGCCGCCAGTTTGCTCACTATCTCGACGCCTGTTGCCGGTCAGCAACAGAGATATCGGCCGAAGCCTATCTTTGGACACACTTTAGTCACCGCGGAGCGGTGACCACACCCCAGACCGCTTTCCTTGCCCCTCGCGGAGGCCCGACGCATGATCTGCCTCTGCGGCGTCAACGAATCCCTCAGCCCCAAGGAGACTCCATGAAGCTCGTCCGCTTCGGCCCGCGCGGCCGCGAAAAGCCGGGAATCATCGATTCCAAAGGCGCCATCCGTGACCTCTCGAAAGTGGTGCCGGATATCGCGGGGGAGGTGCTGTCGCCCAAGGGGCTCGCCAAGATCCGCAAGACGCCGATCGAGAAGCTGCCGCTCGTGCGCGGCAATCCTCGCCTGGGCGCCTGCGTCGGCGGCATCGGCAATCTCATCGCCATCGGCCTGAACTATTCCGACCACGCCGCCGAGACCGGCTCGCCGATTCCGAAGGAGCCGATCATCTTCAACAAGGTGACGTCCTGCATTTGCGGACCCAACGACGACACGATCATTCCCAAGGACTCGAGCAAGCTCGACTGGGAGGTCGAGCTTGCCATCATCATCGGCCAGCGCGCGCGCTACTTGTCGAAGAATAAGGCGCTGGACGTGGTCGCCGGCTATTGCCTCGCCAACGACGTGTCCGAGCGCCTGTTTCAGATCGAGCGAAGCGGACAGTGGGTCAAAGGCAAGAGCGCGGAAAGCTTCGGCCCACTCGGCCCGTGGCTAGTCACCAAGGACGAGGTCAGGGATCCGCAGCGGCTGAGCATGTGGCTCGACGTCAATGGGCAGAAGCGCCAGCGCGGCAACACCGGCACCATGATCTTCGACTGCAGGCATCTTGTCTGGTGCTGCTCGCAGTATTTCGTGCTGGAACCGGGCGACGTCATTCTCACCGGCACGCCGCCTGGGGTCGGGCTCGGCATGAAGCCCGAGCCGAAATTCCTCAAGGCCGGCGACGTGGTCACGCTCGGCATCGACGGCTTGGGCGAGCAGCGGCAGAAGGTGGTGAAGGCGAAGCGGTAGTTTAGACTGCATCCTCGGTCGAGACACAAGCTCGAGACTTGTTGCATCTACCCTTGGCTCGGGGCGCTGTCCTTCACCACCAGGCATGAAAATGGTGTGGCGGGCCATGGCCCGATCCGACCTTGATGCGGTCGGCGGCGACGAGCGCCGCCGTCACGTAGCGCTTGGCGGCGCCCACCGCCTCGCTGAGCCCAAGCCCCTTGGCAAGGCCGGCGGCGATCGCCGAGGACAGCGTGCAGCCGGTGCCGTGGGTGTTTTTCGTCGCCACGCGATCGGCCGCGAGCCGCACGAAGGCGTGCGGCTCGATCAAAAGATCGACGCTCTCGGCGCCACTGGCGTGCCCGCCCTTGATCAGCACCGCGCGCGGCCCCAACGCCAGCAGGCGCTCGCCCTGATCGCGCATCTCGCTCTCGTTGCGGGCAACCGGGGCACCGAGCAGCGCCGCCGCCTCGGGCAGATTAGGCGTGAGGACGAGGGCAAGCGGGATGAGCGCACGCTTGAGCACCTCGACCGCGTCGGCGGCAAGGAGCTTGTCGCCCGAGGTCGCGATCATCACCGGATCGAACACCACCTTATCCTGCCGCCAGCGCGCGAGCCCCGCCGCGATCGCTTCGATCACCGCGCGCTGGGACACCATTCCGATCTTGACCGCGCCGACGTCGAGATCGGAGAACACCGCGTCCATCTGCGCGGCGACGAAGGCCGCCGGCACATCGTGAATCGCGCTCACGCCTTTGGTGTTCTGCGCGGTGAGCGCGGTGACCACCGAGGCGCCGTAGACCCCCAGCGCCGAGAACGTCTTGAGGTCAGCCTGGATGCCGGCGCCGCCGCCGGAATCGGAGCCCGCGATGGTGAGCGCGATCGGAGTCATGCCGGCAGCCGTTATTTCTTCGTCCTCATGCGCGGACTCGACCCCCGTATCCATCGAAAAACTTATTCAAAGGCGATGGATTGCCGGGTCAAGCCCAGCAATGACGTGGATGGATTGGCCAATCGCCGTTAGGATCATCGCTGCTCCTTCTGCGCGAGCGCGCGCTCGACGACATCGCGCAGGTCGCGCGCCGCCGCCCGCGGATCGTCCTTGAGCGAGAGTGCCGAGATCACCGCGACACCGTCGGCGCCGGCGGAAATGGCCTCGCCGGCATTGCTGCGGTCGATCCCGGCGATGGCGCAGAGCGGAAATGTCGGCGAACGCCGGCGGAAGACGGCGACAATGCGTGCCAACCCGTCCGGACCGATCGGCGGGCTCGGATTATCCTTGGAGAAAGTCGCAAACACCCCGCCGATCCCCACATAATCGAGCAACTCGATGGGCGCCGCCTCGGCCTGCTCAACGGTTTTCACCGAGAGGCCGAGCAGCGCGTGGGGCCCTAGCAAGCGTCGCGCATCCTCGACCGCCATGTCCTCCTGCCCCACATGCGCGCCGGCGGCACCGGCGGCGAGGGCGACGTCGATGCGGTCATTGATGAGGAGCGGCACGTTGAGCGGCGCGAGCGCCGCCTTAATGACGCGCGCGCGGGCGACCATCGCCCGCGTGTCGCTATGCTTGTCGCGCAACTGCACCAAGGTCGCCCCGCCCTGAGCAACCAGCCGGGCGAGAATGGCGAGGTCGCGTCCGACGGAGCGTTCGGGATCGACGAGGGCATAGAGGCGAAGGTCAACGCGCATACGATTAGTCCTGACGCAGGAAGCAATACTCAGTCAATCATAGCGAGAGCTGGACAGGCCGGCCCTTGCCTCGCGCAGCCGTATTTGCTGGATTGCGCCTCGCGGCCGAGGCCGCACGGAGGTGCGAATGATCCCCTTCTTCGTTCAGATCAAATGCCAGCTCGGCAAGTCGTACGAAGTCGCCAACAAGCTAGCGGACGCCGAACTCGCCTCCGAGATTTATTCGACCGCCGGCGATTTCGACCTGCTGGTGAAGTTTTACGTCGAGGAGAAGACCGACATCGGCCACTTCGTCAACGAGAAGGTGCAGACCATACCGGGCATCCAGGACACGCGAACCATCATCACCTTCAAAGCATTCTGAGACGCGATCTGCCTCAGGGGCGTGCTGCAAGGGCTCGGAGTCATATCTTGCGGCTGTCGTAGGCCCAGTGCAGCAAAGCTTGCCGTTGACGAGGTCGGCATAAAAGGTTGCCCGGTTCGCAGTATCGCTTGATTTGCGCGACATGCCGCCGGATCGCCCGCCAGCGTTTTATCTGGCGCGCGTCCTCTTGCGGTACGCGGCGGCCCATGTAGTAGCGACAATACCACTGGAACCAGCCGCGGGGATCATTTGGGTGGATCCAGCCTTTATGGCGCCAGACGGATAGCGGCTGGCTAGCATCAACGCCGAAGTAGTTTAGGGAGGGATCGCGACGTGACGGCGACAGCTTGGCATGTGCAAACCAGCTAGCGGGAAATTCCTTGCGACAGTCGGTCATGTATTTACCGCCGAATATGCCGAGCGCTAGCATTTCCTTCGGGGTAAGCTCAGGACGAAATTCGGGGTCGAAATTGCGCCCCATCGGCGCGGAGAGGGCATAACGATAGCCGCGCTGCATCTTATCGTTGACGCTGACCATTTTGAGTCGCCGAGGCATCACGATCAAAGTAATTGATTTTACGGCCCGCCCGTGATGCACACTGAATTTGACCGCTCACGACGGGTTGACGGGGCAAGAGCGCACCCCATTGCGCCAAGAGTACAGAATTGGGCGGAGGTAAGATCGCAGCCGATCAGAGCGATAGACTGAGGGTGAACACCGTACCTTCGACACCGCCGCGATAGCTGATTGCCGCCTGCAACTGTTCTGAAAGTCTGGCAACAATCCGCATTCCCAATCCTCTGCTCTCGCCGAGATCAAAGTCCGCCGGCAACCCGATGCCGTTGTCACGCACGGATATACGGGCAGTTTTCTCGTCCTGCCGCTCCAAACGTACCCAAATGTGTCCATCAGAGCGATCCGCCAAACCGTGTTTGACCGCATTCGTCACGAGCTCATTGATTATAAGAGCCAGTGAAATCGCCCGATCCGTATTAAGCTGAACTCCCGCCGGGGCGTCGAAATCGAGTTTGTAGTGAGCGTACCCACTAATGGCGTCGGCGCACACTTCTTTCAGGTACGGCCCCAGATCAATGTTCTCAATATCTGCATCATACGTCAGGCGCTCGTAGGCGCGTCCGATGGCAGAAACACGGCCCGACGCCTCGGCCAAGTGCGCCCTGAGTACATCGTCGCCCACGGCGTTCGCCTGCAGAAGCAGCATCGAGGATACGATCTGCAGACTGTTCTTTACCCGGTGGCTCATTTCTTTGAGTAGAAGCTGCTGGCGGTCGAGCGATGCTTTTAACTGAAGCTCATATCGTTGCCGCTCTATGGCCATGCCGAGGACGTTGGCGGCGCCCTGCAGGAAGGCGATATCGTGCTCGCTGAACTCACCCTCGGATCGGCTGTCCACCTCCAGCACCCCGTAAGGGGAACCATCACCTTGAAGGATGACGTTCATGGCACGTCGGATGCCATGTTCGACGAGGAGCTCCGGCGTTCTAAACCGCTGCTCGTTTTCGAGATGATTGCTGATCACTGGCTTGCCAGTGCGCAATGCAAAACCAGAAGGGGATTCCAGGTCCGCCCCGACGCTTGCCACACCAATGACACCCTCGTGCCAACCGACCCCGGCACGAACCAGAAGCCGGTTTTGACCCGGCAAGAATTCCAATATCTTGCAAAATTCAGCTTCCATGCCATCCGCGGTCAGGCGAGCGGTCTCATTCAACAACTCAAGGAATGGCCTCCCCTGCAGCGCCAGCACGCCGAGTTCAGCGAGGATTTCCTGTTGCCGAATCCGCGTGTGCAAGGCATGCACCGTGAACTCGCCGTGTTCCAGGTCGTCGCCACCGGGTTCGATTACCGGCTTTGGAGGGATTGGTAGAGAGGCCATGGTGGATGCTTAAGCCTCGTGGTCAGGCAGTGTGGTTGTGGTACGCAGCGGCACAGCCGAGTCCCCTAGCCGACCTCGGTTCAGTCACGCTCCGGTTCCTGAAAGTAGCGAATCCCGTTGGGAGCCACCGCTTTGCTCTGATTTGCGAAATGCCCCGCTCGCGGGGCGTCAAGCAAGGCGTTCGGTATATTCGCCTTGCCCGTTGCCGAGAGCACGTCATCTCTCAGTCACTGCCATGGCATCGCCGGCCTAGTGATCAACGGTATCTGCCTAATTCCGCGCCACGTGTCCAGCCCGCGGCAACGCTGCTCAGGAACTGCATGCCGAGCACCAGGGAACTTGCGTAGCTTTGACTTCCGAACTGCAGCGTCGGAGGCTCTTCGCGAAACCGACTGGCTACATCACGGACGTTTCGGTCCTTGGACCGGCGGCAGCGATTTGACGTAAGCCGCGATCGCCGCGCGATCTGCGTCCGAGAGTTTAGAGATCTCGCTCACCACGGCGGCCATCGGTCCGCCGACGGAATCGCCGTTGGGCATGTCCCCGGTTTCGAGAATGCGCTCGATGTCGCGCTGCGAGTAATCGCCAATTCCGGCCGGCGTGATGTTGGGAATCCAACCATCCCCGCCTTCCGGATCCGGGCCGCCGGCGAAGCGCTGGCTGACGATGACGCCGCCGAGGGGGTTGCGGGGACTATGGCACTCGGCGCAATGACCGGGGCCGTTGACCAGATAGGCGCCGCGATTTTCCTCCGCCGATTTGGCGGGATCGGGCTGGAATTGCCGGCCGTCGAGATAAAGGAATTTCCAGCCCCCGAGGAGGCGGCGGATCTTGAGATAGAACGGCAGGTCGTGGTCGCGCGACTTGCCCTCGACCGGTGGCAACGTCTTGAGATAGGCGAAGAGATCGCGCACGTCTTCCATCTTCATGCGCTGGTAGGACGTGTAGGGAAAAGCCGGATAGTAGTGGCTGCCGTCGGGCGAAGTGCCCTTCCACATGGCGGTGAGAAAATCCGCCTCGCTCCAGCTGCCGATGCCATCGTTGCGGTCGGGCGAGATGTTCGGGGGGAAAAACGTGCCGAACGGCGATTTGAGCGCGAGGCCGCCACCGAGCCTCTTCTTATCCTCCTGGTTGGGCGTCGCATGACACGAGGCGCAGCCGCCTGCGTGAAACATCTTCTCGCCGTTTTCCAGATTGGGCGCATAGGGCGCCAGCGCGCTCGCGGGCACGCTCGCCGGCATGGTGATGAACCAGAACACGGCAGCGCCGATCACCGCGACGATCACCGCGAACATCACGAGCTTGCGCAGCATCGGCGCTTTTCCAATTAGTGCAGGTTCTTTCCTGGGTATTGCATGAGTACGCCAGCCACTCGGTGGATTGCCTCCCCCGCCTGCGGGGAAGAGCAAGGGAGAGGGCATGCGGGGGACGGAGCAGAGCGAGTTCGTCGCGGCGGCGATTCACTCCAAACCAACATCGCCCAACTCATCGTAGATACGGGCGACTACTATGTCGCAGCTGGGAAACAAAAACGCAGGGCGGCCATCGCGCCGACGGCCGCCCTGCGCGTGCAGGCGGGAAACGATTACGATGTCCGCTTGCGGTAGGTCTGGTGGCAGCCGCCGCAGTTCTTGCGCACCTCGGTGATTTGAATCTTGAAGCTGTCGAGATCCGTGGTCGCGTTGCTGGCCGCCTTGGACTCTTGGGCGAACTTGGCGAGCCTCGCCTGGAAGTCGGCTTTGTTCTCCCAAATCGCCGGCAGCGCGGCGGTATCACCGCCGGTCTTGGAATCGTCCGGGAACAGGGCGGGCGCCTTCTCGCCTGCCTCGGCGAAGGTCGCCAGGACCTTCTTTGCCTCATCGACGTTGAAGGGCCGCTTGCCCTCCAGCATCTCGGTGGCAACCCGGTTCTGGTCGCCATTGGCCTTCATGAGGGCCTTGCGGGCCGCGATCGGATCGCTTTGCGCGACGAGCGCGGTGGCGGCAAACGCGAGCAGTGCAACGGCTAACCCGGTACGGATCATTTCTCTTGCTCCCTCAATGGACTGAATGTCCCTCTGTGAGCTGATTTCCGCGCGCGGTTGACGCGGTGTGGGTGGGCATCGCTTAAACACCCCCGACATTTTGTTATTCCGCGCGAGGTGGAAACTCGAAATTCGGCCTGGCGATCACGATTTCGTGAACTCACAGGGTGTGAAGCCGCCTACCCTCGGCAATGGCCGCCCAAATGCGCTCCGACGTCGCCGGCATGTCCAGGTGGCGGATGCGGTAGGCCCGCCAGAGCGCGTCGAGCACCGCATTCATGACCGCCGGGCACGACCCGATCGCCCCCGCCTCCCCCGCGCCCTTCACGCCCAGCGGATTGTTGCGGCATGGGACGTTGCAGGTCTCGAAGGCGAAAGGCGGGACATCGCCGGCCCGCGGCAGGGCGTAATCCATCAATGAGGCGCTGACGAGCTGACCCGAAACCGGATCGTAGACGGCGATCTCCATCAGCGCCTGGCCGATCCCTTGCACGGTGCCGCCATGCACCTGCCCTGCCAGCAGCAGGGGATTGAGCGTCACCCCGAAATCGTCGACCACGCGATAGTCCACGATCCGTGTCGCACCGGTCTCGGGATCGACCTCGACTTCGGCGAGATGCGTGCCGTTGGGATAGGTCGCCTCCTGCGGGGTGAAAGCGTCCTCGGCCGACAGCGCGCGGCGCTGGATGCGGGCATGCCGGGCAAGATCGGCGAAGGTGATCATGCGGTCCGTGCCGGCCACGCGCACGGCGCCGCCGGCGCCGATCTCGAGATCGCTTGCGGCCGTCTCGAGCGCCTCGGCAGCCGTGTCCTTGATCATGCCGGCGAGCTTCTCCGTCGCGCCGGCGACGGAGGCACCGCCGCAGGGGATGGAGCTCGAGCCCCCGGTGCCGGCGCCGGTGGCGATGAGATCCGTGTCACCCTGGATCGTGCGCACGCGCGCGGGTGCAAGCCCGAGGTGATCGGCGACGATTTGCGCGTAGGCGGTGGCGTGGCCCTGCCCGGTCGACTGGGTGCCGACCAACACCGTCACGCCGCCGTCATCATCAAGGCTGACGCGCGCGGTGTCGGGACCATTGTTCCCGCACGCCTCGACATAGGTGGCAATTCCGATGCCGCGCAGCCGCCCCGCCTCGCGCGATTGCTCCAGCCGCCGCTCGAAACCGTTCCAGTCGGCGCCCTCCTGCGCCCGCCGCAGGTGGCGGCCGGGCTGGCCGGAATCGTAGGTCTTGCCGGTTGGCGTGGTGTAGGGCATCGCCGTGATGAAATTCCTCCGCCGCAGCTCGTCGGGCGCGATGCCGATCTCGCGCGCGGCAAGATCCACCAGGCGCTCGATCACGTAGGCCGCCTCGGGCCGCCCGGCGCCGCGATAGGCATCGACCGGTATGGTGTTTGTGAACGCGCCGCGCACGCGGACATGGCAGAGCGGAATGTCGTAGAGGCCAGGCGACATGCCGGCGCCGATAAACGGAATGAGCGGCGCATAGAACGAAAGATAGGCGCCCATGTCAGCGATGAGATCGACGTCGAGGGCGAGAAAGCGGCCCTCCGCGTCGAGCGCGAGCTTCGCCCTGGTGAGGTTGTCGCGGCCCTGCGCATCACCGAGAAAGTGCTCGCTGCGGTCCGCAACCCACTTCACCGGCCGCCCGAGGCGTCGCGCGGCAAAGGCGGCGAGCGCATATTCGCGGTAGGGAAACAGCTTGGTTCCGAATCCGCCACCGACATCGGGGGTGATGACCCGCATCTTGTCGGCTGAAATCTTCAGCACATCCCGACACAGGACGTCGCGGACTGCGTGGCTCCCTTGGCTGCTCAAGGTCAGCGTCAAACGCTCGCCGTCGTATTCGGCGACGACGCCACGCGTATCGAGATAATTGGCCACGAGTCGCTGGTTGACGAGCGAGAGAGACACCGTTCGCGCCGCCTTGGCGAAGGCGCGCGTGGTGGCGTCGGCGTCGCCGATCTCGGTCTCGAACGCGAGGTTACCGCGCGGCGCTATGGTCTTCGGCCACACTGGCGGCGCGTCCGGCGCGAGCGCGGCCGCGGCGCCAATCACGGGCGCAACCGGCTCCCAAGCGACGGCGATCGCCTCCGCCGCGTCGCGCGCCTTCTCCGGCGTATCCGCGACGACAAAGGCGATCGCATCGCCTACATGGCGCACCTCATCGCGTGCGAGGACGGGGTACGGCGGCACCACGATGTCGGTCCCGGGTATCTCTCCCTGGCACGGCAGGTCGCCAAGGCCGGCCGTGTCTTGCGCGGTGACCACCAAAGCGACCCCCGGCATGGCGCCGGCTTTGCCGACATCGGTGATACGGAAGCGGGCATGCGCATGGGGCGAGCGCAACAGCACGGCGTGAAGCGTCCCCTCGGGAGCATGGTCGGCGACGTAGCGGCCCGCCCCGCGCAGCAGCGCGTCATCCTCCTTGCGCGGAAGCGCCGCGCCGAAACCGAATTTGGTCGGAGCCATGCGCCTATTCCGCCGGCGCGGGCGGCGCCGCCGGCGCAGCGCGACGGCGACGGCTCTTTTCCGCAAGCCAGCGGGAGACCACGTAAAAGAGCGGCGTAAAGATGAGCCCGAACGCCGTCACTCCGATCATGCCGGCGAACACGGCGGTCCCCAGCATCTGCCGCAGCTCCGCCCCCGCCCCGATCGCCCAAACGAGCGGCATGACGCCGAAGATAAAGGCGAGCGAGGTCATCAGGATGGGACGCAGGCGCAGACGCGCCGCCTCAACGGCAGCGGCGGCCCGATCGCGACCCTGGTCCTCCAGCTGCTTAGCAAACTCCACGATCAGGATTGCGTTTTTCGCGGCAAGCCCGATCAGCACGACAAATCCCACTTGGGTGAGGATGTTGTTGTCCTGTCCGCGCATGATCACGCCGCTGATGGCGGCAACGAGGCACATCGGCACGATCAGTATCACGGCGAGCGGAAGCGTCACGCTTTCGAACTGCGCCGCCAGCACCAGAAAGACGAACATCACAGCAAGGGCAAACGCGAACATCGCGGTGTTGCCGGCTCTCACTTGCTGGAACGCGAGCGTCGTCCACTCGTAGCCGAAGCCGTCGGGCAACGTCTCGGCGGCGAGCTTTTGCATGATCTCGATCGCCTGCCCCTGCGAATAGCCTCGGGCGGGCGCGCCATCGAGCTCGGCCGCGGGGTAAAGGTTGTAGCGCGCGACCCGGTACGGTCCGGCAATGTTGTTGATCGTCGTGAACGAGCCGAGCGGCACCGTATTGCCGAACGAGTTACGCACGCGGATGTTCAAGATGTCTTTCGGATCCATGCGGTGGGCCGCGTCGGCCTGAGCGGTGACGCGGAAGGTCTTGCCGAATAAATTGAAGTCGTTGACGTAGGCCGAGCCGATATACACCTGCAGCGCGGCGAAAACCTCCGGCACGTTGATGCCGAGCAGTTGGGCCTTGGTGCGATCGATGTCGAGATAGAGCTGCGGCGTCGAATTCTCGAACAAGGTGAACACCTGACTCAGACCGGGAGTCTGGGCAGCCTTGCTCATCATTGCGCCGGTGGCTTCCAGCAATGCCTGCGAGCCGCGGCTTTGACGGTCCTCGACCATCATACGGAAGCCACCGGCATTGCCGATGCCGGAGACCGGCGGCGGTTGCACGACCAGGATCAGCCCCTCCTGGATGCCGGCCAGGCGCTTCAACAATTCACTGGTGATGCCCGCGGCCGATAGCTTCGGGTCGCGCGCGCGATCCGCCCAATCATCGAGGATCAGAAATACTGCGCCGGAGTTCGGCGCGTTGGTGAACGTGGCGCCGCTAAATCCGACGATGCTTACGGCATGGGCGACACCGGGCGTGTGCAAGCAGATCTCCACGACCCGCCGCTGGACCTCGTCGGTGCGGGCCAAAGACGCGCCGGGAGGCAACTGCAGCACGCCGATCAAGTAGCCGCGATCGACCTGGGGAATGAAGCCGATCGGCGCGTTGCGGAACTCGTTGAGGCCGTAGCCGAGGATCGCAACGTAGAGGACCAGCATGACCGCCACGATCCGCACCGCGCGGCTGATCAGCCAGTGATAGCCGCCGGCGAAACGATCGAAACCCCAGTTGAAGGCCCGGAAAAATCCGCGAATCGGCCGCGACCACCACGTCAGCCGGGGCTGCCGCTGCTTCGGTTTGAGCAGCAATGCGCACATCGCCGGCGACAGCGTCAACGATACGATCAGCGAGATGACCGTCGCGCTGGCAATCGTGAGCGCGAACTGCCGGTAGAACTGCCCGGAGATGCCGGTGATGAAGATCGATGGCACGAAGACGGCGCACAGCACCAGCGCGATCGCAATCAACGCTTGCCCCACCTCGTCCATGCTCTTGTAGGCCGCGGAGCGCGGATCGAGCCCGGCCTCGATGTTGCGCTCGACGTTCTCCACCACGATGATTGCGTCGTCGACCACGATGCCGATCGCGAGCACCAGGCCGAACAACGAAAGATTGTTGAGCGTGAAGCCGAACATCGACATGAAGAAAAATGTGCCGATCAGCGACACCGGAATGGCAACGATCGGAACGATTGCGGCACGCCATGTCTGCAAGAACAGAATTACGACCAGCACCACGAGAAGCACGGCCTCGAGGATGGTCTCAGTGACCGCGTTGACGGATTGCTGGATGAACTCGGTGGGATTGTAGACAATGGCGTGCTTGATGCCGGCCGGAAAGCTGGCCGACAACTGGTTCATCGTGTCGATGATGCCCTTCGCCGTTGCCAGCGCGTTCGAGCCCGGGCGCTGGAAGATGCCGAGCGCCACTGCCGGGTCGCGGTCGAGATACGAATTGGACGAATAGTCCTGCGCGGCGAGTTCGATCCGTGCCACGTCCCGCAGCCGGACCACTGCGTTGGGGGTCTGTTTGACGATGATATTGTAGAATTCGTCGGCATTGGCGAGGCGCCCGAGCGTCTGCACCGCGATCTGGAACGCGCCCTGCTTCGGTACCGGCGGCTGATCGAGCACGCCGGAGGCGACCTGGACGTTCTGGCCCTGCAGCGCGACGATGACGTCGGTCGCGGTCAGGCCGACCGTCTGCAGGCGGTCGGGATCGACCCAGATGCGCATTGCATAATCGCGGCTGCCGAAAACGGTGATCGAGCCAACCCCGTCGATGCGGGTGAGGATGTCGGTGACGGACAGGGTCGCATAGTTGGAAATGAACAGCGTGTCGCGTGATTGGTCGGGCGAATAGATATGCACGACCATCATCAGGTCGGGCGACTTCTTGGTCACCGTCACGCCGATATTGCGCACGTCGACGGGCAGCCGCGGCTGCGCGATGGCAACGCGGTTTTGCACCTGCACCTGAGCAATGTCGAGGCTGGTGCCTAATTCGAAGCTGACATCGATGGAAAAACGCCCGTCGGCGGTCGAGTTTGAGGACATGTAGATCATGTTCTCGACGCCGTTGATCTGCTGCTCGATCGGCGTGACCACGGTGGCGGCGACAATGTCGGCGTTGGCTCCGGGATATTGGCCGGAGACGTTGATAGTGGGCGGCGCGATCTCGGGATATTGAGTGACCGGCAAGCGCGAGTACGACACGGCGCCGACGATCAGGAACACGATCGAGACGACCGCGGCGAAAATCGGCCGATCGATAAAGAAATGCGAAATACGCATGGGACCGACGCTGCCGCTTAATCGGTCTTGTCGGCCGCCCCGCGCGCAGGAACGCTCGCTTGCGGGGACGCCGGCTGTTCTTCGGGCGTCACCTTCACGCCCTGCCGCACGCGCATCAAGCCATTGACCACAACGCGGTCGCCGGCCGAAAGCCCGTCCTTGATGACCCGCAGGTCGTCGATCAATTGACCCAGCGTCACGTAGCGCAGCCGGGCAACATTGTCCTGATCGATCAAGTAGACGAACTTACGCGCCTGCTCGCTGCCGATCGCGGCATCGGGGACCATCAACGCCTGATACGGCGCCGAGGCCGGCACCTGCACGCGGGCGAACATGCCCGGCGTGAACAGACTGTCGGGATTTTCCAACTGCGCACGCCCGCGGATCGTGCCGCTGGCGCGGTCGATCACGTTGTCGACGAAATCCATCCGCGCGGAGTGCGAGAACTCGGCCTCGTCGAGCAGCTTCAGGCGAACCGTGGTGCCGCCAAGGCCGGCCACCTCGTTCTTGCCGGCCGCCAATCGCTGGTAGCGCAGCAGCGACGCCTCGTCGAAGGTGAATTCGAATCGGATCGGATCGATGGAGACAATGGTGGCGAGCATGGTGGTGTTGCCGCCGGCCCCGCCGGTGACCAAGTTGCCCTGGGTCACGCGGCGATCGCCGATCCGACCGGTGATCGGCGCCTTGAGCTCGGTGTACTCAAGATCGAGCTCGGCTTGGCGCACCATCGCCTCGTTGGCCGCCACCGAGGCCTGCGAATTGCGGAACGCCTGCATCCGTTGCTCGTAGATCTGCTCGCTGATGGTGCGTTCGCGCACGAGCTGCTGGGCACGCGTGAGGTCCGACTGGGTGAAAGCGAGGTTCGATTTCGCTGTCTCCAGATTGGCACGCGACTGGTCGACCGTGTTCTGGAACGGCCGCTTGTCGATGGTGAATAGCAGGTCGCCCTGCTTGACGATTTGCCCGTCGACAAAGTGGATCTTGTCGAGGTAGCCCGATACGCGCGCGCGGATCTCGACGACGTCGACCGGGACAAAGCGGCCGACATATTCGTCTTGGTCGATGATGGTGCGCTCAACCGGCTTGGCGACGGTGACCTTGGGAGACGGGGCCGCCGCTTGCTTCTG
>DASSGH010000111.1:0-28228 GCA_035693615.1 Xanthobacteraceae bacterium
GGCGCGAGTCACGTCAGCCGGTCGCCCTCGACGAGGGCCGAGCGCAAGGCGTAGACCGCAATGCCCGCTATGAGCCCCGTGAGGAAGACACCAAGAATACCGACCCCAATCGCCAGGGCGCGCGCGAGCGCCTGCCGCGGCGCAAGATCGCCATAACCGATTGTCAGGCCGGTAACGAAAGTGAAATAGAGCGCGTCACCGACAGACCAGCCCTCAAGAAAGCCAATCAGCAGGCCCAGGGCCACCTGAGTGACCAGGATGATCGAGAGGATCGGCCAAGCGATGTGAATCGCGCGGGCGAGTGCCAGGAAAAAACGCCGTCGCACGGTCTTGGATGTCGGCCGGCTCATATCTGCTTTCAAGTTTTTCGGCCAACAGCCTGTCAGAACGTCGATTTTAGCCTCAGATGGTCGAGGCGATTGATCGACTTGATTTCGAAGCGTCGCAACTGGCTGTCCTGCAGCACATCAAGCGCCACCGTGGCGCCCGCCGGGCCTTGGGCCCAGACCTTGCGATAAAAATCGGCCAAGCTCTTCGGTTGCTCGCCACTGACCCCGACGATCACATCGCCGCTCTTGATGCCGGCCCTCTCTGCCGGACCGCTCGGCGTCACGCGGCTGACGAATAGCCGCCCGCGCAGCTCCTCGGTGTTGAGCCCAAGCCACGGGCGCCCCGCTCCCGCCGTCCGCCCGGCGGTAATCAAATCGTCGAGGATCGGCGCGAGCCGATCGATCGGCACGAACATGTTGCCCGGCACCTTTTCGCCGCCGCGGGCCGCATCCCCGACGATCAGCGAGCCGACGCCGATAAGCTTGCCTTCGCGATTGATCAGCGCCGCGCCGCTCCAGGCTGGGTGGGGCGGTGCGGTGAAGAGCGCCTCATCGAGCAGATATTCCCAGCCGCCGGCGAATTCGCGCTTGGCCACGACATAGGCGCCCCCCACCATGGCAGGGCCGCCGAAGCTTGCAACCAGCACGGGATCGCCTTCCCTGATTTCGGCGGACTTGCCCAAAGGCATCGGCTTGAGCTTGAGCGGCTCGATCGTGCGCAACAGGCCGAAGCCCGTTTCATGGTCGTAACCGACGACGTTCGCCGGCACGGTGCGCCCGTTATTGTCGACGACTTCCGCCGCGTAAGCCTCGACCATCAAATAACCGATTGTCAGCACGAGTCCGTCGGCATCGATGAGGATACCGGACCCCTCCCGTTCGCGGCCCAGACCTTGGACAGTGCGTCCATCAGGCGTGATGTGCGTGTTGATCCGCACCACCGCAGAAACGAGCTCTTCGATGGAAGCTGGTTGCGCCAGCGCGGACGTGCTCAGCAGCGCCATCACGCCTGCGATGAGCGCCGCGGCGGGCGCGACGGCGGAGCGGCCGCGAGAACCAATACACATGGATGCTCCTGGTCGCTTCTACGCTAGTTCACCGGACAGCGTCGGTAGCTCTTGAGCTGCCCGAAATCAGGACCCGCCGAAAGCTCTCCGCGGTCATTCGGCACGATAACTCGATTCACCTCGGTGATCTCATCCGGCGCATCGGGATCGGAGCAGCGCATATGAGCGGAGTAGATCGACCCGCCGGCGCCTGCCGTTTCGGTGACCCATTGAACTGTGCAGCTCGTTTGCGAGCTCACATATCCTTTCGCCGATACGACGAAGATGGCCTTGTGATCGCGGCAGAGATCCGCATCCGGCGCCCAGGTGCCCCAAAATCGTTCAGGCACGCTCAGGTGGCGCACGCTGTCCGCTAGCGCCACGCTCGGCAGGAGCGCGGAGACGAGAACGATGACGGTGCGCATGGTGTCGCTCGCGCTAGGACTACGCTCAACTTAGCGCCGAGTGTATGTCGCTTTCCAGCCCGCGATGACATGGCACTCGTCAGGATTCACCGCGGGCGCTGGCGGGCGGGCGAAGGAGGCGCCCTCTGTGGGCATGGTGAGCTGCGGGGAAAACCTATACCCCCCGGCTCGAAAGGCTGAGGGAAGTTTTGTAAAGATGGTGGGTTGTCGCGAGCAGGAGGTTTTTATGCCTCAAGTAGACCCCTGGGAAAAGGCGGCGGACTGCGAGCGGGCCCTTCGGATCACCATAGATCCAATCCACCGCGAGACGCTCAGCAATATCCGGGAATTCTGGATCGCGCTGGCACAAGAGAGCCGGTTTCTGAGTGACGATGCCTTAGCCGCACAGATCGAAACGATCGGTCGGCTGCATGCCAAACTTGACCGCGACATGCACGCCTAGGTCGCGCCGAAAGGCTGGCCACATGCGCGCGCCTGCGGTAGCGGCCAACGACGCATGCCAAGTCAAACCCGCGCCGCATCACGGGGCGCGAAAGCTCATTTCGGCTGCACGTTTGGGTCCCCGCCGGGCGTGCCCGGCGGCGGAATGACTTTCAGCTGACCGCCGCCCGGCGGCGTGACCTGCATCTTCCGGTCGACGCCAGCCGGCGGACAAATGACGCCCTTCGACTGCGCGAGCTTGTCGCTCAACGGCTCGGAACTGCGACCCCCGACCGTGGGCGGATTGCCTTTGACATCCGGCGGGCATGTCGCTGCCTCCCCGGGCGACGGGTTCGCTGGTTGCGCGAGCGATATATTAGCCCCCGCAATGATTACGAACGCGGCGATGAGTGCGATTGCGGCGCGCAAGGTCTGGTCCTCACGTTTGCACATGCCTTTGTCAACGTGGAGGGGCTCCCGGACGTTCCCTTGCGATCGCCAGCTGGGCTTGGAACGTCCCGAGAGTATTTGCAATTGAGACCGAACGAGCGGACATGTTCGGGTGGCGACATCCGCTTGAACAAATGCCCTCCTCCATTCCGAGCGGCGTGGAAAGAGCGTGACCAGCAGCAGCGATACTGAGGTGGTAATCATCGGCGGCGGCGCGGCTGGTATTGCCGCGGCGCGGCGGATCGCGGACGCGCAGATCGAGTGTCTCCTGCTTGAGGCGCGGCCGCGGCTTGGCGGACGGGCGTGGACGACCACCGAGCACTCGGCATTTCCCATCGATCTCGGCTGCGGTTGGCTGCACTCCGCCGACCGCAATCCGTGGCGCGGCACGGCTGAGGCGCAAGGCCGCTCGATCGACAAAACGCCGCCGCCGTGGATGCGACCTTCGGCTCCGATCGGATTTCCGCTTTCGGAGCAGCTCGCCTTTCTCAAGGCGCAGCGGGAATTTCATCAGCGCCTCGACACGCTCTCCGAGGAGCAGCCCGATGTTGCAGCCGCAAGCTTCCTCGAGCCGCACGGGTCCTGGAACGCGCTCATCAACGCGGTGAGCACGTACGTCAGCGGAGCGGAGCTCGATCGCGTATCGGCACGGGACTTCAACCGGTATGCTGACAGCGGGGTCAATTGGCGAGTTGTGCAGGGCTATGGGACTGTGATTGCCACCCACGGCCATGGATTGCCCGTGATGCTGGGCTGTCCAGTTCGGCGCATCGACCACCGCGGACGGCGGCTGAGAGTGGAAACCATGAATGGCCCAATCGCCGCGGAGGCGGCGATCGTGACCGTCCCCAGTGCGCTTCTCGCCGGAGAGAGAATACGATTCATCCCGCCCTTGGCCGAGAAGATTGAAGCAGCGGCGGGGCTACCGTTGGGGCATGCCGACAAATTGTTTCTATCGCTCGCAGAGCCCGAGGAATTCGAGAAGGAAAGCCGGCTTTTCGGACGCGCCGACCGCAGCGGCACCGGGGTCTATCACGTGCGGCCATTCGGGAGACCGCAGATCGAGGGTTATTTCGGCGGTCGCTTGGCGGCAGACCTCGAAGCGGGCGGCGCGCCGGCATTCGCCGATTTTGCCATTGGCGAACTGGTCGGCCTGCTCGGCAGTAATTTCGCCCATCGCGTGCGGCTGCTTAAGCTCCATCCTTGGGGGATCGATCCGTTTTCTCGCGGCTCGTATTCCTATGCCTTACCCGGCAAGGCCGACTGCCGCGCCGAGCTCGCCGCGCCGGTGAACGATCGCCTGTTCTTCGCCGGCGAGGCGTGCTCGGAGAGCGATTACTCCACCGCACACGGGGCGTACCTCACCGGGGTTGCCGCTGCCGAGCAGCTCATCGCCGCGCGCGGGAGAAAGCGGTAGGCCTGCCACCCAATCCGCGGATGCGTCCGTCGTGGCGCAAGGGACTTTTGACGCGGGTCAGCCGGCGGATGAGGTGCCTCACCAGCGGTATCGCGTGGGAGGAGGCATCATGAAGGATCCTTCACTGCGCTCGGCTCGACCCATCAGGAAATCGTCGCGTCCGCCCTTGAAGCGGCGGTCATCGTCGCGGCCGTACTCGTCGGATCTCTCGCGGCGGCGGGTCGATGCGCGATCCCAGTCCCGCTCCTGCCAGCGGCCCTCCTCCGCTCGTTCGCCCCGCCAGTTCACTCCCTGATCCACGTTCGCCGCTCGACGGGAAGACCGCGCAGGTGGCACATCGTCTGCGGTCCAGTCACCCCATCCATTCGGTCCTTGACCGGCACCCCGACCTTGCCACCGACCCGAAGAATTCGCGGGTCGCACGCCGTCATCCGAAGCGAAGTCCCGACGCGAAGCCGATGCTCGATTGGCATTCTGCCTGCGGCCCGCCCCGCTGCCGATTGCAACCTTGTTTTTGGCGCCAGATGGCTGATCGACAGACTCGCGTTCGGCCGCGCGCTTGCTGCGGCGGGATGATTGCGCGCGCTCCTCTTCTCGGCTGCTCGCGCCGCTGTCCGCGTGCTCGCCGTCCACCGATTGCGCCCTCGCCGCTTGACGAGCCGGCCGCGCTGGCTTTGCAGGAGTGGCGGCGCTGCCATCCGCGTTGGTAAGAGCCTTCGCCGGACTAGGCGCGCCGCCTTCGAGACAGTTGGCGTCGTCAGGGGGGCAAGCTTGCTGCTTGCATGGACCTGTGCAGCCGGCTGCATCGTTCACAGCGGGCGCAACTGCATCGTTCGCGGCGGGCTGAACGGCTGGACCGCTGTGGGCATCCTCCACGGTACCCGAACCGTTCCGCTCCGCGGGAGTCGTTACGGGCAGCGGCGCCGCGGCTGCATTCGACGCGGCATCTGGCTTCGACTCATTCGAACCCGAAGCCGACTTTCCTTCAGTCTGGATTGACTCATCGGGTTTGGCCGCCACATCCGCACGCGGAGCCGGCGGCCGATTCGCACTTGCAATCGTTGGCGAGGAGCCGACCTCCGAGGGCGTGAAGATGTCGACGTGGGAAAACAGCGTGCCGGCTCCGAAGCAGGCTAACGCGCCTGCGGCAAGCACAACCGACTTCACCGGCGAGCGTCGCGCGGGTTCGTTCGGCCGCGGGGCGCGGGGCGCGTCTCGGGTGGACCGGAGCTGCGCCCGTGCGCCTCTTTCGCCGCTGTCGCCGCGCGCCGATGGGCCGGCAAATGCGCCGTCCTGATGCTTTAGATCGAGCGGTTCCAACAGATTCGTAGGCTCGAGCAGTTGAGGGGGCTCGTGCGTCGAAGACATTCTCGACTCCTGATCCGCCTCCCGACCGTTGCGCTCTGGATTGCGCACTCAATTGTACGATGCGCTGTGCCGTGCGATGCGCGTGTGCCGATACGAAGAACCACCGCATCCCGCGATGGTTCCTCTTGCCCGGACGAAAGCATCGGGCGTGACATTCCGGTTGGTTGCGAGATACCGCGTTCAGCGGCGCTCACGGCCCCATCACGATTTGGCGAGGGGCGGCCCTCCCACCACCCTCGCCAGTGCGTCGGCGCTCGAGCGCCCTCTCAGCGCGGCTTATTGATGACGCCGCGCTAAACTTGCGGCGAAGCTAGCCGGCCACGCTCACGCGTTCTTGCGCCTGCGCCTCTTCTTTCGTCGTCGGCTTTGCCGGCAGCTGCAACACCGTCGCTTCCTGACCTTCGCACAGGAATGTCAGGAGCAGCGTTTGTCCGTCGGGCAATTCGAGGGCGTCGTGGTGCATATGCGGCTGCTCGCGGTTGATTTGACGGAAAATTGCCGTCTTGTGTTTAGTAGGCCCGCAAGCACCATAAACCGCGATCTCCGAATCGAAAGCGAGCTCCGTGCCAGGCAGCACGCAGACCGCGGTGCCGGGATCGCTCGGAGCGGCGAACCCGCGGGTGCCGGTTCCGAAATTCGTCGTTCGAAGCTTGTCGCCAACACTCGCGGGACGCGATTTGACGTGCATCAGACTATAATCGCACATGGAATGGGACTCCTCTGTTCCACATCTGTGCGTCTAACGCGCGGACCCGATCCTGGTTCAGTGCGACGATCCTTGCTATGTCGGCCCCCCAACATACTCTCGCAGTGACTGGCGCAGACGCGTGTTGCGAGATGGCCGCGTCGCATCGCGTCCGCGAGGTTTGATTGATGCGGACAGGTCGAAGGCAGCGCGTCGAGAACACGAGACTCCGGTAGAAGCGAGCGGCACCACGACGATCTCGTCGCACCGAGATCTCAGATTTTTTCCCGCAGCGCCGCCTCCAGAAGCAGCCGGCATTCGGCCAAGTCGTGGAGCGCGGCGTGCAACTTCTGCACCTCCTCGGCTGCGAGACCAGCTGCCGCAGCGCCGGTTACGCCCGCTCCAGGCTGGGGCCGCGAGCTCTGCACCCGTTCGTGGCCGACGCCGTCGCCCGCGCCCCCCAAGGGCAAAACGCCGGCATCCTTTAGCGATGCCCCCTCGACGTCTTCATCCTGTTCGGCCGCCTGCCGGGCAGGTTGCGGCGCGCCTGGCTGCCAGACGTTCTGCACGAAATGCACGCCCTGCTCACGCAAGAGACGCTGGACGCCGCGGATGGTGTAGCCCTCGCCATAAAGAAGATGACGGATGCCGCGTAGGAGATCGAGGTCGTCCGGGCGATAGTAGCGGCGTCCGCCGCCGCGCTTCATCGGCCTGATCTCGCGGAAGCGGCTTTCCCAGAATCGCAGCACGTGCTGCGGAACCTCGAGTTCCTGCGCCACTTCGCTGATGGTTCGAAACGCGCCCGGTGCTTTCTCCACCGCCGCTGTGCTCCCCTCAACCATGCACGAGGTTTATTTTCGCGCGTTGGAATCAGCGTTGATGCGCTGCTTGAGGATCGCAGACGGCTTAAACACCATCACGCGGCGCGGCGAGATCGGCACTTCTTTGCCGGTCTTGGGATTGCGCCCGATCCTTTGGCCCTTCTTGCGCACCACGAACGAGCCGAACGACGAGAGCTTCACCGTCTCGCCGCGCTCGAGACAATCGGTGATTTCCTTCAAGACGAGTTCGACGAGCGTGGCCGATTCGGTGCGCGACAATCCTACCTTCTGGTAGACCGCCTCGCACAAGTCCGCGCGTGTGACCGTCTTTCCCGTCATCGCCAGCCCCACCTTCGGCGATCAACATATCTCACTGAATTAAAAGACGATATTCGGTTGGACCGGGGCGGTCAACGGGGCGCGGCAGGAAGATTGCAATAAACCTTCGTCACCACCGCAGCAGTGCCGACCCCCAGGTGAAGCCGCCGCCCATAGCTTCCAGCATGACCAGATCCCCGCGCTTGATACGCCCGTCGGCAACCGCCACCGTGAGCGCGAGGGGAATCGACGCGGCTGAGGTGTTGCCGTGCTTCTCCACTGTCATGACGACCTTCTCGGGCGCAATCCCAAGTTTCTTTGCGCTGTCGTCGATGATGCGCTTGTTGGCCTGATGCGGGACGAACCAGTCGATGTCGTCCGCGCGGTAGCCGGTGGCTTTGAAAGCGTCTTCGATCACGTCGGTGATCATGGCCACGGCGTGCTTGAACACTGCTCGCCCTTCCATGCGAAGGTGCCCGACGGTTTGCGTCGAGGACGGGCCGCCGTCGACGTAGAGCTTGGACTTGTGGCGTCCGTCCGAGCGCAGATGGGTGCTGAGAATGCCGCGATCCTCGCGCGTGCCTGGCTCGCGTTGCGCCTCCAGCACGACCGCGCCAGCGCCGTCACCGAACAGCACGCAGGTACTGCGGTCGTTCCAATCCAGGATGCGGGAGAAAGTCTCGGCGCCGATCACCAACGCACGGCCGAAGGCGCCTGTCTTGAACAGGCCGTCGACGGTGGCAAGACCAAAGACGAAGCCGGAACACACGGCCTGCAGATCGAACGCTGCGCCTCCGGTGATGCCGAGACCGGCTTGCACGGATACGGCGGTCGCGGGGAAGGTGTTGTCGGGAGTGGAGGTCGCGAGGACGATCAAATCAATCGATTGCGCATCGACGGCGGCGGCGGCGAGCGCCGCGCGCGCCGCGGCAATCGCCATGTCGGACGTCGTCTCCCCGTTCGCGGCGATACGGCGCTCGCGAATGCCGGTGCGCTGCGCGATCCATTCGTCGGAGGTGTCTACCATCCGCGACAACTCGGCATTGGTGAGGACCCGGCTTGGCAAGTAACTGCCACAGCCGAGCACCACGGACCGCAGCATGGTCACGAACCCGCTCCCCCGACCACACGCGCCGGAGCCGCCTCATCGCGGTGACGCGTGAGGCTCTGGCCAATCTTGGCCAGCAACTCGTGGCGCACCATGTCGTAGCCGAGATCGACCGCGTATGCGAAGCCCTCCGCGTCGGTGCCGCCGTGGCTTTTGATTACGATGCCATTGAGGCCCAGGAAGACTCCGCCGTTCGACTTGCGCGGATCCATCTTGTCGGCGAGCGCGCGGAAGGCGCCGCGCGCCAGGAGATAACCGAGCTTTCTCGCCACCGTGCGGTTCATCTCGTGTTTGAGATATTGGCCGAGCTGCCGCGCGGTCCCCTCGGCGGCCTTAAGCGCGATATTGCCGGCAAATCCTTCAGTCACTACCACGTCCACCGTTCCCTTGCCGATATCGTCACCCTCCACGAAGCCGGCGTATTGGAACCGCGGCCATTGGCCGGCACGCAAGATTTGGCCCGCCTCGCGGACCGCCTCAAGCCCTTTCACCTCCTCAACTCCGATATTGAGGAGTCCGACCGTCGGCCGATCGAGAGCGAAGAGCACCGTGGCCATGGCGCTGCCCATGACCGCGAGTTCGACGAGATGCCCGGCGTCGGCGCCGATCGAAGCGCCCAGATCGAGCACGACCGATTCCCCCTTGAGCGTTGGCCAGAGAGCGGCGATTGCCGGTCGATCGATGCCCGCCATGGTTCGCAGATCGATCTTGGCGGTGGCCATCAGCGCGCCGGTGTTGCCGGCAGACACGGCGGCATCCGCCTCACCGCGCTTCACGGCGTCGACCGCGAGCCACATCGAGGATTTGCGACGCCCCTTGCGCAGCGCTTGGCTGGGCTTGTCGTGCATCTGCACCGCCACGTCGGTGTGCATCAATCGCGAAGCCGCCTTGAGCTCCGGGCGGGAATCGAGCAGCGGCTCTACGGTGGCACGGTTGCCGAACAGCAAGAATTCGATGTCGGGATGGCGGCGCAGCGACAGTTCGGCGCCTGGAACGACCACCGCTGCCCCATGGTCGCCCCCCATGGCGTCGAGCGCAATGCGAACTTTTTGGGGCATGGCGAAAGAATACCGTGTCGCGGGGAGCCACAACAGGGGGCCGGACGATCATCGCTCCCCGCGGCGGTAGCGTTTCTTCAGCGCGGCGAGCGCGGCGAATGGATTCGCAGAATCATCGCCGGCCGGCGCTGATTGAAAGATTGCGTCGGGCTTGCGCGGATAGGGGTCCAGTCCAAGGATCAAAAACTCGGTCGCGATCGCGCCAAGATCGACTCCGCCGCCGATCAACGGTTCCGGCGCATCCGCGGCCGAGAGATCCACCTCTGCGCCGCCGATCGGCGGAGCCTCGGCGGGAGCGAAAACGAGGTCGATTGCCTCGTCGATCTCGTTCTTAAGCGGCTCAAGCGTGACCACACAGGTCTGGCCGACCGTAGCCGACACGCGCCCGACCACATGCAAGCCGCCGTGGTCGTGCAGCGCGACATCGAAGCTGGCCTGAAGGCGCGGCAACGCATCAAGCCCGGCATGCTCGGCGACCGCAGCGCGCGTCTGCTGATCGGCGACGAGATCGAGATGGCGGCCACCCTCGGGCACTTCGTTGAGTGCGAGCGTCACACTCCAGGGTCCTTTGCAACGCCGTTCGGGTTTGGTCATTGCTCTACCCCGGCCGGTCTCGCCCGCAAAAAAACCTTTTCCGGATCAGGGAAGGCGAACTGTCCGCGTTCAAATCCGTCCTCGGCGGCGAGCCGGCGCTCCGCTTCGCGCACATACGCGGCAAGCCGGTGAGCTTCCGCGCGATGCGTGCCGCCAGCAAATACATTGCGTTGCAGCGCGGCGGCAAGCCGATCGTCGCCGGGCGCATCCAATGCCGTCCGATAGGCCGCCTGCCGGCCGTAAAATGCCTCGCCGACCCGGCGCATCCTCCGCGGCACGGCGAGATCGCCCACCCCCATTTCGCGCATGTTGTCGTCCATATCCCGACAGAAATGATCAAAGAGGCTTTGGCCGAACTGGCGAATCGGGCCTGTTTCACCCTCCAAGCGCCGCAGAAACAGCACAGTGTGCAGCATGATCATCTCCAATCGGCCATTAACTGTGTCTGGCACGCCGTAGAGCCGGTATAAAGGCGGGGGCGCGCGCCTGTGCCACGATCGTGCCATAGAGACGCGCGATGCTATCGTCCCGCGGGGTGCGGCGAAACAGCTTCAATATCATCGGGTTAGCTTGGCGGCGGGAGACCGGGTCAAGACCGAAGGGAAAGCTGATAGCGCCTACGAGGTCAACGCGCCAGCGTCCGCCGCAATGATATGGGGGTCATGGGCCGCATGAACAAATCGATCCGCCTGCCCCGCAGGGCTGCCGCGACCGTTGTGGCGGTGGCGGCAATCGCGGTGCTGCTCGGCGGCTGCTTCTCGGAGACCTACCAGCGCGGCTACATCGTGCCCGACGGAGCACTCGAGCAGATTCCGATCGGATCGACGCAAGAACAGGTTCTGATCGTGCTCGGCACGCCGTCAACGGTGGCGACGGTGAGCGGCGAGGCGTTCTATTACATTTCCCAGCGTGCCGAGCGGCCCATTGGCTTCATGCCACAGCAAGTCATCGACCAGCGCGTCATTGCCGTCTATTTCGACAAGAATCGCCGAGTGGAGCGCCTCGCCAATTACGGCTTGAAGGACGGCAGGGTGTTCGACTTCGTCAGCCGCGCCACCCCGACCGGCGGCAAGGACGTCGCCTATCTCAACGCCCTGTTCAAAATCTTCTAGACCGCGCTTCAATACCGTAATCGGGGAGTGCGGGCGTCAGCGCCAGTGCGCGAGCACGGCCAGCAACAAAAGCGCCACGATATTGGTGATCTTGATCATCGGGTTGACTGCGGGACCAGCCGTATCCTTGTAGGGATCGCCGACCGTATCGCCGGTCACCGCCGCCTTGTGCGGCTCCGAACCCTTCCCGCCGTAATGGCCATCCTCGATGAACTTCTTGGCGTTGTCCCACGCTCCCCCGCCTGAAGTCATCGAAATCGCGACGAATAGGCCGGTAACAATCACGCCGAGCAACATTGCACCGACCGCGGAAAAAGCCGCGGATCGGCCGGCCGCACCGCCGCCGGCGATCCAGTAAATCAGGAAATACGCCACGATCGGCGAGAGCACCGGCAACAGAGAGGGAACCACCATCTCCTTGATCGCGGCCTTGGTGAGGAGATCGACGGCGCGCCCGTAATCGGGTTTATCGGTGCCTTGCATGATGCCGGGCTTCTCGCGAAATTGCCGGCGCACCTCCTCCACGATCGCGGACGCCGCACGCCCCACCGCCGTCATGCCCATCGCGCCGAACAGATACGGCAGCAGGCCGCCGAACAAGAGTCCCGCCACGACGTACGGGTTATTCAACGAGAAATCGAGCTGAACACCCTGGAAGTACGGATAGCTCGCCGCATTGGCGATGAAGAATTTCAGATCCTCGTTGTAGGCGGCGAACAGAACGAGCGCGCCCAGGCCGGCCGACCCGATGGCATAGCCCTTAGTCACGGCTTTGGTGGTATTGCCCACGGCGTCGAGCGCATCGGTTGATTTCCGCACCTCCTTGGGCAGCCCGGCCATTTCCGCAATGCCGCCGGCGTTGTCGGTGACCGGGCCGAACGCGTCGAGCGCCACGACCATGCCGGCGAGCGACAGCATGGTGGTCACGGCGACCGCGATCCCGAACAGGCCGGCGAGTTTGTAACTGATCAGAATGCCGGCGATGATCACCAGGGCGGGCAGCGCGGTCGCTTCCAACGAGACGGCGAGACCTTGGATGATGTTGGTGCCGTGGCCCGTGACCGACGCCTTGGCGATCGACTGCACCGGGCGATAATTGGTGCCGGTGTAATATTCGGTGATCCAAATGATCAATCCGGTGACGATCAGGCCGACCACGCCGCAGACGAACAGCGATGTGCCTGAATAGGATTGTCCCGCCACTGTACCGAAGCCGACCAGAAGGTGCGTGACCAGCGCTACGCCCGCGAGCGAGAGCACGCCGGTGACGATGACGCCCTTGTACAGCGCACCCATGATCGACTGGCTCGGGCCGAGCTTGACGAAAAACGTGCCGATGATGGAGGTGATGATGCATATGCCGCCGATGGCGAGCGGATATATCATCATCTTGAGCAGCACGCCGGCGCCCGCCGTGCGGAAGAAGATCGCCGCGAGCACCATCGTGGCGACCGTGGTCACGGCGTAGGTCTCGAACAGATCGGCAGCCATGCCGGCGCAATCGCCGACGTTGTCGCCCACGTTGTCCGCGATCGTGGCCGGGTTACGCGGATCATCCTCCGGAATCCCCGCTTCGACCTTGCCGACGAGGTCGCCCCCCACGTCCGCGCCTTTGGTGAAGATGCCGCCGCCGAGACGCGCGAAAATCGAAATCAGCGATGCGCCGAAGCCGAGCGCCACGAGCGCATCGATGACGGTGCGATCGTCGGGGGCCAAATGGCGCGTGCCGACCAGAAACCCGAAGTAGAGGGTGACGCCGAGGAGCGCGAGCCCAGCCACCAAGAGCCCGGTGATCGCACCAGCTTTGAACGCGAGTTCGAGGCCATCGGCGAGCGAATGGATCGCCGCCTGGGCGGTGCGCACATTGGCACGCACGGATACGTTCATGCCGATGAAGCCCGCCGCCCCCGAAAGCACAGCGCCGATGAGGAACCCGATCGCCACCGACCACCCCAGGAAATACGCCAAGATGAAGAAGATCACGATTCCGACTAGGCCGATCGTGGTGTATTGGCGTTTGAGATAAGCTTGTGCGCCTTCGCGCACGGCTGCCGCGATCTCCTGCATTCGCGGACTGCCCGGATCGGCGGCGAGCACTGAGCGGATCGCCCAGACGGCGTAGAGGACGGCGAGCACGCCGCAAAGGACGATCAGCCAAAGAGCGCTCATTGTTGAAACCTCGTTGAGATACGGCCGAGCGAATAGCGGCCGCGCGTGCGTCATGCCCTGCGCGGCGCCAAGGCGCGCCGCGAAGCGGCGCGGACATTGCCAAAAACGGCTACGCCACGCAACGCTCGAAAGTGCCGTCGTATCGGGTTCTCAGCGGCCGGCGGCGTTGATAGCCGGGTTCACCCTCGGCAGGCTCCAGGGACCCGCCCCGAACTGCGGCTGGCGGTTGTCCATCTTTCGCACGTCCCGCTCCATCTCGAGGCAGGTGAGCCATTCCACGTAACTCGGCAGGTAGACGTTCGTTCGCATGCACTGCCTCTTATCGGCGGCGGAGTAGGTCGCGCGGTCCTTGACGATCTGATCGCGCGCCTTTTGCTCGGAATCGAGGCACGCGTTGACGTCCTGCTCCGTTGTCGTACCGCCCATCAGGCTGACCATTGCACCGGCGGCAGCCTGACAGGTTTTCTGAATATCGATGCCGGGCACCTCCTTGCGACCTGTTGCATCGAGCGCGGCGGCGCGTTGGCGTGCCTCGGCGACGTGCGCGCCGGAGCCAAATTTCTGAACGTAGCTGGTGAATGCGGCGGCGGTGCCGGAGCGTTGCGCATCGGCCCAGGCCTTCTCGTCCTCGTCCTTGCGGGCTTGCTCTTCGAGCCCGGCGATGCGCTGGCGGGCTTCGACAACGTGGGCGCCGGACGCGAACTTCTGAATGTAGTCCGTGAACGCCGCGGTGGTACCGGTGCGCTGCGCGTCAGCCCAGGCCTTCTCGTCCGCCTCTTTGCGGGCCTGCTCTTCGAGCGCGGCCAGGCGCGCGCGCGCCTCGGCAACGTGCGCTCCGGAACTGAAGTTTTGTGTGTACGAGGTGAACGCCGCGGCGGTGCCGGCGCGAACGGCATCGGCCCAGGCCTTCTCGTCCGCCTCCTTGCGGCTTAGCTCGGTCACGCGTTGGCGCGCCTGGGCGACGTGTGCCCCGCCGCCGAAATTCTGGATATATGCCATGTAGGCTGCGGCCGTCCCGGTCTTCTCGGCGTCGGCCCAGGCTTTCTCATCGGCGTCCTTACGCGCCTGTTCATTGAGCGCGACGATGCGTTGGCTTGCCTCGGAGACGTGCGCCCCGGAGCCGAAGTTCTGCAGGTATGCGGTATACGCCCCCACCGTGCCGGTTTTCTCGGCCTCGGCCCATGCCTTCTCGTCCGCCTGTTTTTGCGCCTGCTCGTCAGCCCCCTGCTGCTGCGCTGCCGGCGGCTGCGAATCGGAAGATTGGCCGCAACCCGAGAGAAGAGTAGTGGCGGCGATAGCGGCAACAATTGTCGCCTGCAGAAATAGAGTGTGTGGGGTGGGTTTGGCCCGCTGCGCCAAATCGTCGATCATCGCTGGCCTTCTTCCGCCTCGCGCCGGCGGCAGTCTCGAGCATACCGCAAAGCCCGATATGGTCTAAGGGCTCTCTGAGGACAAGGTCTGTTTGCGCAAACTTAACTGGGCCTTCGTCGCGATCCAGGCCAGGGGCAGAATCAGGCCGTTGCTCCCGGCAGGCATACATAACGCCAAACCCGCAGCCTTGTCGGGGTGCGGCGCATCAGGGAGCCGCGCCGCTTGCCCATTCGCCACGATCGGCAGCGCAGACATCAGAAATGCAAGGCACCCGGATGCCGCACCGTCGCCGCGGGCGCTTGCGCCGGCCGCAGCGCACCGATCTGACCAAGTGAGGATTTGATCTCCTCGATCATGAGATCGATCACGTGTAGCGGGCCTTCCGCTCCTAGGGCGCCAAGGCCCCACAGAAAGGCCTTGCCGGCAAACGCGGCTTCGGCGCCAAGCGCGAGCGCGCGCACCACGTCGAGCCCCGAACGCACGCCGCTGTCGAGCATCACAGTCGCGCGTCCGCCAACGGCACGAGCAATGGCGGGGAGCACGTCGATCGCCGCCGGCAAGGCCTCGATTTGCCGCCCGCCGTGATTGGAGACGATAAGGCCGTCAACGCCAAGCTTAACGCAGGTCTCCGCATCGGCTGGATGAAGTATACCCTTCACCACCAGGGGCCCTTTCCAGCGCTCGCGGTAGCGGGCGACTTCATCCCAGGTAAAGGCGCCGCCCATCTCGCGGCGTACGAAGGCGGCAACCTCGTTCACGTCCGCACTATCGCCGGCGTAAGGCTTGAGGTTGCCGAAGCGCGGCTGACCGTACCTCCATAGCGATCTGAGATAGCTGGGCGAGCTGAGTATCCCGGCGAGCATGAGCAAATCCGGCCGAAACGGCGATGTAATCCCGGCCGCCACTTCGCGCGGGCGCGTGGTGCGCACCGGCACGTCGGCCGTGAGCACGAGAACATGCACGCCCGCAGCTTGCGCGCGGCGAACAAGATCAAAGCCGATGGCATGCTGGTTGCGCGAGCAACGATAGAGCTGGAACCAAAGCACGTCGGGCGCGATCTCGGCCGCCTGCTCGACGGTCATGCCCCCAACAAGGCCAAGCACATAAGGCACACGCGCGCGCTGGGCCGCGGCTGCGAGATGTCGGTCGGCACCGGGCCATACGATCGAGGGCCCCCCCATAGGGGCGACGCCGATCGGCGCCGAGTAGCGCCGGCCGAACAGCTCGACGCCGACCGGGGGCAAGGCCGTGGTAACGCCGTAACGTGCCACGAGCTCGACGGCATCGAAGGCGCACCAGTTGCGGGCAATGCCGCCGTCGGCGCCGGCGCCACCGTCCATGTATTCGAAGGCGAAGCGCGGCACATGCCGGCGAGCATGCCGGCGCAGATAAAGGACCGTCGGAAAGCGTCGATGCAGGTTGACAAAGCGCGGATTGTCGGCCGGCACGTAGTCTTGCCCGGGCGGTGGAATCAAAGCAGTCGTGTCCTGCATGGGTGGCTTTGCCCTTTCCCGCGGGATTATAGCAATGAAGCGAAGGGCGCGAGCTTTGCCATTGCCGCTCAGAAATGGCTGAAGGACATGCGCGCAAAGACGAGCGGCTCACCGCCCGAGCCAAGAAAGCGCGCACGCCCCTCCCCGGCCGCCACCACCCCAATCTCGCTGATTGGCACGCCCGCCGCCGATGCCTGCTGTCGCAACGTTTCGATCTTATCCGCTGGCACGCAGGCCAGAACCTCATAGTCATCCCCGCCGGTGATGATCGTTTCGATCAGCGCAGGCTCCTTGGCGAGGGCTGCGCGCGCGCCTGTAGAGAGCGGAACGCGCGCCACCTCGATTTCCGCATTCACGGCGGAGGCGCGACAGAGCTTCGCGAGATCTCCGGCGAGGCCGTCGGACACGTCCATGGCCGCGGACGCGTGCGCGCGGAGAATTTCGGCGATGGCGAGCCGGGGTTGCGGCACAAGGTAGCGCTGCTGAAGGTTATTGCTCGCTTCGCGCCCAAGCCCCCAGCGCTCGGCGGCCGCCATATCTTTCCGCAGCAGCAAGCCCAACGCGGCGTCACCGATCGTGCCGGTGACCACCACGCGGTCGCCGGCGCTGGCGCCGGCGCGGCGCAGCATCTTACCCTGCGGTACCGCGCCGAGCGCGGCGATCGAAATCGTGATCGGTCCCGTGGTGCTGTCGGTATCCCCGCCCAATAGCGGGCAGCCAAAGGCCTCCGCGTCCGCACCCAGCCCGCGCGCGAAGGGCGCGAGCCATGCGTCGCCGATCTCGCGGGGCAGCGCCAGTGTGAGCAGGAAGCCAAGGGGCGTTGCGCCCTTGGCCGCAAGGTCGGACAGATTCGCGCGCAGCGCCTTCTTGGCTACTGTATCGGGCGGGTCGTCGGGGAAAAAATGCACCCCGGCAACGATGCCGTCCGCCTTGAGCACGAGGTCGCACCCCGCCGGCGGCGCGAGCGCCGCCGCGTCATCGGCGAGCCCAAACGCGCCAGGATGCTTGGCGAGCGGCGCGAAGTAACGCGCGATCAGGCGATCCTCGCCGGACTGCGCTGCGCGGTCGTTGCTCATCGCCATCGGCTGCCGGAATGGTCCGCCAAGTGACTGGTCGCAGCCGCCATGATAGCCTCGCCGAGAGGCAAATAAGCAAGATTCCTGACGCGTGATGGAAGCGTTCGACCTCTATTCGCCGGCAATCGATGCCAATCCTTTTCCGTACTACGACGTGCTGCGTGAGCGACATCCCTGCTACTGGAGCGAAAGCGGCAAGCTGTGGATTCTCTCCCGCTACCACGACATCGTTCAGGCGGCGCGTGATTGGGAGACCTTCTCCTCCTCACAAGGCAATATGATCGACGAGCTACCCGGCCGCGCCGGCGCGACGCTGGGAACGACCGATCCGCCCCGGCACGACCGACTGCGGGCGCTGAGCCAAGCCGCGTTCGCGCGCAAGAGCAGCGAGCAACTGGTCGCGCCCACCCTCGACATTGCCGACCGCGCGCTCGCGCGCATATGCGAACAAAGGGAGTTCGAGTTCATCAACGATTTCTCTAGCCAGATCACCGTCGGCCTGCTGTTTCGCACCATGGGCCTGCCCGAGCGCGATCACGCCGAGATCAGACGCAAGGTGATCCTCGCCGTTTCGACCGACAAATCGGTCAAGGGCCGCACCGCTGAGCACATCGCCGCCTTCCAGGAGCTCAGCGCCTTCCTGACCGCCGAGGTGGCCGCGCGCCGCGCAAAACCGACAGACGATCTCATCACGCATCTCGCCGAGGCCGAGATCGACGGCGACCGGCTGAGCGAGCGCGAAATCGTGCTTACGACGGCAACCTTCGTGATGGCAGGAGTGGAGTCGCTCTCTAGCTTTATGAGCATGTATGCACTCAACCTGCATGATTATCCGGACGCGCGGCGCCGCATCGTGGCCGACCCCGCGCTGATCGAACCAGCAATCGAGGAGTCGCTGCGCTTCAACACGTCGGCGCAGCGTTTCAAGCGCACCGTCATACGTGAGGTCGCCCTGCACGGCGAAACCCTGCGCGTCGGCGACAAAGTGGTCTTGGCGTTCGGATCCGGGAATCGCGACTGGCGGAAATTTCCCGACCCGGATGTCTACGCCATCGATCGGCGGCCGCAGGGGCATCTCGGCTTTGGTTCCGGCAAGCACTTCTGCCTGGGCAGTCAGATGGCACGGCTGGTCACCGCGGTGGCAATGCGGCAGTTCCTCGAACGCGTGCCCGATTATCATCTTACGGTCGACGAGATCGCGTGGAACTCCTCATCGAATTTTCGCAGCCCCGCCGCCTTGCCGTTCGCAATTGACTGAACGAGCCAGTGCGCACGTCAGCGCGGGGGCAGCGCAAACTCGGCCGCACGAAACTGCCGCGCGATCTGATCGAGCACGGCATTGACCATGCCGGTCTCGTCCTTGTCCACGAAGGCATTGGCGACGTCGACATACTCGGACACGACGACCCGCGCCGGCACATCGCTGCGATGCCCGAGTTCATAGGCTCCCGCGCGCAGCACGGCGCGTAAGATCGCTTCGATGCGCTTCAGGGGCCAGCTCTGCGACAGCGCCTTGTCTACCAGCGGGTCGAGGCTGCGTTGCTCCCGGACCACGCCCGAAACGACGTCGCGAAAGAAGGCGGCCTCCGCCGGCAAATATTGCGCCCCCTCCACCTCCCGGCCGATCCAATGGCTCTCGAACTCGGCGAGGATTTCGTTGATCCCCGTGCCGGCGATGTCCATCTGATAAAGCGCCTGCACCGCGGCGAGGCGGGCGGCGCCGCGGCGGTTGGCCTTGCGTTCATCCTTCCAAGCGCCGCCGCGAGCCATGCGTCACCCCGTCGCGACACGGCGCTTGAGTCGCACGAGCGAAAGCGCCGCCTGCGCTGCATCGCCGCCTTTGTCGCCCTCCTCCGGACGCGCGCGCGTCCAGGCCTGCGCGTTGGTGTCGACGGTGAGAATACCATTGCCGATCGGCAGGCGCCGCGCGACGGATAGGTCGAGCAGTGCGCGCGCCGATTCCTGCGATACGATTTCGAAATGCAGCGTCTCGCCGCGAATGACGCAACCGAGCGCAACCGCCCCGTCGTAGGGTCGCCCTGAACGCTCGGCGGCATCGGCCGCGATCGCGATGGCCGGTGGGACCTCGAGCGAGCCCGGCACGCTAACACGGTCAAAGACTGCACCGGCCTTTTCTAGCGCGCGCTGGGCGCCCGCGAGCAAAGCGTCGGCGATGTCCTCGTAGAAGCGCGCCTCCACAATGAGGATACGCGCGCCGTTGAGGTCGCCGGAATCGCCGTCGGGCGCATCGTTGGCGACGGAGCGGCGGCGCTCGGCCATGACCAGCCTCCAGTGTCGAGCGGTCGTAGCAAGCAGGGCGCGCCGGAACAAGTGAGTGCCGCTCGAGGCCTTACGGATGCTCCATCAGCCGCGCCAGATAGCGCGCCATGAGGTCGACCTCGAGATTGACCGCGTCACCGGCAGCGAGCAGTCCGAGCGTCGTAACCTTCAGCGTGTGCGGAATGATCAGCACCGAAAACGTGGGATCCGCGACATCGTTGACGGTCAGCGACACCCCGTCGAGCGCTACCGAACCCTTGGCAGCGATAAAACGGGTAAGCGGCTGCGGCGCGCGCAAGGTGAAACGCACCATGTCGGTCAAGTCCTCGCGCGTGACCACGCTGGCGAGGCCATCGGCATGACCGGCGATCATGTGGCCGCCGAGTTCGTCGCCGATTTTCAGCGCCCGCTCGAGATTGATGCGCGTGCCCCGCCGCCAGCTGCCGACCGTCGTCAGGCGCAACGTCTCGGCCGCGGCCTCCACGGAAAACCAGCCGAGGTTGCCATCCTTGCCGCGCGCGACCACGGTCAGGCAGACGCCGCCGCAGGCGATCGATGCGCCGACGCCGATGCTGTCCGGATCATAGCCGCAGGCGATCGTGAGGCGCGCCAGCCCCTGCGCGCGCGGTTCGACCGCAATCACCTCGCCGATGTCGGTGACGATGCCGGTGAACATGTCAGGCCCGCTCGAATGTCTCGACCGTGTCCGCCCCGATGGCTTCGCTGCTGAGCGCCTTGAGCCGCGGCGAGCGAGTTAATGCGGAAAGCGGCAGCCCGTCGAGGGCATCGATCCCTTCCGGGCCAATCACGTTCGGCGAGCGAAAAAGCGCGGCCTCATCGACCAGATCGGCGCGCAGAAATGCGGCTGCGAGAATGGGGCCGCCTTCGACCATCAGCCGGGTGATGCCGCGTCCGGCCAAAAGCTTGAGCACCTCGGCGAGGTCCAGCCTGCCGCCCGTCGCCGCCACGCGGGCAACATCGGCAGCTTGGGCCTTGAGCGCCTGCTCGCGCAGCGGCTCTGCGCCCTCGCTGGCGACGACCCACAGCGGCACCTGCCGGGCGGTCGCAACGAGCTTGCTCGCCAGCGGGAGCCGTAGGCCTCCATCGAGCACGACACGCACCGGCGACGACATTCCCGGTAGACGGCAGGTCAGCAGCGGATCGTCGGCGATGATGGTGCCGATGCCGGTGAGCACGGCATCGCTCCTCGCGCGCATCAAATGCACTCGCGCGCGCGCCGCCTCGCCGGTGATCGGCGTAGGGCCACGGTCGGAGCGAGCGACTTTGCCGTCGGCCGACACAGCGAGCTTGAAGATCACGTGCGGCCGGCCCGCCTCGATACGCCGGATGTGGCCGGCATGTGCCCGCCGCGCCTCCTCCGCGCCAATGCCGACCTCGACGACGATGCCGGCTTCGGC
This sequence comes from Xanthobacteraceae bacterium, assembly GCA_035693615.1. Lineage (GTDB taxonomy): Bacteria > Pseudomonadota > Alphaproteobacteria > Rhizobiales > Xanthobacteraceae > VAZQ01. The sequence continues at coordinate 20,959 of DASSGH010000111.1, forward strand.
CAAGCGCCAATGCCCTGCGCCTGCGACGTCCGGATTGGGATCGACCACCGCGGACACCACGCGCGCGATGCCCGCTTTGATGATGGCGTCGGCACAGGGCGCCGTCTTGCCGTAATGCGAGCACGGCTCGAGCGTGACATAGAGCGTGGCCCCGCCCGCGGCCGAGCCGGCGCGGACGAGCGCCTCAGTTTCGGCATGCGGCCGGCCGCCCGGCTGGGTCCAGCCGCGACCGACGATGACGCCGTCCTTCACGATTACTGCGCCGACCGCGGGATTGGGCCACGCGCGACCTAGCCCGCGTCGGCCAAGCGCGAGCGCCACCGCCATGAAGCGGGCGTCTTCCGCGCTACTCATGGTCGGCATCTCTCAAGGCATCGAATTCCAACTTCGCTCACGGGTCGTCAGTGTGCCATGAGCACCGGCAGTTCCGTGTTGCTCAGGATGTGCCGGGTCGTGCCGCCGAAAATCATCTGCCGCAGTCTACTCTGTGTGTAGGCGCCCTTGATCACGAGGTCGCATCCCAACGCCTTGGCGTGCGCCAAGATCGCTTCACCCGTGAGGCGGCCCTCAAGGCCGACGGTCAACGGCTTTGCCGGCACCTCGTTCAATTGCAGGTAGCGGCACAGTTGCTGCCCCGTGGGGCCCGGTACCGCTGCTCCGCCTTCGACCGTCAACACGGTCACCCGGTTGGCGCGCTTGAGAATCGGCATCGCAAAAGCCGTGGCGCGCGTTTGCTCGGTGCTGGAATTCCATGCGATCAGAACATTGACGCCGATCTGCAACGGCGGCGATGGCGGTGCGATTAAGACAGGCCGGCCGCTCTCAAACAATCCAGCTTCAAGTGTTGTCATACGCGGGCCCTTCGGATCGCGACCAGGCTTACCCAACACAATGACATCGAACACGCGGCCATGGCTGCCGACAAAGTGGTCACCCTCTGGGGCATTTTCCAACCAACCGCTTGACGGAGGTTTGCTGTCGGCTGCCAGGGGCACGCCATGCTCCTGCATGAAGCTTTCGAACAGGCTCCGGCTTCGTTTCTCGTTGTCCACGATCTCCTGCTCCAACGCCGGTATGGGCAGAGGACCGACGTCGCCGAGCGCGAAGGCACTGGGCATCGCAACTCGCAAGGCGAACCCCTGGACGTAACTGTCGAATTTCCGTGCGAGAAGGAGAGCGACGCTCAAGCTTGAGTTCATCAGATCATGCTGTTCGACCGGGACAAGGATGGTCTTGAAGCTCATGGCGATCTCCAATCGTGTCGCAGCTCGCCCGGCGTGCGCGAATGGATGGATGAGGCTTCTCGCCGTCTGCGTGCGATCAACGGAAGAGCGATCGGCACATTTTGTTGCGCGCTTGCCAAAGACTACTCTAACCGAAAAAGCAGAGATTTTGCCTGCGGCCTTCAATCTCGGACAGGTAGGCGTAAGCCGAGCCTCTCGAGCCATGGCGTCTTTTCGAAGCCTTTAGGCTCATTTCCTGACCACCGCGCCTGGCTTGCCGTCCTCCGACAGTTCGTCGAGCACACTTTCGAAGTCCTTGGCTTCGCGGAAGTTTCGATAGACCGATGCGAAGCGCACGTAAGCAACGTCGTCGAGCGCGCGCAGCGCCTCCATCACCATCTCGCCGACCGTCTCGGAAGAAACCTCGCTCTCGCCCTGGCTTTCGAGTTCGCGCACGATCTTGGAGACCGCCTGATCGATGCGCTCGGGCTCCACGGGACGCTTGCGTAATGCGATCTGCACCGAGCGCAGCAGCTTGTCCCGGTCGAACGGCACGCGGCGCCCATTGCGCTTGATCACCACCAGCTCACGCAATTGCACGCGCTCAAACGTGGTAAAGCGGAAATTGCAGGCAAGACATACGCGGCGGCGGCGGATAACGGAGGAATCCTCGGTCGGCCGCGAGTCCTTGACTTGCGTATCGAGGCTGCCGCAGTTCGGACAGCGCATGAGGTGTTCCTCTCAGGGCGTTTACTCGCCCGCCGTTGTGTCGCGGCATGTCCGAAGCATGCGTCCGGCCATCAAAGCGTTCCTTGCCGCCGCGTTCGGACCCCGCTCGCATTCGCCTCGTCCACGATCGCCCGCCTCCGGGGACGATGACCCGTCATCCGGTGTAAATCGGAAATCGGCTGACGAGTGTCCTGACCTTCTCGCGCACAGCGGCCTCGGTGACCGAATCCTCTTCCACGCCCTCGCGCGAGAGGGCGTCGAGCACCTCCACGATCAACTCACCCACCTCTTGGAACTCGGCAATACCGAAGCCGCGGCTCGTACCCGCGGGGGTGCCAAGCCGCACTCCCGAGGTCACCGCCGGCTTCTCGGGATCGAAAGGCACGCCGTTCTTGTTGCAGGTGATGCGAGCACGACCGAGCGCCAGTTCGGCCACTTTGCCGGTCAAACGCTTTGGCCGCAGATCGACCAGCATGAGATGCGTATCAGTGCCGCCGGAGACGATGTCGAGGCCTCTCGACCTGAGCGTTTCCGCCAGCGCCTTGGCGTTGGCGACGACGTTGCGGGCATAAAGCTTGAAGGCCGGGCGCAACGCTTCGCCGAATGCAACCGCCTTGGCGGCGACCACATGCATCAATGGTCCGCCCTGGAGGCCGGGAAAGACCGCAGTGTTGAGCTTTTTCGCCAATTCCTCGTCGTTGGTGAGAATGAAGCCCGAGCGGGGGCCGCGCAGCGTTTTGTGCGCGGTCGAGGTGACGACGTGGGCGTGCGGGAACGGACTGGGATGGGCCCCGCCCGCCACCAAGCCGGCAAAATGCGCCATGTCCACCAGCAACTTGGCCCCGACCTCATCGGCGATGTCGCGGAAGCGACGGAAATCGAGAATCCGGGCATAGGCCGATCCGCCGGCAATAATCACCTTCGGCCGATGTTCGCGCGCGAGCCTTTCCACCTCGTCGAAGTCAATCCGGTGATCGTCGCGTCGCACGCCGTAAGGAACGGGTTTGAACCAGCGCCCCGACATGTTGACGGGAGAGCCATGGGTGAGGTGGCCGCCGGCGGCGAGGTTGAGGCCCATGAAGGTGTCGCCCGGCGCCATCAGTGCCATGAAGGCGGCGGCGTTCGCCGAGGCGCCGGAATGCGGCTGGACGTTTGCGAATCTACATCCGAAAAGCTTGGTAACGCGTTCGATGGCAAGGCTTTCTGCCACATCGACATGTTGGCATCCGCCGTAATAGCGCCGCCCCGGCAGGCCTTCCGCGTACTTATTGGTCAGGACTGATCCCTGCGCTTCCAGCACCGCCTTGCTGACGATGTTTTCCGAGGCGATGAGTTCGATCTCATCGCGCTGGCGGGAGAGCTCGCGCCTGACGACGTCGGCTATCTCGGGGTCGGCCTCGGCCAGCGGCACCGTGAACAGGTTGGCGGCATCGGCGGGGGCTCGAGACGGATCGCGCATGGACATCACGCTATTGGGGCTGACCCTCCACGCCCGGAGGGTCGTTGCGCGATAGCATACCCGCTCTGGAGCGCCAAGTTATAGCGCCGACGCGATTGGGTTCCCCACATCTAGCGGTCGGCGGCAGGCGGTGATCTGAGGCGGCCGAAACGAAGGATCCGACGACGAGAGCGCACCGGCGGCCTCTTCCCAGTCCGAAAAAAGGCCCCGGCAATGCGCCGGGGCCAGGGCCGACAACTACCGGAACGGAGGTTAGAGCCGGTAGAGGATCTGGTCGGTCCAAAATCTTTCGAGGCGCTGCAGCGACCTGTTGAGGGTCGCGAACTCGTCGCAGTGGATGCCGCCAACCTGGGCCACGGTGGCCACGTGCTTCTGATAGAGCATCTCTACAATGTCGCGCACCTCGCGCCCTTTGTCGGTGAGCTTGATACGGACCGAGCGGCGGTCGATGCGTGAGCGCTGATGATCGAGGTATCCCATCTCCACCAGCTTCTTGAGGTTGTAGGATACGTTGGAGCCGAGATAATAGCCGCGCGTCCGCAGCTCGCCGGCGGTGAGGTCTTTCTCGCCGATGTTGTACAAAAGCAGCGCCTGCACCGCATTGATGTCGGCGCGGCTGCGGCGATCGAACTCGTCCTTGATAACATCGAGGAGGCGACGATGCAGCCGCTCGACCAAAGTCAAGGTCTCGAGATAGTGCGGACGGACGTGCTCGACGCTCGGCTCGCGCTCAGCCGGTTCCATCGCCTTCGCGACGCTGTTCAACATGACACCTTCCCCGTGGCTTATCATTTTTGACGGCGGGGTTTCGTTCCCCTCGCTCGACGTGGAGGCTACAACGCAGCGTCTAAAATCGCTTTAATCAACACGCTAAAGAGAAGGTTTATCTCTCACGGTGAATGGTCCATTGATGCCGCGCCGGTGACCCCTGGGCCCGTAACGTTCGATTCATGCTGAGCTGCGCGGTTGGGCGAAGCCCGAACGCAAAACCGTTGCGTGATGCGGCAATCATGTGCGGTGGCAGGCATGGCGGCATTTTGCTCTTCCCTGCTGCACCGGTTTGGCCGTCCGAGCGTAAAGAAGCGATGAGCAGAAAAGGTTGATGAAATGCGTCGGCGCAAGCCGGATCGATTACGATCGCTTCACCATTATTGCAGCTTTTCGGTCCAAGTCGCGGCCCCTGCGGCGCAGAGCAATCTCAAGTTGTGCCGCAGAGCGGCACATGGCGACAAGGCACTGCGCGGCATCAGTCACCGCGCAGGTAACGAATGATGCCGGAAAAATCCACGCTGCTATCGCCGCTCTCGATGAAGCGCTCATAGACCGCAGCTGCGCCGGCGCCGAGTGGCGTGGTGGCGCGGGTCGCGCGCGCGGCGGCTTGGGCAAGTTTCAAATCCTTGAGCATCATGGCCGCGGTGAACCCCGCTTTGTAGTCGCGGTTCGCTGGCGAGGTCGGCACCAGCCCCGGTACAGGACAATAGCTGGTCATTGACCAGCATTGCCCCGATGACTTCGAGGAAATGTCGAACAGCTTTTGCGCCTCGAGTCCGAGTTTTTCCGCAAGCAGGAATGCCTCCGAAACGACGATCATCGACGCGCCGAGGATCATGTTGTTACAAATCTTCGCCGCCTGGCCGTTACCCGGCCCGCCAGCATGCACGATGGTCTTCCCCATTGTCTCCAGCAGCGGCCGCGCGCGTTCAAACGCCGCATCGTCACCGCCGACCATGAAGGTGAGCGAGGCCGCCTCCGCGCCGGCCACACCGCCAGAGACCGGGGCATCGACCATGGCGAGTGCTTTATCCCGCGCCGCCTGCGCCACCTCGCGCGACGTCGCAACGTCGATGGTCGAGGAATCGATGAGCAACGTTTCCGGCTCGACGGTTGCCAGCACGCCGCCTGCGCCGAGATAGACTTCACGCACCTGCTCGCCCGCCGGCAACATGGTGATCACGACCTCGGCGGCCTTGCATGTATCCGCGATTGAATTCGCCGTGCTGCCGCCGCTTGCCGCCAGCCGTTCGGTCGCATCGACGTTGAGGTCGAAGCCGGTCACCGCATGGGCGGCCTTGAGCAGGTTTTGAGCCATCGGCATCCCCATATTGCCGAGCCCGATGAAACCGACCTTCGCCATGGCGTCCTCCACCTGGGGTTTTGTTCTGACCCTCATGCCGGCTGTTCGCGCGCGGCCATCAGCGCGAGCCACAGATAGGCACCGAGCAACAGCACATCCGCCACCATGACCCATATGTTCCCGCCATAGATTTGCGGAAACAAGAGCTCCACCGCGGCCATGGAGATGACCGACGTGAGCCACACCACCGCGCCCCAAGGCGCGGCCAGCCACAAGCCGACCGCGGCCACTAAATCGATGACCGCAAAGAACACCGTCGCCACTTGAAATGGCGTCGAATAGGAGTCGAACCCGGACGGAAGCGGGGCGCCGATGCCGCAAATAACCGCCCAATGATAGAGGCCCTTGCACAACGAGATGACGGCCATCGCGCGGAGGAATAGGAACAGTCGATGTCCCCACGGGGTGCCGTCGGCTTCGCCGTCGCCGGCATGAACCGGCTCGAGGGTTTGCGGCCCTTCGGCGTCGGTCATGGCAGCTCGAGTTCGCTCGCCAGCGGGGCGAAGTGCCGCTCCACCTCGGCGGCGCTCACGGCTTCTAGCGCCGGCGGCTCCCAGCGTGGCGCCTGGTCCTTGTCGATGATCACCGCTCTGATCCCCTCGTAAAAGTCGTGTCCCCGTACCACACGGGAGACTATGCGGAATTCGGTGCGCATGCACTCGGCGAAGTCGAGCGCGCCGCCGCGTTGCATCTGCGCGAGCGCGATCTTGAGGCTCGTGGGCGATTTTGTGCGGATCAAGGCAGCGTTGGCGGACGCAAAGGCCGCGTCGGCACCGCCCGCCGCCGCCGCCGTATCGAGCGCCGCGAGAATGTCCTCGACCCGCTCGCCCGCAAACAGCGCCGCGATCACCGTGCTACGCGCCGCCAGCGGCCCGCGATCGACATCTTGCGCATACGCCGCCAATACCGCCCCGACCGGGTCACCGCGACACAACGCCTCGACCAGGTCGGCAAATCGTGCGGAAGGCACCCGATGAGTGGCAACGCCAGCCGCCACGCCGTCCGTGGCGTTGACCCGCTCGCCCGTGAGCGCGCAATAGCTGCCGAGCTTTCCCGGCAGACGCGGCAAGACAAAAGTCGCCCCCACGTCGGGAAAGAAGCCGATCCCGACCTCGGGCATAGCGAAGCTGAACTTGTCGCCGGCCACGCGATGGGAACCGTGGACGGAGATGCCGACGCCGCCGCCCATGACAATGCCGTCGATGAGCGCAACATAAGGCTTGGGGTAATGCTTGATGCGCGCATTGAGGGCATATTCCTCGCGAAAATAGCCGAGCGCCTCCTCGTATCGTCGGGCCCGCCCGAAATCGTAGAGCGCGCGCAAATCCCCGCCCGCCGAAAATGCGCGCTGGTCATTCGAGATAACGACAACGTGGCTCACGCGCGGTTCCCTCTCCCATTCCGCGAGTTGCCGCGCCAGATCGCGAACCATTGCGAGTGATACTGCGTTGAGCGCGTGCGGCCGATTGAGCGTGACAACACCCGCCGCACCCCGTCGTTCGAACAGGAGATCGTGCGGCCTCACGCGCTTGCCCACAGATAGACCAGCGTGGCCGCTAGTCCGAGCATGCTGCGGCCGGCGTGGAGCATCCCCCAGGTTTCGATGAGACGGCGGCTGTTGGCTGCCGCCTCACCTGGTGATGTCGTCGCGAGCCGCCTGTTGACGGGCAGGATGACCAACAGCGTATAGGGCCAATTGGCGAAGATCAGCGCCGCGCCGAGAAG
>DASSGH010000112.1:0-7796 GCA_035693615.1 Xanthobacteraceae bacterium
TGCGCGATGACGCCGGCCGGCTGACCGCCTTCAAGGGCACGAAGCCGGCTGCCGGCGCGCTGCGCGAAAGCGTCATCTACGTGCACATCGAGCGCATCGAGGAAGAAGCGCGCCGCGCGGAGATCGTCGAGGCTATCGAGCGGGTGCTCGCCGACGTGCGCGTCTGCGTTCACGACTGGCGGGCGATGATGGCGCGCGTGGCCGACGTGATCGCCGGGCTCAAGGCCAATCCGCCGCCCTTACCCGCGGCCGAAATCGAGGAGGCTATCGCCTTCCTCGAATGGCTCGCCGACAACAATTTCACCTTCCTCGGCGTCCGCGACTATCGTTTCACGGACTCCGAGGAGGCGCTCGAGCCGGTGTTCGAGACCGGACTGGGCATATTGCGCTCGCGCGATTTGCGGGTGCTGCGGCGCTGGAATGAGCCCCTCGTCATCACGCCGCAGGTGCGCGCGGTGCTCCAACAACCCACGCTGCTCATCGTCACCAAGTCGGCAATGCGCTCGCGCGTGCATCGGCGCGTCTACATGGACTATGTGGGCGTCAAGCGCTTCGATCGGCGCGGCAAGCTCGTCGGAGAGTTCCGCATCGTCGGCCTGTTCACCTCGACGGCGTACACGCGCTCGACGCGGTCGATCCCCTATCTGCGGCGCAAGGTCGACGCGGTGATGCGGCGCGCCGGCTTCGATCCGGACGGGCACTCCGGCAAGGCGCTGGTCAACGTGCTCGAAAATTATCCGCGCGACGAGTTGTTTCAGCTCGACGAAGACACGCTCTACCAATTCGCGCTGGCGGTGCTGCAGCTCGACGAGCGGCCGCGGGTGCGGGTGCTGCCGCGGCGCGACCGCTTCGATCGCTTCGTCTCGATTCTCGTCTACGTGCCGCGCGAACGCTACGGCAGCGGCGTGCGCAAGGCGATCGGCGATTACCTCGCCGAGGCCTACAGGGGCCGCGTGAGCGCGTTTCATCCGTTCTTCCCCGAGGGGCAGCTGGTTCGGGTGCATTTCATCATCGCGCGTTCTTCGGGCGAGGCGGCGAATCCGGATCGCGCCAGCCTCGAGCGCGCAGTCGAGGCGATCGTGCGCACCTGGGTCGACGAGCTCGGCGAGGAGCTCGCGCGCAACTACGATGCGCTGCGGGCGCGTGCGCTGTTCAAGCGCTACCGCGAGGCCTTCTCACAGGGCTACCGCGAGAATTATTCTCCGGTCACCGCAGTCGGCGATATCCGCGTCATGGAAGGGCTCTCGCCCAGCCGCCCGCTCGGCGTCGACTTTCACCGACGTGCTTCCGATGCAAAGAGCTGCATCGGCCTGAAAGTCTGGAGCTTCAACCGGCCGATCCCGCTCTCGGAGCGCGTCCCCGTGCTCGAGAACATGGGGTTCAAGGTCGTTGACGAGCGCACCTACCAGATCGCACGCCAAGTCACGCAGGGCGCGCAGCAGGACGCGCAAGACGAGGCGCAAGCCGACGCGCAAGCCGACGCTCGCGACTCCGACGTCTGGTTTCACGACATGATGCTCGAGCACGCCGATGGCCGTGCGGTCGATCTCCACGCCAACAAGCGCCGTCTGGAGGCGGCCTTCCTGGTGGTGATGCGCGGCGGCGCCGAGAACGACGGCTACAACGCACTCGTGCTGGCGGCGGGACTGATGTGGCGCGAGGTCGCGCTCATCCGCACCATGTCGCGCTTTCTTCGACAAGTTCAGGTCCCCTATTCCCAAGGTTATATGTGGGCGACGCTGATCAAGCACGCGCCGATCACGGCCGACCTCGTGCACCTGTTCGCCGCCCGCTTCGATCCGCGCCTCGGCGTCTCGGCCGAGGAGCGCAAGGCGCGCGAGGGTGAAATCGCAAACCGGATCGAGGCCGCGCTCGCCACGGTCGAAAGCCTGGATGAGGACCGCATCCTGCGCCGCTTCGTTAATGCGATCACCGCGGCGATTCGCACCAATTTCTATCAGATCGACGCTGGCGGGCAGCCGAAGCAGCTCATCGCCGTCAAATTCGCAAGCCGCGCGCTTGACGCCTTGCCGCTGCCGCGGCCGCGCTACGAGGTGTTCGTCTATTCGCCCCGGGTCGAGGCCCTGCACTTGCGCTTCGGCAAGGTGGCGCGCGGCGGCATCCGTTGGTCAGACCGGCCGCAGGATTTCCGCACGGAAATCCTCGGTCTCGCCAAGGCGCAACAGGTCAAGAACGCGGTGATCGTGCCGGTCGGCGCCAAAGGCGGGTTCGTACCGAAGCTGTTGAAGGCAGGCTCACGCGAGCTGGTGCTGGCCGAGGGCACGGCCGCGTACAAGCTCTTCATTTCGACCTTGCTCGATATCACCGACAATCTGCGCGACGGGAAGATCGTTGCGCCCGACAACGTCGTTCGCCACGACGATGACGACCCTTATCTCGTCGTCGCCGCCGACAAGGGCACCGCCACCTTCTCCGACCTCGCCAATGCGATTTCGCAGGAACACGGCTTCTGGCTCGACGATGCGTTCGCTTCCGGCGGTTCGGCTGGCTACGACCACAAAAAAATGGGCATCACTGCCCGCGGCGCCTGGGAATCGGTCAAGCGTCACTTCCGCGAGATGGACGTCGACATCGCCAAGACGCCGTTCACGGCGGTCGGCATCGGCGACATGTCGGGTGACGTTTTTGGCAACGCGATGCTGCAGGCGCGCACGATCAGGCTCGTCGCCGCGTTCGACCACCGCGACATTTTCATCGATCCCGCACCGGATCCGCAGACGAGCTTCGCCGAGCGCCGCCGCCTGTTCGATCTGCCGCGCTCGAGCTGGCAGGATTACGATCGCGGGCTTATTTCCGCCGGCGGTGGCGTGTTCTCGCGCGCGACGAAGGAGGTCGTGCTCTCGCCTGAGGCGCGCGCCGCGCTCGGCCTTGCGACTCCCAAAGCGACGCCGCACGAGGTGATCCGAGCGATCCTTAAGGCGCAGGTCGATCTCCTCTTCTTCGGCGGCATCGGCACCTATGTGCGCGCCGCCTCCGAAGGCGACGATGCGGTCGGCGACCGCGGCAATGATGCGCTACGCGTCACCGGCGCCGAGCTCCGCGCCAAAGTGATCGGCGAGGGGGCCAACCTCGGCATGACGCAGCGCGGCCGGATCGAGGCGGCGCTGCGCGGCATCAGGCTCAACACCGACGCCATCGACAATTCGGCCGGCGTGAACACCTCCGACGTCGAGGTCAACATCAAGATCGCGCTCGCGCAGCCGATGCGCGACGGACGGCTCTCGCGCGAGGCGCGCGATGCACTTCTCGCGGAGATGACCGAGGACGTCGCGGCGCTCGTGCTGCGCAACAACTATCTGCAGACGCTCGCGATCTCGCTCGCGGAAAGGCGCGGCCTCGAGGACCTCGGATTCGAGCAGCGGCTGATGCAGACATTGGAGCGGGCGGGTGAGCTCGACCGTGCCGTCGAGTTCCTGCCCGACGACGTCGAGATCGCCGAGCGCCGCCGGCGCTCGCAGGCGCTGACGCGACCCGAGCTTTCGGTGCTGCTCGCCTACGCCAAGCTTTCGCTCAATCATGAGCTCGTTCAGTCGAGCGTGCCGGACGATCCCTATCTCGGCCGCGAGCTCGGTCGCTATTTTCCTGCCGCCATCGCCGACAAATTCCCCGATGCGATCGAGCAACATCGGTTGCGACGCGAGATCATCGCTACGCAGCTCGCCAATTCGATGATCAATCGCGGTGGCCCCTCGCTCGTGGTGCGCATTGCCGATCAGACCGGTGCGTCTGCGGCGCAGATCGCCGCGGCGTTCGCCGCGGTGCGCGACAGCTACGGCATGACCGCGCTCAACTCCCAGATCGACGCGCTCGATGCGAAGATTCCCGGCGGGCTGCAACTCGAGCTCTATCATACAGTGGAGGATCTGCTGCTCGACCGTGTCGTTTGGTTTCTACGCAACGAGGAGCTCACGCAGGGGCTCGCCGGAATCGTCGCGCACTATCGCGAGGGCATCGCCGCGGTGGAGGCCGCGCTCGAAGCCGCGTTGCCGCAAGCGCCCGCCGCCGCACGCGCCGCCCGCGAGGCCGAGTTGCACAGGCAGGGCGTGCCGGGGGCGTTGGCGCGCCGCATCGCCGCCGTGCCGGCGCTGGTCGCCGCGCCGGACATCGTCATGGTGGCCGACCGCACTGGGCGGCCCGTTGCCGAGGTCGCGGCGACCTATTTCGCCGCCGCGGCGTTCTTTCGCCTCGATCAGATCGGCGGTGCCGCGCGCGGCATCGTCATTTCCGACTATTTCGATCGCCTCGCGCTCGATCGCGCGCTCGATTCGATCGGCGAGGCCGAGCGGCGGCTGACCGCCGCGATGATGGTCAATGCGGAAGCCGGACGTGCGGCGGTGGAGGCGTGGGTCGCGCCCCGCAAGGCCGAGGTCGAACGCATCGCAATGGCGATCAACGAGATCGCCAATTCGGGGCTGACTTTGTCCAAGCTGTCGGTGGCGGCGAGCCTGCTCGGGGATCTGGCCAAGGCCGAGGCGGCGCGCGAGTTCAGTGCCGGAAATGGCGCGTCCCGGTAAAGACCATGGCGATGCCGTGGTCGTCGGCTGCCTTGATCACCTCGTCGTCGCGCACGGAGCCGCCGGGCTGGATCACCGCGGTGGCGCCCGCTTCGATCGCGACGAGGAGCCCGTCGGCGAACGGAAAGAACGCGTCCGAGGCGACGACCGAGCCTTTCGTTAGCGGCGCGGGCAGCCCCGCCGCTTGGGCAGCATCTTCGCTCTTGCGCGCGGCGATGCGGGCGGAGTCGATGCGGCTCATCTGCCCGGCGCCGATGCCGACCGTGGAACGATCCTTCGCATAAACGATGGTATTGGATTTCACGTGCTTGGCGACGCGGAAAGCAAACGCGAGATCGGTAAGCTCGGCGTTGGTGGGAGCGCGCTTGGTCACCACCTTGAGCGCCATGTCGTCAACGACGGCGTTGTCGCGCGACTGCACGAGCAACCCACCGGCGACCGATTTCACAAGCATGCCGCCGGCCCGCGGATTGGGAAGGTCGCCGGCGACAAGCAAACGAAGATTCTTCTTCGCGCCGATAATGGCGACGGCTTCCTCGCTCGCTTCCGGCGCGATGATCACCTCGGTGAAGATGTCGGTGATCGCGTGCGCGGCTTCGGCGTCGAGCTTTCGGTTGACCGCGACGATGCCGCCGAACGCCGACACCGGATCGCAAGCGAGTGCCTTGCGGTAAGCGTCGAGAAGGCTTGCGCCCTCGGCAACGCCGCAGGGATTGGCGTGTTTGACGATGACACAGGCCGCCGTGCGCCGCGGATCGAACTCGGCCACGCATTCGTAGGCCGCGTCGGTATCATTGATATTGTTGTAGGAGAGCTTTTTGCCCTGCATCTGGCGCGCGGTGGCGACCCCCGGCCGCGGCTCGCTGGTGCGATAGAACGCCGCCGATTGATGTGGATTTTCGCCATAGCGCAGCGGCTCGAGAAGATGCCCGCCGACCGCACGGAACGCCGGCGCCGCCTCGCGGACCTGTTCGGCGAACCAATTGGCGATCGCCGCATCGTAAACGGCGGTGCGGGCATAAGCCTTGGCGGCGAGCTTGCACCGCAACGCGAGTGTGGTCGCGCCGCCATGTTGGCGCAGCTCCGCCAGCACGGCGGCATAGTCACTCGGATCGACAACAACCGCCACGTCGGCGTGGTTCTTGGCCGCGGCGCGGATCATGGCCGGACCGCCGATGTCGATGTTCTCGATGCAGGTCTCGAAGTCGGCGCCCTTGGCGACGGTTGCTTCGAACGGATAGAGGCTGACGACGAGGAGGTCGATGGGTCGAATGCCGTGCGCGCGCATCGCGGCGGCGTGATCGTCATTGTCGCGCACGGCGAGCAGGCCGCCGTGCACCTTGGGATGCAGCGTCTTCACGCGGCCGTCCATCATTTCGGGAAAGCCGGTCAGCTCCGAGACTTCGAGCACCGGCAGCCCGGCGTCCGCCAGCGCCTTGCGGGTGCCGCCGGTCGAGATCAGCTCGATTCCCTCATCGGCTAGCGCGCGGGCGAACTCGACAAGGCCCGATTTGTCGGAAACGGAAATCAGAGCGCGACAGGCGCGGCGGAGGTGATCGGTCATGTTCGGTTAGTGTCCCGATTCCGAAGTTCGCAAACCTTTGCGGCACCCTCTGATGCGAACTTCGCAACCTTATGCTTGTAGTGCCCCCTTTGAACCCGAAGTTCGCAGCTGCCCTTGCAGAACGACATGTGTGAACTTCGGGTTCGGGGCACTAGGCGGTATCACAGCGAAGGCCACATTCAAAGCTGAGCGCGGGTCGCCGTCACAACGGTAGCTGGGGTTCGTCGGCGCGGCCGCGGCGTGCGCCGCCAGCGCCGGAGATGCCGCCGCCTTGCGTCGCATGGGGTGCGAACGTCCAACGCACCCGCGGCACGTTGCGCGCACGACCGTAAATGACGAGCTGCACGGTGCGACGCGGCCCATCCGGGCCGGCAAGATAGACGCTTTCCTCGACGTCGACGCGGTCGCCATAGGCGCTGAACGTCCACACGTCCCTGTTCGGCATGGCCAGCATGGCGCCGTGCCCGTCAGTCAGCCGGTTCGCCTTGACCGATGGGTGCAAGTGGAAGCGCACCGCGAATTGATCGCGCTCCGCCGGCACCAGTTCGCCGCGTGCGGGCGTGAACGAATCCTCCCCATCGAGCCTGCGGCCATCGGACGACAGCATGAGGACGCGCTCGTGCACGACATTGAAGATGTCGGCGTAGCCGTCATGGGACGCGCGCAGCACCTCGCCGCCCTCCAGCTCCTCGCGCGCGACGGCGACATTGCGCGGGCCGGCGATCATGGGAGTGCCATTGAGCATGCGCCTGACGGGGCCAGCCTCGATGAATCGGCATGAGGAGGTATCGTTGAAGGTGACGGTGGAGTGGGCGGCCGTCGTGCGCGCGACCTGCCGCCAGCCTTCGCGGCTCGCCACCGGCAAGCCGCAATTGACCACGATCCGGTTCTGCTTAGCCGATAGTTCGAACGAGAGGCAGCCGGCATGGGCTTCCTGGCTCACCGCCATCGGCGGCGGGCGGCCGGCGTCCATCAGAACGAGCGTGCCGCCGCTCTCCAGGCGCTGGTAGCCGGCATGGGGTGCGTTGGCGAGTGGTGCGCCGCGGGCGTCGTCGTAAGCGAGAATGGTGGTGATCAGATCGGTCGGGGTCGGCCCCATGCCGTTGAACAGCGCGAAATTGCCGTCGCCGTGGCGGAAGAAGCGCAGCATCGGCATCATTCGATCGATGGCATTGAGGAGAGCGGGCGGCGGCACGAGATTGCGGGCGGTAAACGCGCTGCGCAGCGGTAGAAGGTCGACCAGCAATTCGATCAACGCGCCGGGGTTGCGGCTGATATGCCCGCCGTCAGGCAGGATCTGCCGCGCCAGCTCCTCCGAGAGGCGCTTGGTCGCGGCGCGGATGTGGCGCTGCTGGCGCGCCATGCACAACGCCGCATAGCTCAACGCCATCGCGGCTTGCAGTCGCGGCACGCCGTCGCGCGCTTGCGAGGCGGTGTGTCGGAGCTGGCGGACTTGACGGCTCAGGCTGCGCAGAAACCGTCGATAGAAGTGGACGTCGGCATCGTCGAGCACCAGCGGCGCCTGGCTCAGCCACGACATGACGCGCCGCGCGACCACGTCCGCGCGCCATGCGATGGCGTCATGGGAGCTGTTGAGAGCGATCCATTCGTCGACCAGTGCGCGTGCATTGGCGCGGGTGATGCCGGATTCGGCGGCGCGTAGATGACGCAGCCAGCCGAAGCCGAAGAGCGCCGCC
>DASSGH010000113.1:0-103091 GCA_035693615.1 Xanthobacteraceae bacterium
AAAGCTTTGCCGGCGGCTGCCCAACAGCGACACGTAGGGCTGGCCGTTTCCGCGCTCGCGCGCCAGCAACGCGGCGGCAGCGGGAATCGGCGAGGACGCGCCGATCGCTACGTGACGCGCATCGCCGATCAGGCCGGCGATGACGTCGGCGAGCAGCTCCTCGTCGCGGTAAGCCTGCAAGGCGTCACGCGGCGCGTTGGGCATGCACGTGGCGATCGAGATAGGCGGCAAAACCGTCGGCGCTCGCGGCCATGCGCGCATATTCCGAGAGATGCGCCGCGTCGGCGGCGTAGTGATCGGCAAGCGCGAGCGGCCAAGCGCCC
Source organism: Xanthobacteraceae bacterium (assembly GCA_035693615.1). Taxonomy (GTDB): domain Bacteria; phylum Pseudomonadota; class Alphaproteobacteria; order Rhizobiales; family Xanthobacteraceae; genus VAZQ01. The sequence goes on from DASSGH010000113.1 coordinate 324, forward strand.
TTCGGCGCGACGGCGATCGCCTGCACGTAGAAACCGCCGAGCTCGCCGGGGGCGAGCGTGGGATCGTCGAACAGATTTCCCTCGTAGAGCTTCTCCACCGTCACCACGGTTTTGGCCGAGGCATGCGCCATGGTGGCGAGCTCGCGGTCGCGGCCGATCCAGACATTGCCCGCGCGGTCGGCGAGCGGCGCATGGAACAGCGCGACATCGGGCCTGATCGCCGGCAAGAGGACGATCGGATCGTCCTTGCCGAACGGGTTGTCGAGGACTTTCCAGTCCGTGCGCTGCGCGATGAGGTCGGAGCCGATCAGCCCGCGCAGCGGCATGAACGGAATTCCCTTTTCCGCGGCCTGGAACGCGGCATGCAGCGCCGGGCAGGTCGAGTCCTTGACGCGGAGCGCGCCCGTGGTCACGGCGGCGGTGAAGCGGGGCGCTGCACCGAACTCGCCGAGGCTCACCGCCGAGGTCTCGATCGTCTCGACGCAGCCGGCGCCGATGAGCAGCTCCGCCTGCAGGCTCGAGGTCGGCAGCGCCACGAGATTGAGCCGCTTGACGCCGCGGCGGATCAGCGCGCGCGTTGCCGCCATTGCCACGCCCGAGGCCTCGCGGGGCACCGCCAGCACGCAGCCGTCGGTGATTACCGCCAGGGCTTCCTCGAGCGAGCGCGCAATCATGATGGAAGTGTAGCACAGACCGAGCCACGAACTCGGTGCGCTCCCTCTCCCCGCGTCAGCGGGGAGAGGGAGCAGACCGAGCTAGCCTCGAACTCGGAGACCACGTCGCGCCGTCACGACAGCGACTGCTTCACCCGGTCCGGCGAGAACGGCACGCGACGGATGCGCACGCCGGTCGCATCGAAGATCGCGTTGGCGATCGCCGCCGCCACCGGACGGATCGAGGGCTCGCCGGCGCCGGTGGGCGGCAGCTCGGGATGGTTGACCAGCACCACGTCTATCGCTTCCGGCGTCTCGGTGATGTCGAGGATCGGATAGCTCATCCAATCGATGCTGGTCACGTTCTTGGCGTCGAACTTGACCTCCTCCCACAGCGTGCGGCTGACGCCCTGCACGATGTTGCCCTCGATGGCGTATTTGAGCCCGCCCGGGTTGATGATCTGGCCGCAGTCGTGGGCGACGGTGAATTTGCGCGCCCAGATCTTGCCGCTCGCGCGATCGATATCGACCTCGGCGATCACGGCGCAGCGGGTGCTGTTGCGCTGCGAGTAGGCGATCCCGCGCCCGCTGACCTTGGCGCCGGTCTGGTCCTTGCGCGGCGACGGCCGCGCCTGCCACGCGGCCTTTTCCGCCGCGGCCTTGATCACGGCGACGTCGCGCGGATCCTTGACGTGGCGCAGGCGGAACTCGATCGGGTCGAGCGCGAGCGCCGCCGCCACCTCGTCGATGAAGGACTCGCTTGCAAAGTGCACCTGCGGTCCGACCGGATCGCGCAGATGCGCGCTGCGCAGCGGCGAGGCGCGCGCGAGGAGCGGCGGAATCGTCTCCCACGCCAGGCGCTTGTTGGCGAACTCGTAGGACTCCGCCGGCACGCCGAACCCGTCCGCCGACTTGAGCTCCGCCCCGCGGAAATGGCCGGCGAGCGTGTCCTTGGGCGCGCCGCCGTTGGTGTTGACGTCGATGCGGGAGAAACCCTTGCTGGTGAACTCGTAGGCGATGACGTTGCCGGTGGCGTCGATCGCGGCGCGGGCGCGATGGATGGAGGCGGGGCCCTTCGGGTCCCATCCCGTTGCTTGGTCGCGCGTATACTGCACGCGCACCGGCTTGCCGACCGCCTTCGCCAGCACCGCGGCGTCCATCGCCGCGTCGTCGGCATCGCTGCGGCCGTAGGAGCCGGGACCGACCACCCAGATCGCGCGCACCGTCTCCGCCGGAACACCCAAGGTCAGCGCGATGCCGTCGCGCACGAAATGCGGCTTCTGCGAGCCGGTCCAGCAGGTGATGTTGCCGTCCTTGATCTCGACCACGGCGCAGGCCGGCCCCATGCAGGCATGGGACTGGAACGGCCATTCGTACTCGGCCTCGATCACGCGCGCGGCGGTCTTAAACGCCTCATCGACATTGCCGAGCTCTTTGCCGCCGACCTCGCGCTTGCGCACCGGCGCGTTGCGGATGTGCTCGTAGAGCGCGGTTTGATTGGGGAATGGCGGCTTGGCGTCGGACCATTCCACCTTGAGCTTATCGGCCGCCCTGATGGCGTCCCATTCCTTGTCGGCGACGACGCCGAGAAAGCCATTCTCCCACACCACCCGCGCGCCGGGGATGTCCTTGATCGAGCTTTCGTCGACTTTCGCCGGCACGCTGCCCGCGACGGCGGGGCGGATCATGCGGCCGTGCACCATGCCGGGCCGCCGGACGTCGGTGCAGAAGTCCTCTTGCGCGTAGACCTTGGGCGCGATGTCCTCGCGCGCGATCGGCTGACCGACGATCTTATGGTCCTTCGCCTCCTTCGGCTTGGCCTTGCCGGGCGCGTAGAGCGTGTTGCCCCACTCCTTGTTCCAATCGAGCTGCACGTTGAAGTAACGGCCGCCGATCAACTCGGCATAGGAGGCGCGCTTGCTCGCGTCGTCCTTGGCATGCACCACGCCGTCGCTGACGGTGAGCGCGTCGGCTGAAAGGCCGAGCTTGGCCGCCGCCATCTCGACGAGCACGCGGCGCGCTTCCGCGGCGGCCATGCGCATCTGCTTGCCGCCCAGCTGGATGCCGGTCGAGCCCGAGGCGCCGCCCTGGTTCACGCTGGTGGCGGTATCGCCCATGATGACCTTGACCGCCTTAAACGGCACGTCGAGCTCTTCCGCCACCATCTGGCCGATGGCGACGAACAGCCCTTGGCCCATGTCCATCTTGCCGAAGAAGGCGGAGACCGTGCCGTCGGCGTTCACCGCGATGAAGGAGGCGAGTTGATCCGGCATGAGCGGCGGCTTGGCGCCTTGCGCCCAGGCCTCGCCGGCGGCGAGCACGGTATCGAGCGGGACGGACGTGCCGATCGAAACCACGAGCGCGCCACCTGCTTTGAGCAGCGCGCGGCGGGAGACGGAGAAATGCGTCGGGTTGTGCATCTTTGTCATGATCGCCTCCCTCAGCCCATCATCGCCGCCGCGCGCTTGACCGCGCGCAAGATGCTCATGTGGGTGCCGCAGCGGCACTTGAGGCCGGAGAGTGCCTCCTTGATCTGCGCCTCCGTCGGCTTCTTGTTTTGATTGAGGAACGCGGCCGCCGTCATGATCCAGCCGTTGATGCAGTAGCCGCATTGCGGCACCTGCTCCTCGACATACGCCTTCTGGATCGGGTGCGGCTTTTCCGGCGTCCCGAGGCCGGCGAGGGTGACGATCTTGCTGTTGCCGACCGCCGACACCGGGGTGACGCAGGAGCGCACGGGCTGGCCGTCGACGTGCACCGTGCAGGCGCCGCATTGCGCAAGACCGCAGCCGAAATGCGGGTTGTTGAGCGCCAGCTCGTTGCGCAGCGCATAAAGCAACGGCATGTCGGGATCGGCCTCGATCGTTTCGACCTTGCCGTTCACGTCGAGGTTCATTCGGGCCATGGGCGCATCTCTCCCTTGGGATGGCGCGAGAACCGGCTGGCGCGCACCGATCTCGGGATGCCCGGCATCGGCAGCCAATCCGCCGCGTTCCTTCGCTCGCGGTTGCGAATGGTTCTAGAGTGGAAAAGTTAGTCCAACGCGCGGGCCTTGGGAACACCCCCGCATGACTTTGCTGCGGGAGGGTTCCACGCCGCGCGTGCCGCTCGATCCGGGCTGCGGGCTTGGCAATTGGCATCGACCTACGGTCGGTCACCTCGGGCGGCGAAATCTTTGGGCGACGTCCCAGGGCCGAGATGAGGATCAAGAAACCGGCTGGCGAATTTGGAAATATCGCAGAATAGCAAAGCAGGCGCTGGCTGCTGCCAAATGCTTGAGCGTATGTCCGCTCAGGATGAATCCAACCGAATCGATTGCATGATCGTAGAACTCGAACAATTTGGCGAGTGCGTAAAATACCGCGGCGATAAGCCAGTAAAACGTGCCGGAGTATTTTGCAGGGAACGCAACGAACAGCAGTGGCAATGCAATGCAGGGAAAAAACTGCACCCAGCCATAGAGGCGCAGATCATCAGTCCAGCGCCAGAGCAAGAGGCTGAAGACCGCCAATGCAAGCAGCGGCCACAGCAGAATGGCGCCGGCCTTTGCACTCACACGCTCCTCTACCGCAACGGCAAGTATTGCCATGAAGGTGATCGCCATCGGCAGCCGGTCCCAGAACAACGCGTCATCGCTCGGGTCCCAGTGGTAGTAAGCTGAGCCGAAGCCAGTCAGAAAAACTCCGAGGAAGAGAAAGAAGCTTGCCCGGTCGCGACCGAATTGCCACAGCCCGATGGCCCCGACCAGGACGAAGGGAAGGTTTGAAACGACATTCCAGAAATTAGGAATACCGAGCAGAGTGCGTTGATCCGCAAATTGGTGATAGCTGGGGTCCTGCGGGATCGGTGGGAGCAATGCTAAGATCGCAAGCGAGGCAGCCATCAGGCCGAGGAGCGCAACTAAGGGGTGTTTTCCTTTTGCGATGCTGAGCGTCATGAGATGCCGTACAGCGAGCGTCCACGGCCTAGGAAGACATGCCATGGCGTACATGGCAACGTCGTGGTCACATTCTCATCACGACCTTAGTAAACACAAGACAAATGCCGCGCGCGATGTTCCGACTGGGAGAATTCAATTCCGTGTCGAAGGGAGGGAAGGAACCGCTGAGGGCAGATCGTAGCTTCCTGTCCCGGTGTCTTGGTTGGCTGATCGGCAGTATCTGGGTTGTTTGCCAAATCGTTCTCATCGCTTGGGGCACCTTGGCCATCTACTATTCGAATCTCGCGTGGGCCGCGCTGCGCCTGACGTTGGCGGCGGCCTTTGCGACGTTCGCCGTATGGGCCTGCTGGGTGTCGCCCCGACGCGGCACGTCCGCGGTTTTTCTCGGATTATTTTTCGTGGTCGCCGTGTGGTGGATCTTGATCCCTCCTTCGCACGATCGCCCATGGCGGCCGGAAGTGGCGGTGATGCCGCGGGCGATCATCGATGGCGACCGCGTACGCATCACCGGTGTACGTAACTTCGATTACCGCAGCCGGAACGACTTTACGGTGCGTTATGAGGAGCGCGAAATACGGCTGTCACATTTAACGGCTCTCGATTTCTTCGTATCCTATTGGAGCGAGGGGCTGGTCGGACACACGTTCTTGAGCTTCATTTTTGACGATGCTCCGCCGCTGAGTATCTCCATCGAGACGCGGCCGGAGGTTGGCGAGGGCTTTTCGCCCATCGCCTCCATGTTCAAACAATTCGAGTTGATCTACGTGGTGGGTGATGAGCGTGATATCGTACGCGTGCGCACTAACTATCGCAAAGAGAACGTGTACCTCTATCGCCTCAACGCCTCGGACGTCGACGCGCGGCGCTTACTGTTGGTATATCTAGATCGGATCAACGAACTCGCTGATCAGCCGGAGTTCTATCATTTGCTGAGCAACAGCTGCACGATCAACATCGTGCGTTACGCAAACGCCGCTGGCCGGGTCGGCCGGTTCGATATCCGGCATCTCCTAAACGGCTTGATCGACAGTTACCTCTATCACTCCGGCCGTGTGGATACCACGCTTCCATTCGACGAACTGCGGCGGCGATCCCTGATCAACGAGGCTGCGCAGGCGGCCGACGATGCGCCGGATTTTTCGGAGCGCATTCGCGCATCCCTGCCGACGGTCACTCACTGATACCCGCGAGCCGGTCAAAAGCCATTTCTCATCTTTCGAGACGCGCACGATCGAGTTTGCCTTGCGCCTTCGGGACGCGCGCTCCTCAGAAGAGAACGATGGCCCACCATCCCGGCGCACAGCTCGCTCCGCCTTGCGGGCCTGGCAAATTGGCATCGGCCTATGGTCGGCCACCCCGGCCGGCAAAGTCTTGGGCGACGTCCGTGTCGATGGCGATCGCCTTGGCGACGTCCGCCTTGCCGCCCTCGGCATCGCCCTTCTTGATTTTCGCGATCCCGCGGCCAAAGAGCGGCTCGGCCCACTCGGGCTGGAGCCGCAATGCAGCGTCGTAGTCGACGATTGCAAGATCGTAGTTCCCGCTGTTGCTGTGGGTGATGGCGCGGCCGTAGAGGGCCGGGGCGAGCTTGGGATCGAGACCCAGCGCTTGCGCATAATCGGCAAGCGCGCGCTCGGCGTCGCCTTGCGCGGTATAGGCGAGCCCCCGATACGCGAAATGGGCGCCGTTTCCCGGAGCGAGCCGCATCGCTTCCGTGTAATCGGCGATTGCGCGATCGTAGTCGCCTTTGTGCCGGTACGCGTTCGCCCGCTGAAAGAAGGCCAAGGGGCCGGCGGGACTGAGCTTCGTTGCCTGATCGTAGTCGGCGATCGCGCGGTCGAACTCGCCGAGCGCGGCCAGCGCGTAGCCGCGATGCAGAAAGAGGAGGCCGTCATCCGGTTTGAGCTTGATCGCCTCTGCGTAATCCCGCGCCGCCTGCGCAAAATCGTCCTTGCGCTGATACGCAATTCCGCGCGACAGGAACGTGCGGTAGTTCGTGGGATTGAGCCGCGCTGCTTCGTCGTAATCGCGGATGGCGCGATCGTAGTCGCCTTTACTGTCGTAATCTTCGCCACGGCTGTAGAAACTCACGTCATCCTTGGGATTGATCCTGAGAGCCTCGTCGAGATCGCGAATGGAACGGTCGACATCGCCCTTTTGCCGATAGATTGCCGCCCGCCAGGTGAACGCGAGCGCATGGTTCGGATTGAGGCGGGTCGCCTGATCGAAGTCCTGGATGGCGCGGTCGGGATCGCCGTTGGTCGCATAGAGGATGCCGCGCGAGACGAAGGCCGACCTGTTGCGCGGATCGAATCGCGTCGCCGTGGTGTATTCCTCGATGGCGCGGGCGACATCGCCCTTTTGCGCGAAGGCGTCGCCCCGCCGCTCGTAGCCCCACGAGTAGTCCGGACGCAGCTTGATGGCGCGGTCGTAAGCCGCGAGCACTTCGTCGATATCATCGCCCTCGCAGGCACAATAGCGGCTGAAATAGGCTTCGGCGTATTTCCCGCCTGGGTGCGGGTCGCGCTCGGCTTCGGCGATCGCCTGGTCGTACACCGCGCGGTAGGCCTTGACGTCCGCCGGATCGCCGGTCCGGCTGGCCTTGGCGTCGAGCAGCAGGGCATGAGCGTTCAACAGCAGAAAACGCCGGTACGGACTCGCGTCCGCCGGCAGCTGCTTGAGCTCCTTCTGAACGAGCTCCATCCCTTTGGCGTACCAACGATCGCCGCGATCATTGCGGTAGAGCAGCATCATCGCCTCGCCGTAAGCGGCGGCAGCCTCGGTATGTTGCTCGGGAGTGAATCCGGCGGCGGAACGCTCGAGGAAGGGGCCCATCTTGAGAATGCGTTTTTCGAACAGGTCCCAGTCGACGTATTCCTCGCTGTCGCATGCACTGGCGATCTCTTGCAGCGTCAGTTTGATTACCTTCATCCGCGTGTCCTGATCGAACTCGTCAGGGAGCACGCCGTTGCGCAGAACGGTCGGCTTCGGGCGGGTATCGCAGCCGCCATGCTCGTTGATGGCGAAGATGCGGATGGAATTGCCGGTGAGCAGGACCTCGCCGAAAATCAAGAGGTCCGCCTTGTGCTGGACGATGAGGCCCTGGCCGCGCTTGATGGTGGCCTCTTCCGCTTGCTTGATTTCCTCTCCCGGGCGGAAGTCGAACTTGAGCACGTCGCACAAGAGGACGGGGCGAAAGCCGCGTTCGCCCTGGAAGGTTTCGAATACGCGCCGCGTGTGCGTATCCTCGCCGTCGTCCTTGTAGAGCTTGGCCACCAGGATCGTGAACATGGGCTCGTCCGGGGCGAGGCTCGGCTTGCGCCATTGGCAGCTGAGCTCGGAGACGTAGCCTCCCACCGACTTGGTCAGGTCGCTCAAGCTGGCAGTGACATAACCCGTGGCCACGGTGCCGAGGATGCCGAGCGCCCATACGCCGGGACGCTTGATCAGCCCGCGCAATCGCCCGCGCGTGTCCGGCGGGGCGGAGGATTCGGAGGCGCTGCCGCTGCGGGGTTGTTCCGACACCGTGGCGTCCTCGTGCGGCTTGCGCCGCGGCGCCCAAGGGCCCGCGCATGCGCCGTCAGCGACGAAGCAAGCCGTCAACGCATCCTATCACAAAGAGGGTTCTGGCTTAAGCGGCTAATGCCGCGGGGCCGGTCCGTCCGGCAGGGAAGGCCGTTCGCCCTCGGCGGCTTTGCAACTAGCTACACGTGTAATCACAAATCCTTGACGGCCGGCGTCCTTGAATGCCGTTCGCCCCGATTGCTGGCAAAATAGCAAGCGCCTATTTGCGCGGGCGCTTACTCTTCTCAAGATGGGTTAGCGCGGAGGCCGCGTGATTTCATTTCAATTTTCGATATCCGAGGAGATTCCCGATGGCAGATGACGCCGAGAAACCTGGCCGGCTAAACCACCTCAAGGTGAGACGCTGGAAAATCGCGATACCGGTCGCGGTCGTTGGTGCCATAGCGGCCCCGTTCGTATTTGGCACTTGGAAAATGCCGACAACGTCAGAAACGTGGGTGCCGTTAACCGCAGACCAGAAAGCGAAGCTCGACATCTACATGCAGAACACAGAAAATTGTCGGACCTTTGAGGCGGCTTTTGGGGAAAAAGATTTTTGCGACATGGAACTAGAGAGACTGCGCGCAGGGGGCGAATATCAGTATCTATACCTCTCTACACCAAAATATTTCGTGCTGAACTTCGCGGTCGCACTCGGTGCGTTCATCGCCGTCTTCAGTTTGGGGTTCTTACTTCCGGGCCTAAGTCGCAGTTATAGGTTCCGTAAGTAGCCCGCCTATTTTTATCTCGCTGTCTGGTGGAGACTGGCCCCCTAGCAGCAGCCGCGGAAGCGGCCCTTGCCGACGGCGTAGCGAGCTTGCTGGCGTTCGCGAAAGAACTCGACGTAGCTCATGATCGGCTCGTCGGGATGTTTCACCCGCCGGTGCGCCACGTAGGTTTCGTAGTCGGGGACGCCGACCATCAAACGCGCGGCGCGCGTGGTCCAGTAGGCGGCGGCGCCCGCCGCCTTCGCCGAGCGATCGAACAGGTTCTGCAAGTCAGGCATGCCCGCCTCCCACGACTGCCCCGGCGAAGCCAACCTCGATTGCGGTCGCCTGCGGGGTGGACAGCGCCCTCCAGATGCTCCTCACGCCGTAGATCACCGTGGCGATCACCACCAGCACGAACACCGCCGCCAGCGCCGCATCGATGTAGTCGTTGACGACGATGCGGGTCATCTCCGCCGCCGTTTTCGCCGGCGCCAGCAGCTGACCGGCGGCGATCGCGTCGCCGTATTTGAGCGCGTGACTGACGAATCCCACGTTCGGGTCCGGACTGAACACCTTCTCCAGTCCGGCCGTTACCGTGCACACGACGAGCCAGGTCGCCGGCGCAATCGTCACCAGCGCGAAGCGCTCGCGTTTCATCTTGAACAGCACGACGGTGCACACCGTCAGCGCGATCGCCGCAAGCATCTGGTTGGCGGTGCCGAACAGCGGCCACAACGTCCAGATGCCGCCGAACGGATCGATCACGCCGGTATAGAGGAAGTAACCCCACAGGATCACCGACAGCAGCGACCCGATCAGATTGTTGGTCCAGGACGAGGTCGCCTTGAACGCGGGCACCGCATTGCCGATCAGATCCTGAATCATGAAGCGGAGCACGCGGGTTCCGGCATCGACCGTGGTCAGGATGAACAGCGCCTCGAACAGGATCGCGAAGTGATACCAAATCCCCATCAGCGTCGGCCCGCCGAGGAACGAGGAGAGGATGCTCGCCATGCCGACCGCGAGCGTCGGTGCTCCGCCGGTGCGCGACATGATCGTCGTTTCGCCGACGTTCTTGGCCATCTGCGCGAGCTCGTTCGGCGTTACCAAGAACCCCCAGGACGAGATCACCTGGGCGGCCTGCTCGGCGGTGGTGCCGATCACGCCCGCCGAGCTGTTCATCGCGAAGTAGACGCCGGGATGGATGACGCTCGCCCCGATCATCGCCATGATGGCGACGAACGACTCCATCAGCATGCCGCCGTAGCCGATGAAGGCGATCTGGTTCTCGTTCTCGATCATCTTCGGCGTGGTCCCGGAGGCGATGAGCGAATGCCAACCCGACACCGCGCCGCAGGCGATGGTGATAAACAGGAACGGGAATACGCCGCCGGCCCAAACCGGTCCGGTGCCGTCGATGAATTTGGTCACCGCCGGCATCTGCAGGTCGGGACGCACGATGATGATGCCGACGGCGAGCAGCGCGATGGTGCCGATCTTGAGGAAGGTGGAGAGATAGTCGCGCGGCGCGAGCAGCAACCACACCGGCAGCACCGAGGCGACGAAGCCGTAAGCGATGATGATGAGCGCGAGCGTCTCGCCTTTGAAATCGAAATAGGCGGCAAGCGCCGGCGTCTCGGCCACCGTCCTTCCATAGATCAGCGCCGCCAGCAGAAGCACGCAGCCGATGAGCGACATTTCGCCGATGTGCCCCGGCCGGATGAACTGATTGTAAATGCCCATCAGCAACGCGATGGGGATCGTGCAGAACACCGCGAAAGTCCCCCACGGACTGCCGACCAGCGCCTTGACGACGACGAGCGCTAGCACCGCAAGCACGATGACGCAGATCAGGAGGATGCCGATGCCGGTGATCGTGCCCGCGACCGGGCCCATCTCGGCGTGGACGATGTCGCCGAGCGAACGGCCGTCGCGCCGCGTCGAGAGAAACAGCACGGTCATGTCCTGGATCGCGCCGGCAAACACCGCGCCGGCGAGGATCCACAGCGTGCCCGGTAGATAACCCATTTGCGCGGCAAGCACCGGCCCGACCAGCGGGCCGGCGCCGGCGATGGCCGCGAAGTGGTGGCCGTAGAGCACGTAGCGATTGGTCGGAACGTAATCGAGGCCGTCGTTGTGGCGCTGGGCCGGCGTGGGGCGCGTCGCATCGACGCCGAGCGCCCGGCTGGCGACGAATAGCCCGTAGAATCGATAGGCGATGAAGTAGACGCACACCGCTGCGACGACCAACCAGGCGGCGTTGACTGCTTCGCCGCGATTGAGCGCAACGATTGCGAAGGAAACCGCGCCCAGCAGGGCAACCCCCGCCCACAGCAGCTTGGTCAACCACCCCCGTGTTTCGGTGAAGGTGTCCATGCCTTGCCTCCCGCACTGCAGCAAATTCGCGAAGGGCTCGCTGGCACAAACATTATCACGCTTTGCTCCGCGCCCTGCGCGCCGCCTCACTCGCCAGGCGAAGCCCAGCTATGATGATTCAGTGGCGCTTGGGTCGGCGAGTGGTCCCGCCTTACGCGGCGTTGCTCTCGAGCCACGCGGCGATGCTGGCGGCGGCGTCGCCGTAAAAGGTGCGATAGAGTTCCTCCGTGACATAACCGATGTGCGGCGTCGCCAGCACGTTGTCGAGCCGGCGGAAGGGGTGATCCCCGGGCAACGGCTCGGCATCGAACACGTCGAGCGCGGCGCCGGCGATGCTGCGCGCCTGCAATGCTTCGATCAGCGCCGCCTCATCGACGATCGGACCGCGCGACGTATTGATCAGCCATGCCGTCGGCTTCATCAGCGCGAGCTCGGCGGCGCCCACCAGTCCGATCGTGCGCCGACTGAGGATGAGATGGATGGTGACGATGTCGGCCTGGCGGAACAGCGCGTCCTTGTCGACGAGGGTCGCGCCAGCGGCGCCGGCGATCTCGCTGGTGAGATTCTGGCTCCAGGCGATCACCGTCATGCCGAAGGCAAGCGCGATCCGGGCAACCTCCTTGCCGATATTGCCCAACCCGATCACACCCAGGCACTTGCCCCGCAGATTTGCGCCGATGCTCGTTTGCCATGCGCCATCGCGCACCGAGGCGGCTTCGCGGGCGAGGTGGCGCGCGCTCGCGAGGATGAGAGCCCAGGAGAACTCGATGGTCGGCGTGGATTCATAGCCGGTCGCGGTTACCACGATGCCGCGCTCCGCGGCCGCGCGCGTGTCGATTGCGGCATTTCGCAGCCCCGTGGACGCGATCAGCTTGAGGCGCGGCAACTGCTGCAGGATGTCTCGCGACAGCGGCGTGCGTTCGCGCATGACGCAGACGACGTCGAAAGGACGCAGCCGCTCCACGACCGCGGCGGGATCGGCGAGGTGATCATTGAACACCGTGATCTCCGCGCGCCGCCTGACGGCGGACCAGTCGGCCAGCCGCAGCGCGACATCCTGATAGTCGTCGAGGATCGCTACTTTCATCCGGCGCTCCCGCAGGAACGGTTTCACGCATCGGCGCCCGCGCCGATGCGCCCCACGCCGTTAAGTAAGGCGCGCGGCAGGTCAATCCACCGCGGGGCAAAGATACATCCGTCGAGATGGTTGCGGAATCGGCGATCGGCGATCATGAAGATCGCCGCTTAGGGGTATTCCGCCGTTCAGACTAAAGCTATTCGCTCGAGAGCGGACCAGCGATCTGTTCGAGCGAGCGCATTTCCGCGTCGATCCCGAATGCAGCCTCGGCAACGGCGGCAGCAAGCATCAGCAACGCGGCGAAGATGTATCCGGCCGCAAGCGACCATGGCGAGCCGGCTTCAATCAGATGCCCGAACAGCGCCGGCGCAAAAGTCCCGCCGATCGCAGTGCCGACGGCATAGAAGACGGCGATCGCGAGCGCGCGCGTTTCCAGCGGAAACACCTCGCTGGCGGTCAGATAGGCGGAGCTCGCGGCCGCCGACGCGAAAAAGAAGATCAACATCCACGCAAATGTCTGGGTCCAGGCGGTGAAGCCATCAAGGCCGAAAACGATCGCCGTCGCGATCAGCAGGACACCGCCGGCGGCGTAGGTGCCGGCGATCATGACACGCCGGCCGATGGTGTCGAACAGTGGACCGAGCAGCAGCGGGCCCAAGAAATTGCTCAGCGCCAGCGTCACGAGGTAGAGGCCGGTCCGCTCCTCGGGAACGCCGTGGAATTTGCTCAAGACCAGGCCATAAGAGAAGAACACTGCGTTGAACAAAAAGGCTTGCGCCACCATCAAGGCCAGCACAACCAGACTGCGGCTGCGATATTTGCCCAACATTGTGCGTGCGATAAGGCCGAACCCGAAGCTCTTGCGCGGGTGTACGCGCAGCCGGTCATGCGGTGGCTCGAGGTCGGCGCCGGTCTCCGCTCGCACGCGCTCCTCGATGTCGGCGATGGTCGCATCGGCTTTGCGAGCCCAGCCATGGGTGACGAGCCAGCGCGGGCTTTCCGGTACGTAATGGCGCAGCAGCAGGATGCCGAGGCCGAGGATTCCGCCGATGGCGAATCCGAGCCGCCATCCGAGGTTGGGCGCGATCAGATTCGGATCGAGAAACAGCAGCGAGGCGCCGGCTCCAGCCGCCGCTCCCAGCCAGAAGCTGCCGTTGATGATGAGATCGACGCGCCCGCGGAGTCGCGCGGGGATGAGTTCGTCGATCGCGGAGTTGATGGCCGCGTATTCGCCGCCGATGCCGAACCCGGTGATCGCGCGGAAGAGTGCGAAGCTCCAGAAGCTCCAGGAGGTCGCGGTCAACAGGACGCCCAGGAGATAGACGATCAACGTGACGTAGAAAACGAGGCGCCGGCCGAAACGATCGGTGAGCCAACCGAACAGCAGCGCGCCGGCAACCGCGCCGATCAAATAGGCAGAGCCGGCCGCACCGATATCACCGGCAGACAGTCCGAGCGTCTGCGTGTTCTGGAGGACGGGGGCAATGGCCCCGACGATGGTGACTTCAAGCCCATCGAGAATCCAAGTGACCCCGAGCGCGACCATCACCAGCACGTGGAAACGACTCCACGGCAGCCGGTCGAGACGAGCGGGAATATCAGTCGTAATGGCACCGGCCTCTGCTCTCTGGCGAGAGGGCGGAGCGTATTGAGCGGCAGATGACATACAGATTCCCGTCTGGTCTGGTCCTGCAACTTGGAGCGGCCAGCGCCAGTTCCGCGCGGTTAGAAATTTGCCGCGAGGACGCCTGGAGGAAAGCGATTCCGGGGATGGTCCCGCATTTCGCTTCGTATTGAATCCGCGCTACAAATGCAGCGTCCGCCGAGGGAGAACTGGCTATGAATATTCAGGATCAGTCGCGGTTTGACTCGCGGGCAGGCGCTCCTGGTCTCGTCCCCGGCTACATGTCCGGCTTCGGCAACTCCTTCGAAACCGAGGCGCTTGCCGGCGCGCTGCCGATCGGGCGCAATTCGCCGCAAAAGGTGAGTTTTGGCCTTTATGCCGAGCAACTATCTGGCTCGGCGTTCACCGCGCCGCAGGAGGCCAACCAGCGCTCCTGGCTTTACCGCATCCACCCCACGGTCAAGCATTCGGCCCGCTATCGCAAGGTCGACAAAGGGCTCATCCGCACTGCGCCTGCGGCGCGCGAGGAGAGCGATCTGCCGATCGGGCAGCTGCGTTGGGGACCGGTCCCGATTCCCGAGGAGAAGCTCACGTTCGTCGAGGGTCTTCGCACCATGACGACGGCGGGGGATGCCGAGACGCGCGCCGGCATGGCGGCGCACGTGCTGCTCGTGACCGAATCTATGCGCAACGAGTATTTCTTCGATGCCGACGGCGAGCTCCTCGTCGTCGCGCAGCAGAACAAGCTCCGCTTGCGCACCGAGTTCGGCGTGATCGAGATCGAGCCCGGCGAGATCTGCGTGATCCAGCGCGGCATGATCTTCAGGGTCGAGCTCGTCAATGGGCCGGCACGCGCCTATGTCTGCGAAAACTACGGCGGCGGGTTCACGCTGCCGTACCGCGGGCCGATCGGCGCAAATTGTCTCGCCAATCCGCGCGATTTTCTCACCCCGGTCGCCGCCTATGAGGACAAGGAGGAAGCCTCGACCCTCCTGGTCAAATGGGGCGGCGAGCTCTACGCGACCGATATCGGCCAGTCGCCGCTCGACGTCGTCGCCTGGCACGGCAACTACGCGCCCTACAAATACGATCTGCGGCGCTTCTCGCCGGTGGGCGCATTGCTGTTCGACCACCCCGATCCGTCGATTTTCACCGTCATGACTGCGCCTTCGGAGACGCCCGGCACCGCCAATGTCGACTTCGTCATCTTCCCGGAGCGCTGGCAAGTGGCGGAGAATACGTTCCGCCCCCCATGGTATCACCGCAACCTGATGTCGGAATTCATGGGTCTGATCTACGGCGTCTACGACGCCAAGCCGCAAGGTTTCGTGCCCGGCGGCATTTCGCTGCACAATTGCATGCTGCCGCACGGACCGGATGCAGACGCGTTCGAGCACGCGAGCAATAGCGAGCTCAAGCCGGTGAAGCTCGCGGACACCATGGCATTCATGTTCGAGACGCGCTTCCCGCAGCGCCTGACGAAATACGCCGCCGGCCTCGAACAGCGGCAAGACGACTACATCGACTGCTGGAAGGACCTGCGCAGGCACTTCGATCCGAAGCGCCAGCGGCCGTGAGCCGTACGCCGCCACCTCTGGTCACTTTGCCAATGCTGCTCAACAAGGAGCGTCAGATGTCATTTCGAACGGCGGTACTGACTGCGATCCTCGCGCTCGGCGCGGTGACCATGGTCGAGAATGCCTCCGCACAGACCTATCCAGCCCGGCCGATCCATTTGATCGTCCCTTACCCCGCGGGCGGCGGGACTGATTTCTTCGCGCGGCTCGTCGGGCAGAAGATGTCCGAACTCGCCGGCCAGCCGATCGTGGTCGAGAACAAGCCGGGCGCGGCGACGAATCTCGGCGCCGATTTCGTCGCCAAGGCGCCGCCCGACGGCTATACCGTGCTGCTCGGCGACGTCGCGACGTATGCGGCCAATCCCAGCCTCTACAAGAAGCTCCCCTTCGATCCGGCCAAGGACTTCGCGCCGGTGACGCTCACCGCCCGCTTCCTGACCGTGCTGGTCACCAACCCGGCAAAGCTCAAGGCAAACTCCGTGGCCGAGCTGATCGAGCAGGCCAAGAGCCAACCCGGCAAAATCGACATCGCTCATGCCGGCGTGGGCAATCCGTTTCATCTCGCCGCCGTGTTGTTCCAACAGGCGGCCGGGATCCGCCTCAACGAGGTGCCGTACCGCGGCGCCGGCCCTGCGGTTCAGGGCCTGCTCGGCGGCGACGTGCACATGATGTTCGTCGATTACGCGACCGCCCGCTCGCATATCGCGGCCGGCACCCTCAAGGCGCTCGGGGTTGCCGCGCTCACTGCGCGACCGGAACTGCCCGGCGTCCCGCCCGTCGCGGCCGTACCGGGGCTCGCCGGCTTTGAGGCCTGGCCCTGGCAAGGTTTCGTGGTCCCGGCAAAGACGCCCGACGCGGTCGTCGCAAAACTGCGCGACACGTACGTCGCGGCGGTGGCGGACCAAGTCGTGCGGCAGAAAGTGAGTGATGCCGGCGCCGAGCTGTTGCAGAGCTCGCCCGAAGAGATGGCCGACTACATGCGCAAGGAAACGGCCAAGTGGGCCGAGGTGATCCGTGCCGCCAACATTCAGCTGGATTGATGCCGGCTCGCAACGGCGCACGACGTGGGAAGAAGCCGCAGTGCTGCGGGAGCGTGAACGCTTGCGGCCGCTTTGAGGCTGCAAGTGAATCGGCGATCATGACGGGCGCTGCCCGATCCGGCGAGGACGAGCCGCAAGGCGTGGGCGGGTAACAAGCGCGGCGTGTTTTGCCAGACTCTTGAGGCACGAGCGGTAAATCGCCGCTGGTCATTCATGCGTCACACGATCCGGGTCGTCGCCGTTCTTGCTCTGGTTTGGATCGGCTATCTCGCATGGCCGATCTACGGTCTGTTCGTGCTGGTACGCGCGGTCGAAAGCCGCGATGTGGGTGCGGTTACGGATGCTGTATATTTCGACGCAGTGCGCATCTCGCTTACCAATCAAGTTGTGGACGTCTACCTGCGCCGCGCCGGGGTCCAGATCGGGCCGCTGCGGCGAAACATGGCCGCCACTGCCATCGCCCATCCAATTGTCGAAAAGCTCATCTCGCCGGAAGCAGTGTCGCAGCTGCTCAATGCCGGTTGGCCCACACCTATATCGCCTGCGCCACCAGGCACGATCGGAATAACGACGGATACGATCGGCACCGTCTGGCAGATTTTTGCGAATTCCGAGTATGGCTTCGGGCGGTTCGAAGTCGCGGCGCCGGCGGCCTTGCCGCGGCAGCAACGCTTTCGTCTCCAGTTCCGGCTTTTGCAGTGGCGCTGGCGACTGGTCGGAATCATCGTGCCCACGCATATCGTGAACTTGCTCGCGGACGAGCTCGTCAAGTCGATGCAAAAATGATTGCTCCGGAACCGGCCGGCTCGCGAGGCCAGGCGCGGACCGGCAGCGTTACTGTCGCGGACTTTGGGCTTAGTCGTTTTCTTCCGCGCGATCCCGCAATGCGGTGCGGCACTGTTCGACTAACGTGTTGAGCTCGCTTCGTATCTCCTTGCTTGCGTCGTCTTTGAGATGCTCTTGCAAGCTGCTCACGTAATCGACGCGGGCACAGATTTGCGCCAGCGGGCTGGTATCGCGTGGAGTCGCCCACAAACCGGCGACGAAATATCCGGCGACAAAGCAGACCGCGAGCGCGGCCAAAATCCCTAATCTGGACATCTCGGGATCCCCCTTCCGCCTGGCCGATTGCCCCTCGAGCGTTCGGCCCGCGTCTTTCCTGTCAGAATTGTGCGGGTACCCATGCCTTGAATTGCTTTCGGCCCACCACTGCATTCGATCGGGGCTTCGGCGTCAACGCCGATTTGCCTTTGGCTGCCGCCCCCGTCGCGCATGATCCTGCCCCGCGCTGCTCGTTTTTGCGTGGCCGGGTCCCCGTGCCCTTTGCGAATGTACCGACGAGGGCCTTCGCTAATGCCGCGGGGGAAAGAGGGAACGTTGCGGGTGGGAAAACGTTAGTCCCGAACGCTGCCCAACCCTCCGAGAAGGAACGCAGATATGACGCTCAGCTGTCCGCATGCGCGCAGGGAAGCCGTGATGGTGACCATCGTTCCATGCGATGGTCGCCTCGGCGTATCCTACACCTACGATAACGGGGACGCAGAAACGGGGCCCATCGGCCCGGACGATTGGCCGATCATCGTGATCCTCAAGCGGCAGGGCAAGATTGCCTTCACGAGCCAACTCGTGCGCGAACGCTTCGAGGCCGCGAGCCAGTCGGCGCTGATGAAGGGCCACTACCCCATGCTCCAGGAGGCCCTGCGGAGGAGCCCGCGCTTTCATTGACCTTTGCGAGAAACCCACCGCGCATTGTTGCGGCCGCTTGGTACGCCTCAGTATGAAGAACGCCGGCGCACCGGCCATGACGCGCAAAGCGCAGCAGCAGAGGGGCAAAAGGGTAGGGGTTGACGGATAGGGTGTGTGTAGAGATGGGCGGTCCCTGACGCGTCCTTCCCGCCCTTGGTTGGGGCTTACCGATCGTCAGCCGCCGCCACAGGTGGATCAGAAAAGATCACTTTACCAGCACCGGTAGGAACATTCGCCTTTACGCGGGCGTTACGTTTTGTCCATACTTAAGTTACAGACCAAAAAGGGAGGTAGAAGGATGAAACGCGCTTTGATCGCCATTGCAAGCGTGGGCATTTTGGTTCCAGCCGCCTGGATGATGGACGCGAATGCCCAACAGATGAATCCAGCGTCTCCTCAGTCGCAAGCCTATGCCCCCTCGCAGATGGCTCCGACCCAAGCTTATGCCCAACAACGAAAATACCGTCGCTCCGCGCGCTATCGCCGAGGCACGCCTGCGGGCGCCGGGCCTGGCCCCGGGCTCGCCTATACACCTGGGTCGGGTCCGCCGCCCTATGACGTTTCGCGGTCCGCCTATGCAAACCAGCCATGGGAATGGCACGGCGCTCCAGGCCCAAACAGGCGCGGCAACATGTGCGTCACGCACACCGACCCCTTGCGCGGTTATGGGTACCAAGCGGCGTGCCCGCAGAAGAAATGAGCGACGCTCGCTCCTAATTTCAAGCCCCGCTCTCGGCGGGGCTTTTTTTTACCGCTCAACACGCCATCGCGGCGGGTTTTCTCACAAGTCTCGGTGGAGGGGATGTCTACGACGCTTGAGGCTGATGAGGCACCGGCTAGAGTGGTCCCAATCAAAATTGTGCCTTGGGGGGAACGATGGCCGACCAACCGCAGGTTCAAGTCTCGCGCCTGCTCGACGAGCGCGGGCTCAGTTCATTCCAGATCAAGCTGCTGATCTGGTCGTTCTTCATCGTCTTGATCGACGGCTATGACATCGCTGCGATCGCCTTTGCCGCGCCGCACCTGGTCAGGGCTTGGGGGGTAGCGCCGGGCGCGCTCGGGCCGGTGTTCAGCGCGAGTCTCGTCGGCATTCTTTTCGGCTCGGCGATTTTCGGATGGGTGGGCGACCGTTACGGCCGCAAGGCCGCGTTGATCGGTTCGAACCTGTGGTTCGGCGCATTCACCCTTGCCGCCGCCTATGCGACCAATCTCGAGCAGATGTTCTGGCTGAGGCTGTTAGCCGGGCTGGGCATCGGCGGCGTCATTCCCAACGTGGTTGCCGTCAACGCCGAATCCGCGCCACGTCATCTGCGGGCCACGCTGGCGATTATTGCGGTCGGCTGCGTCCCGATCGGCGGGGCCATTCCCGGCTTTGTGGCGGCGGCATTCGTGCCGACATACGGTTGGCAAATCCTATTTCTAATCGGCGGCATCGCGCCGGTCGTCATCGGGCTTGCCGCGATATTCGGTCTGCCGGAATCGATCAAGTACATGGCGCTGCACGAGAGTCAGCGCGGCCGGATGGAAGCGCTCATCGCCGCCATCCGTCCCGGCTTCAAGGTGCCGGCGAATGCCCGCTTCGTGATCGAAGACGAGAAGCAGTTTCCCGGATTCAATCCGGTCTATCTGTTTCGCGAAGGATTGGCGGCGATCACGCCGCTGCTCTGGCTCCTGTTCGCCCTCAATCTGATGGGCTATTTCTTTCTCCTGAGCTGGACGCCGACGCTGCTCACGGCCGCCAAGCTGCCGCCTGCGACGGGAGCGCTCGCGGGCGCCGTCCTTCAGGTGGGCGGAACCGTCGGCGCGCTGACGCTGTGCGGCTTACTGCAACGGCATCGCTTCCTCGCCATCGCCATCATGTTCGTTATCGCGGTGCCGGTGGTCGGCTCGATCGGCTTTGCCGGGCTCACCTCGCAACCGGCGCTGCTGACGGCGACATTCTTCGCCGGCTTCCTGGTGCTCGGCATCCAGTCGGGCATCAACGTGGTCGGGGCGATGATCTATCCGACCTCCTTGCGTGCAAATGGTTCGGGATGGCAGTTGGGGATCGGGCGGATTGGCTCAATCGTTGGTCCGCTCGTGGGGGCGGTCTTCGTCGGCCTGCCGGTCCAGACGCTTTATATGTGGGCGGCGCTTCCGTTCGCGGTCGGGGCGGTGATCTGCTTCATTATCCATCGGCTCAATGCGGCGCGCCTTGCGGCGCGGCCTGAGCTGCGCGAGGCACAGTAGCGGCCCGCGCGATGCCTCAGCGGCGATGCTCCGCCGCGTCGAACTGCCGCCGCGCGGCCTCGATCGCCGAGCGGTTCTGCCGCGCCCACAGGCTGAGACCGCTCACCGGATCTAGCAACGAATGTCCGAGCCGCGTCAGTTCGTAATCGACGCGCGGCGGAATGGTCGCAAACACGGTGCGCGTCACCAGCCCGTCGCGCTCGAGCGCGCGCAGCGTCAAGGTGAGCATTCGCTGCGAAATGCTGCCGAGCGCGCGGCGCAGCTCGTTGAAGCGTTTGGGCCCGTCGCCCAGCGTGCCGACGACCAGCACCGTCCACTTGTCGCCGACACGCGCGAGCACCTCGCTCACCGCGCGGCAATCCTCGGGCTGGTGCAGGTTACTCGGTAACAGCGATGTGCCTTCTTGCCTTCGCCGCTTGGGCATCTATGTAGCCTTGGTATCAAACCATAACCAAGGTAGTCCCGCCATGGCCAAGGTCAAGATCGCCGTCGTCGTCGGCAGCAACCGCCGCGAATCGATCAACGCCAAGCTCGCGCACGCGCTCGCACGGCTTGGCTCCGAGCAAGCGGAGTTCAACTTCGTCTCGATCGGCGAGCTGCCGCTCTATAACCAGGACCTCGAAGGCGAGTTGCCGCCGAGCGTGGTGCGCTTCAAGGCGGAGATCGCGGCTGCCGACGGCTTGCTGTTCGTGACGCCGGAGCACAACCGCTCCATTCCCGCCGTGCTCAAGAACGCGATAGACTGGGGCGCGCGCCCCTACGGCCGGAACTCGTGGAACGGCAAGCCGGCCGCCATCACCGGAACGTCGCCGGGCGCACTCGGCGCGGCGCTGGCGCAAGTGCATCTGCGGCAGATTCTGGGAGCTTTGGGCGCCCTCGTCATCGGCGGCGAAGCCTACATCTCGCTCAAGCCCGGCGTTGTGGATGCGAACGGGGTCATCACCGATGAGAACACGCGAGGATTTCTCAAGGCGTTCGTCGATCAATTCGCGGCGTTCGTCGTCCGGCTGTCCTTGGCGCATGAGGCCGCGGCTTAGCGTCGTCCATGAACAAAACGAACCCGGTCCAAGAGGTTAAATCGTCATGTCCATTCGTCCAGTGAAGCGTATCATCGAGTCCAAGCCCGCGATCGAGGGGGCCGGAGTCAAGCTGCGCCGCGCCTTCGGCTTCGGCGAGACGCGCGAGTTCGATCCTTTCCTGCTGCTCGACGACTTTCGCAACGACCGTCCCGACGACTACCGCGCGGGATTTCCCTGGCATCCGCATCGAGGCATCGAGACCATCACCTACGTGCTGGCGGGCAGCGTCGATCACGGCGACAGTTTGGGAAACCACGGCAAGCTCGGCGCCGGCGACGTGCAGTGGATGACGGCCGGGAGCGGAATCCTCCACCAGGAGATGCCGCAGGGCGATCCCCAAGGGCGAATGCATGGCTTCCAGCTGTGGGCAAACCTGCCCTCATCGCTGAAGATGACGGCGCCGCGCTACCAGGACATCAAGGCCGCCGAGATTCCGGAAATCGTCGACGACGACGGGACGCGCGTGCGCGTCGTGTGCGGCGAATTCTGGGGCCGGCGCGGTCCAGTCGAGGGCGTTGCCGCCGACCCGCGCTACCTCGACGTGTGGGTGCCGCCGCTGCGGCGCAAAGCCCTGCCGGTCGAGACCGAGCGACACGCCTTCGCCTATGTGTTCGAGGGCTCCGGAACGTTCAGCTCGGCGTCGGCGCCGTTCGGCGTATTGACGGAACGCGCGGCGGGCGCGAGCGAAACTCTGGTCCGCGAGCGAACCGGAAATCGCTCGCTGGTGCTGTTCGATCGCGGCGACGAGGTGACGGTCGAGGCCGGCGCGGAAGGGATCCGCTTTCTCTTGGTCTCAGGCAAGCCGATCGAGGAGCCGGTCGCCTGGTACGGCCCGATCGTGATGAACACCCAAGCCGAGCTGCGGCAGGCCTTCACCGAGTTGAACAACGGCACGTTCATCAAGCAACGGTGAGCGTTCGAGTGGCATAAGCAAATACCCGCGCCGCAGGCGGAGCTATGACGTGGTCCCGCTACCCAGAAATGGGTCGTAGACGGCTTGACCGGGGCTGCTGTTGTTCTGCAAAGGCCGCCGCATGCACTCGACCGGCTCGTGAGTGGTGTGTGACGAGGCACCATCCTGATTCCCACTTGGGATCTGCCAGAGCGTTGTCTGCTTGCCGTCTCTGGTCCATTGACCCGCCGTGCGCACGGCATACCAGCAGGGCTCGTGTTGCCAGTGATAGTCGCGGCGGCCGAGCACGAGCCGCTCCTTTGCCCACGTGATCTGCGCGCGGATATCAAAACCCTGCCCCCGCAAGCTTTCGGCGACAGTAATTGCCTTGTCTGTGAAGCTTTGCTTTGGGAATTTAGCATCGATGGACTGCGACAAATTTGCAACAAATCGGATGGTTCGCGAGCTGGGTGTATAATATTGAACATCCAAATGCTGAACTCTGTTGAACGCTAAGGATCGGGGAAGCGCATCGCTCAGCAGCGTCGCCGCTTGCCTGGGCGCGGGGTTCTTTTCGCAACATGCGTGCTTGCGGATCACGTTTGGGGGAGACCAACGGATGATTCCGAGAGCCGCGGGCAGCGCCTTTGGCGCTGCACCGCCTGCCGCACGTTGTGTTGTGCTTGCGAATACTGCGCGACGTCTCTTGCGTGGAACGGCAGCTATCGCTTTGGGACTAGCATGGAGCGTCGGCGCCAATGCGGCCGACTTGCAGTGGAGCGCCAACGGTGTCACTCCGGGCGGCGGTGGCACAGGCAACTGGAACACCTCGGCTCCTGCGCTCTGGTTCAATGGGAGCACCTTCCAGACTTGGAACAATGCCACCCTCGACAATGCCATCTTCGGGGGGACGGCCGGCACGGTAACCATCAACGCCCCAGTCACCGCGCATAATCTCACCTTCAATACCAGCGGCTATACCGTCGCCCGGACGCTCGCCAACACCCTGACGCTGGCCGGTGCCACCCCCACCATTAGTATGGCGTCGGGGATTAGCGCGACCATCAGTTCGGTCATCGCCGGCACGGCGGGCTTGACCAAGGCTGGGCTCGGCACGCTGACCGTCAGCGGCGCCAACACCTACACGGGCGCGACGGCGGTCAATGCCGGCACGCTGCAGGCGGGCGCCACAAATACCTTCGCGCCAACCAGCGCCTTCACGATCGCCTCCGGCGCCACCCTTGCCCTCAACAACTTCAATCAAACCATCGGCTCGCTCGCCGGCGCTGGCTTGGTGACCAACGGGGGCGCCGCCAATAGGACCCTCACCACCGGCGGCGACAACACGTCGACGGCGTTTTCCGGCGTGATCCAGGATGGCGCGGCAGGAAATACCAACCTGACCAAGGTGGGCACCGGCACATTCACGCTGTCGGGCGCCAACACCTACACGGGCACCACGACGATCAGCGCCGGGACGCTGCAGATCGGCACTGGCGGCACCACCGGCACCACCGGCACTGGCAACATCACCGACAACGCTGCGTTGGTGTTCAACCGCAGCGACACGCTTACCGTTGGCGGCACGATCAGCGGCACGGGATCGCTCACCCAGGCCGGAACGGGCACGCTGACGCTGACGGGGAACAATACCTACACGGGCATCACGACGATCAGCGCGGGGACGCTGCAGATCGGCAATGGCAGCACCACCGGCAACATCGTGGGCGACATCGTCGACAACGCTGCGCTCGTGTTCAATCGCAGCAACGCGTCGACCTATGCTGGCGTGATCAGCGGCACTGGCTCGCTCACCAAGATGGGCGCCGGCACGCGGACGCTGACGGGGGCCAACACCTACACCGGCGGCACGACGATCAACGCCGGGACGCTTGCCGTCAGCAGCGACGCCAATCTCGGCGCTGCTTCCGGCGGGCTCACCTTCGGCGGCGGGACGCTGCAGTCCACTGCGACCTTCGCCTCGAACCGCAACGTGACGCTCAATGCCGGCGGCGGCACGTTCAATACCGACCCTGCGACAACATTGACGTTGGGAGGCGCCATCACCGGAACCGGCTCGCTCACCAAGAGCGGGACGGGCACGCTGACGCTGACGGGGGCTAACACCTATCAGGGCACCACGACGATCAGCGCCGGGACGCTGGCGCTGGGCGGGAGCGCGAGCATTGCGTCTTCGAGCCAGGTGAACGTGTCGAACGCGGCCGGCACGTTCGACATTTCGGGCACCGGTTCGGGCGCGACGATCACGACGCTGAACGGCGTCGCCAACAGCCATGTGACGCTGGGCGGCCAGACGCTGACGATTTCGAACGGGTCGACGGCCTATGCGGGCATCATCAAGGGCACGGGCGGGCTGACGGTGACCGGCGGCACCCAGATTCTGAGCGGCGCCAACACCTACACCGGGGTCACGACGATCAGCGCCGGGACGCTGCAGATCGGCAATGGCGGCGCCACCGGCAGCGTCACCGGCGACATCGTCGACAACGCTGCGCTGGTGTTCAACCGCACCGGCACGCTGACCTATGGCGGCGTGATTAGCGGCACCGGCTCGCTCGCCAAGATCGGCACAAGCACGCTGACGCTGACGGGGAACAATACCTACGCCGGCGGCACGACGATCAATGCCGGGACGCTTGCCGTCAGCAGCGACGCCAATCTCGGCGCTGCTTCCGGCGGGCTCACCTTCGGCGGCGGGACGCTGCAGTCTACTGCGACCTTCACCTCGAACCGCAACGTGACGCTCAATGCCGGCGGCGGCACGTTCAATACCAGCGCTGCGACAACATTGACGTTGGGAGGCGTCATCAGCGGCGTTGGCGGCCTCACCAAGAGCGGCGGTGGTACGCTGACGCTGACGGCGACAAATACCTATCAAGGCAACACGACGATCAGCGGCGGAACGCTTGCCGTCAGCAGCGACGCCAACCTCGGCGCGGCTACCGGCATACTCAACGTGAGAGGAGGCGGCACGCTGCAGTTTCTTGCGAACTTCACCTCGGACCGCAACGTGACGATCGGTCCCGGCAATGCCATCTTCGACACCAACAGCCACGACGCGACGTTGACAGGCGCGATCACTGGCGGCTCGTCGACCACCGAGCTCCACAAGATTGGGGCGGGCACGCTGACGATGGCGGGGAACAACACCTACATCGGGCAACTCCAGATCCTCGCCGGGACGCTGATCCTCACCGGCGACAACCAGCCCAGCATCACGCCCACGCCAATCAGCAGCGGCGCAACGCTGCAGATTGGCAATGGCGGCGGAACCGGATCGCTCACGGGCAACGTCACCAATAACGGCTTATTCATCGTCAATAGGTCCAACGCCTATACCTTCGGCGGCGTCATCTCCGGAACCGGCTCGCTCGTGCAGATGGGTACTGGCACGACCACCCTCACCGCCACCAACACGTATAGTGGGGGCACGACGATCAGCGCCGGGACACTTGCTGTCAGCGCCGACGCCAATCTTGGCAGTACGTCCGGCGGGCTCAGCTTCGGCGGCGGCACGCTGCAGTATCTTGCAGGCTTCACCTCGAACCGCGGCGTGACGCTCAATGCCGGCGGTGGCACCTTCGACACAAATGGCAACGACGCGACACTGTCGGGCACGATCGGCGGCACCGGCGGCCTCGCCAAGATCGGCGTCGGCACGCTGACGCTGTCGGGCACCAGCACGTATTCGGGCGCGACGGCGGTCAATGCCGGCACGCTGCAGGCCGGGGCAGCGAACGCCTTCGCGCCGAGCAGCGCGTTCACGGTCGCCTTCGGCGCAACGCTCGACCTCGCGAGCTTTAACCAGACCATCGGCTCGCTGGCGGGCGCCGGCAGTGTGACGCTGGGAACGGCAACGCTGACGACGAACGGCGACAACACGAGCACGACCTACTCCGGCGTCATGTCGGGCACCGGGGGCCTGACGAAGATAGGCACCGGCACGCTGACGCTGTCGGGCACCAGCACGTATTCGGGCGCGACGGCGGTTAATGCCGGCACGCTCGTCGTGAACGGCTCGATCGCCAATTCGGCCGTGACCGTGAACTTGGGTGCCACGCTTGCGGGCACCGGCACGGTCGGCGCCACCACGATCAACAGCGGTGGCACATTCGCGCCCGGGAATTCGCCCGGCACCATGACGGTCAACGGCAATCTCGCGTTTCAGTCCGGCGCGATCTATCTCGTGCAAGTCAATCCCGCGACCGCGTCGAGCAGCAATGTGACGGCGGGCGGCAGCGCCACGCTTGCGGGCACGGTACAGGCGGCGTTCGCCTCTGGCGGTTACGTTTCGCGCACTTATACGATCGTGTCCGCCGCAGGTGGGCTCAATGGCACCGCGTTCAATGCCCTCACAACCAGCAATCTCCCCGGGGGCTTCACCGCATCGCTGAGCTATACCGCGACCGACGCGATCCTCAACCTCATCGCCACGCTCGGCCAGCCCAGCACTCCCAACGGGCCCAGCGGACCCAGTGGCCCCAGCGGACCCAGTGCGCTCGCCTGCTCGCTGAGCGGCAACCAGTGCAACGTCGCCAGCGCGCTCAACAATTTCTTCAACAGCGGCGGCGCGCTGCCGCCCAGCTTCGTGAACATTTTCGGCCTCACCGGCGGCAATCTCGCCAACGCGCTGACGCTTCTCTCCGGCGAAGCCGCGACCGGCAGCCAGCAGGTGGCTTTTCAGCTCGAGAACCAGTTCCTCGGCATCATGCTCGATCCGTTCGTGGACGGCCGCGGCGGGCTTGCGGGCGCCGGCGGCCCAGCGCTGGGATTCGCGCCGGAGCGCGAAGACGTGTCCGACGATGTCGCGCTCGCCTATGCCAAGATCCTCAAAGCCCCGCCGAAGCCCGTGAACTTCGACCAGCGCTGGAGCGTGTGGGGCGCGGGCTATGGCGGCTCGAACCGCACGACTGGCGATCCGGCCGTGGTGGGAAGCCACGATCTTGCCGCCCGCGCCGCGGGCGGCGCGGCCGGGCTCGACTATCGGCTCGCGCCCGGCACCGTCGTCGGCTTTGCGCTCGCCGGCGGCGGGACCAATTGGGACTTGGCGCAGGGGCTGGGCGGCGGCAAGAGCGATGCATTCCAGGCCGGCCTCTACGGCGCGACGCAATGGGGCGCGAGCTATCTCGCCGCCGCGCTCGCTTTCATCAATCACTGGATGTCGACCGACCGCTTCGCCTTTGCCGGCGACCATCTCACCGCGAGCTTCAATGCGCAAAGCTTCGGCGGGCGCGTGGAGGGTGGCTACCGCGTCGCGACGTTCTACGGCGGGATCACGCCGTATGCGGCGATCCAGGCGCAGAGCTTCCACACGCCGGGCTATAGCGAGACCGACCTCACCGCCGGCGGCTTTGCGCTCGGCTATAACGCGCGCAACGCCAGCGATACGCGCAGCGAGTTGGGCGCGCGCTTCGACCGGCTCTTACTGCTCAACCCCGAGGCGGCGCTGACCATGCGTGCGCGCCTCGCCTGGGCGCACGACTGGGTGAGCGATCCGACGCTGGCTGCTCTCTTCCAGACGCTTGCCGGCGCGAGCTTCGTCGTTAATGGCGCAACGCCGGCGAAGAACTCGGCGCTGACTTCCGCCGGCGCGGAGCTGCGGCTCGCCAACGGGGTCGCGCTGATCGGCAAATTCGACGGCGAGTTCGCCTCCCACTCCTCCACCTACGCCGGCACCGGCACCGTGCGATACACGTGGTGAGGCGTGAATTGAAAGCGTTCAGGGTTTGCCGATAGGTACCCCCCACAGGTCAGCCGGGGCCGGGAGAGAGCCGTACCAGCGCAACGAAACGCCGGGCCTGGTAGGCGGCGTCTATCGTCAGGTGCTACCTTCATGTCACATAGGTAGCACCGCAAATGAAATGACAGGACTGACAACAGTCCAAGAACGCAAGGGGAGAGGGCACTAGCGGCAACACCGCCCGGTGGCCCGTACGGGGGTCGCGACCTGGATGCGTTCACTCGCGTCTTCGGACGCGTGACCTGAGGGAGGATTGCCATGAGCTGGTTGCCGTCAACCGACCCCGTGCTCGGCGACACGCGCGCCTGCGATGCGCTCGAGCTCGTCATCGTTCCTCGCGTGCGCGATCTGGGCGACGGCTTCTCCGTGCGCCGCGCGCTGCCGCACGGCAAACGGCAGATGGTCGGTCCGTTCATCTTCTTCGACCAGATGGGGCCGGTCCAGTTCATTGCCGGGCAGGGGCTCGACGTGCGGCCGCACCCGCATATCGGGCTTGCCACCGTCACCTACCTGTTCGACGGCCGCGTCATGCACCGCGACAGCGAGGGCAATGCGCTGGAGATCACTCCCGGCGCGATGAACCTCATGACCGCCGGGCGCGGCATTGCCCATTCCGAACGCAGCCCGGCCGCCGCGCGGCGAGGGAGCGAGGGCATGTTCGGCATTCAAAGCTGGATCGCGCTGCCGCGCGCACAGGAGGAGACGGAGCCCTCGTTTCAGCATTTCGATGCTGGCAGCCTGCCCGTGATCGATGACGGCGGCGTTTGGGCGCGCGTCATTGCCGGCACGGCCTTCGGTAGAAAATCGCCGGTCGGGATGCTCTCGGAATGGCTTTATGCCGAGGTCGTGCTCGCGCCCGGCGCGAGCGCGCCGCTCGATCCGGATCAGGAAGAGCGCGCGATCTACGTGGCCGAAGGCGAGGTCGATATCGCCGGCGACAGGTTCGAAGCGCCGCAGCTGTTGATCTTCCGCCCCGGCGACCGCATCACGGTGCGGGCATTGCGCCGCGCGCGGCTCATGGTCCTCGGCGGCGCCGCGTTGGAAGGCCCGCGCTATATCTGGTGGAATTTTGTCTCCTCGCGCCGCGAGCGCATCGAGGAGGCGAAGGAAGACTGGAAAATGGGGCGCTTCGCCGCGGTGCCGAACGAGACCGAGTTCATCCCGCTGCCGGAGAGTTAGACTAGATCTGCGAGTCGTGCGCGGACAGAAGCGCGTCGAAGACGCGCGTGAACGCGCTTATGATCCGCGCATCCATCGTCTTCGTAAAAAGCTTTTGCAAAGACGATGGATTGCCGGGTCAAGCCCGGCAATGACGCTCTGAATTTAGTAAGCGCGGCTTCCTCAATCCGGACGGCTCTAAGCACGTCGCAGGCGCACTTGCGGATTGGCGAGCCGCAGCGCAAGCCCTTGCTCATAGGCGACGATCTGCTCGAACGCCTCGCGGAAATAGAGCTCGAAATTTTCCCATTCCGCCCAGCCCAGATGCGGGGTGCAGAGAACATTGGGCATCGAAAGGAACGGATGGTCGACGACCGGCTCGTCCTCGTACACGTCGACGGCGGCGTAGCCGGGCCGGCCCTTGCGCAGTGCGGCGAGCAAGGCTCCCGGCGCGATGAGCTCGGCCCGCGCGGTGTTGACGATGAGCGCCGTCGATTTCATGCGGTCGAGATCGTCGGCGCCGACGATGCCGCGCGTCTCGGGCGTGAGCCGCACGTGCAGCGAGAGCACGTCGGAGCGCTCGAACAGCGCCGCTTTGCTGGCGGCGCGCGCGTAGCCCGCGGCGGCGGCTTTCTCCAGCGAGGATTTTTGCCCCCAGACCAGAACCTCCATTCCCAGTCCGCGGCCGCCTTGCGCCACCAGCTCGCCGATGGCGCCGAGGCCGAAAATGCCGAGCGTCGATCCGCGCAGCCGATGCGACAGGGTTGAGGGCCATTCTCGGCGCCGCATGCGCTCGGCCTCGAAGGCCACGTTACGGCGTGACGCCAGCATCAAGGCGAGCGCAAGCTCGGCCGGAGCCACCGGTGAGTTGCTCGCGCCGGTGGCAACTGCGATGCCGAGCTCGGTGCTGGCGGGAAAATCGATCGTCCTCGCGTTGCGGCCGACGAGCGCGATCAGCTTGAGGCGCGGCAATCGCTCGAGCAGCGCGCGGGAAAATTCCACGCGCTCGCGGATCGCGACGACAACGTCGGCGTCGCGCAGGCGCTCGGCGAGCTCACTCAGATCACGCGCCGGCGCGCGGTAGCGCACGACGTCGTGCCCTCGGATCAGCGCAAAGCATTCGAGCCGATCCACCATGTCCTGGTAGTCGTCGGGAATGACGATTTTCATGCCGCGGCCGGCTCGCCTTGCAAACGTGGATCGAAGTAACGCGCGGTGGCAATTGAAGCCCTTCGGCGCCGCGCACTCAATGCTACCCTCCCCCTTGTGGGGAGGGTCGCCCGACGAAGCGCAGCGAAGGCGGGCGGGGTGGGGTCGAAGTTGTTGAACGTGACTCGTGCCACAACTGCGACCCCCACCCCCAACCCCAACCCCTCCCCAGCCGGCTGTGGGCTTGTCCGCTTCCGGCGGATTTCAAGCTGACAAACCCCGGCAGGCCGGGGTTTGGTTGGGGAGGGGGCCAGACCGAGTTCGCCGTTTGAGCTGATCGCACTTCACACGAGCGCTCGTTAATTCGCCAAATGCTCGCGCAGCAGTACGCCGTGGCCGGCGATGGGCTCGCCGTGCTTGAGCAGGCGCAGACCCGCCCACAGGCTCACCGCGTTGTTGGCGAGCACGGGCTTGCCGAGTTCGCGCTCGAGCCGCTCGACCACGCTCATGGCCGGCCAGTTGCCGCCAGGCATGATGACGGCCTCGGCATCTCCCCGGTCGGCGCGGCGCCCAAGCTCGTAGGCCGCCTGCGCGCCGACGCGGCCAAGTTCGACGCCGGCCACGTAGCCGGCGACTTCGCTGCTCACCACGGCAAAGCCGCTCGCCTCCATGAAGCGCACCATCGGGACGTCCATGGTCTTGCTCCACGGCGCGGCGATTGCGATACGCGTGACGCCGAGCCGCGCCAGCGCGTCGACGAAGGCGGTCGCCGCCGTGGTGGCCGGCCGGCCCGCGGCATCCTCCATGCGCTTGATCAGCTCGCGGTCATAGCCCTTGCCGTTGGCCAAGGTCGGGGCGGTGGCCGCGAACACGACGACATCGACCTCGGCGTCGGCGAGCTTGCGGCATTCGCTCTCGAGCTCGCGCACGCAGCGCATCTGCTCCTGCGGGGTAATCTCGCGATAGGCGACGCGCGCGGTATGCAGCGAGACGGCGGCCGGCAGGGCAGCGGAAAACTCCGGCTCCTGCACCGTGTTGGAGGAGGGAGTTAGCAGGCCGAAGCGATGCGTCTTTTCGACCGAGGACATGCCTTCTACTGCGAGCCTTCGAGCCCGGCGGCCTTGATGACCGGGTGGAATTTCTCCGCTTCCGACTTGATGTAGCGCGCGAAGTCCTGCGGGCTGCTGCTGCTGAGTGCCTTGGATCCCTGGCGCGCGATGGCGTCCTTGACGTCGGGCATGGACAGCGCCTTGGCCATGCCGGCGTAGACGCGCTCGACGATCTGCGGCGGCACGCCGGCCGGCGCGAACAGCCCGCTCCAGCCCACCACGATGACGCTCGGATACCCGGATTCCACGACCGTCGGCGTGTTGGGAAACTGCTCGTCGCGCGCCTCGCCGAAGGTGGCGATGAGATCGAGCTTTCCGGTTTCGACGAAATCTGCCACCCCCGCCGTGGTGGTGAAGGCGAGCGGAATCTGGCCCGCCACCACGTCGGTCATCGCCGGCGTCTGTCCCCGGTACGGCACGTGCGTCATCTTGATGTCGGCGGCGAGCGAGAGCAGCACGCCCATGAGGTGGGTCATGTTGCCGATGCCGAAGGAGCCGTAGTTGATCGCGCCGGGGTTCGCCTTCGCGCGCGCGACGAGATCCGTGATCGACTTGATGCCGGCGGCGGGATTGACCACGGCGCCGAGCGGATTGGCGGTGGTCTGGGTGATTGGGACGAAGTCGCGGAACGTGTCGTAGGGCAGTTTCTTGTAGATGAAGGCGTTGGTGGTCACCGCGCTCACCGGCGCGTAGATGAGCGTATAGCCGTCGGGGGTGGCTTTGGCGCCGGCGTCCATGCCGATGATGGCGTTGGCGCCGGGACGATTGTCGACGATCGCCTGCTGGCCCCAGAGCTCGCCCATTTTCTGCGCCAGCACCCGCGCCTGCAGATCGACGCCGGAGCCCGCCGCCTGCGGCACGATGATGCGGATCGGACGGTTGGGATAATCGTCCGCGGTCTGCGCCGCGCCGGGAGCAACGAGCGCAAGCAGCGCCGCGCTCGTCAGCGCGGCAAAGAGCATGTGTCTCATCCTGCGCGCTCCTCCCGACGGACAACTGCCGCGCACTCGGTCTGCTGCTTGCGCATTGTCCGACACGGAAGCATCACCCGCGCGCGGCGGCCAATGTCGCGCGCCGCGGCGGCGCGCGCAGCGCCTGCATGAGCTTGCGCACCGAGCTCAGATTTTCGAGATCGCCGACCGCGTCGATGGTCGCCGCAATGGCGGAAGGGGCGAGCACGCCGTCGGCGTAGGTGCGCAACTTGCCCTCGATGTCGCCGCGCGACAGCGGGTTCGCCGGCGAGCCGCGCGGATCGACGCAATGTGCCTTGAGCGTGGTCCCCTCCATCTCCATCTCGACCACCGCCTCGACCCCGCTGAGCGCCGTGTCGGCGCGGATCTCGATCTGCTCGGCGGCCGCGCGCCGCATGGTTGCATCGTCGTAGCGCGCAGACTCGAACTGGTCGAGCGTGAGCCGCTGATCGTGCAGGATCACCGCCGCGGTGTAATGGCCGGAAATCAGCGCATCGAACTTGCCCTTGTAGCGCGCGAGCTTGCCGTGCAGGTCGAAGGCGGGCGGGCTCAACGCGATGCGCACTTTCTTCACCTTGGCGGGATCGATCTTGTGCCGCTCGATCAGATCGAACAGCGCGGTGTTCATGCCCTGGATGGAGGACGCCGATGGCCACAGCCGCAACGCGATCTGCTCGAGCTCCCAGCGCTGCCCGAGCTCGGCCGTGACCGCCTCCGGACGACCGCCATTCGCGTAAACATTGTAAAGGCCGCCGTCGGCGGCGGTGAGGAATTCGCGCGTCGCCAAGAATTTTTGCTCGGCAAGCAGCGCCGCCAGCAGCCCCGACAGCGCGCCGCGGCATTGATGGAATTTGACGGTCGGCGTTCCCCACGCCGCGAAGGTGCCGGCCGCCTGGCTGCCGGCGAGCCCGAAGGCCTTGGCCATGGTCTCGGCGTCGAACCGGCGCAGCCGGCCGACCGCGGCGGCAGCCCCGAACGGGCCGAGCACGCCCGGTCCGTGCCACCCCTTGGCGCGGAAGACCGGGTAATCGAGCCCGATGCCGATGCGCGTCGTCACTTCGCATCCGGCGGCGATGGCGACCAGGAGATCGCGGCCGGAGGCGCCGTCGCGCTCGGCGATGGCCAAGGCGGGCGGCATCACTTCCGGCGTGACATGGGTCAGCGTTGGCCGGTGCACGTCGCACATGGTGACCGCGGTGACGAGATAGCCGTTGAGAATGGTGGCGCCCGCGAGCGACAGCGCCTCGCCGCCGATGACGCTCGTTTCGCTCGATTGCCCCAGCGCTGCGGCGAGCGCGGCGAGTTGTTGCGTCTCCTCCCCACGGTGACCGGCGACCGCGCAGGCGAGCGTATCGAGCAGGAGGGTCTTGCAATGATCGCGCACGCGCGGCGGAAGGTCCTCGTATTTGAGCGATGCCGCGAAGCCGGCGAGCGCCTCGGTGACGTTTGCGGACATGCGAGTCTCCTTAATCCCAGGGCGCCCTGCGCGGACCGGCGGTGCGCGCGCGATGCCGATTGACGAATGCTAATCGGAGTCAGAGCTGGATGCCAATTGGTTCCACGACTTGAACGCCCGTCCGGGTCGAGCAAAGCGGCCGGCCGGCATTATCTCGGATGCGCGGTTGCGGTCGTGCCCGCGCGCAGCGCGACAGGCGCACCCACGGGTTCAGGCGCCTGCTTTGGGCGACAATCGCGGCACTTTTCGGCCCAAATATTGCTGCAATACCAGTGGTGAATCCGACCGGGGTGGGTACGACGTCGTTAAAGACTTAGGGCGAAGCAATTTCGCCGGGGTTCTGGGGACAATCAGCCTTGCAAACACGATATCGGTCAGCACTCGTTGCTGCACTCGCAGGCGCGAGCCTGCTCGCGGTAACTCTCGCCACCGACACCGCATTCGCGCGCGGCGTCAAAACCACGCAGTCGGCGAAAGCCGCCGGCAAAACCGCCAAGGCCAGCGGAAAGAAGGTGGCCGGCAAGAAGGACAAATCGGCGCCGGATAAATCCGCCGTGCCGCAGATCCCGCTGGCGCAGGGGCCGGCGCCGCAGACCGCCGCTGAAGAGATTGCGCGGGTCAAGAGCGCACTCGAGGCGCTGCGCCACGGCGGCGCCAGCAAGGCGACCGAGGTCGCCGGCTCGATCGCCGAGCCGGCCGCGCGCAAGCTGGTCGAATGGCTGATCTTGCGCAGCGAGCATCCCGGCGCCGACAGCAAGCGCTATCTCGCCTTCGTCGCCGCCAATCCGGGTTGGCCGAGCGTCGGCATGTTCCGCAAGCGCGCGGAGGCGATGCTTTGGGTCGAGAACATCAAGCCGGCGCAGGCCGTGAGTTTCTTCAAAGATTCGCCGCCCCAGAGCGGGACGGGCCGCTTGGTGCTGGCGCGCGCGCTCATCGCGCAGGGCGACACCGAATCCGCCAAGGCGCTCATCCGCGAGGCGTGGCGCTACGATCCGCTCTCGACCGAGGTCGAGAAGCAGGCGCTCGAGCGCTATTCGGAGTTCTTGACCCGCGCCGATCATAAGGCGCGCATGGAGAAGCGGCTGTTCGCCGGCGACAACGAGACGGCGATGCGGGCCGCGCGCCGGCTCGGCGCCGCTGACGTCGCGATCGCACAAGCGCACATCGCGCTCAACCGCAAGGCCGGCAACGTCAGAAAGCTGCTCGACGCCGTGCCCGCCGAGGCGCGCCAAGACCCCGGCTATTTGTTCATCCACGCGCACCTTCTGCGCCACGAGGACAAGATCGCCGAGGCCGCACAGGTGCTGCTGTCGGCACCCTGCGACCTCGCCCAGATCTATGATGGCGAGGAGTGGTGGGTCGAGCGCCGGATCATGTCGCGCAAGCTGCTCGATCGCGGCGACGCCCTCGCGGCCTACCGCGTGGTGGCGGAGGGAGCCGAGCCGACCAAGGAGAACTCGCGCATCGAACGCCATTTCATGGCGGGGTGGATCGCGCTTCGCTTCCTCGACGATCCGGAGACGGCGGCGACCCACTTCAAGCGCATCCAGGACGTGACCAACCATCCGACCTCGCATGCGCGCTCGCATTATTGGCTGGGACGCGTGGCGGAAGCTTTGCACCAGCCCGAGCGGGCGCGTGCCGAGTACGAGTTGGCGGCCCGCGGCTCGGCCGCCTACTACGGCCAGATCGCGCGCGCGCGGCTGGGGCTTTCCGCCCTCAACCTGGCGCCGCCGCCGCCGAAGCCGGACAAGCAGGCCGAGGCGGAGCGGCTCGAGCTCGTTCATGCCGTCGAGATTCTCTACGCGCTCAACGAACGCCCGCTGGTCATCGCGCTGATGGCAAGCATCGGCGAGACGCAGAACGACCCCGGCACGCTTTCGGCGCTCGGCGAATTGGCGGAGCAGCACGAGGACGCGCGTGGGATGCTGCATCTGGGCAAGGCGGCGCTGGCGCGCGGCCTGCCGCTCGACTACTACGCGTTCCCGACCGTGGGCGTGCCGCGCTATTCGCCGATCGCGCCGAGCATCGAGAACGCGATGCTGTTCGCCGTCATTCGCCAGGAGAGCGCGTTCGACCCGTCCGACTGGTCGCAAGCGCAGGCGATGGGGCTGATGCAGGTGACGCCGGAAGCGGGACGGGATACCTGCAAGCGCTTCAACTGCACCTATGATTTCAAACGCCTGAGGAGCGACTCGCCGTATAACCTGCAGGTCGGCGCCGCCGAGATCGCCGGCGTCCTGCAGGATTACCGCGGCAATCCTCTCCTCGCATTTGCCGCCTACAACGCCGGCCGCGGCCGGGTGCAGGAGTGGATCGCAAAGTACGGCGATCCGCGCGACCCGAAGGTCGATCCGGTCGACTGGGTCGAGCGCATCCCGTTCATGGAGACCCGCAACTACGTGCAGCGGGTGATGGAGAACCTGCAGGTCTATCGCGTGCGCTTCGGCAACGAGGCCCCGCTCGCGGTCGACAGCGACCTGCTGCGGCGCGACGCGGCCGCTCGCTGATATCCGCAATTATCGAGTCGTGATGCCCGGGCATAACGCTTATGACCCGGGCATCGCGCTTCTGGGCTAAAGCTTTGTCGCAAACGCCGGATGGATTGGCCCCGGGGCTGAACCCGGTGCGGCCTACCGCGGAAATGTCCGGCGCCGTACACAGACACCCCCAGGCTCTCTCGACTCTAGCGCCGTAGAGGCGCAGACTGATCGCGCCCGAAACGCCAGCGCAAAGCGTTCGAGGCTTTCCGTTCCACGACTTATTCCAATGGGACCCGTTCTAGCGTCCCACGCCGTTTCCGCCGGCGCCGCCGGCGGAACGGGACCGCGTGGGAGGACATCATGATCAACGCGACCGAATACCGCGCGATGGCCGCCGAACACCATCGCCTCGCCGGCATGTGCCGCTCACCCGAATCCCGCGAACAGCACTTGTCCCTGGAACAGCAATTCCGGGCGCTTGCCGAGCGCGAGGAACGATTGCACCCGCCGCCTGTGCCGCAGCATGTGAGCGAGTCTCAATCCGCGTCAGCTTGATTGCGTCACCCCGGAGTCGCCGGCCAAGGCGCGCACCGAGGCGAAGAGATCGCGCACTTGCCGCTCGGGAATGCCGCGGGTGATGAACACGAGGCGGCTCGTGCGGTTGCGATCAGGCCACGCCGCGAGTTCGACCGGTGGATGCGCGAGGTGCTGGACCGCGTGCACCACCACCGGTCCGCGGCAGCCGGCGACGTTGAGCAAGCCCTTCACGCGCAAGAGATCGCCTCCGCGTAACGCAATGAGCGTCTCCATGGCGCGCGCGAAGGCGTCCCACGGGAGCGGCGCATCCTCGGTGAGAACGAAGCTCAAGATGCCGTCGCTGTGCTCGGCTTCGGCGACGAAGCCCGTGCGCGCCGCGGCACCCTCGGGCGCATCGCTCTCGAGCATAAAGCGCGGATCGAGATCGCCGTCGACCGCCCGGTGAATGGCGGCGCGCGGATTGAACGCGCGAAGGCGCTTTGCGAGTTGCTCGACCGCTTGCGGCTCGGCGAGGTCACCCTTCGTGATGACCAGCCGGTCGGCGAGGATGACCTGCTTTCTCGCCTCGGCCGACCACGCCAGCGTGTCGAGGCCGCCGACGGCATCCACGACGGCGAGGACCACCTCGACGTGGAATTCGGAGCCCAGCGCCCGATCCGTGGCGAAGGTCTGCAGGATCGGGCCGGGATCGGCGAGCCCGCTGGTCTCGATCACGATGCGCTTGAATTGCGGCAGCCGGCCCTGCGCGCGCTCGGCGACGAGATTGCGCAGCGCGTTCTGCAGATCGGAGCGCGTGTTGCAGCATAGGCACCCGTTGCCGAGCAGCGTCACGTCGTCGCTCGAGGCGCGCATCAGCGCGTCGTCGATGCCGACGCTGCCGAACTCGTTGATGACGACCGCGGTGCCTTCGCCCTCGGGCTTGGCGAGAAAGCGGCGCAGCAGCGTGGTCTTGCCGGCGCCGAGGAAGCCGGTGAGGACGCTGACCGGAATTTTTGCGCCACGCGCGCGCTTGAGCCTGCGCCCGAAACGCCCGGCCTCGCGGGAGGGAAAGAGATCGAGCATCATCTAAGCCGGAAGCCTCATCCTGAGGAGGCGGCGAAGCCGCCGTCTCGAAGGATGAGGCGAGCCAGAGCCCTCATGCTTCGAGACGCCGCGCCATAGCGCGTTGAAGCCGCGCGTGACCAGGCTTGAGGCGCGGCTCCTCAGCATGAGGGCCGTCCATCAGAAATCCATCTCCAGGATGTAGAGGCCGCCGACGTGGCGGTCGACCGTGTAGACGATCTCGCGCTCGTCGACGAACACGTCGTTGAGCTGGATGGTGCCGGTGGGCGCCATCGGCGGCGCCGGCGGGACGAACACGCCGACCTGCTGCGGCTGGTACGGATTGGAAATGTCGTAGGCGCGCAGCCCCCCGTTGAAGAAGGTGCCGAGCACGATCTGATCGGATTGCCAGGCGGTCGGCAGCGGCACGTTCTCGTGGATGTTGTGGGCGCCGAAGCGGCCCTTCGCGGCGAACGCCTTGTGGTCCGGCAGCGGACAGGTCGCGATCGGGACCAGGTTCGATTCCTCACGCGCGTCGAGCACCCAGATCAGCTTCGGCCAATCCTTGGCGTTGTTCTCGGTGGATTCGTCGGTCACCAGCATCAGCCCGCGGTCGAACAGCGGCACCACGGTATGCATGAACCCTGTATACGGCGGGGAATTGGTCCACTGCGAGATGCGCTTGGGGTTCGCCTTGTCGGAAATGTCGAGGACGAACATGCCGCCGTCGATATAGGCGAGGTAGCAACGGTCGCCGCGCTGCGGATAAACGTTGGTGTTGTGGGCGCGGTGTCCCTTGTCGAGCGGGTGCCGCGGCGGCGGCATGACGTTGTCGCCTTGACGCGTGCCCGGCATCCACCAACGGCCGATCTCGACCGGCTTTGACGGGTTGCGCACGTCGATGCAGCGATAGAACTGGTCGTCGTTGGGGTGCGTAGGCGTGAAGTCCGGCGCGCCCGACGCGCAATGCACGTATTCGCCGTCGCAGAACCAGAGCTGATGCACGCCGCGCGAGGTCGCGCCCGAGCAGTCGAAGAACGAGATCGACCGCGGCTTTTCCGGCACCGAAATATCGAACAGCTCCATACCGGCGGGCGTGAGCCCCTTCTTCTGGGTCTGGTACGCCACCGCCATGATGTTCCCGCAGGTCTCGAGCGAATTCGAGCGCATGTGCGCCTGCGGCAGATCGGTCTGCACCACCACCTTGGGCTTGCGCGGGTCCGACACGTCGACGGCGGTGAAATTTTTCGGCGCGCTTTCATGCGCGAGCCAGAGGATGCGGCGGCCGTCCGGTGCGATCTGGATCGACATGCCTTCGCCCATGCCGCCGAAGCCGTCGAGCAGGTGATGGGCGATGAGCTTGAAGTTCCACGTGATCGGTCCGCCGTTGCCGAGCGGGCTTTGCACCGGCGCGCGCTTGCCCGCGGCTTTCGCTGCCGCGCGTTTCTTCGGCGCGGCCGCCTTCGCCGGCTTCTTCGTCCCCGCAGCCTTCTTCGCGACTTTCTTGCGTCCAGCCTTCATTCCACTCTCCCTGCCTGAGCGCGCGCATGTTTAGCGCGTTTCAGCGCGACAGGCGAGGCGGCGTGGCGAAGGCTAGTGCCGCCGATTTGAAATTCCTGCACCGCGTGCCGCGAGTCCACCTCAGGAATTTCAAATCGAAAAGCGGCACTAGAATCATAGAGTTGCTAGTGCCCTTTGGTTTTCGAAGTTCGTGCCCGAGTGTGCCGCGCTGTATCACGAACTTCGAAAACCGGGCACTAGCCATGCGCTGCGGCGCGGGACTTGGTCGGCTCGGCCATGGTCGCCCCTTCCAGGCATGGCGCGCGGTTTTGACATCCGGGTCGACTTCCATTTCGAGCCGGCGGGAAACTCGCTATCATTCGCGCCGGCCCGACGCCGTTGGCAACGTCAGATCAAACGGTTCATCCCCATGCTCATGAACGGAAAGGAATATCTGCAGAGCATCCGTGACGGCCGGATCATCTACATCGGCAAGGAGCGCGTCAAAGATCAGACCACGCACCCAGGCTTCGCCGATGGCGCCCGCACCTACGCCGCGTTGTTCGACATGAAATCCGATCCGGCGCTGCGCGACGTCATGACCTTCGAGGAGAACGGCGAGCGCCATAGCATGTACTACTTGCAGCCGCGCTCGCAGGAGGACCTGCGGCGCCGCAACCGCGCCCATCGCAAGATCGCGGACTTCTGTTTCGGCCTGATGGGCCGCACGCCCGACGCGTTCGCCGGCAATCTCACCGGGCTGTCCATGAAGCCCGAGGTCTTCGACAGCGAACCCGGCGGCAGCCGCGACAATCTGTTGGCCATCTACCGGCACATCCGGCGACACGACCTGTTCGCAACCTACGCAATCGTCCCGCCGCAAGCGGCGCGCAACAAGGACTACTATCTGGCCAAGGGGCTGCCGCAACCGGCGCTGCGGGTCACGGCGGAAGACGACAAGGGCGTCACGCTCAACGGCATGAAGATGCTGGCGAGCGGCGCCGCGTATGCGCACGAGGTGCTGATCGGAAACGTGATGCCGCTCGCCCCCGACCAGCTCAAAGAATCCATCACCTGCGTCATCCCGCTCAATCTGCCTGGCCTGACGCTCTGGTCGCGCGAGCCGTTCAATCGCTTGGGGCTTAATCGCTTTGATCGCCCGCTGACGACGCGCTTCGACGAGTCCGATTGCATGCTGGTGTTCAAGGACGCGAAGGTACCGTGGGAGAAGGTCATCGTCCACGACAACCCCGGCCTTTCGCGCGACATCTACATCAAGACCGCCGCGCACGTCATTTCCAACCACCAGTCGAACGTGCGGTTCGCCTCTAAGCTGCGCTTCATGCTCGGCGTCGCCAGCCTGATCGCGCGCTTCACCGGCGCGCGCGACATCCCGGCGGTGCGCGACACGCTCGGCCGGCTCGCGGCGATGGAGGCGGGCTACAACGCCATGATCGACGGGCAGATTGAGGCCTGCCAGCCGTTCGACAACGGCTTCGTCATCTTCAACCGGCGTTACATGTATGCCGCCATCCATTGGGCCATGGAGAACCATTCGCAATTGCTGGATGTCATCCGCGAGCTGATGGGCGGCGGCCAGTTTCAATTCCCGGCCAGCATCGACGTGCTCGACGACCCGGAGCTGCGCGAGTTGTTCGAGACGTTCTGGACCGCCGGCGATTTCGCCGCCGCCGATCGCATGAAGCTGTTCAGACTTGCGTGGGATCTCGTGGGTTCGGAACATGCCAGCCGCGCCACGTCGTATGAGAAATTCTTCGTCGGCCCCGCCTTTGCGGTGCGCAACTACAATTTCGTCAATGCCCCGTGGGATGAGCTGCATGCGGCGGTCGAAGGTTTCATGGGCACTTATGGAACCGGCGAGCACGGCGTTGATAAGCGGCCGGTCCATCTGCGGCGGACAAGCTGACGAGGATCGAAGGTAAAGAGTTGGTTGGGAGGCTCTCGTGGGTGATTTCGCCAAAGGGGTGGTGATCGCGCTGGGACCGGAGGATGGCGAGTCATTTTGGCAGCCGTTGCCCTCGACCGGGTACGTGATCAACAAGGTCAGCCCCTACAACTCGCCTTACGATGCGTTCTCCACCGGGCTGCAGGTGCTCGAGCCCGGCGCGCACATTCGCCGCCATGCGCACGAGCGCAGCCACGAGCTGCTGTTCTGCTATCAGGGCAACGGGCAGGCGGACGTGGAGGGCAAGCTTTACGACGTCATGCCGGAGACCATGCTCCTGATCGGCCGCGGGCTGCAGCACAAGGTGACGAACACCGGGGCCGGCCAGATGCGCCTCCTCTGGTTGATTGCACCGGCGGGTCTGGAGGATTGGTTCCGCGCCATCGGGCGCCCGCGGCGCGCGGGCGATCCACGGCCGGCGCCGTTCGAGCGCCCGAACAACGTCGCCGCGATCCAGGCGCAACAGCGCTTCATCCCGCCGGACGAGGACTGAGCGCGGACCGCCGTTGCCAGCCAGCAGAAGATTACGCGGCGGCGAGCAAGGCGGCGAGGATCAGCGCGAGCGCGGCGACAATCGAGGGCGCGGTGAAGCTGCCGAGCCGATCCGAGGCGATGCCGGCGAAAAGCGGGCCGACGATCTGGCCGAGACCGAACGCGCCGGTCATCAGGGCGAGGACGCGGCGCGGATCGCCAACCGCGCGGACGCGCGCTCCCATGAGCCCGAGCGCGGTCAGTCCCATGAACGTCCCGCCAACGAGGATGGCGGCAAGAAACACGCCGAGGACGCTGGGCCAGGCGACGCTTGCCAGCACGCCCAGCGCTTCAACGATGCAGGCCATCGCAAACGCGGCCTGGATCCCGAAACGACTCGCGAGCAGAGTCCAAAACGCCACCGACGGTGCGGCGGCGATTCCGAATACAATCCAGATGACCGGCTCCTGCGCCTGGATCGCCGGCGTTGATCGCACGATCGCGACGAGGAACGTGGCAGTGATGATATAGCCGAAGCCGAATAGTCCGTAGGCCACGATAAGACGGCGCAACCGCGCATCGGCAACGGCGCTCGCCGTTCCAGCCGTCTGCATCGCAGGGCTCGGCAAAGTTGGCAGCAGCGCCGCCGCCGCGAGGACGGCCACGAACGAGAGGGCGCCGCTCGCGAGCCATAGCGACTGCCAGCCTTGACCAAGCTCGAGCAATCCCGCCACCAGCGCCGCGGACACCGCGATACCAGTGCCGACGCCGGCAAAATGCAATGCCGAGAGTTCGTTGCGGCGGAGCTGCGCCAAGCGCTCCAACACGATGGTCGAGGAGAAGATCAGCACAAAGGCGCTCGCAGCGCCGCCGACAAACCGCAGAACAAGCAAAGCTGCAAGTGACTGTGACAGCCCCATGCCCGCGGTGGTGGCGGCGCTCGCCGCCAACGAACCAATCAACCACAGCCGCCGCGGTCCGCTCAGCCGCGGCATTGCCGCGAACAAGGCGCCGATCAAGTAGCCGAGGAAATTTGCCGAGGCGATCAGGCCGGCTTGCGACCTGCTGAGCCCCAGCGCCTCGACCATCACCGGCAGAATCGGCGTGTAGACGAACCGCCCGATGCCAAGGGCGGCGGCGATGGCGATCAGTCCGCCGAGCGCGGTGGACAGCGCGCCCGAGGGGACCCGCGTCACCCGCTCGCTGCCCTGGTCCACAGATCGGGCCGCAGGGCCTTCTTCCAATCGGGAATGGCGGAAATCTTCTTCTCCCGCAGCAGCACCTCGGCGTCCTTCTGCAGACCGGGCACGACGTCGGCGGGGAATCCCGGATTGACCTCGACCTTGGCCAGCGCCGTGGCGAAGGTCTCGCGTGACATGGTGTAGCCCTTAGAGGTGAAGAACGCGTAGATCACATCGGCGACTTTGCCGGGATCGGTCTTAAAGTCGCGCGCCACCTCCTGCCA
This sequence comes from Xanthobacteraceae bacterium, assembly GCA_035693615.1. Lineage (GTDB taxonomy): Bacteria > Pseudomonadota > Alphaproteobacteria > Rhizobiales > Xanthobacteraceae > VAZQ01. The sequence continues at coordinate 43,896 of DASSGH010000113.1, forward strand.
GCACTTGAGATAGGCGACGATGGTGTCGGGACTCTTGTCGGCGAAGTCGGGCGTGGCCGCCATGAACACCGGCATCTTGTCCACCTGCGAGAAATCCATGATCGAGGTGCCGATGCCTTCGGCGACCGCGATCGCGTTGTAGGGCTCGACGTTGACCATGGCGTCCACGGTCTTTGCGGCCATGGCCGCGACCATGTTGTTGACGTCCATCCGCACTTCCTGGAAATCGCCTTTCTTGAGACCGGCGGCGGGCGCGATGACGTCGACGAAAATATTGCCGACGGATGAGCCGGTCTGGTTCGCGACCTTGCGCCCCCTGAGCTCGCTCACCTTGCCGATGTTGAGGTCCTTGCGCGTCACGACCTGCGCGGTCTTGCCCACGGTTTCGATCTGGGCGACGGCGACGAGGCCGCCCTTGTCGTGGCCGATGATGAAGGATTGTCCCGCGTAGGTGCCGAGATCGACCTGTCGGGCCACCATCTGCTGCATGGTGAGATTGCCCGACGGCACGGCGAATTCCTCGAACTTGATGCCGTGCTTCTCGAGCAGGCCGGATTTGAGCAGGTAGTAGGTCGGCATGCCCCAGATGTTGGTCTGGAATCCTTGGCGGACCATCTCCAGCGCGCCAGCCGGCCGCGCCGGCAGCGCCAGCGCCAAAGCGCTTGCCAGCAGCCATTGCCGCCGCGTCAGCTCACCGCGCCCGTTATGCATCGCTCTCCTCCCTGGTGACGATTGTTTTCGGCAAGTTATGTCGCGTCGGCTGCGCCCGCATCCTGGCCGAGGTAGCGCAACAGCGATTTCTGATACTGCAGAAATTCGACGCTGAGCGGGTCGCGCGGGCGCGGGAGCGCGATGCGCACCTCGCTCTTCACCATGCCGGGATGCGGCGTCATGACCAGCACGCGATCCGCGAGGTAAACCGCTTCCGCCACGTTGTGCGTCACATAGACCACGGTCTTGCGCGTCTTTCGCCAAACCTCCGCGAGCAGGCGCTGCATGTCGTCGCGGGTGAGTGCGTCGAGCGCCGCGAACGGCTCGTCCATCAGCAGCACCGCCGGATTGTAGGCGAGCGCCCGCGCGATGGCGACCCGCTGCTGCATCCCGCCGGAAAGATGGTGCGGGTACGCGGCCGCGAATTTCTCCAGCTTGACCAGCTTGAGCTGTTCGAGCGCGATCGCCTCGCGCTCGGCCTTGCCGACCCCTTTCATCTCGAGCCCAAAGGTCACGTTGCCGAGCGCGGTGCGCCAGGGGAACAGCTGGGCAAAGTCCTGGAACACGACGCCGCGGTCGAGGCCGTGGCCGCTGACCGGCTCGCCGGCGATGCGGATGTCGCCGGCGGTCGGGGCAACAAATCCGGCGATCACGTTGAGCAGGGTCGACTTGCCGCAGCCCGAAGGGCCGACGAGACAAAGGAATTCCGAAGTCTCGATGTCGAAGCTGACGCCAGCGACGGCCGGGACCTCCCCGGCCGGGGTGTCGTAGGTGAGCGAAACGTTGCGGACTTCGATGTGAGGCATGACCTGCGTGCCGCTGTCATAGATGGTATGCGCGTTTGTCGCCAGACGCGGCGGTCGCGGCCGGAGAGAGTTTCGCTCGATTGCAATCGGGTGTAGACAGGCGCGGACGCGATCGGACAATTCGCCGCAAGGCGCGAGCACTCAGCAGGAGCCGTTACATGGGACCGCACGCCGCATCGAGGCCGCTGACGTTGTCGGAGCAGGCGGACGAGCTCGAAGAAAGGATGATGAACGAGCTCAATGACAAGATCGCCACCAAATCGGCCCTGTTCAACCTGGCCGACGGCAATTTCGATTACGTCGGCGGAGCCGAACTGCAGGCGCGCCATCCGGGCAAGTATTTCCTCATGGGCGCCGATCCGCGGCTGCCCAAAATGCCGGACAAACCGACACTGATCGACTTCTTCAAGCACCGGTTCGTGTCGATGAACCACCTGTTGCAAAGCGCGACGCTTGCGCTCAAGGCCGGGCACGAGGAGAAGGTCGTGCTGGCCTGCCTCCTCCACGATGTCGCCGTCGCCGGCTTCATCCGCTGCGATCACGGCTATTGGGGCGCGCAGCTGATCGAGCCCTATGTCGACGAGGAGGTGAGCTGGGCGGTGCGCGTGCACCAGGCCTTGCGCTTCTTCCCCGACGAGTCCGCCGGCTACAAATACCCGGACATGTACCTCAAATATTTCGGTCCGGACTACAAGCCCGAGCCCTACATCGTCGAGGAGTACAAGCGCGCCCGCGCCCATAAATACTACATGACCGCGCGGCTGATCTGCGTGAACGACATCTACGCATTCGATCCCGATGCCAAGGTCAGCCTCGACGACTTCGTCGACATCATCGGCCGCAACTTCAAGCAGCCGAAAGAGGGCCTCGGCTTCGACAACACGCCGTCCTCGCACATGTGGCGCACGCTGATGTGGCCGACGCGGTTTTTGTAGACGCACCTGAAGTAGGGTGGGCAAAGGCGCGCGCTCCGGACGCGCGCGTGGGCAAAATCGCGTAGGCGCCGTGCCCACGCGATGCCAGCGGCAGGCGATTTTGCCCACCCTACGCGAGAACGACAGCCGGCGCAGCGCGGGCAGAATTGCCCGCCGTGCGGTACTCGCGTCGGCCAGCAAAACTTTCAAGCCAAACGCCACACACGAACCGGCTGCTCGTAGCCGCGGATCGCTACATCTCCGAGCGGGGTCGCGTCGACATCTTGGCCGATCGCCTGCCGAACCGCGTCGGAGATCAGGAGCTGCGATCCGAATTGCTTATTGAGGCCCTCGATTCTCGAGGCCAAATTCACCGTGTCGCCGATCACGGTGTATTCCTTGCGCCGCGGCGAGCCGACGTTGCCTGCCACCACGTTCCCGAAATGCAGTCCTATGCCGATACGCAGCGGCCAATCGCTGCGGACATTGTGCTGCTCGATCGCGGCAAGCATCTCGCGCGCGGCCGTGACGGCGCGCCGCGCCGCGTCGGGATCGTCGAACGGCGCGCCGAACAGCGCGAGGAAGCCGTCCCCGAGAAACTTGTTCACGATACCGCCATTGCGGTCGACGATCTCGACCAGTACCGCAAACGCTGCGTCCAATCTGTCGACAACCTCTTGCGGCGCACGGGTGCGCGCTGCGGCCGTAAAGCCACGGATGTCGACGAACATGACGGCGACTTGCCGCGCATCGCTGCTGGTCGTCGAGCCGGCGGCCAGCAGGCGGTCCACCACCTGGGGCGAAACGTGTTGGCCGAACAGGTTGGTGACATGATCGCGGGCGGTTGCCGCCGCAATGCTTGCTTCGAATTGCCGGCGCAATTGCACGCCGACCGCGCCGGCGAGAACGCCGCAGGCAAAAATGACGGCGCTGCGCGAGATCAGAAAACCCGTCGTCAGCATCGGGTCGCCGGCAGCTGCCCGCGCGGCGGGATGAAACAGCGCGAGTCCGAGCACCTCGGTCGCCGCCACAAAACCGGTGAACGTCGAAAGCCAGAAATCGAGGCGCAAGGTCGACAGAATGATGAAGACGAAATAGAGGAGCGGCGCCACAAAGCCCAGGGCCGGCGCCGCTCCCATGTTAGACATGTGCGCAACAAGCAGGAGGCTGGGCAAGCTGGTTTCGATGAACGCGCCTAGGTAACGCCGCACCGTGGGGACATCGAGATCGCGTTTGAGTTGTCGGCTGACCAGCGCGAGCACCGACGCTTCGAACAGGACAAACCCGCCAAGGCCGGCCCAGACGTAGACGAGGGGGAAATGCCCTCGCCAAATGCGATCCAAGATCGCCGGCGCGACCATGTCGGTGGTGGTCAATGCGGCCGCCAGTACTATGGCGGTGATGATAAGGGCGATGATGCGCAACCGCTCGGTTTTGAGGACCTCGCGGGCGAGCGCGTGTTTGAACTCCGGCGACAAGGCGCGCCGCGGCTTGTGGTGAATGAGATTGCCGACAAATGCCTGCATGACGAGAGGCAATCCGCGTTGGATCGGCTGCCGCGCCTTTTTCCTAGCCCTTCGCCACGCGCACCAGGCGCAAGCGCATGACGGGGCGCGCTCGCGTTTCGCCGTGTCAGCGCTACTCCGTTCCCGCCAATCCCGCCTGCGTCACGACCTTGCCCCAGCGCGCGATCTCGCCGGCGATGAAGCGCTCTAGCTCCTCGGACGACGCGGTGCCGCCGGGAATCATGCCGAGCTTGACGATCTGCTGTTGAACGTCGGGCAAGGCCAAGACCGCGGTCAGCGCGGCTTGCAGCTTGCTCACGACCTCCTTGGGCGTGCCGGCCGGCACCGCGAACATGCCCCAGCCGGCGGCGTCGAATCCGGGAACGCCGGTCTCCGCGATTGGCGGGATGTCCGGCGCCGATGGCAGACGAATTGCGGTCGATACGCCGAGCGCACGCACCTTGCCTTCCCTGATCTGCGGCAGCGAGGGGACAGTGTCGGAGAACAGCAGCGGCACGTGCCCGGCGATCACGTCGGTCAGCGCCGGCGCGCTGCCTTTGTAGGGAACGTGCGTCATTTCGATGCCGGTCATGCTCTTGAGCAGTTCGCCGTAGAGATGATGTGGCGAGCCGGGCCCGCCGGATGCGAAGGACAGCGTGCCCGGATGGTCCTTGGCGTATTGCACGAGCTCCGCGACCGAGCGCACCGGCAAGGACGGATTGGCCACGAGCACGAATGGAATCCTGCCCCCCAGCGCCAGCGGCACGAAATCCTTGACCGGATCGTAGGGGAGCTTCTTGTACATCGTGGCGCTGATGGCGAGCGACCCGCTGCCGGCCATCACCATGGTGTAGCCGTCGGGTGTGGCCTTGGCGCCGGCGGCCGTGCCGATCACCGAGCCCGCGCCCGGCCGGTTCTCCACCACGACCGACTTGCCGAGCCGATCCGAGAGGGGCGGCGCGACCGCGCGGCAGAGCGCGTCGACCGCGCCGCCCGCCGGCCACGGCGCGATCAAGGTGATCTGCCGCGTCGGGTAGTCCTGTGCCTGCGCGCCTAGCGCCGCCGCGGCGACGGCAAGACCGGTGAGAACGGGCAACAGCAAGCGTCTCATGAACTCCTCCCACGCATCTTTGTCATCGTGCCCGAAGTCCCTCGGTGCTCCGGAAGTCCCGCCGCCGCGGAAGTGCCAAACATCGAGTCCTATCCCTTCGCCGCGCGCACCATGCCCCAGCGCATGACCGTGGCGCGTTCGAGCGAGCCGAACACCAGCCGCTCGAACAGAAAGCCGATGGCGCCGATCACCGCGAGCGCGGCCAGCATCACGTCCGCGTTCAGGAATTCCTTGGCGTCGAAAATGACCCAACCCAAGCCCCAATCGGAGGCGGCGAGCATCTCGGCGCCGACCACCGCGATCCAGGCCCGCAGGAAGGCTTGCCGCAGCCCGGTGATGATGAACGGCGAGGCGCCGGGAATGATCACCTTCCAGAACAGCGCCCGCTCATCGGCACCCATGGCGCCGGCCGCGCGCAGCCACAACGGATTGACCGCGCGCACCCCCGACCAGGCATTGAGCAGCATCGGGAACAGCGAGGCATAGAACACGATCAGGATCGCCACGGTGTTGCCGAGCCCGAACCAGAGAATGAATACCGGTACCCAGGCGAGCGAGGGAATCGGCATCAGCGCGCTCGCAAGCGGAAGGCAGAAGTTCTCGACCGCGCGGAAGCGGCCCATCATGATGCCGAGCGGCAAGCCGACGAGGACCGCGAGCGCGAGCCCAAGCAGCACGCGGTACATGGTAAAGCCTGCGTGCTCGAGCATGGTGCCGTCGAGGAGAAGCGCCCACAGCGTGCTCGCGACCTTCGGCAAGGTCGGCAGCAGCGCCGCCGGAAAGACGCCGCTGCGCGCAACCGCCTCGTAGCAGGCGGCGGCGACGAGCAGCGTGATCCCGGCGCGGGACGCCGAGACCGCGCGCTCCATCGCCGCTTTGGTTGCCGCGCTCACGCCATCATCCCCCAACGCACGACCGTGTAGCGTTCGAGCCGCTGGAACACGAGCTTTTCCAGCACCAACCCGATCGCGCCGATGACGGCGACGCCGGCGAGCATCACGTCGGTGTTCAAGAATTCGCGCGCGCCGAAGATCATCCAGCCGAGTCCCCACGGCACCGCTGCGAGCATCTCGACGCCGACCAGGATGCGCCACGCCTGCGCGAGGCCGAGCCGCAACCCGGTCAGCATGTAGGGCAGCGCGCCCGGCAGGATCACGTGATGCAACAGCCGCCGGTCGTCCGCGCCCATCGCCTGCGCCGAGCGCACCCAAACTTCCTTGACCGCCTTCACGCCGGTCCAGGTGTTGAAGATGATGGGGAAGGCGGAGACGAAGGCGACGAGCAGCACCGCGGTCACGTTGCCGAGGCCGAACCAGAGCAGAAACAGCGGCGCGTAGGCGAGGCCCGGGATCGGCGCGCCGATGCTGATGAGCGGCAGGGCGACGTCTTCGGCCCGGCGCGAGCGGCCCATGGCAAAGCCGATCGCCACGCCCGCCACGGCGGCGAGCGCAAACCCGGCGAGCAGCCGGACGAGCGTGTCGAGCACGTGGTGAGGCAAGACACCGTCGGCGGTGAGGCGCAGCAAAGCGGCGGCGACCTCTTCGAGCGGCGGAAAGAGCTTGCGCGGGAAAATGCCGAGATGGGCGGTAGCTTCCCAGGCGAGGGCGAGCACGAGGAACGGAAACGCCGTGCGCGCGATCACCCGCCAGTGGCTTTCGTCCCGCTGTACCGCGGGCCCGGCGGGAAGCATATGCGGGGATACGGCGGGCGCGACGTTGGACATGCGAGCACGATAGTGCCGCCGCACCTGCCCGGACAAGCGTCGTCCGGCGTGCATGCGTGCCGCGCGCGCCCGGCGATGGATTTGCGCGCGCGCGGCTGTTACGACCAATTCGCCCATGCACGCAATGACGACCCTCGAGCGCGTGTCGAAGCCTCTCGCCGCGGCGCTCGCGATTGCCTTGACGCTTGCCGCCGGCGTCGCCGGCGGCTTTGCCGCGCGCTTGGTGCACCTGCCTTTGCCGTGGCTCCTCGGCGCGCTGTTCACGACCATGGCGCTGTCGCTCGCCGGCGCGCCGGTGCGGCTCATCCCCTGGGGGCGGCCGGCGGGAACGGTGGTGGTCGGAGCCTCAACCGGCCTGCAATTCACCGCGACCGTGGTCGCGAAAACTCGTCACGCTGTTGCCGTTGATCATCGCCGCCGCCTTCATCTCGACCATAGTCGGCGCCATCGGCGGGCTCCTCTACATGCGGCTCACCGGGATCGACCGGGTCACAGCCTTCTTCGCCACCGTCCCCGGCGGCGTGGTGGAAACGACGACCATCGCTCCGTATTACGGCGGCCATCTCGAGCCCATCATGGTGGCGCAGACGACGCGGGTGGCCCTCATCGTGGTGTTCGCGCCGTTCCTGGTGATCTCCTTCGTCGGCGGCGGCGCCCAGAACCCGCTGCTCGCCATTCCCGTCATCCCGTGGCTGGCGGTCCTCGGCCTGCTCGCGGTGTCGGGCATCATCGCGACCTTGCTATCACGCACGCGCTCGCCCAATGCCTGGCTCATGGCGCCGCTCTTCATCGCGGCCGGCGTCAGCCATCTCGGCTGGGTCGAGGGTCGCATGCCCGATGTCCTGCTGATCGCGGCGCAGATCCTCATCGGCAGCGCGCTCGGCGCCCAATTCAGGCCAGCGTTTCTCACCCGGCTGTTCCGCCTGCTGTGGGCCTCGTGTCTCGTCGTGCTGTTCGCGGCCGGCGCGATGGCGCTCTTCGCCGCGGCGTTTGCCTGGCTTGCCGGCTATCCAATGCCGACGATGGTTCTCGCAATGGCGCCCGCCGGCATCGCCGAGATGGTGCTCACCGGCAAAGTGCTGGGACTCGATGCGACGCTCATCGCCGGCTTCCAACTCATGCGCATCATCATCGTGCTGATCTGGTGCCGCACTGCGCTGGTTCTGTTCCACCGGCTCGCCGACGACCTTCGGCAAGCCACCCAGTGCCAGTTGCAGCCCGGATTGAGCGCAGCGAAAGCCGGCGCAAGTTCCCGCATGTCGTTTCGCGCAATGCAGGGCAGGCACGCCGGTCTGCTCGCGCCGCGAGCGTGACGACAAACGCGTTCCCCGTGTGCTAGGAGACCGGCGAATTCGACCCCGTGTAATGAAGGAGAGTTGCAATGGCGGCAAGCAAGCAGAAGATCGGCTGGATCGGCGTCGGCCGCATGGGCGGCCCCATGGCCGAGCGCCTGCTCAAGGCCGGCTACGACGTCTCCATCTGGAACCGCACCCGCGCCAAGGCCGAACCGCTAGGAAAGCTCGGCGGCAAGGTGGTCGACAACCTCTTGGAGCTCAAGGACGTGGACGTTCTGTTCTCGATCGTCTCGACGGGGAAGGATCTGGATCAGGTCTATTTCGGCAAGAACAGCGTGAGCGGCCACGGCGGCAAGCTGCCGAAAATTTTCGTCGATTGCTCGACCATTTCGGTCGAGGAGTCGGCGGCGATCCGCGACCGGCTCAAGCAGCTCGGCTGCGACTACGTCGCGGCGCCGGTGAGCGGCAACGCCAAGGTCATCAAGGCGGGCAAGCTCTCGGCCGTCATCTCCGGGCCGGAGGCTGCCTGCAAGACGGTGACGCCGATGCTCGAGGCGATCGCGCCGCGTGGCGTCTCCTACGTCGGCGAAGGCGAGCTCGCACGCATCTGCAAGATCGCCCACAATGTCATGCTCGGCGTGGTGATCGAGAACTTGATCGAGATCACGCTGCTCGCCAACAAGATGGGCGTTCCCCGCCACGCGTTTCTCGCATTCATGAACAACGGCGTGATGGGCTCGATGTTCACCGCCTATAAATCGCCGGCGCTGGTCAACCTCGATTGGACTACGACGTTCACGCCGGAGCTTTTGCGCAAGGATCTCGACCTCGGCCTGGCGCTCGGCCGGGAATGGGACGTGCCTATGCCGGTGACCGCGGCGGCGCGCGAGGTGCTGCAGGGCCATTTCGGCGCGGCGACGCTCAAGCCCGATCCGCAGGAGTATCTGCAGAAGGACTTTGCCGCGCTGATGGAGACCATGGCGCTCGCCTCCGGCATGAAACTCAAAAGCGAGAACAAGAACGTGCCGACGGGATTGGAGAGCTGAGGCGGGTAGAACAGCCCCTCGTCGCCGCGAAAGGGCGGTAAACTAAGCCCATCGCGCTGGATGAGCGCCGCTGACATCCGGCATTCGCAATGTCGCTTGGCAGCGGGCGGACACATTTCGGCGCGGGTGCGAAAGGTTCGGCGATGTCCAACTCCTCGCGCAAGGATAGCTTCTACTATGCCGATTACTTGAAGCTCCCTGCGCTGCTCGCCGCCCAGCAGCCGGAGAGCGCGCGCCACGGCCGGCCCGCACACGACGAAATGCTCTTCATCGTCGTGCACCAGACCTACGAATTGTGGTTCAAGCAAATTCTGCACGAGCTCGACCGCATCCAGGCCGATTTCGGCGGCGACGTGGTGGAGGACGAGTATCTCGGGCGCATCGTACACGGCCTCGAGCGCATATCCGAGATCCTCAAGCTCCTGATCCAGCAGCTCGAGGTGCTGGAGACAATGACGCCGCTCGATTTCCTCGACTTCCGCGACTTTCTCATTCCGGCCTCCGGCTTCCAGTCGGCGCAATTCCGGCTGATCGAGATCAGGCTCGGACTCGCGCGCGCCATGCGCTCGGAGTATGCCGGCAAGCCATTCGACGACACGCTGAGCGAAGCCGACCGCGCTCGCATTGCCGCCGCCGAAGCCGCCCCGAAGCTCGTCGACCAGCTCGACCGTTGGCTCTCGCGCACGCCCTTCGTGCATCGCAGCGATTACGATTTCGCGCGCGAATATCGCTCGGCGGTGAAGCGCATGCTCGAGGACGACGCGGCGCGGGTGCGCGCCAATCAAGCGATAGGCTCCGCGCAACGCGAGGCCGAGGCGAAACGGATCGAGGCGTCGCTGGCTGAGTTCCAGGCGATTTTCGCCCCCGCATCTGGCCCTTCGCCGTGGCAGATGTCGCGCGCGGCGGTGCAGGCGGCGCTGTTCATCATCGTTTACCGCGACCGGCCGGTGCTGCAGCTGCCGTTCCGCCTGCTCGCCGCGCTGATGAACGTCGACGAGTTGCTCTCGCTGTGGCGCTACCGGCACGCGCTGATGGTACAGCGAATGATCGGCGTGAAGATCGGCACCGGCGGCTCCGCCGGGCACGATTATCTGCGCGACACCGCGGCGAAACACCGCGTCTTCTCCGACCTGTTCCGCCTCTCGACCTATCTCATCCCGCGCTCGCGCCTGCCCAAGCTGCCGCGCGAGCTTGAGGACGCCATGGGCTACCGCTACTCGGCCGGGCCGAGCGAGCGATGACCTTGGATCTGCGCGATCACTTCTCCGAGTTTCGCGCCGCGCAGCCCGGGCGGATTCATCTCGCCGCGCACAGCCACCATTTCTGGCCGGACGCGGCGTGCGCGGCGCACCGCCTCGCGCTGGGCGAGGCCGCGCGCCTCGCCGACGCCAAATGGGACGCGATCTTTGGCGAATTGATTCCGCGCGTGCAGCGAGGCATCGCCGCGGTGCTCGCGCTGCCCGATCCGACGACCATCGCGTTCGCGCCCAACACGCACGATTTCCTCAGGCGCCTCCTCTCCGCGCTGCCGCCGGGCCGCAGCCCGCGCATCCTGACGAGCGACAGCGAATTTCATTCCTTCACGCGCCAGATCGCGCGCCTGGAAGAAGAGGGGCTGGTCGCCGTCGAGCGCATTAGCGCCGAGCCGTTCGACAGCTTCGGCGAGCGGTTTGCCTCCGCGGCGCGCCGCGGCGGCCATGACCTCGTGTTCGTGAGCCAGGTGTTCTTCAATTCGGCGGCAACCGCCGGATCGCTCGACCCTATCGCCGCCGCGGTGCGCGATGCGCACACGTTGGTCGTGTTCGACGGCTATCACGGCTTCATGGCGCTGCCGACCGCCTTGGCGGCAAGCGCCGACCGCGCGTTCTATCTCGCCGGCGGCTATAAATACGCGATGGCGGGGGAAGGCGTCTGCTTCATGCATTGCCCGGCGGGCTTTGCGCCGCGGCCGCGCGACACCGGCTGGTTCGCCGCGTTCGCCGCGCTGCGCGGCGGCAGCGCCGGCGTCGGCTACGGCACCGACGGCAGCCGCTTCATGGGCGCGACCTTCGACCCCACCGGGCTCTACCGTCTGGCGGCGATGTTCGATTGGATGCAAGGCATCGGGCTGACGGTGAAGGCAATTCACGCGCACGTGCTGGCATTGCAGACGCAGTTCCTCGCCGAGCTTGCGCGCGCCAAGGTCAAGCCGCTCTGCGATGCGCGCTTGGTCACACCGGTGGCGGCGGGCACGGCGCGCGGCCATTTCCTCACCTTCGAGTTAGGTAGCGCGCAAGCAATCCATGAGCGGCTCATGCGCGCAAAGATCGTCACCGATGTGCGCGGCGAGCGCATCCGCTTCGGATTCGGCTGCTATCACGCCGCGGAAGAGATCGATGCCGCGGTTGGCGCCATTGCGCGGGCGATCGCCTGAACGATCTCCAGCCTTGATCGGCGCCCGCAGCTGCGGGCAAACTCGTGGCGAATTGCAGGTGCCGAGCTCCGCTGAGCGAAGCTGGCGCGCGGGCCTGCGCTAGGGAGAACGAAATGTCGGGTGCAGTCGATTTTGCCGTTGGCGGCTTCCGCTTCGTGCCGAGCGTGTTTCAGTTTTCGGCGGGGGTCGCGGCGTTGCCGGGTCATGCCATCGAGCGCGTGCGATTCCGCGCCCCCGTGCCCCTCAAACAGGGCTTCGAGCGCATCGAGCGAATGATCACCCAGGCGGGTCGGCCGCTGACGTCGTTCTGCGCCTGCGAGTTGCGCTCGCCGGCGCCGTTCACGGAGCAGGGCTTTCGCGCCTTCAACGAAGTCTACGTGGTCACATTGCAGAAATGGGGCCTGTTCGATGGCAAGGTCAATCCGGTCGCGCGCAGCAACGTGTGTCCGGACATCGACCCGCCGCCGGAGCCCTCGTTTCACGCCTTCTCCTTCACCGTGGCGGCGGAGCAGGCGGCGCCGAGCTTCGTCATCGCCGGCAGCGCCGAGGCAAAGGAAGGAGGCGCGAGCTATCGCGAGCGCACGGTCCGGCACGGCGAGACCACGCCTGAGGCGATGCGCGAGAAGGCGCGCTACGTGCTGGGCGAGTTGGAGCGCCGCCTCGCCACATTCGGCGCCGGCTGGGCGGATGCGACGGCGACCCAGGTCTACACCGTGCACGACCTCCATTCCTTCCTCGCTGAGGAAATCGTGCGGCGCGGGGCGGCGCGCGCGGGGCTGACATGGCATTATGCGCGGCCGCCGGTGCAAGGGCTCGAATACGAGATGGACTGCCGCTCGGTCGGCCGGGAAAGCGTCGTCTGACCGCCGCGTTCCGCGCGGCCGGCCCCGCTGGGCCAAGCCGTTGCTAGGTCGCGAAATTCCAATAACAATCGGCGAGCGCAACAACGGCGGCGAGGTCAGGCGTGCTCAGCGCGGAAAAAAATCGCCTTCTCACCCAGGTCGGCCCAGGGACGCCGATGGGCGAGCTTTTGCGCCGCTATTGGATGCCGATCGGCGGCGCGAGCGAGTTCGATGACAACCCGATCAAGCCCATTCGCCTGCTGGGCGAGGACCTCGTGCTCTACAAAGACCACGGCGGCCGTTTCGGGCTGCTCGACCGTCACTGCCCTCACCGCCGCGCGGACCTCTCCTATGGATTCGTCGAGCAGCGAGGCATCCGCTGCAACTACCATGGCTGGCTGATGGACGAGAGCGGGCGCTGCGTCGAGCAGCCCTATGACGACATCGTCAATCCGCGCTCGCGCGCCAAGGAGCGTTGCACGACGCCCGCCTATCCGGTGAAGGAGTGCGCGGGACTCCTGTGGACCTATATGGGGCCGCAGCCGATCCCGGAGCTGCCGGTATGGGAGCCCTTCACCTGGCCAAACGGCTTTCGCGAGGTCGTGCTCTCCGACATTCCCTGCAACTGGGTTCAGTGCCAGGAGAACTCCTGCGATCCCGTGCATTTCGAGTGGATGCACGACAACTGGAGCCTGCGGCTGAGCGGCAACGCGGGCCCCTACGCCGCCAAGCATCTCAAGCTCAAATTCGAGGAATTCGACTACGGCTTCATCTACAAGCGGGTGCGCGAGGGCTCCGACGAGCGCAACCCGTATTGGACGGTGGGCCGCGTCGCGCTGTGGCCGAACGGGTTCTTTCTCGGCAACCATTTCGAATGGCGCGTGCCGGTCGATGACGAGAACACGCTCAGCGTCGCCTGGTTCTTCATGCGCGTGCCGAAGGGACGCGAGCCCTACGTTCAGGAGCGCGTCCCGACGTGGGTGAGCCCGATCAAGGACGAGCACGGCCGCTGGATCACGAGCCACGTTATCAATCAGGACATCATCGCTTGGGTGGGTCAGGGCCGGATCGCTGACCGCACGAAGGAGAACATCGGCCCGAGCGACCTTGGAATCGTGATGATCCGCAAACGCTTGTTCGAGGACCTTGAGGCCATCGCGCAAGGCCGCGATCCGAAGGCGATCCTGCGCGATCCCAACGCCGCCAAATGCGTGGAGCTACCCTACTTCCAGAAAAAGGAGAGCGTCGAAGGCATTCCGCTCGAGGACTACGAGAAATACCCCCTGCTGAAAGCCCGCATGAAGGCGTTTCGCCACTGCTACGGCCAGCCCCCCGAGGTGCGGCGGGCCTTCGAACAGGCGATGGGGATCGAGAACTAGGAGTGCGTACTCGTAAAATCAGCGCGCCGGTGCAGACGAGAATGGGTCGCCAGCGCTACCATGGCGCAATTACAATGATATAAACAGTTATCGGCGAACGAACTTGGGCACGGGCTGGTCACATGTTCGCAACGGTGCAGCTGCTCGCCGAAACCAATTTACTCGTGCTCGCCTTCTCGGTGCTCATATTCGATATTCCTCGCTATACACTGTCGCTGGTCTCCTTGGCTTTGTTTGGTGTGTGGGGACGACGCGATAAAGCGCCGGCGAGCCGTGCCTCGGTCAGCGTGATCATACCGACATTCAACGGCGGCTCCGGGCTTGCCCCTACGATCGCCTCGCTGCAGCGACAAACCTTGCGGCCGTTCGAGATCATCGTCGTGGATGACGGCTCGACCGACGACACGCGCGCGACCGCTGAAAGAGCGCGCACGCTGGGGCTCGTGAGTATGGTGATCTGCCATGGCACACGCTGTGGCCGCAGCCCTGCAATAAACGCCGGGGCTCGGTTTGCCAGCGGCGATCTCATCTTAACCGTGGATGCCGACACGGTGTTCGAGCCCACGGCCGTCGCGCGCGTAGCAGCCGCATTCAGCGACCCGCGCGTTGGCGGGGCAACTTGCAACATTGCGATCAGCAACGAGCGCGAATCCCTGTGGACCGGCCTGCAAGCTGTCGAGTACCTGATGTCGATCAGCGCAGGGAAATCCATGCTGGACATGGCCGACGCGATCGCGTGTCTATCGGGCGCGTGTTCCATGTATCGCCGCGATGTATTCCTGCGACAAGGCGGGCTCGATGTCGGCCCCGGGGAGGATCTCGAGTTCAGCTTGCGGCTGCGTCGCCTCGGTTATGTGATCCGTTTCGTGCCAGAAGCCTGGGCGCAAACCGACGGCCCGACCAATGGCATAAGCCTGTTGCGCCAGCGCGCACGCTGGGATCGCGATGCCTTGCGCATCCGATTCATGACGTATGGCGAACTGAGTTTCTTCCATCGCTTCGAGCGCTTGTCCGACACATTTCAGCGGCTGGACTTCATTGTGTTCGATCTAGTTCCCACCCTCAGCCTGCCGTTTTATCTCGCTTACCTCGTACTGTTGTTCGGCGCCCACGACGCGGCCCTGTTTCTCGGGGCGATTTATGTCGTGCTGTTCTGGATTTCGATGTTCAACATGGCGCTTGCGTTCGTCATGTTCAATCGATCGCTCGGTCTCTTTGCTCTCGGCACGTCGCTGATCTTTCCCCTGTACCAGGGGGTCTTTATGAAGTGCGCCCGGTTCTTTTCGTACTCGTCGGAAATCCTGTTCGCGACGTCGCAAAATGATGACTTCGTACCGCCGCGGGTTCGCCGCGCGCTCTTTGGGCATCGGATTTGAGGAGCGGACCCGATGAACGTCACGATCAACCGCCTCGACCCAAACGTTCCCGATCCTGTTGAAAGCCGCCGGCGCGCAGCCGGACGTTTCGTGCGCTTCGCCTATGCAGTGATCGTGTTCGGCGTGCTCGGCTTCTTTATTATCTATTTCGGCGCGCCCTTCGTCTATCTCGGCGGTCCCGGCACGGTCTCCTCGCCGCGCTACGAGGTTTCGCCGCCCTATACGGTGCAGGTCAGGAAGGTGAATGTGGTGCCCGGCGCCACCGTCAAGGCCGGCGAAGAGATCGCACAGGTGATTTCGCCGGAGCAGGAGAGCATCGTCGCAACCTATATGCAGGCGTTGGCCGACATCAACGGTCGCACGGCGGAGCTGCGCATCAAGGCGCGGGTCGCGCAGGACGTGCTGGAAGCAGCGCGCTCCTATGAGCTCGTGACCCAGGAAGCCGTGGAACGCCTCAAGGCTTTGTCCGCAGCCACTGTGACTTTCCGCATGGAGGTTTTGCGCGAGTACGCCTCGGCACGCAAAGCCGTCGTCTCCCAGGAGGCGGAAGTCTCCGAGTCTGCCATTCAACTCGCCTCGCTGGATGACTTTATCAAACAGCTGCGCAGCCGTCTCGATGAGGTGGAGCGCCATTTCGACCGTGGGAAGGTCTCTGCGCCGATCGCCGGAATAGTTTCGACCGGCGTCGCGCATGTCGGCCAGTCGTTGGCGGCGAGCACCCCGATCGCCGAAATCCTCGACCCGACCGACATTTTCGTGGACTGGTATATTCCCAATGAGCGCCTGATCGATCCCAAGGTCGGCAACAACGTCTTCGTGGTGTTCGGCAATCGGCGCATTCCCGCAAAGATCGCGGAAATCCTGCCGCTCTCTGGAGTCTATGCGGGCACGCAACAGCAGCTGATGGCGCGCACGCGTCCTGCGACGCAGATGGCGCGCATCCGCTTCGACCCGGGCGCATCGCCGCCGCCGCTGAACACGACGGTCGACGTTCGCATGCACTACACCGAGTTTTCCGCGCGCATCGCGGACGTGCTGGTCAACCTGTTGGGGCTTAATTGAAGTGACGCGGCTACCTCGCGCGCAATGCCACACGATGCAGATTGAAGCGGGTCAAACGCTGTGTCCGGCCTGCGGCGCCGAGGGGGTGGAGTGTTTTCCAGTGCTGCATCACATGATATGCGCCTATATCGGTCCGCAGTATGACTTCGCCGCCGGGGCCGATCGATATACCTGTCCGAAATGCCGGCGCGAGATCGTGTCGGGCGACACCGAGATCGTGGGAACAAGCGCGCGCTGTCAGCGATGTGGCAAGGAGATGATCGTGTCGCCCCCACCTGCGATGCAGGCCGGCTAGGGTTGAAATCGCACGGCTCTCATCCCTCGCCCATCCCGTTCCCGGATCGGCCTCGCTCTACCAGCGGTATTTGGGCACCGCTATAGCGGGTGCGGCCGCGCCTGCACCCCGACCGGCAGCAAAATTTAGCCATTGGTCAGGAACCGTACCGAGCCTACCGCGTTGCAGAAAAAGCCCGGGGGGTCCTCGTCATGCCGAGCTCTGCCTATTTTCGCCGCCAAGCCGATGTCTGTCTGCGCCTCGCACTCCTTGCCTCCGACGACGAGGTTTCCAATCGGCTGATTATGATGGCGAGGGAGTACACGGCGAAGGGAGCGGCGCTGGCGAGGCAATCGGGTGGGGATGCGGCGCCCGGTGCCTATCCCCCCCCATCTCGCGAGACCGAAGACACGGCGCTGCCGTCGCTAACGGATGGCGCGGATGCCGCCGCCGATTGTTAGACACCCCCCCGCCTTTGTAGTGGTTGCAGTGGCAAGCAGGCACCCACGGGTCGACGCCGTCAAGAGCGCCCGCCGATCGCCCCTGAACGCCGGGCTTGGCGCAACGCTCGGGCGAGGCCCGCCTTCTGCTTGTCATCTAGCGAATCGTAGAACTGCTGCAGCATCGGGCTCACGCTCATCACTGCAAACAGCATGACGTCGAGGCGATCCGTTGCCGCCGCGACGCGGCCCATCGCGTCGGGACGCGGATCGCTCGGGCAGGAGGCGGCGACAAGCCGCGCCATGGTGGCTGATTGCATCCGCATCGCTTCCACGCCCCCGCGCTGCTGCTCGCTTGGGGCTGCGCGCTCGATCGCCCGCATCATCCAATCGGCCACTCCCGCACTCGGCTCGAGGCAGATCCCGCCACCCGCGTCGGTCGTGCCGTGGCGGCGCCCGTCGGTCGCATTGGCGGCAACGTCCACGGGCGCCGGTGCCTTGCCGCGCAGGCGCTGCCGCTGCTCCTCGCTCAGCGCGTCGTAGAAGCGCTCGAACGGCAGACGGATGGTGAGCAGCGCGTCGTGCATCGCCCAGATTCGATCCTGAATCGCATTGAGCCGCTGCGCCAGGCTCACCGGCATGGCGGCGGGACAACTGGTGGCGATGCGCCCGATCGCGCGCGCCAGAGCACCGCGAAGCTCTTCAAGCGCGTCCCGCTGCGAGCCGTTCGGCTCGACCGCGCGGTCGATCTTATCGATGAACCCATCGGCGCTCGCCGAGGTCGCGCCGCAAGGGTCGGCGGAGGCGACGGGCGTATTTGGCGCCCCTGCGTCGCTCAAGCGCGGAGCGGCTGCGCGAGCGCGCGCGCCGCCCTGGTCCGCGGCGTCGGAGCCCGCAAAGGCGGCCTCGACCATGCTGTCATAGCCGTGCGTCCAAAAGCGGCTGTTGCCGCTCGGAAGCAGAACGTAGTCGGCGAGATCGGCGGCCGCGTCGGGCCAAAAGGTCGCTGCCATCGGCTCGGGAGCGCGTTGCGCGGACGTATCCTGCGGCGCTTGCGGCGGGTTCGCGGGGGGTTGTTGCAGTTTTCCGACGGATCGCGGCGTGCTGAAGGCGCGGCCGCGGAAATGCGCACCGCTGCGCGGGCTCACCGATGCGTGCGCGACCACGCGCCGGTGGTGGTGCCGTCCCGCATGGCGAAAACCCCCGAACATCGCGCCGGCGAATGCGCCCAGCACCGCGCCGGGACCAAATCTCAACCGCGCCTGTGCCGCGGACGGAATGGCGAGCGATAAAGCGACCGCACCGACGATGGGAAGGGCCCAGGGGCGCATGACCGTCTCCGGCCTGTTGCCGCACCTGATCTAACGGCGGAATTCTGCCAAAGTTCCCGCGTTGGGGTGGGCTGCGCGTCAAGTCGTCCGAGATGCGACCCACTCGCATACCGACTAAAGTCCCCGTAGCGTCCCGGAAACCTGCGGCTGCGAGTAGATCCGCCGTCGTGCCAAAGCAAGCGATGCATCCTCTGGCCACTATTGCACTCGCCCTCGTCCTATTCGCGGCGCGACCGGCGCAGGGCGAGACGCCCGCTCCCCAAGGATTCGTCGATGCCGCCGCCGTGGTCGATGGCCTCGTCGTCGACATGCGCTATTTCGGCGATGACAATTTCGTGGGGGCGAGAATTGACGGCTACGAGCGTGCGCGCTGCCTGTTATCGGCCCCCGCGGCAAGCGCGCTCGTCGCGGTTGCGCGTGATCTCGCCGCGCGCGGACTTAGCCTGAAAGTGTTCGACTGCTACCGGCCGCAGCGCGCGGTGGCGCATTTCATGCGCTGGGCGCAGCGGATCGACGATATCAAGCGCAAGCCTGAATTCTATCCCGAGGTCCCCAAGCGCGACCTGTTCAAGGAAGGCTACATTTCCGAGCGCTCCGCCCATTCCCGCGGCTCGACCGTTGACCTCACGCTGGTGCGGCGCGCAGACGCGCGCGAGCTCGACATGGGCTCGCCGTTCGATTTCTTCAGCCCCCAATCATGGCCTTCGGATACGAGCGTGAGCGTACCGGCGCAAAGAATCGCGCGCTTCTCGCCGCGGCGATGATGCGCGGCGGCTTTCGGCCGTATGATAAGGAATGGTGGCACTACACGCTCGCCGATGAGCCGTTCCCTGACACCTATTTCGATTTTCCGGTCCGGTGATCGGTTCGCCCGCACTGGTTGCTTTGGAGCGCTGGGCGGAGACAGATATAAATTACGAAGATGGCGTTATCCAGAGCTGCAAGGCCTGCTCCAAGAGCCGACGAATCGCCTCGGACCTACTTGGCTTTGGTTCCGGTTGATTTTGTATCCATGCATCGATTTTTGATATCAGCTCAGACTGAAGCCGCACCACGCTCTCGTTTCGAGCTGTCGTCTCGGGGCGCTCTGCCACCGGCAACTTCGCGAGCAAATCATAGCAAGTCAGTCGTCGCACGGAATTAGTTAGCGCTGCGCACTGCTGCATCACCTCGTCCGAGATTTCCGCAGGACTGGGCGACGCAGAGAGGGTCATTAACAAAATGGCAGACGTGATGGTCCTTGAAAGCCACAATCTCGCGACATTCGGTCGTAGTGCGACGTTCATCGGGTGGCGCCTCGCCTGAGCGACCCATCCAGCTTCCGATCGCGTCGGAGGGGGTATGAGTCTCTGGTTGATCGCCACAATGCCTAGCCGTTACGCGACAAAGCAGAAATTCCGGTAAAATCCCTCCGGATTATTCCGGAAGCGTAGCAGTTGGCAGAGCTTGGAGTGGCGGATTTGCGGCCAAATTGTCCCAGGCCTATCGAAGCCATGCACGCGGGCCGCGGACTCTCGTGCAATTGTTGCGCGCTGGCAGCCGGAAATTGAGGGTCGGAATGTCCGCTAAGGGGGACACCGCGTCAGCCGCGGCACAGCACCAATTCAATCGCTCTTGCACGAGGACCAGCGGATGCCTTGGATCCAGACTCTCTTAAGACAGAATCCCGCAACGCAGCAGTTCGTGCATTGAGGTAGTGTATGTTCCGTCCGAAGCGGCGGAGGCATCTCAGTGAAACGTCGTGACTTCATTGCACTTGTCGGCGGCGCCGGGGCGTGGCCGTTGGCCACACGGGCGCAACCGCCCGATCGGCCGCTACGGATTGGTGTCCTCATGAATCTTGCCGGAGACGATCCGGAAGCTCAGTCGCGCCTCGCAGTGTTTACTAGGACACTCGATCGACTGGGCTGGACGAGCGGACGTAATATTTATATCGATTACCGCTCGGTCGCCGGCGAAGCTGATCGCATGCAAGCGCTCGCAGCCGAGCTAATCGAACTCGCACCCGATGTCCTCCTCGGTACTGGTAGTAGAGTGACCTTGGCGCTGCAGCACGCAACCCGCTCGATTCCTATCGTGTTCGTGCTGGTCGCCGATCCCATCTTTGCCGGTTTCGTCACGTCTCTCGCACGTCCAAACGCCAATATTACCGGCTTCAGCAATTTTCGCTTCGTGATGGGTGGAAAGCTGATGGGCGCCCTGAAAGCATGCGCTCCCAATCTCAATCGCGCGTTGGTTATTGCGGATCGGACGAGTCCGTCATGGAATCCGTACTTTCGTGCCATCGAGGCCGCATCCTTCGGCGTGCGGTTGATCCCAGGCGGAGTGAGCGACGCCGGCGAAATCGAACGCGCGATCAGCTTCGTCATCCAGGAGCCAAACGGCGGGCTGATCGTGATCCCCAGCAATGCGACTATAGCCAATCATGAACTCATCATTGCACTGGCCGCTCGCCATCGTTTACCTGCGATCTACGCGAGCCGTTTTTTCGCTGCCCATGGAGGTTTGCTGGCGTACGGCGTGGACGTACCCGATCTCTATCGCGGCGCGGCATCGTACGTCGACCAAATCCTCAAGGGGACGACGCCAGCCGACTTGCCGGTGCAACTGCCGAACAAGTTCGACTTCACGGTCAACCTCAAGACGGCGAAAGCGCTTGGGCTGGAGATAACTCCAACCTTGCTCGCTGAGGCTGACGAGGTGATCGAGTAAGAGCCCACCCGTCGTTCCCGCTTTAGTGACATCGGCCCGTACAAACACTTCCCTGTGAGTTGCTGCTGGCTGTCACGACCGCCAGCGTCGAAAATCGTGGCGAAGCGCATGAGCGACGAGACCGCAGGGCTAGCCCACTTGCCCCGGACTCCTGCAGGTGGTTCTTGCATGCTATGCGTGATGGCAGGGTTGGGGAGGGTTCGACCGATGCGATACATGACGATCCTTGTGTTGGTCGTTGCATTTGCGGGGCCTGTCCACGGCGCAAGCAACGACCCCAAAGCCGTGCGCAAAGGCAACGAACAGGACACGACGAGGCAAGGGGCCGAGAAAGGTCCGCAGGCGATCGCCAATGCGCAAGTCTATTGGCTCGACACCGCTTATCGCCGCAGCGACGGCGCAGTGGTTCAAGAACAACGTGAGTTTCTGCGAAACAAAGGCGATCCGCGACTTCTTCCTCCATTTTCAAGTTTGGCGGAATGCGAGGCAGAGGCCAAATACCGAATAAACTGGCGCGGCGGCAAGGATAGCCCGGTTTTCGAGAGAGCGGATTGTCGCCCGACCGCCATTACCCGCAAAATGCTAAACGACGTCCGCAAGGATTATTGCTGGGACGACCCGAAGCGGCCGGCGTGGGAACGCCCACAATGTCGCGCCGCTGTCGAAGAGCTGAGCAACATTTTGGAAAAAGAGTTGAAAGCAAAATGAATTCTCTTGCGTGCTGGGACATTCGGGATTTTGCACCGACCAGCCGGACGCCGCCACATGCTGTCCGTGACGAGACGACCGCTGCCGGTCAGTTGAACTTCAGGTTCGCCGCTTTGGCCAAGGCGAGAATTGCACCAATCTCGCGCTTGATCTGCGCATCGAAGGCAACGGGCGTGATCGGCATCGGGTCCAAGCCTTGCTGCGCGAGTTTCTCGCGGACGCCCGGTGCGGCCAACGCTTTCTCCGTCTCATCCGCGAGTTTGTCGACGATCTCGCGCGGCGTCTTGGCCGGCACGAATAGCCCGGTCCAGAACGTGTAATCGGAATTCTTGTAGCCGGCTTCGATCGTGGTCGGCACATCGGGCAGGGCGGACGAGCGTTGCGGCGTGCTCACGGCGAGCGCCACGAGCTTGCCCTCGCGGATGAAAGGCAGCGCGGTGGCGATGGTCGAGCACGTGAAGTCGACGCGCCCGGCAATGATCTCGGTGAGGATCTCAGGCATCCCGCGAAACGGGACGTGCAAAGCCTCAAAGCCGGCGCTGAAGCGCAATATCTCGGCGGAGATGTGGGTCGCCGAGCCGAGGCCGGCGGTGCCGTATGTGATCGAGCCCGGTTTGGCCTTGGCGGCAGCGACGAGCTGCTGCAGCGTCTTGATGCCCCTCTCGGGCGCCACGACGGTGACATTGGGTGAACTGCCGAAGGCGGCAACGGCCGCGAAATCCTCGGCCGTGTCGTAGGGGGCATTGGGATAAATCGCCGGCGTGGTCACGTGCGCAGAGGAATGGGCCATGAGCGTGTAACCGTCGGGCTCGGCGCGCGCGACCGCCGCAGCGCCGACCGTGCCGCCGCCGCCGCCACGGTTCTCGATGACCAGCGCCTGTCCGAGTTGCCGCCCGAGCGGGTCGAACACGATGCGGGCGACAATGTCGATCGTGCTGCCGGCGGTAAATGGGATGATCACGCGGATCGGCTTGGCGGGCCAGCTCTGCGCCTCACTCATGCGCGCCAGCGCGGGCGTGATGGCGGCAGCGGCGATCAGTTGCAGATGGCGGCGGCGAGTAAGTTTCAAGGACGCTCCTCCTCATCGGGCACGACTTGACGGCGGGGCGTGCCTCGATTTTCAGCTTGCTTGTTGTGTTTGTACCACTTGCTCAGCATTTGCGCGCGACAGGAAGGGGGAGGCGAATTGACCCATCTGAGACAGGGACCGCTCCGGCCTTTCGCAGCACACGCATCGTTCGCCCTTCGTTAGAGCGTGATATCCTCGCCTGCATGCGTGGGCATGATCTCCACAGGAGGTTTACGCTACGAACGCCAAAGCTCCGCCTTGTCGCCGCAAAGCGAGCTGAGAGGGAATCGATGAGAATTCTGATCGCGGGGGCGACCGGTGCGATCGGCCGGCCATGCGTTCGTCGCCTGAAAGGAAACCAGCATGAGGTATTCGCGCTTACGCGATCGCCTGATTCCGAACCCGCCTTGAAGGAAATTGGCGCGGAGCCGGCCATCGCCGACGCACTGGATGCCGCTGCGGTGAAAGCCGCCGTCCGACGAAG
This sequence comes from Xanthobacteraceae bacterium, assembly GCA_035693615.1. Taxonomy (GTDB): domain Bacteria; phylum Pseudomonadota; class Alphaproteobacteria; order Rhizobiales; family Xanthobacteraceae; genus VAZQ01. Next base: position 67,097 of record DASSGH010000113.1, read on the forward strand.
CCGGCCCGATGTCGTGATCAACGAATTGACATCACTTCCCCGCCATTACACGCCCGCCGAGATGAAGGCAGCGGCGGAACGCGATCGCAAAGTCCGACTAGACGGCAATACTAACCTTCTCGCGGCGCTTCGGGATGCGGGCGTGCGCCGCTACCTGCTGCAAAGCTCCGGATTCTGGTATGCGCCCGGCAGCGTACTGGCGGACGAGTCCGTCCCATTCATTTCCAGCGCGTCGCCGGGAGTCGAGGCCGCCGCCCGCACCTACCTGGAATTGGAAGCGCGCGCATCGGCGACGCCAGGAATCGAGTTCGTCGCGCTGCGTTACGGATTCTTCTACGGCCCCGGCACCTGGTACACGCGCGAGGGCGATATTGGTGTTCAAGTGCGGCAACAGCAGATTCCGATTATCGGTGAGGGCCAGGGCGTCTACAGCTTCGTGCATATCGACGATGCGGCCGAGGCAACCGTTGCCGCGCTGGAGTGCCCGCCGGGAGCATACAACATCGTCGACGGAAACCCGTCGCCTCAGCACTTGTGGCTGACGGCGTTCGCGCGTGCTGCGGGAGCAGCTGCGCCGCCTCGCGTGAGCGAAGAAGAGGCGTTTCGGGTGTTGGGACCCGACGCGGTATATTACGCTACGAGGCTTAGGGGCGCTTCAAACGAGAAAGCCCGACGCGAGCTTCAGTTCCGTCCGCGCCCGCTTAAGTGGATTTAGGTCCTTGCGGAGATTTTATCTCGCTAGTCCAGCAGTGCTGCTGTTTCGTTGGAATGCCCAGTGTGGAAGCGTTATGGCAAGAACCTACCGTGAAATTGCAATCGAGGAAATGCTGCACACCGTCGAAGAGGCGATGAGTGGTGTTATTGAATGGTGGGGCGACCTGCCGCCGCCGATGAAAGAAGCGATCGAGCAGTTTCGCACCCAACTTGGGGCGGCAATTGATTCGATAGAATTTGTTAAAAAGGCACTCGACAGACAAGTACCTGAAACTGACCGCGGCGAAGGCCCTGCCTGATGTGGGCCGCGGTGCATAAGTCCGGTTAGTGCACAGGGCAGCCGAGGCAGCGTGTCCGCATTGCCGGAGAGTATTGGAGGGTAAGCGGACCACCGTACATATTGTTGAGCGATAGGAGCAGCTTGCCATGCTTACTCTGGCCGAAGCCAATCAAGCGATCGCTGCCGCGCTTGCTAGGGCACAGCGCATGAAAATGGAAATCGCGGTGAGCGTATGCGACGAAGGAGGGCGTCTTGTTGCATTCCAGCGGATGGACGGAGTCTTTTCGGAAGCGATTCCGCTCGCGATCGGAAGAGCGATAGCCGCGGCAGCTTTGAGAAAGTCCAGCGGCGATAAAGATGCCTTTTTGGATCTCAAATCGGTGTGGCGCGTGGCCGGCGCGGGCCTGCCCATCATCTCTGGGCCGGGAGGTCTTCCGATCATTCGCAACGACCAGACGGTAGGCGCCATCGGTGTCTGCGGGAGTGCAACAGATCACGAACACGAGCAATGCGCCAAAGCTGGTGTTGAAGCTTTGGATCAGAGCCGTTGATCGGCTCCCCTCCGTCGCAGGCGGGATCGATCGTTCCGAGTTGTGACAAATCCGTCACAGCGGAAGCCATAGTTCTGGTCTAACATCGGATACTTTGGGGTTGGGCAACGGCCATGCGCACTGCGCCGGTTATCACTGCTGTCGTTGCCGCGCTATGCAGCGCACAAGCGGCCCTCGCGCAGAACGTGCAATATCCGCCGGTGCCGTTCTACGATTGGACCGGCGTCTATGTCGGCGCAAATGTCGGCTACGGCAGCGCCACCATCAACGATACGACGACGAGTGCCGGCGTCAGCACCACCTCGAGCCAACAGATGTCGGGCTTCCTTGGCGGCGGGCAGATCGGCGCGAATTACCAGTACGGGCGTATGGTGTTCGGAATCGAGATAGACGCGGACGCGACGAGTCAAAGCACCTCCAGCGACACGCTCACTGCGAGCATGACGTCATTCATGACAGCGCGTGCGCGGCTTGGATTTGCCTACGACCGGATTCACTACTACGTGACCGGCGGCGGGGGATACGTCCAGTTCTCCAGTTCGGGCACCACGACCTCGCCTGTGACGGGCACGGCGGTCTCGACGACGGGAACGTCGCGGCGAACCGCGTGGGTGGCGGGCGTCGGAAGCGAGCACGCCCTCACCCCGAATTGGATCCTGCGGTTCGAGTTTCTTTATCTAGGGCTGCTCGACAACTCGCAAAATTCGGTGACCGCCGTCCCGGCGACGTCGAGCGAGAGCGTGTACAACCTGATCGGACGAGTGGGCCTGAGCTACAAATTCAACTTGCCCGGATCCTGACATCTGCGCCGACGGTCGTGCCCGGAGTTGCCGGGGAGCGTGGTCTATCGGATGGGCGGCGCATAAAGAATGCCGCCCGCATTCCACAATTCATTCAGCCCGCGCGGTATCCCGAGATCCGACTCGATGCCGACATTGCGCTCGTATACTTCGCCATAGTTTCCAACGTGGCGAATGATGCGCGCAGCCCAATCCTTGGTGAGCCCGAGCTCCTCGCCGTAGGTGCCCTCGGTGCCGACAAAGCGCATGACATCCGGTTTGGTGGATTTGAGCGCCTCATCGATATTCTGAGAGGTGATGCCAAGCTCCTCGGCGTTGACCATCGCGTAGAACGTCCATTTCACGATCAAGAACCAGTCATCGTCCTTTTGCCGCACGACCGGTGCGAGCGGCTCCTTGGAAATGACATCGGGCAAGATGACGTGGTCGTTCGGCTTGGAAAGCTTGAGCCGCAGCGCATAAAGCCGGGACACGTCGGAGGTCAAAACGTCGCATTGCCCGCCGTCGTACGCCTTGAACACGTCGTCCATCTTCGCGAATTTCATTTCCTGATATTTCATATTGTTGGCGCGGAAAAAGTCGGCGAGGTTCAACTCGGTGGTCGTGCCCGACTGCACGCAGACCTTTGCCCCATCAAGTTCCAGGCCGCTCTCGACGTTGCGTGCCTTGGGCACCATGAAGCCTTGGCCGTCATAATAAGAGACCGCGGCGAAATGCAGGGCGTAATTGGTTTCGCGCGACAGATTCCACGTCGTGTTGCGCGAAAGCACATCCACTTTGCGCTTCTGTAGCTCCGTGAACCGTTCGTTGGCGTCGAGCGGGACGAATTTGACTTTGGTCGGATCGTCGAAGATCGCAGCCGCAATGGCGCGGCAAAAGTCGACATCGAAACCGGACCAGTTTCCCTTCTCGTCGGCGCTCGAGAAGCCGGGGAGGCCGGTGTTGACGCCGCAAAGCACCGCGTCCCGGCGCACGGTTCTTTTCAGAGTCCGCGTATCGTATCGCTCGTAAGCGATGGCGGCCGCCGCAACCGCGATGGCAACTGCAAAACCAATCAAGAGGCCGGACCGAAAGTTCAGTGCAAAGAGCTTCGGCATGTCCTATCTCGCTTCCTGAAGGTTGCGTCGTATCATCACAATTCCGGCTTCTGCCGGATGATAACCTTGGTCCCGACGGGAATTCGATCGTAGAGATCGATCACGTCGCCATTGACGAGCCGGAAACATCCGGACGAAACGGCGGTGCCGATGGTCCTCGGCTGATTGGTGCCGTGGATGCGATAGACGGTCTCGCCGAGATACAGCGCGCGCGCCCCCATGGGATTGCCAGGCCCTCCGGCCATGAAGCGGGGCAGGTAGGGCTGGCGCGCGATCATTTCCGCCGGCGGAGTCCAGTCGGGCCACTCCTGCTTGCGAGTGATGTGCTGCAGGCCTTGCCATTGAAAACCCTCGCGACCGACGCCGATGCCGTAGCGGATGGCACGCCCGCCCGGCTGCACCACATAGAGAAATCGCTCGGCGGTCTGAACAATTATCGTGCCGGGAGGCTCGGTGGAGCGGTAAAGGACGAGCTGGCGGCGAAACTGCGGGGGCAATTGCTCGTCGGCGGCGTTGGGTACGACGCCTGGTTCGTCGCCGATCGACATATCTACGCGTTGCGCCAACGCGTGAGAAAGCGGGAGGGAGAAGATCGCGGATAGAAGGATCAGGAAACACCAGCAGAAGCGAAATAGCATCTGGGATCTCACATTAGAACCGAGTCGCGCCGGCCGCATAAAATCCAATACATCGGGAGTGGGCAAGGCCGCCGCGGGGATATTCGATCGAGCTAGGGTATCCAAACCCCGTTGCCCGTTCGAATTGAAGGAAGAATCGACATACCTCTCCCAACCAAGCTCGAGTTTGTCCGATTTCGGCCGACTTCAGCCGCCAACCTCGGGTCAAACCAACTTAGGTGTGGGAAGAGGGCGGAATGGTGGCAAGTCGGCGCCTCGCCCCAAGGAAGCCGACAGTGTCGTCTCACAGCTCGATGAAGACCTTCCCGTCTTCGACCACCGTGGGATAGGTCCTGATCGGGACCATGCACGGCGGCCCCACCACCGCGCCGGTCTTGATGTTGAACTGTCCGCCGTGAAAATTGCATTCGACGACGTCGCCGTCGACGAAGCCCTCCGACAGCGATCCGGGCCCATGCGTGCAGTGATCGTCGGTGACGAAAAACTCGCCGTCGACGTTGAAGACCGCGAGCGTCAGATCATCACGCTCGACCTTCAACACGGCCCCAACCTCGACGTCGGACGCGTTGCATAATTCGATCTTGCTCGGCATCGGTTCTCCCGATTGAAATCGTCGGCGCCGATCACGCCGTTGCCGGATGCAATTCGCGGCGCCCTCCGACCTGCGACAGCCGTAGCACCGCCTCGAGCATGGCGCCGGGGTCGGCCACGCCCTTGCCGGCGATGTCGTGCGCGCTGCCGTGCGCGACCGAAGAGAACAGGATCGGGCTGCCGATGGTCAGCGCCGCGGTTGCCTCTTGCGCCGCGAGCTTCGCCGCGATGTGCCCTTGATCGTGCAGCATCACGATGAAGGCATCGACGCCGGGCCGCTGAAACAGGGTGTCGGCGCCGTACGGTCCGGTGACGGCGAGGCCGCTGGCCGCCGCGGCGTCGATTGCCGGCCGGATGATGTCGATCTCCTCGCGTCCGAACAAGCCGCCTTCGCCCGCGTGCGGGTTGAGGCCGCCGACTGCGATCTTCGGCGCCGCCGTTCCCATCCGCCTGAGCGCGCGGTCGGTGGCGGCGATGACGCGCGCGATCCGCTCGCGCGTGATCATGTCGATCGCCTGCCGCACGCTCCGGTGCAAGGTCGCGTGCACGATCTTCACGGCATCGAAGCATAGCATCAGATAGACGTCGTCCTCGTCGGTGCCCGTCTCACGCGCCACGAACGACGGATAGCCATCGAAGCGGATGCCGGCGAGCGCGATCGCGGTTTCGTTCTGCGGTGCCGCGACCACCGCGTCGACTTCGCCCGCGAGCGCCGCCTTGATCGCCGCGCGCGCGAAGGCAAGCGCGGCGCGGCCGCTCGCGGCGTCCGTGGTTCCGAACCCGAGCCCGGCGAGGTCCGGCTGCGCGCAGTCGAGCACGTTGAGACGCGCTTGCGACCAGTCGGCATCGGCGGGGCGCGCGATCACGTGCAGATCGGCCGCGATGCCGCAGGCCGCGGCCTGCCGCCGCAGCACGTCGGCGTCGCCGACCAGCAGCGCTTTGCAGGCGCCGCGCACGGCAGGTTCGCGCGCCGCCTTGAGGCTGATCTCCGGTCCGATGCCCGCCGGATCGCCGATGGCGATGGCGATGGTCGGCTTGTCTAGCATGCGTGGACCCGCCTCTTCACTTTGATGTTAGCGAGCGCAGCCGTGAGAAGCTTTTCATTGCCACGGCATGAGCGAGGCGTGGATCACGTCGGGGATGCCGTCGCCGCCGACCGACCGGATGGCAAGATCCACGTCTTTGAGCCCGAACCTGTGGGTCGTGACCTTTTCCAGCGGGAAGCGCTTCGAGGCAAGCTGCGCCAGTGCAAGCTCGCACGCCTTGAAGCTGTGCCCGCGCGCGCTCTTGATGGTGATGAACTTCACGGTGACTTTCTCGAGCGGGAAATTGGGAAACTCCTTCATCTCGCCCTGGACCACGATGGTCCCGCCCTTGCGCTTGAGCGCTTCGACGCCGAGTAGAATCGGAATCGTCCCGGCGCCGGCGGTGCAATCGAGCGCCACGTCGACGCCCTTGCCGCCGGTGATCTCTAGGATGCGCGCGAGCGGGTCCTCCCTGTCGACGTCGATGGTGAAGTCGGCGCCCAGCTCGCGCGCGACTTCCATGCGCGCGCGGTCCTTGGATGTGCCGGTGACGATGATGAGCGCAGCGCCCGCTTGCTTGCAGATCACCGTCTGCGAGAGCCCCTGCTGGCCCGGGCCTTGGATGAGCACGCGGGAATTGTAGCCGACGCCGCCGTCGAACAAGGACCATTCGACCCCGTTCGCCATCGGCGTCACTAATCCGGCGAGCTCCGGCGTGACGCCGTTGGGGATATGGTGCACGACGGCGTTCCAGGGAAGGTAGACGTAATGAGCAAAGCCGCCCCACAGGTGCGGAGCCTTCTCCGCCGACGTATAGCCGTAGCGGATGGCGTCGGGATTGCGGCGCCAGTCGGTGTTTTCACAGTGACGGTACTGGCCGAGATGGCACCACTCGCATTTGCCGCAGGCGACGTAGTGCTCGACGAAGACCAGGTCGCCTTCCTTGAAGCCCTTGCGCCGGGTGAACTCGCGCCCGGCCTTGGCGATGATGCCGATGTTCTCGTGGCCCATGATCACCGGGCTTTTGATCGGCGGGGTCTTGTAGAGTTTGACATCCGTTCCGCAGATGCCGGCAACCTCCATCTTCATCAAGGCGGCGTCGGCCGGGATGTCCGGCATCGGGTATTCGCGGATCTCGGTCTTGCTCGGTCCAACGCGAACCGCCGCCAGTACGCTTTCCGCCACCGAAACTCCTCCAATGATCGACGGCGGGCAATCTAGGACCGGACCTGGACCGGTCAAGGTGATTTTCACGCGCTGGTGCTGCCGATTTGAATTCCTGCACCGTGTGCCGCGAGTCCGCCTCAGGAATTTCAAATCGAAAAGCGGCCCTAGAATCATAGAGTTGCTAGTGCCCTTTGGTTTTCGAAGTTCGTACTCGAGTCTGCCGCGCTGTATCACGAACTTCGAAAACCGCGCTGCGTCCGCGCGCCGCGATGGACAGGCGAGCCGGCAGGTGCTTGTGATGGCGGGAGGCCGGCATTGGCCCTTCTCGATGCCATGCCCGGATCATCAGATGCTGCGCTCCTTTGAGAAGCGTCCCGACCACCTGCAAGCGATCGACCGCGTGAAGAAGTGGACGCGCGCGCGCTTCAAGCTTGCCGAAGACGTACCGATTCTGGTCAGTGAAGTTGCTTGTGGCCTGCCCGGATGTCCGCCGCTGGAGACGGTAATCGCGTTTTGGACGCAAACCGACACGCGCCACCATTTCAAGGTGTTCAAGCGCCTCGAGGAGGTCGTCGCCGACGACCTTCCTCCGACGTGGATGAAAAACGCGCTGATCGCGCTCGACGGCGACGGTCTCGAATGCTGCTGAACCGCGGCGCGGCTTGCCCAAGCACGCTCGAATGCCTAGGCTGAAAGCGCCTGGAACGAGGTCCCGCGCGGCGGAATGCGGGTCCGCGCGTGCGCCGGCGGGCGGGCCGATCACGGACAAGACCGAATGCTGCGCAAAGAACAAAACGACCTCCTGACGCAAACCGGCCCCGGCACGCCGATGGGCCGCATGTTTCGCGCCTATTGGCTGCCGGCGCTCTTGGTCGACGAGCTGCCGGAGAACGATTGCCCGCCGGTGCGCGTCAAGATTTTGTCGGAACGGCTGCTTGCCTTCCGCGATAGCGACGGCCGCTACGGATTGATCGACGAGTTCTGCGCCCACCGCGGCGTGTCGCTGTGGTTCGCCCGCAACGAGCAGTCCGGGCTGCGCTGCGCCTACCACGGCTGGAAATATGACGTGACCGGGCAGTGCATCGACGTTCCCTCCGAGCCGCGCGAGAGCGGCTTCTGCCAGAAGATCAAGCTCAAGTCTTACCCGCTGGTGAAGCGCGGGCCCGTGCTGTGGACCTATATGGGCCCGCCGGAGAAGCAGCCGCCGCTGCCGGAATGGGAATTCGCGACGGTGCCGGCGGAGCAGACCTTCATCTCCAAGCGGCTGCAGGAATGCAATTGGCTGCAAGCGATGGAAGGCGGCATCGATTCGAGTCACGTCTCCTTCCTGCATCGCGGCGACCTCGGTTCCGATCCGTTGTTCAAGGGCGCCAAGGGCAACGAATACAACCTGGCGGACGTGCAGCCTTATTTCGAGGTCGTGGAGCAGCCGGGCGGGCTTTACATCGGCGCGCGCCGCAACGCCGAGAACGGCAATTACTATTGGCGCATCACGCCCTGGGTGATGCCGTGCTTCACCATGATCCCGCCGCGCGGCGACCATCCGATCCACGGCCACTTCTGGATTCCGATCGACGAGGAGAACTGCTGGGCCTGGAGCTACGACTTTCACCCGGTCCGGGCGCTCACGGGGCGCGAGATCGATGCCATGCGCGAGGGGGCGGGCGTGCACTGCAAGTACGTTGCCGGCACCTATCGCCCGCTCGCGAACAAGGACAACGACTATCTGATCGATCGCGCGGCGCAGAAGGCGGGGGCGACCTTCAGCGGCGTTGCCGGTTTCGCCATTCAGGACGCGTCGCTGCAGGAGAGCATGGGGCCGATCTGCGATCGCACCAAGGAGAACCTCGTCTCCACCGACAACGGCATCATCATGGCGCGCCACCGCCTCCTGCGGGCGGCTAAGGCGCTGGTAGAGAAAGACATCACGCCGCCCGGCGTCGATCCGGCGCACCACCGGGTGCGCTCGGCTTCGATCGTGCTCCCCCCGGAGCAGGCGTTCAAGGACGCCGCCAAGGAGGCGCTCATCACGCGTCCTGGCGTGGCGCAGACGACCGTCTGAAGAACAACTTGATGCTAAGTCGCCTTCTCCGGCACGTCATGCGCGGGCAGAAGCGCGTCGAAGACGCGCGTGAACGCGCTGAAGCCCGCGCATCCATCTTCTTCGCAAGGACGTTTTGCCCGGCAATGACGACGTGAACCAGCGCCGCTTCTGCGGGGACGACGCGAGAGAGTAAAGCCGCCGATAGACCCATGCCCGAGCTCAAGCTCAAAACCGTCACCCGCACCCAAGGCAACAACCGGGCGCTCAAGGACGGCAGCGTGAAGCCGCGCACCTTCGCGTTCGATTTCCAAGAGGTCGACCCACTCATCGCCGCGTTCCGCCGCATGGTGCGGGGGAACGATTTCGACATCTGCGAGATGGCGATCACCACCTATATCTGCGCCAAGGCGCACGGCAAGCCGATGACCGCCGTGCCGGTGTTCCTGGTGCGCGCCTTCCACCACAGCGCGATCGTGGTGAACGCCAAGTCAGGCATCCGCACGCCCAAAGAGCTCGAAGGCCGAAAGGTCGGCGTCAACCGCGGTTACACGGTCACCACGGGAGTGTGGGCGCGCAGCGTTCTGCAGGACGAGCACGACGTCGACTTGAACAAGGTCACCTGGGTCCTCTCCGGCGACGAGCACGTGGCGGAGTACCGCCCGCCCGCCAACGTGGTGCCGATCGACGAGGGCAAGACGATCGCCGACATGCTGGCATCCGGCGAGCTTGCCGCCGCCATCGGCGTCGAGGCGAACTCGCCGGACGTAAAGCCACTCATTCCAGATGCGCTCGAGGCGGGGCTCTCGGCACTGCGCCGGCGCGGCCACTACCCGATCAACCACACGGTGGTGATCAAGGACGAGCTGATCGCCAAGCATCGCGATCTCGCCGCCGACGTCTTCGACGCTTTTACCCGCGCCAAGCGTCGCTATGTCGAGGCGCTCGAGGCCGGCAAGATCGACAAACCGAGCGAGGTCGACGAGGTGCACCGGCGGGTGATGGAGATCATCGGCGATCCGCTCCCTTACGGCATCGCGCCGAACCGCAATGTCATCGAGGAGCTGATCCGCCATGCGCTGACGCAGGGCATCATCACCAAACCAGTGATGGTGGACGAGCTCTTTGCGCCAAGCACGCGCACGCTCGTGGGGTGATGCTCCGCCATCCGAAATCCGAGACTTTGTCGAGCGCTTGGCGCATCAAGGCTTTTGGCGGTTGCCTTGAATGACCGGGCGTAGGGAAAACCATGCGCCGCCCTATCCTTATTTTGTGACCTCGGCCAGCTTTCGCCTTAACTGACGCATTTCCTCGAAACGCTGGGTCACGTCACGCATGATGGCAACTATGCCACGTACTCCGACCGGCTCGCTCTTTAACAGCACAATTGTGAACTCGACGGAGATTGTCGTGCCGTCCTTGCGAAGGGCCGGAACCGAGAGCAGGTCACCTTCTCCATAGCGGCTACGGCCGGTTTCCATCGTCTGGCGAAAGCCATCCCAGTGTCGCTGCCGTAACCGTTCCGGAATGATGAGGTCGAGCGAACGTCCGACCGCCTCGCCGCTCACATGGCCGAACATACGTTCAGCGCCAGGATTCCAGAAGCAAATGATGCCGTCACGGTCGGCGGCGATGATTGCGTCCGAACGGGTGAGCAGGACGGCTTGAGCAACCAACTCAGAGAAATTCACAACAGCACCGCGGTTGCTTAGCTCTTGATCTGGCGGCCGGCGCGCACGTCGGCGATCAGCGCGTTCAGCGCTTCGAAGCTGATCTTGGCGACGTTGGCGTAGCTCTCGGCCTTGGAGTCGATCCACGTCTCGGCGTAGCCGATGGCGGCGTGCGCCATGCGCATGCGCCCGTCGAGCCAGGGGCCGCCGCCGAAGCCGCCCAGCACCGGGATCCCCACCGCGCGAACGACCGCGGCGCCAGCGACCGGTCCGGAATTGGTGAAATCGAGGAGGGAGGCGCCGGCGTCGGCGAGAAGCTTCGCCTGCTCGACCAACTCCGCCGTCATCTCCGGCGGGGCCTGCGCGCCGGGCGCGGATTGGGCGCCGTAGGGAATGCCGTATCGCAGCGCCGTTTGCGGGGTGATGCCGAACTGGCCGAAGACCGGGATGCCGGCGCGGACCAGCGCGCGCACGGTGTCGGGGAAATCGGCGGCGCCGTCGAGCTTGACCATGTCCGCGCCGCCTTCCTTGACCAGGCGGATGGCGGCGCGCAGCGCGCTCTCCATTCCTTCCTGCAAGGGGCCGAAGGGAAAGTCGCAGCTCACCAGCGCGCGCTCCACCCCGCGACGCACCGCCTTGCAGACCACCAGCATCTCATCCAGGGTGACTTCGAGCGGATTGGCGTGGCCCCACAAATTGACGCCGACCGAGTCTCCAACCGAGACGATGTCCACGCCAGCGCGGTCGGTGATGCGCGCGATCTGATAATCCCAGGCGACAACGCCCACGATCTTTCGCGTCTCGCGCTTCATCTGCAGCAGCGCCGGAATCGTCACCTTGGCGGCCATGCTCGCCTCATGGTTCGGGTCGCTCGCCCGCCGTCAGAACTTCTCCACCCATGGCCGCAGCTCGATCTCCCACGCCCAGGCGCTGCGGGGCTGATGGATGAGATGCATGTAGCTCTCGGCGATGGCGTCGGGATCGAGCGTACTATCGGGCTTGTCGGCCGGGTCCGGCCGGTGCGCGCTCCTGATGCCGCCGTCGACCACCACGTGGGCGACGTGAATGCCTTGCGGCGAAAGCTCGCGCGCCATGCTTTGCGCTAGCCCCCGCAGCGCGAACTTGCCCATGGCGAAGGGCGCCGACTGGGGATAGCCCTTGATCCCCGCGGACGCGCCGGTGAGCAGGATCGCGCCGTGCTTCTTCGGCAGCATGCGCCGCGCCGCCTGCTGCGCGACGAGGAAGGCGCCGTAGGCGGTCACCGCGAGCGATTTCTGCACGTCGAGCGGATCGAGCTCGACGAACGGGCCGCGGGTGCGGAAGCTCGCGTTGTAGATCACGATGTCCGGCGTGCCGACCGACGCATCGACATCGGCGAACAGCTTCTCCACCTCGCCGCGCTCGGATGCGTCGCAGGCGAACGCCCGCGCGCCGGTCTCTTTCACGAGGGCATTGAGGTCGCCGGTGCTGCGCGCGGCGAGCGCCACCTTGATTCCCTCCCCGCTGAGCGCGCGCGCGAGCGAGGCGCTCAATCCGGGACCTGCGCCCACGATGAGCGCGGAATTGAATTTGACATCGGTCATGGCGAAGTCCGGTTGGTGCTCATAGATGCGAAACGAGAAGCTAGCACGGCAGGTGGAGCGATGGCGCGCTTTCTCATCGTGCTCGGACTTGCGATCCTGCTCGTCGGCCTGCTGTGGCCGTACCTGAGCAAGCTCGGGCTCGGGCGCTTGCCCGGCGACATCGTCATCGAGCGTGAGAACGTGACGCTTTATGTCCCGCTGGCGACGTGCCTGCTGTTGAGCCTGGTGCTGAGCCTTATAGTCGCCAACCGGTGACGGGGCTCAATTCGGCCCACTGCCGGTATTGCTGGATGCGGGTGGTGCGGAGCCCCGCGAGCCCGTGCTGGTCGATCGAATACTGCCAGGAGAGGAATTCCTCGACCGTGAGGGTGTAGCGGCTGCAGGCTTCCTCGAGCGACAGCAGTCCGCCGCGCACGGCGGCGACGACCTCGGCTTTGCGCCGGATGACCCAGCGCTTGGTGCCCGGTGCCGGCAAATCGGCAATGGTCAGCGGGCTGCCATCAGGCCCGATGACGTATTTGGTCCGCGGTCGAAGCGGCTCGCTCATCAATGATCTCACGCACCACTGCCAATCAGGCGGAATGTACGGGCCGGCACTTAAAATTTGCCTAAGTTCCCCTCGATCCGGCCGCATTGCTGCCGCCGGCGAGCCCAAGCGGTTGCCGCCAGCGAATGGCCAGGGCGAGGGGGCCGGCGGTGTGGAAAAAGCTTGGCACTCCAGGGATTTGCTCGGAAATGGCCGCTCGGCGTCCCGGCCAAGCATGGGGTGGCTTCCTCGCGGGCTCGCACCCGGCGCCGGCCTTGCGCGCGGGTGCGATCCGGACGGCAAGTGCCTATAATAAGCGGATAGTGCGCGACCAGAGCCCGTCGGCTTATCGGGCGAGGGCCGCGCCATTCCTTGCGCCGGACCGAACCGCGATGCTCAACAGCCTCGACCTCGAAGGCTCCCCGCGCGACACACGCGTGGTCGTCGCCATGTCCGGCGGGGTGGATTCCTCTGTTACCGCGGCGCTGCTCAAGGCCGATGGCTACGACGTCATCGGCGTCACGCTGCAACTCTACGACCATGGAGCCGCCACCCATCGCAAGGGCGCCTGTTGCGCCGGGCAAGACGTCTACGACGCGCGCGCGGTCGCGGAACGGATCGGCATTCCCCACTACGTGCTCGACTACGAGAGCCGGTTCAAGGAAATGGTGATCGACCATTTCGCCGAGAGCTATGTGGCGGGCGAGACGCCGGTGCCGTGCATCGAGTGCAACCAGTCGATCAAATTCCGCGACCTTCTTTCGACCGCGCGCGAGCTCGGTGCGAGCGTGCTCGCGACCGGCCATTACGTCGCGTCGCGGCCGCTGCCAGGCGGTGGGCGAGCGCTCTACCGCGCGCGCGAAGAGGAGCGCGACCAGAGCTACTTCCTGTTTGCCACCAAGCGCGAGCAACTCGAGGTGCTGCGCTTTCCGTTGGGCGACAAGACCAAGGCGGAAACGCGGGCCCTCGCCCGCCGGTTCGGCCTCGCGGTCGCCGACAAGCACGACAGCCAGGACATCTGCTTCGTGCCCTCCGGCCGCTACACGGAGGTGATCGAGCGGCTCAAGCCCGGGGCGGCGGAGCCCGGCGACATCGTCGATCTCGACGGCCACGTGCTGGGCCGGCATTCCGGCATCATCCATTTCACCGTGGGGCAGCGCCGCGGGCTCGGCATCGCCGCCAAGCATCCGCTTTATGTCGTGCGGCTCGATGCGCCGACGCGCCGCGTGGTCGTGGGGCCGCGCGAGGCGCTGCGCACCAGCCGGATGCGCCTGCGCGAGGTCAATTGGCTGGGCGAGCACACCATCGATCATGCGCTATGCGCCGGCTGGCACGAGGTGTTCGTAAAGGTGCGCTCGACGCGCCCGCCGCAGCCGGCCTGGCTGAGCCGGGGAGCGCACGGCGTGGAAGTGGACCTGCTCGAGGGCGAGGACGGCGTATCGCCGGGCCAGGCTTGCGTGTTCTACGACGCGGCCGAAGGTCAGGCGCGCGTGCTCGGCGGCGGCTTTATCCAAAGCGCGGTCGCAGCGACTCGCGTCCCGCCCGTGCGGGAGGCGCGTGTGGCCTCGGGCGCTTAGTATCAATGCTCTTGTCGTCATGCCCGGCCTGGTACGGAACGTGAGTTGACGCGGCGGGGGCGATGGCGGGCGAGATCGACATCGATACGGTTGCCAAAGCTTATGCGCGCTGGGCGCCGGTCTATGATCTCGTGTTCGGCGCCGTGTTCGACGCCGGCCGCAAGGCCTCGATCGCGGCGGCCGAGCGCCTCGGCGGGCGCATCCTCGATGTCGGCATCGGCACCGGCATTTCGCTTACCGATTATGCCCCCACGCAGCGCATCGTCGGCGTCGACTACAGCGAGCCTATGTTGCGCAGGGCGCACGAGCGGGTGCTTTCCCAGGGGCTCGCCCATGTCGAGGCGCTGGCGGTGATGGATGCGCAGCATCTCGGTTTTCGCGATGCCTTCTTCGACGCGGTGGTCGCGCAATACGTCATCACCACGGTGCCTGACCCGGTGGCGGCCCTCGACGAGTTTGCCCGCGTCACCAAGCCGGGCGGCGAGATCATCCTGGTCAACCATCTCGGCGCCGAGGCGGGGCCGCGGCGCCTGTTCGAGCAAAGCTTTGCGCCGCTCGCGCGGCGGCTCGGCTGGCGGCCGGAATTCCGCTGGCAGCGGTTGGCGCAGTGGGCCGAGCGCCACCGCGGCGTGCGTTTGATCGAGCGCCGCCCGATGCCGCCGCTCGGCCATTTCTCGCTCATTCGATTCGAACGTCTCTCCGCCGGCGCCGACGGAAAAGGGCGCGGGGCGGATGGCGGGCGGGGCGGGTGAGGCTAGCTCCGTGCGACTCCCTCGCCTCGTTCGCTGGCTTTAGGCGATTTTCACCACGATCCGCCCGCGTACCCCTCCTTCGAGGATCTGCCGGCCGGCCTCGATGACGTCGGACAGATCGATTTCACGCGTCACGGCGGCGAGTTTGCCGGCGTCGAGATCGGACGCCAATCGCTTCCAGGCCTCGCGTCGCCGTTCGAGCGGACACATCACGGAATCGATGCCGATGAGCGACACTCCGCGCAGAATGAACGGCGCGACCGTCGCCGGAAGATCCATTCCGCCGGCCAAACCACAAGCGGCGACCGCGCCGCCATAGCGCGTCATCGACAGTACATTGGCCAATGTGGTCGACCCCACGCTATCGATGCCGCCAGCCCATCGTTCTTTGCCGAGCGGCCTGGGGTCGCCGGTAAGCTCCTTGCGCTCGATAATCTCGCGCGCGCCCAGCTCTCTCAGGTAATCCGCTTCGGCCGGACGGCCGGTCGAGGCGTGGACCGCAAAGCCGAGATTAGCGAGCAGCGCGACCGCGATCGAACCCAATCCTCCGGCCGCCCCGGTGACGATCACCGGTCCGTGTCGCGGCGTAACGCCATGCCGCTCGAGCGCCATCACCGCCAGCATGGCGGTGTACCCGGCGGTTCCGATCGCCATCGCACCACGCGCGCTATTGCGCTCCGGCAAACGCACCAGCCAATCGCCCTTGACCCTCGCCTTTTCCGCGTAGCCGCCGAGATGGGTTTCGCCCAGTCCCCAACCATTGACGATCACCCGGTCGCCCCGCTTCCACTGCGGATGCGAGGAGGATTCGACCGTGCCGGCGAGATCAATCCCGGGAATCATTGGGAAACGCCGAACGACCGGCGCCTTGCCGGTGAGCGCGAGTCCATCTTTATAATTCACCGTCGACCATTCGACGCGGATGGTGACATCGCCGTCCATCAGATTTGCTTCGTCGAAATCGCCGAGACGAACGTTTTGCCCGCCGTCGCTCTTTTCGATTACAATTGCCTTGAATGTCGGCACGTACTCTCCTCCATCCTTGCGCGCTGAAAGCTCTAGCGTGCGCTGCCGAGCGCCGCAACTTGACGCCGGCATTGAGGGCGGTTCGAGACGGGGTCACTTTTGGGGGCGGTTCCTTCCAGCCGCCGCTCAGGCCGGCCGCTGAGCACGACCCGCAATGACGCTCGACAGGTGGGTACCGTTTCGAACTGAAGGCGCGGCGGTTCGCTGCCGCGTGTTTTGTTTTCCCCACGCTGGGGGCACTGCGGCGTTCTATCGGCCGCTGCGGGGCTTCATGCCTCCCGAGATCGATTTCTGTCCCGTGGAGTTGCCGGGACGTGCCGCGCGATTCACCGAGGCGCCGTTGAGCGCGATGAACGCCCTGATCGAGCAGCTCACCGATGCACTCAAGCCGCTCATGGGAGTGCCGTTTGCTTTCTTCGGCCACAGCGTCGGGAGCTGCGTGGCTTACGAAGCCGCCCGGCGACTTCGCTCGGCCGATGGCCGCAGTGCCGTGCATCTATTCGTTTCCGGGCGAGGGAGGCCCGAGTTCGCCTCCGCCGATCATCGCCCGGCGCGCCCGCGCTCGGACGACGATCTGCTCGCCATTCTGGACGAATTTGGCGGCACGCCGGCAGCAGTCATGCAGTGTCCGGAGCTCGTTGCCGCGCTACTGCCCGCGTTGAGAGCGGATCTTGCACTCGTGGAGGCATATGCAATTGATCCAGGGGATCACATCGCCTGTCCGATCTCCGCGTTCGGCGGCGCCGACGACCTTGAGCGTTCCGGCTCACTCCAGTCATGGCGAAGCCTCACCCGCGGAAAATTTCGAACCTGCGTTTTCCCTGGAGGACATTTTTATTTCTCGGTTGCCCCGGCGGCTCTCGCCCGGGAGATCGTTCAAGATTTGCTCGCATTCGCGCCGACGTCACACGCGAGGCGGGCGATATGAGACCTCGCGGGGCAGATCGTGCGGGCTTGGCCGTCGGCGAAATCCACGTGTGGACAGCACGCCTCGTCGACGACCCGGGAGTAACGGCTTCCTTGTTGCCACTATTGAGCCGAGAGGAGCGGGCGCGCTCCGCGCAGTTCGCGTTCGAGCATGATCGGGTGCGTTTCATCCAGGCGCATGGCAGGGTGCGCCAGATACTCTCCGAGTATGCGAAAGCAGGCGCCGCGACACTCAGCTTTGCTCGCAACCGGAATGGCAAGCCATCTTTGGTTCCGCAGCTGAATGGTCCCGCGCTCCAGTTCAGCGTTTCGCACAGCAGTGATTGCTGCATGCTCGCAGTGCGGCTCGATCAGCCAATCGGGATCGATGTAGAGCAGCTCCGTGACCTGCCGCGGGCCATCGACATTGCGCAAACCTATTTTGCACCGGCGGAACGCAGAGCCTTGAACGATTTGCGGGGAACGGCCCAGCGCGATGCGTTCTTTGCCTTGTGGACGCACAAGGAGGCAACGGTGAAAGCGCTGGGCGTCAGCTTGGCGGCCAACCTTGCCCGCATAGAGTTCGATCTTGATCAGGTCGGCAGACCGCGCCTCGCGGCGTGGGACGGCGATCAAGCCGTTGCCCAAAGCTGGTCGGTTCTTCGCCTCGCTGCCGCGCCGGGCTACGTTGCGGCGCTCGCCACTGCGCATCCGATCGGATCGGTCGTGTGCAAGATGCAGTGACGCGGATGCTACTCATACGATTGTGAGCCGTGGACATATATTAGGAATTGTGCAATGTTTGCAGCGCAATCGGTGGCGTGAGACCGTCCGCACGGGCGCGCCGCGCAGTTGCAGACGGGGGTGTCTCAATGTTCTTCGACGACGCGCGGCCGCATTCGTCGGACGGTGATATTCCCGAGTCCGGCATTCGCTTTGCCATGATGTTTGGCGAGCTATGGCATGACTGGCTCGAGGCGATGTCGGAAGTGGCTTACCAGACTCATAGAGCCTGTGAATTTTTTGCCCAAAACGGAGTATCGTCGAAGGGGCAATATGGAAATTTCCGTGAGCCGTTCGATTCTCGCCCTTCGAACGGCGAAGATGAGCGGCCGGACGGGTCGATCGACATGGATAAGCTCCAGGAGTGCTTGCAATCGATGGACTCGATGCAAGCGGCCCGGGTGATGCATGCCGTTCAAATGATGCAAGTCATGGAGGCTATCCTGCGAAGGCGGCGAGCGCGCGCAAACCAGGCGGAGGGTAGCGCTTGGTAAGCCTTTGACTGGCGGCGCAGGGTCACGGCGGGGCACTCATGAGCCGTCATTGGTTGAGTGAGCGTTTGCGATCGTGGGGGGATCGGCCGGCGCTGATCGGAAGCAATGAAAGTTGGTCATTTCACCAGCTCTGCGACGGCTGCGATGCTTGGCTCCGCGAATTGGCGCAACGTGGGGTCAAACCCGGCGACACACTTGCAATCTGCGGCGACTATTCGCCGAACCTGTGCGCCTTGCTTCTGGCGGGTCTCCTGAACCGTAACATCATCGTCCCGCTGGCGACCGCAAGCGCGCCCCGCTGGAATGAACTGATGAAGCTGGCGCAGGTGCAATTCGCCGTTTGCTTCAACGGCGACAATTCCTGGCACGCCGCCGCCCTCGATCATGCCGTGAGCCACCCGCTGCTGCGGGAGCTCAAGCAGCGCGAGACCCCCGGTCTCATTCTGTTCAGCTCGGGCTCGACCGGGCAGAGCAAGGCTTCGGTCCTCGATTTTCATCGGCTATTGGCGAAGTTCGAACAACCGCGGCCGGCCTATCGCACGCTCGTCTTTCTCCTTCTCGACCACATCGGCGGAATCAACACGCTTGCGCATGCGCTGTGTCATGGTGGGACCGTTGTCACCACGCCCGAGCGGCATCCAGACGCGGTGTGCGCCGCCATCGAAATGCACCGCGTTCAGCTGCTGCCAACGACCCCAACCTTCCTGCGGATGCTGCTGATTGCCGACGCCATACGGCGTCACGATCTTTCCTCGCTCGAGATCATCACCTACGGGACCGAGCCGATGCCCCCAACCACCCTCGCGGCGGTACGCGAGGCTTTGCCGTGGGTGCGGTTCAAGCAAACCTACGGATTGTCGGAACTCGGCATCCTGCCGACCCGATCGCGCGAGTCCGGTTCAGTCTGGCTCAAGCTCGGGACCGGCTTTGAGCACAAGATCGTTGCCGGCGTGCTCTGGATCAGGTCGCCGAGCGCGATGCTGGGATATCTCAACGCGCCGTCACCATTCGAGGCTGACGGCTGGTTCAACACGCAGGATTTGGTCGAAACCGATGGCGAGTACATTCGTATTCTCGGACGCAAGTCGGAGCTGATCAATGTCGGCGGCGAGAAAGTGCACCCGACCGAGGTCGAGAACGTTCTGCTGCAAATCGACAACGTCAAGGACGTCACGGTGCGCGGCGTGCCGAACGCGGTCACCGGCGAGCTCGTCGCAGCCAAGATCACCCCGCTCGTTCCGGAGGAACCCGACGCGCTCAAACGGCGCGTGCGCCAATTCTGTCACGCACGACTCGAGCGCTACAAGGTTCCTGCCGTGATCGACGTGGTCGTCGAGGACCACCACGGTGCGCGCTACAAGAAATCACGAGGTCCAGCATCGATCCGGCGCCACACGGCAGACGTCGGGTCGTAATGTGGGCGTGAGGCACGAGGGGCATGCCACAGGCCAGAAGGGTCGCGCTGGTTAGCGGAGGGAGCCGCGGCCTGGGGGCCGAGCTGGTCTCAGGATTCCTCGAGCGGCAGTACGGCGTAGCGACGCTGAGTCGGACGAAGACAAGCTTCATCTCCGATACGTTGCGCTCGCGTAAACGCCGGAATTTCCACTGGCGTGCAGTGGACGGACGCGATCATGAGGAGTTGCGCGCCTTCGTGAAGGAAGCGGGCGAGCAGCTGGGCCGCATCGACGTACTCGTCAACAACGCCGGCATCGCAATGGAAGGCATTCTGCCGACCATGCGCATGCGCGACATCGTCGAGGCGATCGAAGTCAATCTCACGGCTGCTCTGGTGCTGACGCAGGCGTGTTCGCGATTCATGCTGCGCCAGGGCGCGGGATGCATCGTCAACGTGTCCTCGGTGCACGCTATCCGCGGGCGTGCGGGCGTGGCCGTCTACAGTGCCACCAAAGCGGCGCTCGACGGCTTGACGCGCAGCCTTGCACGCGAGCTCGGTCCGCGTCAGATCAGGGTCAATTCGGTCGCTCCCGGTTACTTCGAGAGCGACATGGTCAGCAACCTCCCTGACGCAGAGAAGAAGCGCATCGCTCGGCGCACGCCGCTCGGTCGTGTCGCGCGCATAGATGAGATCGCGAACGCCGTTCACTTTCTCACCTCCGACCAAGCGTCCTTCATCACCGGACAAACGCTCGTGGTCGATGGAGGCATCACGTGCTGACCACGCCGACGCTCGGCCAAATCGAAACCATTGTGCACGAGCGTATCCGCGCGCTCTTGGCAGAGCGCGCCGGAGAGGTCGGCCACCTGTCCGGCAACGAAAAGCTCAGCGCAACGCTCGGCCTCAGCTCGCTCGATTTGGCGTTGCTGGTGGCCGAATTGGAAGCGCAGCTCGGTGTGGATCCATTTGCCAAGCTGGTGTCGATTACCAGCGTCCGGTCAGTGGACGATCTGGTGCGAGCCTATCAGCAGGCGTTCTTTCCGGAGCTGGAGCGGCGGGAGGATCACACGGTCACGGCCGCGGTCAAACGAGCTCAGACCAGGCGGGCGCGGACGAAGAGGAGATGATGGGCGGCAACAATTCCGCCGGTGTTGCGATTGTCGGCATCGCCTGCCGCTTCCCCGGCGCTGGCGATGCCTCGGCGTTTTGGCAAAATCTCTGCGCCGGCGTGGAATCGATCAGCGCGCTGCGCGATGAAGAGCTCCTGTCGGCGGGAGTGCCAGCCGAGCTGTTGCGCGATCCGTCCTATGTCAAGGCCGCCGCTTTGCTGCCGGACATCGACCAATTCGATGCGGCCTTCTTCGAGTACTCGCCTGAGGAAGCGCGGCTCATGGATCCGCAGCAGCGGCTGCTGCTGGAAGTCGCCTGGGAGAGCTTCGAGGATGCGGGGGAACGGGTCGGGGATTCGGCGAGGCCGATCGGGGTCTTCACGGGGCTGGGCGGGGTGGTGACCAGCTATCTGCTCGATCGGCTGCCCTTCCGGGCGGACCTGCCGGGCGGCACGGGCAACCTCGCGCACCTCGGCAACGACAAGGATTTTTCAAGCACGCGCATCTCCTACAAGCTCAATCTGACCGGGCCGAGCATCAACGTGCAGACTGCCTGCTCGACGTCGCTGGTTGCCGTGCACCTCGCGTGCCAGGCGATTCTCGCAGGCGAATGCGACATGGCGCTGGCGGGAGCCGCCACCGTGCGCGTGCCGCAGCGCGTCGGCTATACCAGCGTGAAAGGGGGTATCCTATCGCCCGACGGACATTGCCGTGCGTTCGATGCCGACGCACAGGGCACAATCTTCGGCAGCGGCGTCGGCGCGATCCTGCTCAAGGATCTCGCCGCCGCTCGCGCTGACGGCAATCACATCTACGCGGTGATCAAAGGATCGGCGATCAACAACGACGGCGCCGGCAAGGTGAGTTACACGGCCTCGAGCGCGGCAGGGCAGGCGCGGGCGATGATCGAGGCTTTGCTCATCGCCGACGTCTCGCCGGACGAGCTTGGTTACGTCGAATGCCATGGCACGGGCACCGTGGTCGGCGATCCGCTGGAGATCGACGCATTGACCCGCGCGTTCCGCACCAAAACGGACCGGCGGGGCTTCTGCGCGATCGGCTCGGTCAAAAGTAACATCGGACACCTGGAACAAACTGCGGGACTTGCCGCCCTGATCAAGACCGCGCTGGCATTGAAGCACGGAAAAATCCCGCCGAGCCTCAACTTCCGCACTCCCAACCCGAAGATCGACTTCGCCGCGAGTCCGTTCTTCGTCAATACCCAGTGTCGCGAGTGGCCCGCAGGCGGTCATCCTCGTCGCGCCGCGGTCAATTCACTCGGGCTCGGCGGCACCAATGCTTTCGTCGTGCTCGAAGAGCCGCCCCCGGCGACTGCGGTTGCGCATGCGGCGGGTCCTGGCTTGTTCGCGCTCTCGGCGAGGACGCCAGCCGCATTGCGTGCGTCGGTCGAGCGCCACCTGGCGTGGCTTACGCGCGAAGAATCGCAGTTGCCGGACATTTGCTTTACCAGCACCAGCGGACGAGCGCATTTTTCTGCGCGTTTTGCCGCCGTTGTCGACTCCAAAGAACGACTACGAGAAGCACTCCTCGCTCGAGCCACGGACGCCCTGCCTCAATTCGCCGGGAAGCGCCGGCTGGCTTTTCTGTTCTCCGGACAGGCGTCGCAATACGCGCGGATGGGCGCCGAACTCTATCGTCACCATCCGGTGTTCCAAGAAGAGGTCGATCGCTGCGCGGAGATCGTCGGCAACCGTTTGGGACGGCCGCTCAGAGACGTGCTCCTCGGCGACGATGCGGATTCACTGATCGACGACACCGCCTATACGCAACCGGCGCTGTTCGCGGTCCAGGCCGGCCTCGTTGCGCTGTGGCGGTCCTGGGGAATCGTCCCGAATGTGGTCTTGGGACACAGCGTCGGCGAGTTTGCGGCAGCCTACAGCGCAGGCGTCTATACGCTGGAGCAAGTCCTGGACCTCCTCGTGCCACGTGCGTGCCTCATGCAAGGTTTGCCACGCGATGGCGCCATGGCCGCCATTTTCGCGAATCAAGAAACCGTCGCAGCGGCGATGCAGCAATTTGAGCAGAAGCGCATCGCTATCGCCGCGCTGAATGCGCCGGAGAACACGGTTATCTCCGGCGCGCGCGCGGCGGTTACGGCCCTCGTTGCACATTTTGAAAGTCTCGGCATCGGATGCCGATTGCTGGCGGTTTCTCACGCCTTCCATTCTCCGTTGATGCGCAACGCCGCGGCCAAGTTCGGGCGTATCGCCGCTGCTGTCCAAGGCCAGCCGCCGAAAATCCCCTGGCTGTCCACGGTTACGGCGACGCCAATGTCGGGACCGCCGGATGCGAAATATTGGCGCGACCACGCGCTTCACCCCGTGCGTTTTGCCGACGGCGTGCGGGCGTTGGATGAAACCGGTGTTTTCGATTTCCTCGAAATCGGCCCGGGCCGCACCTTGCTCGCCTTTGCCCGGCAATGCGTGAATGAAAACGCCAAGGCATGGCTCGGCTCGCTCAGCAGAGGAAGCGAATTGAACGCGATGTTGACGAGCCTGGGCGAGCTTTATCGTCGCGGCTATGCCGTCGATTGGGACGGATTCAATCGACCATGTGGTCGTCGCGTGCCGCTGCCGACCTACCCTTTCGAGCACCGCCGGTTCTGGATAGAAGCCGACGCGCCAATGCGCATGATGAGATCCCACTCCGATGGCCTAACCGGAGCGCGCTTGCGCTCGGCCATGCCGGATACCCAGTTCGAAAGCACCTATAGCTTGCAACGTTTTGCTTATCTCGCCGACCATCGCATCTACGGGATGCCGGTGCTGCCCACGACGGTGGGCCTCACCGCCTTGCGCGAGGCCGCACGCCAACACTTTGCGTCCGACGCAGTCGAGATCGCCAACCTGCAATACCGCGAGGCAATGGTCCTGCCGGAGAGCGGCGAACGCATCGTGCAAACGATCCTCACGCCGCTCGACGATTCGACTGCGGAGTTTCGCGTCACCAGCATCGGGACAAATGGCGGCGACACGTGGCGAACGCATATGCTGGGCGTCGCCCGCAAGGAAGCCTCGGAACGGAATGCTCAGCCCGGCCGGCTCCAGCTCGATCAGCTCCGGCAACGATGCATCAGTTCCATCGAGGTCGACGGCTATTACGAAAATCTGCGCGCCTCGGGGTTGGAATACGGCGCATCTTTTCGCGCCATCGAGACACTGCAACGAGGCAACGGCGAAGTCCTGACGCGTGTTCGGCTGCCTGCGCACCTCTCGTCGGAGGGGCAGGCGGGGCTGCATCCGGCGCTGCTCGATGCCTGCCTGCATCTCTACCCAGCGCTCATCGACGCGCAGGGCGATTTCACGCGCGCCGCCCAAGAGTCGCGGTGCCTTTACTTGCCGGTCGGCATCGAGCGCTTCCGCTGCGCCGACGTTCGCGCTCGGGAGGTTTGGGTGCACGGCGTGCATCGGCAACGGGCATACGGCGACGGGGAAATCGTCACGGTCGACATCACCATCTATGACGACGGCGGCCGCTTCGCAGCGGCGATCGAAGGACTCTCACTGAAGCCATTACCGGCGGAGGCGTTGAGGCCAGTAGTTACCGCAGGAAAAGGTAATTCTCGCGGTCAAACATCGCACGCGGGCGCGGCTGCGACCACAGCGCCTGGCATGGACGCTGCGGCAATCAGGCGGCAGCTGCACGAGGCGCCGCGGGAGAGACGCCGTGAATTACTCGTCGGCGTGGTGCGGCAGCAGGCGATGAAGACGTTGGGCATCACCGACGTGATCGAACCGGCTCGCCCGCTGCGCGAATTGGGTCTCGATTCCCTGATGTCGGTGACGCTTGCGAACCGGCTCGAAGCCTTGATCGGCGTCAAGATCTCGACCGTCACGTTGATCCAGGGGCCGAGCATCGAGGAAATCGCAGAGGACATCCTGCCGCAGGTGATGCCGGGCGAGGACGTCGCAGTAGCGCGGCCGGTTCAGCCTGAACCCTCCGCTCGCGTTTGGACAGCGGGCGTGACGAGCGACGACGTCAGTCTGCCCGAAGAAATTGTGGTGCAGCGCGCACATGGCCTCCGCAATGGGCCGCTCGCCTCGGCAGCAATTGTCCGCGAAGAAGACCAACCAGCCGCAATCGTCCGACACCCAAAGGCTCACGCCGGCGGTTGGCTGGTGATTGTGGGCGCAAGAGCGGCTCCCCGAGCTCGCCTGTTTTGCTTTCCGTTCGCCGGCGGCGGCTCCGCGGTTTATCGAACCTGGGCGCGGTTCATCGATCCGGCGATCGAGGTGGTGGCAATCGAGCCACCCGGCCGCCTCGGCCGTATCACCGAAACACCGGTTGCCGATATGAAGGAGTTTGTCGAGCAGCTTGTGCCGGCAATGCAAGACCTGCTCGACCGGCCGTTCGCGTTCTTTGGTCATTGCCTGGGCGCCTTGACCATGTACGAGACCGCACGCCACCTCATTCGGACGACGCCCGCCCGTCCCAGCCACCTCTTCGTCTCGGGGGCGCGGCCGCCCGATCGGATCGCTGACCAGGGTGGTTTCGAACGACGTGTGATGCACGATTTGCTAAAGCTGGCGGAATTCCGCATCAGCCTTCCCGCCTATGCGCAGCCGGATGACGTGTTCGCCGAGCTCATTCGGCATTTCAATATTCGAGCGACGGAAGAGCTTCTCAGCCACCCCAAATTGCGGCAGTTGATACTGCCAGTCGTGCGCGCCGAATTTCAAATGGCGACCAACTACCGGTTTGTGCGCGAACCCCCATGGGAAATTCCGATCACGTGCTTCGCGGCAAAGGGGGATCCCTACGTATCGCGCGAGCACGCGCTGGGCTGGGGACGTTTCACCAATTCACGCCTTCAGGTCCATATCCGCGAAGGCGCCCATTTCGCCGTCGTCGACGATGTTGCGTTCATTCATGACGTCATCAATCGAGAGCTGCAGGGCGGCGCGGACTTCGTCGAGCATCGCCCCAGCGTGGCGCCGTGGTGATCGCGATGCGCCGACCTTGGCACGATAGCCAATGCGAATTGGCAAGGTCATTGACCCGGCCGACCGCGGCGGTACGATGCAACTTCTGGGAGAACCGCAGAGGCTTGCAAGGCGATTTGGAATGGCTGTCCAGATCGACTGCCTTCGCATTCGAAATCTCGTAACGAGACTATTTGGTCACTGGGTCCACAACTCTGGGGGAATGCACATGAACACTCCGACCGACGCGAAGGATACACCGAAGGAGGTTACGGTCCCGGAATTCGTGGAGCAAAACGGGAAACGAAGGCCGTTCAAGCGAGCGATCTGCCTCGCCGGCGGTGGCCCGGCGGCAGGCCTGCACATTGGCGTACTAGAGGGTCTCGCAGCCAACCATATAAAATTCACTCGGCCGAGCGACATATGGGCGCTGTCGTGCATCGGCGCCTGGGTCGGGATTCTCTATAACCAGGCTAAGCAAAACCACGAAATCGAGGAAACCTACAATTTCTTCCGCGGAATATTTCGCGACAATAAATCTTTCCAAAGTTTTCCGATGAACACGGTATTTGCACCGGATTGGGCCGGCAATGCCGAGGCCATGTTGGATTATTTGCTCGAACCGAGAAATTACAAAAATGTAGTTTTGCCTAGAGAAATCATGAAATCATTCATGCACACCATGTCGGCTCTGAGAGGGATGGCCTTCTCGAGGCGGATGAAGTTCAGCGAAGGGGATTTTAACCGATGGGTCCTCAATGATGTCTTGGCGGTGAACCCCGCGGTGCGTTTGTGGATGGGTATGGTGTTCAAGTCCGACATCACCGGCTTGGCCAGGCTTTACTATCCGGACAGCAAGTTCCTAAGCGACATCAAGTTCGGCCACCTGAAACACGACGACAAGCCCTACATCTTTCACAATGCCTGGAACCTATCGAGGCAGGACATTCAGTTATTCTCGAATCGAGATCCCCCGCCGCCGAGTCACAACAGATACAAACGGATTACCCCGCAAAGTCTGTGCGCCTGCTCGGCGCTCCCGCTGGTCGAAGAGACCGTAGAGATCGACGGCTCTATCTATTGCGAAGGAGCTCTGAAGGATACGGTCAATTTCAAGGACTTGCTGGAAGACCACCATCATCCTCCAGACTCCCCCCTCGATGAGATATGGATCAGTCGAATCGTCGACGCCGACCAAGTTCGCGCACCAAGAGACTTGCACGATGCGCTGGCCAATCTGTGCCAGCTGTTTGCCGCGACGGTGGGCGAAGACGATGTGAAGATCTTCCTATACCGCATCCTGTTAGATCAACACGAAAACCCGGCGAAAGCTTTCAAAGGCACGATCGTCGGGATTCCGACAAGCAGCCATATCACCTACGAGTGGTCTCACAAGAATCTTGAGGCCGGGCGAGAGAACGGTCGGATCGCGGCACAGGACGCAGTCAACGCGTATAAGGCCTGCGGCGGTCCAAAACCGTATGGCACGCTTCGAATCATTGGAGAAAAGCTACGCGACGAGAAAAGAGAGGAGATCAAGAAACAGCGCCGACGAGCGTATTCGCATCCTTGAGATCCTGCGTGTCGAAGCCCTCCGTGAAGCCGCTGTAAACGGATGAAAGAAGCTCGCGCGCCTCGACCCGTTTGCCTTGATTGCTCCAAAGCCTGGCGAGATCGGTCGCGGCGCGAAGCTCGAGAGATCTTGCCTGCTGGCTGCGCGCTGTCTGCAAAGCCTGCTGGAGCAAAGCCTCCGCCTCGGCCTCCGAGGCACCGCGCATGAGCAACGCGCGAGCCTTCAGCCGATACAGCTCCGCCTCGAAAAATCGTTCGCTGTTGCGGCTGACGATCGCGAGCCCGTGATCGATCAACTCCAGCGCCGCTTCGGACTCGTTGCGCAGCAGCAAGGCGGGGCACAGCAGCACGAACTGTGCCGTGACACCGAGCTGATAACCGGCGCGTTGGTACTCATCGAGCGCAATCTTCACCTCGTCGAGCCGGCCCGCCGAAGCATCCAGCATGGCCCCGCAAACGCGTTGGATCGCGCGCGCCAGTCCGAGCCATTGGCGGAAACCGTGTTGCTCCGATATGGCGAGGCAACGCTCTGCGTAGGTCTGGGCGATCGCCGGCTCTCCGCGCAGAGCATGCAGAACCGAGGCGTAATACCACGCGTAAGCGTGGGTGTGCGCATGCTGCACGGCCTCGGCGCGTTCAAGCGCGGCGGACATGCGCGTCACCGCCTCGTCGACCCGGCCGAGAAGCCAGAACACCCACGCGTTGAGCGCCAGCATGGCCACGCCGGCGTCCTGACCGGCGGCGCGCGCCGCCAGTCGGTCTGCCTCCTCGCTTGCGCCGAACATCGTGACGGCGCGCTCGAGCTCCACTCGCGCCTCCACGATACGGCCCATGAACATGAGAATCATCGCCCGCCCGCGGATCACGTTGAGCAACGCGCCCCGGTTGCCGCGCGCCTCGGCGGCGCTCGGCAAGCCCTCGACGGCTTCGAGCGCCTGCGGCAGCTCGCCCCGCACGACGTTCACGGTGGCGAGCCAGAATCTCACCTGAACAGACTCGGGCGGTTCTCCGAGCCGCTCGCACAGCTCACGGGCGCGGCCAAAGGTGGCGACCGCGGTATTGGCGGCCGGCCCCTGCGTTGCGATGAGACACGGCCCCAAGACAAGCTGAAAATCAAGCTCGGACCTGTCCCGGCTCTTGTCGGCGGGCAAGCGGCCTGTGAGCTCGATGCCTCGCCGCACATGCGCGATGGCCTCGAGATTGGCGGAGCGCTGCGCTGCATTCTTGCCGGCCTGGAGCCAATATCCGGTCGCCTTTTCGATCACCCCGGCTTCCGTGAGATGGTGGGCCAGAGTTTCGGGTTGGGTTTGCGCAAGATCGGGGAACTGTTGCTCGAGCGCATTCGCAATGGCGGCGTGCAGATGCGCGCGGCGGCTTTTCAGGAGGCTCGCATACGCGGCATCGCGTACTAGCGCATGCTTGAAGGTGTAAACCGCGTGTGGGCTCTCGCCGCGCCGGAAAATCAACTCCGACCGCACCAGCTGCCCAAGCGCATCGTCTAGCTTCTCCCTCGACATTCCGGCAACCGCGTGCAGCAACTCGTAGTGAAAGTCGCGGCCGGCGACGGCGCCGATCTGCGCCACTTCGCGGACGAGCGCCAGCCGATCAAGCCGGGCCATCAACGACGCTCGCAATGTCGTCGGAATGGCCAGGGCCGGCAGCGGACCCTCGAGCACGTACCGCCCATCGGATTCGCGCAGCAGCCCGCTCTCCAGGACCGTCTTGGTCAGTTCCTCGATGAACAAGGGTATGCCGTCGGTGCGAGCGAGAATCTCGTCCGTCACCTCCTTCGGCAGTGTCTTGCCGCCGGTCACCCGCTCGACCAATGCGGCGCCGGCGCGCCGGTCGAGACGCGTGAGCGGGATGGTGGTCGTATGCGGGTAACTGGGCCAGGGCGGCGTAAATTCCGACCTGGTCGTGAGGAGCAGCAGCACCCGAAGCCGCGGGACTTGCTCGACCATCGCGGCGAGCAGCTCCAGCGAGGTCGGGTCGATCCAGTGGATATCCTCGAAAATCGTGAAAACGGGTTGTCGCGCCGCCGACCGGTCGAGCTGAGCCAACAACGCCGCAAACGTCTTCTCCTTGCGTTTTTGTGGACTCAGCTCTTGTAATCGGAACCGGTCGTCAACCGGTATTGCCAAGAGATTGGCCAGGACTGCGACGCGTTCCGGATCGACGGCGGATTGCGCAACGAGAGCTTCAAGTTTCGCTAACTTCTGCGTTGGCGAGTCGCCGCGTTCAAACCCGGCGGCACGTTCAACTTGGCCGATGAAGGGGAACAGGGCACTGTTGGTGTGGTGCGCCGAGCAGAAATAGCGCAAGGTGCTGTGCGGCTCGCTCTGCAGCCGCTCCTCGAACGCCAGCGTGATGTGCGACTTGCCGATCCCCGGCTCGCCCATCAGCAAGACCATTCGACCTTCGCCCTGCGTGACGTACCGCCAGCGCCGCAAGAGGAGCTCGATCTCCTCGTCACGCCCGAATAGCTGCGGCAGCTTGGTCTTGTGCATCGCCTCGAAACGGCTGGCGACGCCACTCGGCCCCAGCACCTGCCAAACCGGCACCGGCTCGACCCAGCCTCTGAGCGCAACGGCGCCCAGATCGCCGTAATTGAAGTGCCCTCCCGTGAGCTGGCGCGTCTGCGAGCAGATCAACACCGTCCCCGGCTCTGCCAGCGTTTGCAGGCGCGCGGCCAGGTTCGGCGTCTCGCCGATCACCGCCTGTTCCGCCGGGGTGTCATCGATCACGAGCTCGCTTACGACGACGGTGCCGGTGGCAATGCCGATGCGCACCTGGAGCGGAGCCTCGAGGCTGGTCTTGAGATTCGCTACGGCATCGACCAGCGCAAGTCCGGCGCGCACCGCCTGTTCGGCATCATCCTCTTGCGCGCGCGGATAGCCGAAATAGGCGAGCACGCCTTCGTCCATGTAGCGCGCAACCATTCCGTGATGACGGCCGACGACCTCATCGACGCAGGCATGATAGGCGGCAAAGACGCCCCACATGTCTTCCGGGTCCAGGCGCGCAGACAGCGCTGCCGACCCGGGCAGGTCGCAAAACATCACCGCAAGCTGACGTCGCTCGGCTTCGTCCCGCGGCACCGGTTCGGCCGGTGCTTCGGCCGGCGCAAGAGGCGGCCCATCTAGCTCTGCGATCGCGCGCAACAACTTGCGGCGATGCCCAAGCGAAAGCCCGAGTTCTATAAGGTCCTGATCTGTGAGATCAGGAAGTACACTGACATCGACGTGATGTTCGGCAAAGCGCTGCGCGTACTCGGCGAGCCCGAGTGATGCCAGCCACTCTGCAATCGTCTGCACAGTACCCTTCTCCCCGCCGCCTCGTAAAACTATACCATTGTTGCGCTTTTGCATGGAATGGGTGCGCTTATTCCCAAGCTCACAAACCGCTTCCAGGCCTGGTTTCGATCCGGCAGTACTTCAGGCCCAAGCGGCCGCTCGCTCCGTCGCGGTTCACCAAGTCTCGGCAATTCCCCAATAAACCCCTCTGTTAACGCCACGCTCGGTTTTTGCGCCGCGGTTTCGCGAATCCATCCCGGATACTCGGCAGAGCGCGATGAGGTCGTTTTCGACGAGGCCAAGGTTATAGCTCGCGGTTGTGCGATCGTAGGTCAGACCATGCCATGGGATAGCGAGACGGTCCCGCCCCGTGCGAACAGAGCCGTTGAAGCTCAGAACTGCGCAGCTGACATTGCCGCTCGTCTTGTCGATTATGATTCGTTCGATCGTGCCGATCATGGTGCCCTCGGCGCTACGCACCGGCGTTCCTTCGACACGATCGCTTGCGATCAAGCTATCTACTTCCCAAGATGTCGCGTCCGTTTGCATCATCGCCTCCATATGGCGTTGCGCCAGCCTAACGCGATGCTGGTGCGCGCGATGAGCTCGGCTGCTCGCAGCGAAGTCATGGCTGCGCACTGCGAAGCAAGGTCAGCGACGGACGTTTCGCAAACGGCTGGGCGGATAGCTACCAGCAGCCGAAACGCCGTGCCAAAAGCAGCTGCATCCTACGCCTGCCCAGGCAGCACGGGTGTGAGCTGCCTCACGAAGTGCCGGTATGAAACGATGGGAGCTGCCTCGCGAAGCTGCCCTGGATCGCGTTCCGCGGCGGAGCAGGCTTGCTCATAAGGGCTAAAGTGAGCAAATTCACATATGCTACAGCCGGCCGTCCGAATGTGAGACATATGTTCAGACTCGTCCGATCACTCATTGTCCTTGCTGGAGTGCTAGTTGCTTCGGCGGCGCCGGCAGCATCCGCCGACTATCCCCGCCAGCCGGTGCGTATGCTGGTCGGCCTCGCTGCCGGCGGGGGCACCGACGTCGTCGCCCGCGCCCTGGCCGAATGGCTATCGCAGTATTTTGGCCAGCAATTCATCGTGGAAAATCGCACCGGGATGGGTGGAAGTATCGCCGCGCAAGCGCTCATCAACGCTCCGCCGGACGGCTACACGCTGTTATTCATGGGGCCGAACAATGCCATTGCGACGTCGCTCTACAAGAAACTGCCGTTCGACTTCCTGCGCGACACCATTCCCGTCGCCGGCGTGATGCGGCTCACCAACTTGATGCTGGTTCCACCATCGCTGCCGACCAAGACCGTTCAGGAGTTCATCGATTACGCCAAGGCCCATCCCGGAAAAATCATGATGGCCTCGTCCGGCAACGGTACGACCGTCCATCTCTCCGGCGAGCTGTTTAAGGCTATGACTCACATCGAGATGGTACACGTGCCATATCGCGGCTCGTCTGCCGTTTATCCTGATCTCATGACAGGCAAGGTCCATGTGCTATTCGATAATTTGACGGGGTCGATCGAACTCGTCCGCTCGGGCCAGCTTCGCGGTCTCGGTGTCACTTCGGAAAAGCGCTGGAAGTCACTGCCCGACATCCCGGCGATTGCCGAGACCGTGCCCGGCTACCAAGCGGGTGTTTGGTATGGCGTCGTCGCGCCGAAGGGCGTCCCGCCTGAAGTCCCCATCGTGCTCAATCGCGCGATCAACACCGCCCTTGCTGATCCCAAAGTGCTAGCCCGTTTTGCGGAGCTAGGCGGTGAGCCGATGCCGATGAGCCCGCCCGAGCTGGGCAAGTTGATTGCCGACGAAACGGAGAAATGGCGCAAGGTCGTCGAGTTTGCGGGAGTGTCGATCGACTAACAGGCGCAGCGGCGAATAAGCCATCGTCGAACGGTGTTGTTCAACCGGGAGGGAACACGCCAATGGCCAGACGCAAGACGCGCCAGTCGGGTCGCGACCGGGGGGAGCGGCCGCGGCGATCAAGACAGGCAAAACGTCGTCGGGGCGCGACGGCGCCGAATGCTCGCCCTCGTCGCTTAATTCCGGCTGCTGTCCTGCAAAAAACCCATAAGGCTGTCCGGGCGTTATTTAGAGCCGGCATCGGAGTCGGTCAGTTCGTGTCCCAGGCCAAAGCGCTGACCGCACGGCAGCGCGCGCACATTGTCGATCAGGCAATAATGCTGCTCGAAGGCTTTTATGCTCATCTTCCGCTCAAGCGTGCGATGTACGCGGTCGACCCTTTGCAGAGTCTTAGACGGCTTCGGCAGCGGCTTCCACTGATCAAGGGTGACGGGCCTTTTCATGCGGAGATGACAAATATTTTCGCGTCAGTATGTGACCTGCATACGAATTATGTGCTACCCGCGCCCTACAACGACGCGCAAGCGTGGCTTCCCTTCAAGGTCGAATCCTATTTCGATCGTGGCCGTCGCAGGTACATCGTCACGAAGATTGCCCCTGGCTTCGCGAAATCAAGCTTTCGCAAGGGAGTTGAAGTTCTGTATTGGAACGGCATTCCGATTTCCCGCGCCGTGGAGATGGCGGGCGCGCAAAGTGGCGCCAACAGCCCTGCAGCGCGGCACGCGCACGGTTTGCTCAATCTCACTGCGCGTCCCCTTAACACGGTGCCTTTGCCCGACGAGGAATGGGTCGTGGTGCGTTATCGTACGCGTCGCGGTCGAGAACAGGAAATTCGGTTCGACTGGGTGGTTACCGAATTTCCTTTAGGAGCCGCAGTGGTCAAGCGGCGGAGTCGTTCTACCAAAGCGGAGTACATGCGTCAGATTTCCAAGTTCTTGTTTGCGCAGGACGTTGTGGATGCCGAGAAGAAGATCGCTGCCGCCTCTGACCCGTGCTCCCATCTCAAGGGCACGAAGTCGTGCATGCCGGACATCTTTCGGGCCAGAGTGGTCCGCACGCCGCATGGCAAATTCGGATATATCCGGATCTTTTCCTTCGAGGTAGACCATCCGGCCGAGCTGGTTTCGGAGTTCATTAGGCTCCTTACGCATCTGCCCCAGAACGGCTTGATTATCGACGTTCGCGACAACGGCGGGGGTTCGAGTTTGGCCGCCGAAAGCCTACTGCCGCTCATCTCTCCGGATCGGCCGGTCGTCCCGCAGCGATTATATTTCATCAACACCACGCGCACTCTCCGGTTATGCCGGCTGCAGAGGTCCAATCTGCTTCTGGGCCCACGCGGACTGTCGCCCTGGATTGAGTCCATTCAACGATCGATGGAAACTGGCGCGATGTACTCCGCGAGTTTTCCCTCTCATGATCAAGACGCCTTAAACGCGATCGGACATCGATATCCGGGCCCGACAATCGTGATAACGAACGCCGTCTCGTACAGTGCTACCGAGTTCTTTGCGGCTGGATTCCAGGATCACGGTGGAAAAATTCTCGGGGTCGACAACGTCACCGGCGGCGGCGGCGCCAATGTGAGGACGCATACGGAGATTCGCAAATATTACAAGAACGCCGCAAATTCTCCGTTCCGGGGGTTGCCCAAAGGCACTGAACTGCGAGTTGCATTCCGGCGTTCGCAGCGGGTCGGGCCGCAGATCGGCAATGACGTCGAAGATTTCGGCGTTACGCCCAACTACTTTTACGAGATGACGCGCGACGATCTTCTGAAAGGCAACGTCGGCCTCATCAACTATGCCGCCAGCCTTCTGGTTTGAGCTCTCCCCACGCAGGAACAGCGATGGAGATTTATTATCGCGATCGCGCCCCGGAATACGACAAGTTCTACGAGGTTCCGGAACGGGAGCATGATCTCACACGTCTGAAATCGTGGCTCGTCGAGCGTGTGCGAAATAGAACGATCCTGGAGGTGGCAGCCGGCACCGGATACTGGACCGAAGCTGCGGCGGCCGTTGCGAAAGAAATCACCGCAACCGACTATAACCCCGAGATGCTGGCGATCGCGGCAAATCGGCATCTCGGCCCGCACGTCAAGTTGCGCGTGGCCGACGGATTCACCCTTCCCAAATTCGGATCGAGCTTCGACGCCGGCATGGCGCACATGTGGTGGTCACACGTGGGCAAGGAGCGGCGGCAGGAATTTCTCTCGCATTTTGCGTCGCGGCTTGAGCCTGGAGCGACGATTCTGATGATTGATCAGGTTTTTGTCGAAGGCCGCAGCACGGTGTCAGGGCAGGACGAATGGGGTAACCTGTTGTCGCTGCGAACGCTGGAAAATGGCGCTAC
Source organism: Xanthobacteraceae bacterium (assembly GCA_035693615.1). Lineage (GTDB taxonomy): Bacteria > Pseudomonadota > Alphaproteobacteria > Rhizobiales > Xanthobacteraceae > VAZQ01. The sequence goes on from DASSGH010000113.1 coordinate 101,860, forward strand.
GTTTGAAATCATAAAGAACTATCCGACCAGCGAGGAACTCCGCAACGACTTCGCTCAGACTTGCCAAGACATAGAAATTACGTTGTTTCCCTTTTTCTGGGCGCTGAGCGCACGCATCAGGGCGCGAAGCGGCTGATGCCCCGATAGTCGTTTAGAGCGGCACTCCCTCGCTGGCTCTCCCGGCCATGTTTAGGGCAGGTATCCTGCACAGGTCCTCGGTACGCCGACGCAGCGCGTGTGTATCGGTACAGGGCCCTGTGATCAGGCTTGTCGTTAATCCCATCTCCTTCAGCATTCGCGTTGCGCCTAGGGCGCCGAGCGCATCCGCTGCCGCGAGGATGACCTTCGGGCGAGAACGTCTGCGTTTGAGGCGCTTGAGAAACACTGGGACATTGGCGCCCAGCATGTCGCCGCCGCATTCGATCAAAACCGCGTCGGCGGGTATCGAAAGGCAAGTATCGAGCGCTCTATCGAATACGTCGACAATGCCGCCGCGGTTCGCTGGATAGGTCGTGGGCAGGCCAAAATCGACGCAGTCGAAAGCGTGCGTAGCCCCATAGTCGTGATATGCCGCGATTTCCGTGATCCCGGAGGTACCCGTGGCCTTCAATGCGATCACCGTGGCATGCCCCTTCTGTAGCAGTGCTCGCAGCACGGTCAGACCCGCGGTCGTCTTGCCGACCTCCGCCGACGTACCGAGAACGAGAAAAACCGGCGCCCCGCGATCGGCCAAACCGGAAGCGTTAGGAGCGGCGAACTCCCGGATGTTGATGAGTTTGCCGTCGCCGCCTGAAACAGCGCCAAGATATTTCGCCTGCCCGAGGTGCGTCTTTGTGGACGGGGTGCCTCCGACCAGATCGCCAACCACGCCACTCTCGGCAAGCACCCAGTAGCTGCGTCCTGCAACGAGACCGCGCTTCGGTATCCCGCCGACCACCCAGCGGGTCGACTCGCGATGGCCAGGTGTCGCAAGAAAGACGTCTCCCGGCGCCAACGTCATCGACCGGCCGGAGACCTCCTCCACGATGATCGGTAACGCTTCCGGTGCCAATTCAAAAGCACAGACGGCGCCTTCAAGTCCGGGGGCCGCGACAAGCCGCGGCGATATGCGCATAGGGGGGACGCGACGCACAACCGACGTCCGCTTGACGTTGGTCGGAAGCGTTCGCCTATCCATCGCGCAGGATTAGCGCGACCGCCTTCTCTTTTTCTTTCCTTTAGACTTCTTAGCC
>DASSGH010000114.1:0-103121 GCA_035693615.1 Xanthobacteraceae bacterium
CGCTGAACTATCGCTTCGGCGGCGGCGGGACGAACGTAAACGGCGGCTCGACCGGGCTGCCCACACCCGAGCTGGACCTGGTGAACTTTCACGGTCAAACCACGTTCGTGTGGCAAGGCTACCCGGCGATCCGATCCCCCTATGCGGGCCTCAACAGCCTGCCCGGCAGCGGGCTCGGCCGCGAAACGTTCGACACGACGCTCTATGCCGGCATACGGTTGTGGCAAGGGGCCGAGCTGTGGCTCAGCCCGGAGATCGATCAAGGTTTCGGCTTCGCGGACACGCACGGCGTCGCCGGATTTCCGAGCGGCGAGTCCTACAAGCTCGGGTCATCCTATCCCTACTTCCGCATGCAGCGCGGATTCCTCCGGCAGACGATCAATCTAGGCGGCGACGTCGAGAAGGTCGACGCTGATATCAGCCAATTCGCCGGGACGCGCACGGAGAACCGCCTGGTGCTGACGATCGGAAAGTTCGCGATCGTCGACATCTTCGATACCAACAAATATGCCAACAGTCCGAAGACCGACTTTCTGAACTGGTCGATGATCAACGCCGGTACGTTCGACTACGCCGGCGATGGCTGGGGCTACACCTATGGCTTCGCCGGCGAGTGGTACCAGGGCTCCTGGGCCGTGCGCGCGGGCATCTTCGACTTGTCGGCGACTCCCGCCGGCGGCGGCAGTGTCAACGGCGGCTCCCTCGACCCGACCTTTCAGCAGTACGCGGTGGTCGCGGAAATCGAGAAGCGCTACGAGTTGTGGGGTCAGCCCGGCAAGCTCAAGGTCACCGGATTCGTCAACCGCGGCCGGGCGGGACGATTCCAGGACGCCATCACGCTCGCCCAGATCACCGGTGAGCCCGCCGATATCATCGCGGTGAGAAACTATACCAGCCGCCCCGGTGTCAGCATGAACCTGGAGCAGCAAATCTCGGAAACGGTCGGCGTGTTCGCCCGCGCCGGCTGGTCCGACGGCAACATCGAGCCGTGGGACTTCACCGACATCGACCGGACGGTCTCGGGCGGCGTCTCGATCAACGGCAAGAACTGGGGCCGGCCGGACGATACCGTCGGTATCGCCGGTGTCGTCAATGGCATTAGCGGCGTGCACCAAGCGTTTCTCAACGCCGGCGGCCTGGGCATCCTCATCGGCGACGGACAGCTGCCAAATCCCGGGCTCGAGAAGATCTTCGAGGCCTATTACAGCTACGCGCTTCCCTCCGACATGCGCGTCAGCTTCGATTACCAGTTCATCACCAACCCCGCCTACAACACCGACCGCGGTCCGGTGAACACGTTTGCGGCACGCTTCCACGCCCAGTTCTAGAGCGCACGGCGAGGCTTGAACAGCGCGCGGGCGCATTTGACGCATGCAGGGGTCAAGAGATGCATCACGACCATCGGCGCATTCGCCGGGACGGCGAATTCAGAGTTGAGGCGCAATCCCGCTACGCGCCTCCAGATGGCCGATGAAACGCGCGAGCTTTGCGGTCACCGTGTAGCCGTCGCTGTACTTGTCCGAGTTGCACAGCGCGGTCGCTTCCTTGACCTTGCTTTCAACGGTGTTGCGATCGGGCGCGGCGAGCGCCGGCTTGAGGGGATCGATCAGCGCCACGGCCGAGGTGATTGCATCCCTGCATTGCGCGCGAAGCTCGTTGATCATCTCCTCCGGATCGCAGGCGGCGCTTGGTCCTGCCGAAAGAAACAAGATCAGGGCGGCTTGGAGTGTCAGCTGTCTGCTCATGTTGGTCATCCTCGTCGGTGCGAACTATTATTTCTGCTCGAGCGTGGCCGGACCCGCCGGCTTTGACGGCCCGATCGCCTCAGAAAAGGTGACGACGCGGTATGGTCTGGTGACCGTCGGGATCGTGCGCACGACTTGCCGCGATCTGACGTCGATGACCGAAACGGAGTTTTCCAAGCTGTTGGTAACCACAAGCAAGGCGCCATCGCCGGTCAGGGCGTGCTCTCGGGTATCGTTACCGGCGCCAACCGAAATCGAGGGCAGCTGGACCGGCCTGTACGGGTCGGTCAGGTCGAACACGGCGACGAAGCGGGATTCCGCCGGCACGTTCGGCGGCCCATAGAGCGTGCCGATCTCGACGAAGACCGTTTTGCCGTCGGGCGCCGGCATCGCGTACTGCAACGCCGCGCGTTCATGCGGCGTGCCTACAATCGAGCTGCGGCAGGTCGCCTCGTAAAACACTGGCACCTGCGCGGCGACCTTTTCGGCAACGGCGTCGATCACCGCCAATTGCCCGACCTGGCAAACCGATCCGTCGGCCTTTTGATGCACTTCGCGTGGACCGCGCTGCGGCACCACCATGAAGCGCCCACCGGGTAGGTCCTTGACCGAGGCGCCGCCGGTCCCGGCCGTCTGCATCAGCTTGACCGTCGGGACGTCGGCGTCGATGTCGAAGGCGGCGATCTGACCGGTGCCGGTCAGGAAGTGATAGACGCGGCCGGTCGCCGCCGATGTGCCGGTGCCGTGCGGCGACAGCATCAGCCCGACTTTTCCCGTCTCATCGCAGGTCTTGAGCGGGGTGGAGCCATCGTAGCCGAGATCGGCCGCCGAAAACGTCTTGACGAGCTTGATGTCGGAAGGATTCGCATAATCGAAAACCGACACGACATCCGAGCAATCGGAGATGTTGGAGACCGCCAATCGCGGCCGCTTCATCGAGAAGCCGACTTTGTGATGGCCGATGCCCAGGCGCGTCTCGCCGAGGGGCTTCAAGAATGTCGGACTCGATTGCACCGCGTCGATCAGCAGCAACGTAGAATCCTTCGGGCGCTCGCCCTTGGGCGTGCCGCGCTCGTTGCCGTCGTTGAGAACGACGGCAAATTGCCGCTCCTCGACGGCCGGACTCAGATAGAGGTGAACGGGTCGCACGCCCCCGAGCGAAGACGAGGGCAGCCGGCCGATTTCTTTGCGACCTTTAAGGTCGATGAGGACGACTTCATTGCCGGCAGTATGGTTCGACAGCGCGATTCCGCTGCCCAGCGCGAGGAGATCGCTCGATCCCCCCGGAGCATCGAATCGCGCGAGCTCCGTGCCGTTCGCGAGATCGTACAAGGCGAGTTGATCGCGCCCCGAGACGGCGGCGATCTGAGGGGACTCTCCGAACGCGTCGAGAGCTGACAGAGCTATGGCCGCACTCGCGGCAACTACTCGAGCGATGCGCATGGCAACCTCCGCAACTGACGATCCGAGTGGAGCGCGTGATTAATGCTTCATGCCGGGCATGGCGCCGGCGGGTTGTGAGCCCATCGCGCGCACATCGTAGTCGACGTTCACGCTGCCGGCCTTTTCGAAGACGAGCGTCGCCTTGACCTGGTCGCCCGCGCTGAGCGGTTTCTTCAGGCCGACAAACATGACGTGGAGCGAACCGGGCTTGAGCTCGACCGTCTCGCCGGGCTTGATTTCCAATCCGCCTTTCACCGGCCGCATTTTGGCGATGCCGTCCTCCATCTTCATCTCATGCACTTCGAATTTGGGGGCGACGTCGGACGATCCGCTGATCAGCCGATCGGGCGTCGACCCGCTGTTCTTGATCGTCATGTAGCCGGCGGCAACGCTCGACCCTTTCGGCGTGGCGCGCGACCATGGATCGGAAATCTCGAGCGAGCCGGCCTTGTACTCGCCCGCGCTCGCAGTGCTGACGGCCAACCCGACCGCCGCGATGAAGAAAAAAACGACAGGGCGCATTTCTAGCCTCCTGACCAAATGGAATGGTCGACCACAGATTTGACTGCGGTCGACATGCACGACGAGCGCCGTAGGCGCCCGGGTCAGGATGCAATCGGAGGCGCGCGCGATGCCTGCGGCTGATGCCGCGGTTGCAATGACAGCGGTGCGGACAAGACCGCCAGACGGTCCGGCGGCCGCACAAAGAGGATCGCCGCGAACGCCGCATCTGCAGGAAGAAGAGCCGGTGAGCCGCTGCACGCGGCGAGGCACGCATCGCAGTCGCTGCGGTGTTGCACCGGCGCGGGCTGGTGGTCTCCCGAACCATCGCTCATGCAGATGACGGCGAACGGATCGAACCCGAAATGGCCCGCGGGCGCAAAGCCCCAGAGCAGCGCTTGCAGTGCAAGCGCGTAGATCGCAATCAGCGTCGCGGATTTGCGCAACAACCGGCCCATCATGGCGATTTTACCGCTCCGGGCTGCAATGCGTCCAGAGCCGCGCGGTTCAAGGGGCGCGTTGCAAGATGGGCTGCCGGAGCGGCGCGCTGCTGGGTTGCCGTCCTGACCGGCAGCGAGGCAATCGCATCGCCTACCGCGAGCGAACGGCCTTGATGATGGCTTGCATGATCTTGAGCGCCTCGGCCGTGCCGTCGGCTTCGCCTTTTTCGAAATCCTGCTGCCCGCGGCCCATGGCGTTGGTCACATGGGCCAAACACAGCACCGGCGCGGCGCGTGCCCGGGCGAAGGCATAGAGCGCCGCCGCCTCCATTTCGACCGCCAGCACGCCCGCCGCGCGCGCGTGCGCGATTGCTGCCGCCGTTTCCCGGAACGGCGCGTCGGTCGTCCACGTCGCTCCGGCGAAGACGCGCAGTCCTTCGCGCGCAAGGGCCTCCATGGCACTCGCGACGAGGCGCGCATCAGCCTCGGCGAACTCCGCGGGCGCGGCATAATGGTAGCTTGTCCCCTCGTCCCTGAGCGCGCGTTCGATGACGACGAAGTAAGGCGGCACGCCGACCGGAACGATTTGACCCGCCGAGGTGAGACTGAGCAGAAAGCGGCAGCCGCAGGCAAACAACTCTTCCGCTACCAGGACGGCGAAAGGCGCGCCGACGGCGCACCCAATGATGCCGACGTTTTCCCCGGCCAACTCAAAGGTGTGAAGCTCGGTGTGGTAACAGGGCCAAGCCGGAAAGGGATGAGCCTTGCCACTCGCCTTGAGGTAACGGACGACGTCGCCGTCGGGATCGAGGATGCAAACCGGCGGGACATCGAGCGCCGCCAAACCTTTCTGGCGCCGCGCTTCGCGCAGCAGCGCCATGGGATCGAAAACCGACGACTCGCGAGCGCGCTTGCGGCTGAGAATAGGGGGAAGCTCACCATCGGGTTTTGTCATCGCGATTTTTTGCGGCTTACGAACAGCGCCGGCCCGCCTGCACTGGCGGACACGGCACCGTGCCGTAGGAACAGAACACGCAGCAGTCCCCCGGCAGCGGCTTGAGCGGCGCGCCGCAGCCCGCGCAGGTATAAAAGAATCGGCAGGCATCAATCGGCATCTGCTCAACGGATTGATGTCCACAGCGCGGGCACGTGAGTATGGATTCGATCTCAATGTCCGCCTTTACGGGATCGTCGCCGGGCATGGCTAAATCAGCGCCAGAACGACCGCCGGAATGAGCGCGCAGGCGGTAACCGCGGCCGCGTAGGGCAGCGCCTTCTCCTGCGGTACCTTCATCAGCATGGGCAAGCCGATCCAGAGCAAATAGAAGCCGTAAAGACCCAAGATCAACAGGAAGTTCAGGCCGGGGACGAGCAGGAATATGCCGGCGAGCCAGAGCGGCGTGTGCGAATAGGCCGACAACTTGACGGCATTGGCGAAATTCTTCTCGGCGCCGAAGCGCGGCGCAAGCAGATCGATCACCCCGGCGATGATGTAGACCATGGCGAAAGTAATGAGATAGACGACGACCGCGCGCAGGAGATTCGGCACGACCGGGGTATAGCCGCCGACAAACGACTGGCCGATGAAGTGGGCGATCTCCGGGATGGCGGCGAGGATTGCGACATAGCTGATCAACAGGTCGAACAGCGTGTCGTGCTCCTGCTCGATGACTTTCCATTCCGTCTGGGGCGTCACCAGGATCGCCTTGATCCGGGTGACGAGCTTGCGCATGTAATTTGCCCACATTTGTCCCTCCGAGCGGCGCATAGGGGCGCCAGTGCGTCCGGATCGTGCGTTCGCCGCGACAAAGGCCGCCGATTTGAACTCTTTTGTTGCCTGTCCTTTTCGCGGCGGCCGATGTCAAAATTTCGGTTGCCCGCCGCTGCTCGAAACAGTTGCGCATCGTCCGTTAGGACCGACCGACTTTAGCTTTTGAGCCGTGGGCACCCCCCAAAAGAGGTCCGATCATACCATTTTCAGGAAATCTCCAGAAACTCTCCAAGGAAATCCAGGTCAACTCTACCTCCCCTTCAAGTCTTTCGCCGCGGCCGTGGCTAATCACCCCTCAGATGCCTCCGGGCACCCGTCCGGCGGCTTGATGGAGATTCTCATGCGCGAAGTCACCCGTACCCTCACTGTCGCTTTCGTGGCGGCCGCCTTGAGTCTGGCGGCGGCCATGCCTCTCGTCGCAGCGTGGCGGACGCCTGCCGAGCAACCCGCAACGCCGGTGTCGACCGACGCGCCGGGCCAACAGATCCAAGACCTTCCGTTGGTCTACTGACGCGGCAGCCACAGCCGCGTCGGCGAGACATCGCATGATAATTTTCTCGTCCAAGCTGGGGGCATGGCGACGCATCTGTCCGGCAGGGGCCAAGATATTATGAACGTTGTTGAGACGGCCGCGCTTGAGGCTGCCGTCCAAACGTTGATTCGGCTACTGGAGGCCGAAGCGGAGGAGCAGAACGCTTACATTTTTCATTTTCCGGACGGGCGGGTCAGCCTCGAACTGGAGTGGATTGATGTCGCGTCCATCATCCGCTCCGTCATCGAAGTGTATGTCGAGCAGACCAACGGCCACATATCTTTGCCTTAGGGAACTTGGGGCGAAGCAGGATCGTCGCGATGTCGATAAAGCTTCCCAAAACCAGACTCTAGATTTTCAACTACGTACCGGAGTTCCGGCGCACTGCTCACGAGGAAAGATTATCACGATGACCCCCGACCAGAAGCGGCTCGTGCGGGACACTTGGGACCAAGTGGCTCCCATGGCCGAGGCGGCAGCCGACATGTTCTATCGCCGGCTGTTCGAGATCGATCCCGCCACACGCAAGCTGTTCCGCGCGACCGAGATGGTCGCACAACGCAAAAAGCTGCTACAGACATTGAGCTTTGCGATCAACGGGCTCGATAATCTCGATGGGCTGGCGTCGAAGGTGGAAGATCTCGGGCGCCGTCACGCCGGCTATGGCGTCACCGATGCGCAGTACGATTCCGTGGGCGCTGCGCTGTTATGGACGCTGGAGCAAGGTCTCGGCCGCGCGTGGACGCCCGCGGTCGCATCGGCGTGGACCGAAGTCTACGCGATGCTGTCCGGTATCATGCGCAGCGCAGCAGCGCGGGCCGAGGTTGTCCCGGCAAAACGCGTGGCGCTTCGTCAGGCCCGTCCGATGTGAAGCGGCCGCCAGTTACGCCAGCCGGTCCTGACGGATCATCGCCGCACCCTTCTCCGCGATCATCATGGTCGGCGCGTTGGTATTGCCCGAGGTAATGGTCGGCATGACCGAGGCATCGACCACGCGCACCCGCTCGAGCCCGATGACGCGCAGCCGCTCGTCGACCACCGCCATGGCATCGCTGGGGCGGCCCATCTTCGCGGTTCCGACGGGATGAAAGATGGTGGTGCCGATGTCGCCGGCGGCCTTGATCAGCGCCGCGTCGTCGTCGCCCACGCGGCTGCCCGGCAGATACTCGGCAGGCTTGTATCTCGCGAGCGCGGGCTGCGCAACGATCCTGCGAGTGAGGCGGATACAATCGGCCGCCACGCGGCGGTCTTCGTCGGTGGACAGATAGTTCGGCTTGATCGCCGGCTTGTCGGCTGCCTCGGCCGAACGCAGCCGCACGAAACCGCGGCTCGCCGGCTGCAGGTTGCACACGCTCGCCGTGAGCGCGGGAAATTCGTGCAGCGGGTCGCCGAATTTGTCGAGGGAGAGCGGCTGCACGTGGAACTGGATGTTGGCGCGTTCGCGCGTCGCATCCGAGCGCGTGAATAGCCCGAGCTGCGAGGGCGCCATGGTGAGCGGACCGCGGCGGAACAGCGCGTAGTCGAGTCCCATGCGGGCGCGGCCAAGGCGCGAGCGATAGGCTTCGTTCAGCGTCTTGGCGCCCGCGATCTTATAGATAAGCCGCAGCTGCAGATGGTCCTGCAGGTTCTCGCCGACGCCGGGCTTGTCGAACACGACCGGAATGCCGAGGCGCTTGAGCTCGTCGGCGCCGCCGACGCCTGAAAGCTTGAGGATCTGCACCGAGCCGATCGAGCCGGCCGCCAGAATCACCTCCCCGCGAGCGCGCGCGGACCGGGTTGCGCCGTTCTGGCGCCACCGCACACCGATCGCGCGCGTGCCGTCGAATTCAACCTTTTCGACGAGGCAGTTGACCTCGAGGCGCAGATTGGGGCGCTTGAGCACCGGCTTGAGAAAGGCGCGTGCCGCGGACCAGCGCCGGCCGCGCTTTTGGTTGACGTGGAAGACGCAACTGCCTTCGTTATCGCCGGTGTTGAAATCGGGAATGCGCTTGATGCCGGCCTCCTCCGCCGCCGCGCAGAACGCATCGAGGATGTCCCAGCGCACGCGCGGCGCCTCGATGCGCAGTTCGCCGCCGACCCCGTGCGCCTCGCTCTCGCCGAGAAAATGATCCTCATGCCGCCGGAAGAACGGCAGCACGTCGTCGGAACCCCAGCCGGTGAGCCCGAGCTGGCGCCAGTGATCGTAATCGGCGGCTTGGCCGCGCATGTAGATCATGGCGTTGATCGAGGAGGAGCCGCCGATCACTTTGCCGCGCGGATAGTTGAGGCTGCGGCCGTTGAGCCCTTCCTCCGGCTCGGTCTTGAACATCCAGTCCGCGCGCGGATTGCCGATGGCGAACAGATAGCCGACCGGGATGTGGAACCAGATCCAGCTGTCGTCGCCGCCGGCTTCGAGCAGCAGGACGCGCATCGCCGGATCGGCGGAGAGACGGTTCGCCAGCAGGCAACCTGCCGAGCCGGCGCCGACGATGATGTAGTCGTACTCACCTTCCAGCGGGGCTATCTCGGTCATGCGCTCCCAGTCAACCATGCAACGTGCTGCACCTCAGCTTCCCTTCCCGTTTAGGGAGCAGATCGAATTTGCCGCCCCAATAGTGATCCAAAGCAAACGCGCCTCGGTCAAGTCCGAGGCACCATGCGCTGACGGGTCGCCTTTGCCATCGCGCATAACGCTGCTAATCTTCGACCGCGGCCCATGGTGCGCCGTAAGCGCGCCTTTTGTCCCGGAACGGCGCTTCCGGGTTGGCCGTTTCCCTACAAACGGGTGCCGTCGCACGACGGCGCACGCAACCCTCGCGCGGGCGACATGCTCCATCGCGTCATTGCTTTTTTCCTTGCCCTCGGCCTGATCGACGCGCGTGCGTGATCAGGCATGCTCGAGCTCTCCCCCGAAGAATGGGTCGCGGTCCACCTGTCGCTGAAGATCGCGCTCGTCGCCACCGCGGTCGCGCTGCCGTTCGGGCTTGCGCTGGCTTGGCTGCTCGCGCGCAAGCAGTTCTGGGGCAAGGCGCTGCTCGACGGGCTCGTCCACATGCCGCTGGTCCTGCCGCCGGTCGTCACCGGCTATTTGCTCTTGATCTCCTTCGGCCGCCGCGGCCCGATCGGCGCGTTTCTCGCCGATCACTTCGGCATCGTGTTCTCATTCCGCTGGACCGGGGCGGCGCTCTCCTGCGGCGTGATGGGGTTCCCGCTGCTGGTGCGTCCGATCCGGCTCGCGATCGAAGCCATCGACCGCAAGCTCGAGGATGCCGCCGCCACGCTCGGCGCCGACCGCTTTTGGGTGTTCCTCACCGTCACATTACCGCTGGCGATGCCAGGGGTCATCGCAGGCATGGTGCTCTGCTTCGCCAAGGCGCTCGGCGAGTTCGGCGCAACCATCACCTTCGTCTCCAACATTCCGGGCGAGACCCAGACCATTTCCGCGGCCATCTATACGTTCACCCAAATCCCCGGCGGCGACGCTGCGGCAGGCCGGCTGGTGCTGGTGGCGATTGTGATCTCGCTGGCGGCGCTGATCGTGGCCGAATGGCTCGCGCGCCGCGCCGGCACGCGCTTCCACGGGGAATAAGCATGCTGGCCATCGACGTGGAGAAGCGGCTGGGCGACTTTGCGCTTACGGTGCGCTTCAAGACCGCGGGCGGCGTGACCGCCTTGTTCGGCGCCTCGGGCGCGGGCAAGACGACGCTCGTCAACATGATCGCCGGGCTGATCGCGCCTGACCGGGGTCGCATCCGGCTCGACGACACCGTGCTGTTCGACTCCGCCGCACGGATCGACGTGTCGGCGCACCGCCGTCGCATCGGCTATGTCTTTCAGGAAGGCCGGCTGTTCCCGCATTTGAGCGTGGCCGCGAACCTCGACTACGGCCGGCGCATGTGCGGCCTCGCCCGCGACGGCGCCGAAACGGCGCGTATCCTCGATTTGCTCGACATCGGCCACCTGCTCGATCGGCGGCCGGGAAAACTCTCCGGCGGTGAGCGCCAACGCGTCGCCTTCGGTCGCGCGCTGCTGATGCGCCCGCGGCTCCTTCTGCTCGATGAGCCGCTCGCCTCGCTCGACGCCCCGCGTAAGCGCGAGATCTTACCCTATCTGGAAAAGCTGCGCGATGAGGTGCCCATGGTTTACGTCAGTCACCACGCACCGGAGTTGAAGCGCATCGCCACCTCGGTGGTGCTGCTCGATGCCGGCCGCGTAGCAGCGACCGGCGGCATCGAGGTGCTCGACGCGGCGACGGCGGAGCTGATGGGATAATCCTCGCTCCGCGGCCAGCTTCAAGAGCGCCGCTTCAGCTCGGTGCCATGCCCTTGTCCTTGAGCTCCTTGATCGCCTTGGCGGTCTTGGCGAGATGCGCGAGCCCCATTCCGCGCAGCACGTGCGGCGCCTTGGTGAACTGAATATTGTCATAGCCGATGATCTCGATGCGATTGCCCCACGGATCGAGGAAGTCGAGAAACGGACCGGGCAACGGCTTAACGCCAGCGGCCGCGAGCGCGCGGCGCACCGCGTCCTTGTCGTCGACCACGAGCCCGAAATGACGGCCGTCGTCGGGCGGTTGCCGGCGGCCCTTCTGCAGCGCGAGGAATTGGTCGCCCAGGTCGATGAACGCCGAGGTCTTGCTCTTGCCACGCAGCTTGAACTCGAACAGACGGCCGTAGAAGGCCAGCGCCTCGTCGATATCGCCGACCTCAAGCGCGACATGGTTGAAACCGACGGCGCGTGCTTTGCTTGCTTCCGGCATGGCAGTCTCCGACAATCCGCCCTGCACGTCATGTGGTGATGTCACCGCCGCCGGCCAATAGGGCAGCGGCGCCGCCGTCCCGATGCAAGAGCAAATCTCGCGATGTTTCCGCCGGCGCGCATCGTCTGTCTCACCGAAGAGACCGTGGAGACGCTCTACCTCCTCGGCGAGGAACGGCGCATCGTCGGCGTCTCCGGCTATGCGGTGCGCCCGGCGCGGGTGCGCCGGGAAAAGCCGCGCATCTCTGCCTTTATCTCCGCCGATTTCGATAAAATCCTCGCGCTCGAACCCGACCTCGTTCTCGCCTTCTCCGACCTGCAGGCCGACCTCGCCGCCGAGCTGATCCGCCGCAACGTCGCGGTCCATGCCTTCAACCAGCGCAACGTTGCCGGCATTCTCGACATGATTCGCACGCTCGGCGCACTGGTCGGCGCGGCGGCCAAGGCCGATGCGCTCGCGGCGGGACTCGAGCGGCGGCTGGCGCGGGCGCGCGAGCGCGCCGCCGCGCTTTTTCGACATCCTCGGGTCTATTTCGAGGAATGGGACGAGCCGATGATCTCCGGTATCTGCTGGGTCGCTGAGCTCATCGAGATTGCCGGCGGCATCGATCCATTCCCCGCGCTGTCCCGGCGCAAGAACGCCAAGGAGCGCATCGTATCGAGTCAGGACCTGATCGCCGCCAACCCTGACATCATCGTCGGCTCCTGGTGCGGGAAGAAGTTCGTGCCGGGGAAGGTCGCGGCGCGCGCAGGCTTCGCCGACATTGCCGCCGTGCGCGAGGGCTTCCTCCGCGAGATCAAATCGCCGCTCATTCTGCAGCCGGGGCCGGCGGCGTTGACCGACGGCCTCGACGCGCTCGCCGCCATCATCGAAGAATGGGCGGCGGCGCGGGGTAGTTAGCATGTGGGGATCGTATTAGAGCGCATCGCGTGAGTGGAACTATCGCGCGACGCACTCGATGCAGACCGAGTTGCCGTTTCGATCTGCACCAATCAAGGGAAATTCGATGATGGCAACATGCCGCTGCAATCCACTCACCCGTCGCGCCGCCGCGATTCTGCTAGCGGCCTTCTCGTTCGCTGCTGCGGCGGGCGATCGGGCGCAGGCGCAAAGCGCAACCGTTCGCCTGGTCATCGACTATGGCGACGGAGTGATCAAGACCATCACCGGCCTTCCCTGGACGAAGGGCAGCACGGTGCTCGATGTGATGAACACGGCCAAGAGCCGCCCGCATGGAATAGGCTTCGGCTATACCGGCAGCGGCGCCTCCGCGTTTCTCACTCAGATCGATGACACCGCCAACGAGGGCGGGGGTAAGAAAAACTGGCAGCTCTGGGTCAACACGAGCTATGCTGATAAGAGCTTCGCTGTCCATGACGTGCAGCCGCTGGACGTGGTGTTCTGGCGCTTCACGATGCAGGAAAGGAAATGATCGCGATGGCTCTGATGGCAAGGCTCCGATGCGCGCTGGGCGGCCAAGCGCCGCCCGCGACTGAACTCGCGCTGGCGCTGAGCCTCGTGGCGCTCGACGTGGTTGCGCGCTTGGCGCCGCACGCCCCGAATTTCTCGCCGCTCGCCGCCAGCGCGCTGTTTGCCGGGGCGGTATTGGCAAGCCGCCCCTTAGCCCTGGCGGTGCCGCTTGCGGCGATGCTCCTCAGCGACCTCGTCCTCGGTTACCCCGATTGGGTCGTCATGGCCGCCGTCTACGGCGCGCTTGCGCTCCCCGTGCTGCTTGGCATGTGGGCAGCCGCGCGCAGCGCGGTCGTGCTCGCTCCGCTGGCACTCGGTTCGTCCTTGTTCTTCTTCGCGAGCACGAATTTTGCCGTGTGGGGGTCGAGCGGCATGTACGCGGCAGATCTCAACGGGCTCGTTCGTTGCTACGTCGCGGCGCTGCCGTTTCTGCGCAACACCGTCCTCGGCGACATGTTCTGGACCGGGCTCCTGTTCGGCGGCTGGTGGAGCGCGAAATTCCTGTTCACCCGGGCGACGGCCGGCATGTTGTCCTCGATCGGTCATGTGCGGGCTTGACCCGCGCATCCATCGGCTTCGTCAGTTGGATGGATTACCAGGTCAAGCCCGGCAATGACGGTAAGGATAGCGGCAGGCAACGTCGCGCACCTCACCCCAGGCGCGACCATAGATCGCGCGCGGCTTTCTTGAGCTTGGCCGCAAGCGTCGCGGGCTCCTCGTCCTGCGCGAGCCGCAGGCCGACGCTGGCGAGGCGGCCGTCCGCGACCCGGTGTGCCACCAGCGCGATTGGCCCCAGCGGGACGACGTCGCCCTGCTTCGGCCGGCGTTTGATTTCATCGGCGAAGTGATCGGCCAGCGTCATGTCCGCGTCCTGCGGCGCGATCGACAGGCCGTAAATGTCCGCGAGCGCACCGAGCGTGACGTCCCCGGACACGAAGAAATCACCGAGCAGCCGCGGATCGGGCGCGGTCGGCGGTGGCATGTCGACGAAGAAGCGATCGAGCGCCTGCGCCTTCTCGGGCGGCGCCAGCACATAGACGTAGTCGCCCGCCCGCACCGGCTGCGATTCGAGCGGGCTCAGGATCTTCTGCTCGCGCACCACGAGTGTCGGCCGCGCCCAGGACGGCAACAAGCCGCGCTTCAAATAGGGGCTGTTGGCCGCAACTGGATAGCCCACGATCTCCTGCTCAAGCTGGCCGGGCAGGTCGAGTTCGACCCGGCGCGGCAATGGATCGTGCCGCGGCAGCGCGATGTGCAGCCGCCGCGCGGCCGCGGCAATCGTCCAGCCTTGGATCAGGAGCGAGCTCAACACCACTACGAAGGCGATGTCGAAATAGACGTGGGCGTTGGGCAGCCCGATAAGCATCGGGATGGAGGCGAGGAAAATCCCCACCGCCCCGCGCAGCCCGACCCACGAGATGAAGGCCTTCTCCCGCCCCGCGAAGCGAAACGGCGCGAGACACAAGAACACAGCGGCGGGACGCGCAATAAACATGAGCACGGCAGCCACCGCCAGCGCCGGCAAGATGCTCTCGATGAGACGTCCTGGCCAAACCAGCAGGCCGAGCAGCACAAACATGACGATTTGTGCGAGCCAAGTCACGGCATCGAGAAACGCCACCACCGTGTTGTGGGCGCGCGTGGGGCGATTGCCGACCACCAGGCCGGCAAGATAGACGGCGAGAAAGCCCGAGGCGTGCAGCGCCGAGGCTAGGCCGAAAATGACGAGCGCACTCGTCGCCACGAATGGCGCGTGCAGGCCCTGCGCCAACGCCAGCCGGTTGAGCACGACGACGATGGCTCGCCCGCCGAGCACACCGATGACGGTGCCGAGCACCGCCTGCTCGGCGAGCACGGCAAGAACCTGCTGCCATGAGCGATCACCGACGGTGAGGAATTCGACCAGAATGATGGTCAGCAGCACCGCGAACGGATCGTTGCTGCCCGACTCGACCTCGAGCGTCGCACCGACCCGCGGCCGCAGGCGCAATCCGCGGGCATGAATGAGAAAGAACACTGCCGCGGCATCGGTCGAGGCTACAACCGCGCCGACCAGCAGCGCCTCGGTCCAGCTCATGGCGAGCAGATACTTGGCGACCGGCGCTGTTAGCGCCGCGGTCACTAACACCCCGACGGTCGCCAGTGTGACGGCCGGCGCCAGCACGCTGCGGAAGGTCGCAAATCGCGTGCGCAAGCCGCCGTCAAAGAGGATCAGCGCCAGCGCGATCGAGCCCACCACGTAAGTGGTGCGCACGTCATCGAACTGCAGGTGACCGGGGCCGGCCTCGCCCGCGGCCATGCCGACGATCAGGAACACCAGCAGCAGCGGCGCGCCGAAGCGCATCGCCACCACGCTCGACATGATGCCGGCCAGGACCAGGAGGGCCCCGAGCAGAATGCCGATGCTGATCGTGTCGAGCGCCGCCATCGTCTACAAATCCCGGCTCCCATTGGTAATCCCCACGCCCCGCGCGGCAACTGCTAATTATCATGCCGCGCAGTTGGGCTGGCCATTGACGGAGTGCGGCTTGAGATCCAATCCTGCCCCTGGCCGGCCCGACTCATCGGCGATCGCGGCCGGCATCGCCTGCGGCGCCGGCGCAGCCCTGTTCTGGGCGGCGGGTTTCGTCGCGGCGCGGCATGGCATCGCCGTCGGCTTTTCGCCCGCGGAGATCGTCTTTCACCGCTTTGTCTGGGCGGGCCTCGTCTTCTTGCCGTTCGTCGCGCGACAGGGCTTCGGCGACCTCGGCGGAGTGGGCTGGTGGAGGGGAGCGTCGCTGACGCTGCTCGGCGGGCCGCCGCTATCGTTCCTGAGCTATGCCGGGTTCCTGTTCGTACCGCTCGCCCACGGCGGGGTAATCCAGCCCTCCTGCGCCGCGCTCGGAGGGCTCGCGCTGGCGACGCTGGTGCTCAAGGAGAAGCTTCCGGCGCAGCGCGCCGCGGGGGCCGCGGTCATCGTCGCAGGACTTGGCGTGATCGGCGGCGACGCGCTGGCGACGATCGGCGCGCATGGGCTGATCGGCGACCTCTCTTTCGCTACCGCCGGGCTGATGTTCGCGGCGTTCGCGACGCTGCTGCGGCGCTGGCACATCGCGCCGACGCGCGCGGTCGCAGTCACGAGTGTGCTCTCGCTCGTCGACGTTCCGATCCACTGGCTTGCCTTCGGCTTCGCGCACATGATCGCACTGGGACTAGGGCCGAACCTCGTGCAGCTGGTCATGCAAGGCATTTTCGCCGGCGCCGGTGCGACCTATCTCTTCACGCGCTCGGTCGTGCTGCTCGGCGCAGGCCGCGCCGCGGTGTTTCCCTCGCTGGTGCCGGGCTTCACGCTGCTGATCGGATTTCTCGCGCTCGGCGAGGTGCCGAGCCTCGCCCAGCTCGCGGGGTTTGCCCTCGTCCTCGCCGGGTTCCGCCTGACGCAGAAGAGTTGATGCCAACGCGGCGGCGTCTGCCCGCCACTGTACCCGCGCATAGCGCCGTCAAACTCCACGGAGCGCGCGCCGCGGCAAGTAGTGCAACACGCGCTGCTCCACCAGGATTACGGCGAGATAAGCGATCCCGCCGACGACGGTCAGCATGACGATGGCGACGAACACCATGGCCGTATTCGCTTGGCCCTCGCCGAATGCCAGCAGATAGCCGAGGCCGAGATTGCCGCCGACTAGCTCGCCTACCACCACGCCGACGACAGCGAGCGTCGAGGCGATGCGCAGACCTGCAAACAACGGCGGCAGCGAGGCTGGGAATTCGATCTTCCAGAAGATTTGCGCGCGGCTCGCCGTGAATGCCCGCGCGAGATTGATCAGGTCCGGATCCACCGTGCGGATCGCGGTGAGCACGTTCACCATGACGGGAAAAAACACGATAAGAACGGCGACCAGGATCTTCGGATAGACGGTGAAGCCCATCCAGAGGATGAACAGCGGCGCGAATGCGACCTTGGGCGCGATCTGCAGCGCCAGGATGTAGGGCGACAGCGCGAACTCGGCGGTCGGCGACATGCCCAGTACATAGCCGAAGAACGCGCCGAGCAGACTCCCGAGCAGGAAGCCGGCGATCACTTCGGCCGCGGTGATGCCGGTATGGGTCGCGAGCCCACTCACCGCTAGCATGCGCAGGAATTCGTCGAACACGGAGGACAAGGGCGGGATGATGAAGATGGGAATGCCGAGAAACCCCGGCCCCCATTGCCACGCTGCCAGAAAGACAAGCAGCAAGGCCACGCTGACAGCCGTTCCTCTGCGCGCCAGTGAGGGGTTCGCCGTGACTTTCACGCCGGTGCCCCCGCCGCCTCTGGTCCGGCGTGACTGATGTCGAGCCGATCCATCAAACGCGCCACATAGTCGTTGACCCGCGGTGCGTCCCGGCGTGCGATCGGGTCGTCGCGCTGCGGCAACTCGACGCGGATCTCGTCGACGATGCGCCCTGGCCGGCGGCTCATCACCAGCACGCGGTCCGACAGCGTGACCGCTTCGAGAAGATCGTGCGTGATCAGCAGCGCAGTTTTGCCGGCGCGCTTGAGGCTCTGCGCCAGTTCGCGCTGCAGCACCATCCGCGTCTGCGCATCGACCGCCGAGAACGGCTCATCGAGGAGCAGCACCGAGGGATCGACCGCCAGCGTCCGGGCGAGCGCCACCCGTTGCCGCATGCCGCCGGACAATTGGTGCGGGTAATGACCGGCAAACTCGGCCAGGTTGAAATTCTCCAGCAAGCCCAGCGCGCGCCGCCTGCGTTCCGGCAGGGGAAGACGCTGGATTTCCACACCGAACATCACGTTTTCGAGCACGGTACGCCAAGGCAGCAGCAGATCCTTCTGCAGCATGAAAGCAACGTGCCGGTTCGGGCCTTGCACGCGCTCGCCATCGACCAAGGCTTCGCCTTCGCTCGGCGTGTAAAGGCCCGAGCCGATGTTGAGCAGAGTTGATTTGCCGCACCCGCTCGGGCCGATCAGCGCAACGACTTCGCCGTCGCGCACGGTGAAGCTCACCTCCGCAACTGCCGCAAGCCCTTTCCCGGAAGTGGCCATGAAGCGCATGGTCACGTTGCGGTATTCAAGCCGTACGACGTCCGACATCGCTCAAACTCGCCCGCGCAAGCCGCGTCTTGCCCGCGCATTCGTATTGCAGAACGATAGCATGGCGTATAGTGGCAGGGAGGGCGGCGAGCTGCGATCACGCGTCGAGGGAGAGGATGAGATGTCCGCAGATGCGATGAGAATATCCCGCCGCCTGCTCATCGGCGGCGGCGCCTTTGGTTTGGGACTGCTGCGTGCGCCTGCCTTGGCGCAGACGCCGGAAAAGGTCACGTATCTGTTTCCGGCGCCGCCGATTTTGCCGGCATTCGGGCCGATCCAGCTCGCCCAGGGCAAGGGCTATTTCAGCTCCGCCGGCCTGGATGTGAGCTTCGCGGTCGGCCGTGGCGGCGTCGACGTGGCGAAGCAGGTGGGCGCCGGCAATGCGCCGCTCGGCGGCATCGTCGCCGACGGGCCGATCATGGTCCGCGGCAACGGCGTGCCAGTGAAGATCGTGGCCGTGTTCGGCGGCAAGGGATTCATGCAGCTGGTTGTGCGCGAGGATTCCGGCATCGACAAACCAAGCGACCTCAAGGGCAAGACCATCACGGTGATGTCGTATCAGGACACGACCTTCTACGCGCTCTTGGGGCTGCTCGCGAGCGCGGGATTGACCCAGAACGACGTCAACATTCAGTCGGTAGGCCCGACCGGCGTATGGGAATTCGTAGCCACCGGAAAATCTGTAGGAATGGCCGGGGTGCCGGACTGGATACCGCCGGTGCAGGCGGCTGGCGTGAAAGTGAAAGTGATCCCGACCGACGAATTTTTCCCGCACATGGCTCAAGGCATCGCGGTGTCCGATCAGATCATCAAGGACAAGCCGGAGATGGTGCGCAAGTTCGTGCATGCGGCGCTACGCGGGATGAAGGACATCATGGATGATCCCGACAAGGAGGCGGACAATTTCGTGCGCTTCGTGCCGGACTGGAAGGGAAAGGAAGGGGCGGTTCGGTTCGCGTTCACCATGTACGCGCAGCTGGTCTACCCGGGACAGAAGCAGCTGGGCGAGGTCAACGCCGACCGGCTCGCCAAGCTCCAGGACTTCTATTTGGCCAAAGGCTTCATCCAGAAGGCGACGCCGGTCGAGGAGCTCTACAGCAACGAATTCATCAAGTAGCGTCGCGCGAACGCGCTTCGCACACGGATATACGCCGTCATGGCCGGGCTTGTCACCGCAAGTCGGATTTATGCCCGGCACCAGGCCGGGCATGACGGGCGGCGGTAGTCATTTCAATCCCGCTGAGATGCGCCTTACTTTTTATACCCGTCGGTCCCCTGCCAACCGCGTTTTGAAATATCGAAGATCACCCCGTCCGGGTCCTTGAACTTGCGTTCAAAATTGCCGTGGCGCTCGTCGCCGAGATCGAAGAAAAACTTGCCGCCATGCGCCTCGATGCGCTTCTGCGTTTCGGCGATGTCGTCGACCTGGAAGCCGAAATGATGCGCGCCGACGAAGCTCGCGCCCTCCTTGATGTCAGAGGCCTTGCTGCCCGCCGCGCCGGTGAAATTGAGCAGCGCGAGGTTTATCACGCCGTCGGTCATGTAGATCGCCGAGCCGATCTCCAGGTCCTCGCGGCCGACGCGCTTGAGATCGAAGACCTTGGCGTAGAACTCCGCCGCCTGATCGAGGTCTTTTACGCAGACTGCAAAATGCCGCAGACGTGCCATGGCTGTCCTCCACACGGGGTCTTCGCTCGCCCTGCCCGCCATCATAGCGCCGGCCGCTTGCCGCGAGCTACCCTCGCTGCCGCGATGCCATAGGATGGCGCCATGAAGCGGCACGCCGAAATCGCCGGTGCGGGCTTCGCCGGCTTGACCGCAGCTTGCGCGCTGGCGCAGCGCGGCTGGAGCGTGCGCGTGCACGAGCGCGGCCAGCGCCTGCGCACCACAGGCGCGGGCATCTACATCTACGAAAATGGACTGCGGGTGCTCGCGGCAGTTGGCGCCTATGCCGCGGCGGTCGAGGGCGCGCCCCTCGCCCATACCCGAGAGGTCCGCGACGATCGCAACCGCGTGATTTCGGTGCACCGCTGGGAGGGAAGCCGCGTGTTCAGCATCGTGCGCCAAACCGTCATCAACGCGCTGGCGGCGGCGGCGGAGCGCGCCGGGGCCGAAATCGTCACCGGCTCGGTTGTGACCGCAGCCAGCGCTGACGGCAAGCTCGTGCTCGCGGACGGGCGCAAGCTCAAGGCCGACTTGATCGTCGGCGCCGACGGCAGCAACTCGGCCGTGCGCGAAGCAGTCGGGCTACTGCGGAAACGCAAGTTTCTGGTCGATGGCGCGACGCGGCTGCTGATCGCGAAGACCGAGCAGGAGCGCGTGGCGGCGGATGCCGGCACCACGGTCGAATACTGGTCCGGCACCCGCCGCGTGCTCTACACGCCATGCAGCGAGAACGATATTTATATCGCGCTGACGATGCTCGATCGCGACGAGATCGCCAAGGCGACGCCGGTGCGAAAGGATGCGTGGGAACGCTGGTTTCCCCATCTCGAGCCGCTGATCGACCGCTTTGGCGAGGAGGGCCGCTACGATCGCTTCGACCTGATCAAGCTGCGCCGCTGGTCCGCGGGCCGCGTGGCGCTCGTCGGCGATGCCGCGCACGCGCAGCCGCCGAACATCGGACAGGGCGGCGGCTGCGCCATGATGAACGCACTGTCGCTTGCGGTGCATCTCGAACGTCATGCCGACGTTCCCGCTGCGCTCGCCGCGTGGGAAAAGAACGAGCGTCCGATCACCGAGCACACGCAACGGATGTCCTACCTGCTCGGTCTTCCCACCACCTGGCCGCCGCTGTTGCGGACATTTGCGCTTGGTTGGGCCGGGCGTTCGAAATGGCTCGTGCGCCAGCGCACCAAGACGGCATTGCACTGGCCGACGGGGACGGCGTCATAAG
Source organism: Xanthobacteraceae bacterium (assembly GCA_035693615.1). Classification (GTDB taxonomy): domain Bacteria; phylum Pseudomonadota; class Alphaproteobacteria; order Rhizobiales; family Xanthobacteraceae; genus VAZQ01. The sequence goes on from DASSGH010000114.1 coordinate 20,611, forward strand.
GACGTTTCTTGCTAACATATCCCCTGCGCCAGCGTCGCGACCGGCGCCACGATGCGCTATCATCGAGAACCGCGTCAGGACGATGGAAGGATACGATGAGCAACATCAATGCCGAGCTTGATCGGTTGATCGCGCCCGGACGCGTGCACCGCCGCATCTACACCGATCCCGCCATCTTCGAGATGGAGATGGACCGCATCTTCGGCGCCGCGTGGATTTATGTGGGGCACGAGAGTCAGATCAAGAAGCCGGGCGACTATTTTGCCACGCGCATGGGCCGCAAGCCCGTCGTTCTGGTGCGCGACGAAGAGGGCGCGGTGCGCGTGATCCACAACCAGTGCGCCCACCGCGGCGCGCTGGTGGTGGCCACCGACCAAGGCAGCGCGGCGGAATTCATCTGCTGCTATCACGGCTGGACTTACAATCTCGACGGCCGCATCAAGGCAGTGCCGCTTAATCATGGCTATCCGCAGGGCTTCGATACGAAAAACCCCAAGATGGCCATGCTGCCGGTCCCGCGGGTGAAGAGCTATCGCGGCTTTGTGTTCGCCAGCGAGGCGAGCGACGGACCGGGTCTCGAGGAATGGCTCGGCCATATGACGACATCGCTCGACGACATGATCGATCGCGCGCCGGACGGCGAGATCGAGATCGCCGGCGGGGTGTTCAAGCACGCGTATGACGGCAACTGGAAAGTCTATTTCGAAAACCTGTGCGACGCGGCGCATCCGCTGTTCACGCACCGCTCCTCGATCGATGCCGCGCAGCAACAATCCGATGACGTGCATAGCGACGGCGCCGGCGAGATCGCCATTCGCCAGATGCGCCAGAACGGCGCGCCCTACAGCTTCTGGGAATCGCAGGTCGGGATCTGGACTTATCCGAACGGCCACAGCTACCTCGGCGACTACCACGATGACGCCAAGCTCGTCGCCGCGCTTAAGGATCCTCTCTTCCGCGAGTACATCGCCGCGTTGGAACGCAAGAAAGGCAAGGCCGAGGCGAAACGTGTTCTCGAGGTACGCCGCTGGAACTCCAACATCTACCCGAACGTCTCGCTGATGAGTCAATTCCAGCAACTGCGCGTGGTGCACCCGATTGCAGTGAACCGCACCGTCGTGCACGCCTACAGTTTCCGGCTCAAGGGCGCGCCGGATCAGATGTTTCGCAACACGATCAGTTTCGCCAACATCGTCAACGGCACGGGCTCGCTCGTCCTCACCGATGACCTGGAAATCTACAACCGCCTCGAGATGGGCATGTCGAGCGAAGGCTCCGAGTGGCTGCAGATCGGGCGCGGCTACCAGAGCGACGTCGGCGACGCGCACGGCGGCCGCCGCGGCAAGAACTCGACCAGCGAGGTCTATATCCGCAACATGCTGGACGCTTGGCTCGGCCTGATGGCCAAAGGGCATGCGGCGCCGGTGCGCGCCGCCTCCTGACGTCGACCATGGCGAAACGACGCAGGCCGAAGCCCAAGCCTCGAGCCCCCAGCCGGCGGCCGGTGCTGGTTGCGCGCCACCGTGCCGCCCTCCGCGCCGGCGAGACGCTCGACCTCAATCGCTGCGAGCGCTTCCTGCAGCACGAAGCGCGGCTCCTCGATGACGGCAAGTTCGACGACTGGCTGGCGCTGTTCACGTCCGACGGCAGCTACTGGGTGCCGAGCGAGCCGGATCAGGACAATCCGCATGATACGGTCTCGCTGATCTACGACGACCGGCGCTTGCTCGAGACGCGCGTGCGGCGCTTGGCAAGTCCGAGGATCTATTCGCAGGAGCCGCGCTCGCGCACCAGCCGGATCGTGAGCAACGTGTCGATCGAGGATGGCGATAACAATGCCTGCACCGTGCGTTCGAAGCTCCTCATGGTCGAGTATCGCCGCGGCGCGCAACGGCTGTTCGCCGGCACAGCTTTCCATCGCCTGGTGCAGTCCGACGGCCTCATCCTGATCGCGTCCAAGCGCGTGAACCTGCTCAATTGCGACGCGCCGCTCGACGGCATCGTCGTGCCGTTTTGATGTGCAATCCGGCCTAGAGCTTGCCGTCATGGCCGGGCATAGCGCGTCGGAAGACGCGCGTGAACGCGCTTATGCCTGGCCATCCACGTCTTTTTTGCGTTACGGAGAAGAAGACGTGGGTGCCCGGCACAAGGCCGGGCATGACGTCATCAGGACCGTCACTATCACTCCGGTCCGGCGTAGGTCCCCGCTGTCGCCGGGAACATCGACTTGACGATCTTTAGCTTCGAGATGTCGACCGTCGCGTCCATGTGCAGGAAGATGGCGGCGTCGCGGAAGATTTTCTCCACGCCGAAGTCGAGCATCACCCCGTTACCGCCATGCAGCTCGAGGCAATGCTGGGCGACCTTCAAGATCTCCTCGGAAGCGAACAACTTGACCATGTTGCAGAGCGTTTCCGCGTCGGGCGCGTTGTCGTCGACGGCCTGCGCGGCGCGCTCGAGCAGCGCGCGCACCGCCTCGATCCGCGTCGCCATCTCGGCAAGACGCAGCGCCACCGCCTGATGCTTGATGAGAACGCGCCCGCCCTGCACGTAGTTCTGCACGTATTCGGCGGCGGCCTCGAAGGCATGCACGCCGACGCCGAGATTCTTCGCCGCCTGAATGATCTTGCCCGGCCGGAAGTAGACGCCGGCCTTGCCCAACGCGTCGTTCTCGGCGAGCAGATGGTCTTCCGGCAGGCGCATGTCCTCGAACACCAGTTCGCCGTTGTTCATGAACCGGCATCCCATGGTCTCGTTGCAGCGCGCGACCGTGAGCCCCGGCGTGTCGCGCGGCACCAGGAACGAGGACGTGCCCTGCAACATGCCGGCCTTCGGGTTGGTGTTGGCGTAGACGACGTAGAGGCTGGCGTCATAACCGTTGGAGATGAACTGCTTGCGGCCGTTGATGACCCATTCGCCATTTTTCTTCACCGCACGCGTCTGCATCGCGGCTTCCGGCACGTTGTAAGGGAGCCAGCGGTCGGAGGCGCCGCGCGGTTCGGTCAGGCAATGCGCCAGCAGGAACTGCGGCTCCCCGACCAGCCGTGCGAACCATTTCTCCTGCAGGTGGCGCGGAGCTAGGTTGCGCAACAGCACCGAGACCTTCCAGTTCTGCACCAGCTTGTCGGCAAGTCCGGAGTCCCCGCGTGCGATCTCCTCGGAGATCAGCGCGAAGGTGCGCACCTCGCTTTTGGGGTCGAGCTCGACGCCGCCGAACTCCTCCGGCACGCCAAGCGTGCGGACGCCAATCTCCTCCGCGCGCGCGAGAATCTCCGGCGGCAGGCGCGCTTGCGGATTCATGTCCCATTCCCGCTGCCAGTTGGAGCGAATGAACGGGGTAACGACTTCGTCGACGAAATCGCGGCAACTCTGGCGCATGAGGCGCTGTTCCTCGGAGAGGCCGCGGCTTGGGGTGATGTCGAGCATGATGATCGGTCCGATGGTGGATTAGGCCGCCTTGCGGCTGGTCAAAAATTTGCCCATGCGCTCGAGCGCGCGCAGGATGTTCTCCGTCGAGTTGGCGTAGGAAAGCCGCACGTAGCCCTCGCCCAGAACGCCGAAGTCTGGGCCGCCGATGATGGCCACGCCGGCGTCTTCCAATAAGGCATTGGCGAGCGCCTTCGCCTTCCAGCCGGTGCGTTTGATGTTGGGAAAGGCGTAGAACGCACCCTTGGGCGTAGCGCAGGAGACGCCCGGCAAGCGGTTCAATCCGTCGACCACGACCTTCCGGCGCCGGTCGAACTCCGCCACCATCTTCGCCACCTCGTCCTGCGGCCCTTTGAGCGCTGCAAGCCCCGCGTGTTGCGTCGCCGCGTTCACGCAGGAGTGCAGGTTCACCGCGAGCTTGCGCGCATAATCGTAGAGCTTGCCCGGCCAGATCGCGTAGCCCAGCCGCCAGCCGGTCATGGCGTAGGTCTTAGACCAGCCGTTGAGCAGGATCAGCCGGTCGCGAATCGACGGATAGGAGAGCAGGCAGACGTGGGTCTCGCCATCGTAGACCATATGGTCGTAGATCTCGTCCGACATGACGGCGACATCGGGAAATCTCTCAAGCCCCGCGACCAGCTTGTCGACCTCGCGCTTTCCCGTCACGCCGCCCGTCGGGTTGGCCGGCGAGTTCAGGATGAGGAGCCGCGTCTGCGGCGTGATCAGCTTGAGCGTCTCCTCGGCGGAGAACGCGAAATTGTTCTCCTCGCGGATCGGGACGGGGACGGGGCGCGCGCCGGTATATTCGATCATGGAACGGTAGATCGGAAACCCGGGATCGGGATAAAGGATGTCGACGCCCGGCTCGCCGAACATCAGGACCGACATGAACATGGTGGGCTTCCCGCCCGGCATGATCATCACCTCGTCGGGCGATACGCGCACCTTGAAGCGCCGCTCGAGGTCCCCTGCCACCGCCTCGCGCAAGGGGGGGATGCCGACCGCTGGCGTATAGCCATGATGGCCGTCGCGCAGCGCCTTGATCGCGGCCTCCACGATGAAATCGGGGGTGCGGAAATCGGGCTGGCCGATGCCGAGGTTGATGATGTCGCGACCCTGCGCGGCAAGCGCATTGGCGCGCGCCAGCACCGCAAACGCATTCTCCTCCCCGATGCGGTCGAAGGCAGCAATGGTTTTCAACATGGCATTCCCGCGTTTGCTATCCTGTTCGCCACTTCGATTCGTCACGCGCGGCGCACCATGGCAGGCCCCAGGTGCTTGATCGACGGCGCGCCGACCTGCTGCATCATGGCGTAGGTTTCTGTGCGTAAAAGTTCCAGCACGCGCTCGACGCCGCTCTGGCCGAAGGCACCCAGGCCCCAGATGTAGGGCCGGCCGATGCACACCGCATTGGCGCCAATGCACAGCGCCTTGACGATATCGGAACCGCGCCGGAAGCCGCTGTCGACGATGATCGGGATGCGGCCGTGCACCGCCTCAACGATTTCCGGCAGCGCGTCGATGGTGGAGCGCCCGGAATCCTCGCTGCGGGCACCGTGATTGGACACGATGATGGCATCGATGCCGTTGTCGGCGGCGATCTCCGCGTCCTCCCAGGCGAGGATACCCTTGATCACGATCTTCATCTTGGTGGTATCGCGCAGCCGCTTGAAGAAGTCCCAGGTCATCGCGGAGGATTGCGTATTGGTGAGCCCGGAAAGATCGAGTCCTTGATACATCGCGCGGGTTCGCATGCTCGCCTGGAGGCTGGAGCGGTCGTGGCAGGCGTTGCAGTCGCGCGTGTCGGTGGGACGCAGGCGAAACAGAGTCTCCTGGTTGCGGCCGCCGGCGCGGTCGACGGTGACTGCCACCGCAAGGCAGCCCGCCTTCTCCGCGCGTTTCACCATGGCTTGCGCCACCTCCCATTTGTTGGTGGCGTAAAGCTGGTACCAGATCGGCTGGCCGCGCGCGTTGGTCACGTCCTCGACGCCGAGGCTGGTGGCGGTCGAGAGGATCTGTAGATGGTCGCCGGTCTTGGCGGCACGCGCGGAAGCGACTTCGCCTTCGTCGTGAAAGGATCTTTGGCCGCCCACCGGCGCGAGCACGATCGGGCTGGCATATTTCACGCCGAAGATCTCGGTCGACATGTCGACCTTGCTGACGTCGACGAGCCGGCGGGGGCGTAGCTGGAATTTCAAGAAGCCTTCCCGGTTGGCGCGCAGCGTGACCTCGTCGTCGATGCCGGAGGCCATATAGCCGAAATGCGCGGGAGGAACGTTCTGGCGGCACACCGGCTCGAAGTCGAAGACGTTGATCGCCTCCTTGGGAGACTTGATGAGGTCGTCGGCGCGCATCGGCGCCCACGTCAAAGGGTCGGGAAGCTTGCTCCCCGGCATGGGCCCTTCGCCGGCGAACGCGGCGCCCGCGGCGAGCAGCGGACTTCCCGCCAGGAAGCTCAGGAATTTGCGCCGGCTAGCGGCCTGTTCGGCAAACGACGGCATGGCGAGCCCTCCCTCGAGCACAATGGCCCGCGTCGCCCTACTCTTTTCGGCCGGCATGGACGCGGCGCCCGATGCATCCTATCGAAGCGCGTTTTGCATTTCCACTTGCGCTACCGCACGAACTCGCGACTCTCGAGTTTTCTGGACTTTTTTAAACTCCACCCGCCGCGCACGGTTATTGGACGCGCGACAACCATTCGACATCGGGCGGAACATTGGAGGCGGCGCGCGGAATGTATCGGCCGGTCGGTTTGCCGACGATTTTTCCGTCGCGCGCAACGATTTTACCGGCTTTGATGGTCGCTACCGGCCAGCCACGCAGTTTCTTGCCCTCGAACGGCGAGAAATCCGACATGCCCTGCAATTCTTGGGGGCTCACTACGCGCTCAAGATCGAGATCGACAATGGCGAGGTCGGCATCGGTGCCGATCGCAATGGTGCCCTTCTTCGGATAGATGCCATAAACTTTGGCAGGCGCACGAGTTGCCCGATCGACAAGAAGCTCGAGCGGCACCCCGCGCAGACGCCCATAATGCAGCAATGCCGGCAGATGGGTTCCAAGCACTGGGTAGCCCGACCGGGATCCATGTAAGCCCGCCTCGGGCTTCTTCGTCGCGCGGGCGCGCGAGGTGTTATCGGTGCCGATCGTGTTGATCGAGCCCTCCAGCACGCCCTGCCAGAGCGCATCGTGATGGTCCTTGGTGCGGACCGGCGGCACCATTTTCACCAGGAAACCGTTCGGATCGTCGCTGGCAATGCCGAGATAGGGCGAGGTGGTTTCGACCGTGAACCGCAGTCCCTGCCGCCGCGCGTTGCGCACCACGTCCAGGCCCTGCTTGCTCGAAAGATGCACCACATAAAGGTGTGCGCCGGCAACTTTCGACAGATAAAGCGCAGTCTGGATCGCAAGCGCCTCAGCATCGGCCGGATGTGCGAACTCCCAATCGGCGAGCGTTCCGTCCTTCTTCTTCTGCAATTCCTTGCGCGCCTGATCGATCAAGGCACCGGTTTCGCAATGGACACACGCGATAGCATCCGCGCCGAGCGAAGCAACCATACGGAAGCCCGTCAGCAACACGTCGTCGGGTACTGATTTCACAATCCCCGGCATGCCCGACATGTAGAACTTGAACGATCGGATGCCGTATTCGGCCGCGTATCGCGGAATTTCGCTGATCTGCTCGTCGGTGAAAATTTGCGGATGGAAAACCGAGTCGACATAGCTCAGCTCGTCCATCGCACGGCGGAATCCCGGAAGATGCTTCATATAGGACTCTTCCAGGCTGCGGAGAAAAATCCCGATCGTCGTGACGCCGCCCAGCACGGCGGCGCGCGTTTCGGTCTCCGCCTCTTCGTCGTAAGACCGTTCGTTGCCGATATGGGCGTGCGGATCGAAGATGCCGGGCAACACCACCTTGCCGCTTGCATCGTAAACGTCCTTGCCGCCTGCCGAGAGATCACCGGCAAGCGCGACGATCTTGTCGCCCGAGATACCGACATCGGAACGCACACGGCCCACGCCGGGAATGATCAGCGTCCCGCCGTGAACCACCAGGTCGTATTGGGACTCTCGTACCGCGCTCATATAAAGCCGCCTATCTAGAAAATCGGCGGACGCATGCTGATGCAGCGCCGGCCGGCGTTCAAGCCACGAGTTCCTGCGTCACCACGGCCCGCGCGACCTCCCTGCCGTTCTTGATGACATGCCGTCGCAGCGGCTGTGTTCGGAGCGCCTCATGCACGGAGGGCGCGCCGACAACCACCAGATCTGCTTTGTTTCCGGCTGCGACGCCGTAGCTCTTCACTCGTGCAGCCCTCGCCGAATTAACCGTCACCATATCCATGACCTGCTCCAGTTCGTGCGGCAACGTGAGCTGCGCGACGTGCGCGATCATGGATGCGCACTCCAACGGATCCGGCTTTCCGAACGGATAGTATGGATCGTTCACGTCGTCTTGCGACGTGATGACGTTGACGCCGCGCGTCAACAGCTCCTTGACTCGGGCGATCCCGCGCCGTCGCGGCTCACGATCAAGCCGCGCCGAACACACAAGATTGATATGCGCATTGCATGAAATCGTGATTCCGGCCGTTGCCACCATGTCGACGATCTTGGCGGCATAAACATCATTGTAACCGGCCATCGCGCCACAGTGGCTCGCCGTCACCCGGCCGTGCCATTGTTCACGCATGGTTTTCAGCGCGAGGTATTCCAGACTGCGGGAATTGGCGTCGTCGGTGTCGTCGACGAGCATATGGATGTCCCGGTCGTATCGCTTGGCGATCTCGAAACAGATGTCGATGTGATCGCGCGCGTCCGCGTCCGTGTACTCGTACCAGGGAAGGCCGCCGACAATCTCGCAGCCTTCCTTGATGGCCTCGTCCAGCAGTTCCGCTGCTCCGGGGTCCCGGGCAATCCCTTCCTGAGGGAAGGCCACGACCTGAATGTCGCAGTAACGACTGAATTTTTCACGCGCGAGCAGCAATCCGTGCGCCGCCCGCAATCCGCCGATGGTGCCGACGTCGGAGAAGAGCCGGAAGAACGAGGTGCCGTTCTTGACTCCGGCCTCGAGCGCGCGAATCGCACGGGCGGCGACTTCGGCGGGATCGTACTTGCGCTTGAAGTCGTTGGTAATTTCGATCGCTTCCGGCAGCGTTCCGGAGACATTCGGGCGCATGACCTCGCCCAAGAGGCACTTGTCCGCATGAAAGTGAAGATTGAACAGGCCGGGCAGGACCAGGCTTCCAGCCGCGTCGATTTCCTGCCGTCCCTTCTCGGATAGTTTCGGCTGCACGGATGCGATCACCCCATCCTTGATCGCGATATCCGTCGTACCTTTAACACCGCGCAGTGCCGCATTGCGAACGACAATATCCATCACGCCACCATCGTTGTCAGGCAGTCTTGGTTCGTTCGAGAATATGCAAACCGCGCGTGCGGTCGATCAGATAGATCAGCCCTTGCGCGTCGTAACAGACGTCGTTGCTTTGCACCCGTTTCGCGCCCTCTGGCACGGGCGGCATGAACGATGCGACTTCCTTGGGAGCGTGCGGATTTGCGATATCGACGACCTTTAAACCGCGCGCAAACCATGCGATGGGGATCTCGGTGCTGCGGATCTCTTCACAGAACTGATGCAACCCGGTGTAATCGCCCTTCGGCATTCCGTCTTCTTCATCCACCTGGAAGCTCGCGAACGGAACCGGCCGCGTCTCGTCGGTGATATCGACGAGCCAAAGAAACGAAGGCGAGGTCGGTCCCGCCAAGCGCACGACATCTTCGTCGGCGACCAGCATCACGCGCCGGCCGCGCAACAGGAACGGCACCGGCAGCGCGGTATGCGTCGGCCAGGGAAACGGCGGGCTCCAATCCAGCCCGGAGACATATTTCGGCTTGGACATGTCGTCGATGGCGAGGATGACAAACCCGCCGTGCCAGTAACTCACGTATAGCCGATTGCCGACGCGCATCGGATGATGGCAGCGATGTGCCGTACCTTCCCAGGTCGGTTTCTCGCCGCCCGCCGTCCATTGGCCGGGCATCCACCAGCGCCCAACTTCTTCCGGACGCTCGGGATTGTTGAAATCGATGATCGAAACGATATTGCCCAGATAGCCGTCCATTTCCGGCGAGCCGTAGACATAGCGGCCGTCGAACGTGAACCGATGCATGCCGCGGGTCGCCCACGTTCCAATATGGCGCGGGTTCGCCGGTTTGCTGATGTCGAAGATTTCAAGACCGCCGCGAAAATTCGGATCCTGCCGGCCGATCGGAAAGACCTCCCGGTTGACCAGCATTATTCCGCTATCAACCCGCACTTTATGCGACAGCGTGCCGTCCGGGACCTTGATCTCTGCCAGTTTGCGCGGCTTAGTCGGATCACTCACATCGATGATCGTCGTCCCGTTGGGCGGCGTTACGTGGCCGATGTAGGCAACTCCGTCCCGCACGACAACCTGGCCACCTCCCGGACAATCGAAGTAACCAACGACTTTCAAACCTTTCGCAACCGACATTCCGATCCTCCAAGGCCCGAAGCGGTGCATCCTATCGGCATGCGCGTTGCGATTCTACTTGTTCGATTGTACGAAAGGAGTCCTCCGAACTTTTCCGCGACGTCGCAGCTCGCGTCAACTACGCGGCCGAGTAGTGCGGGTCAGGACGCCGTGCTATCGTCGAGCATGGCGCGCATTCTTGTGCTCGGTTCTGGATTCGCCGGGTTGTGGGCCGCGGTGGGCGCGGCGCGCAAGCTTGCCGAACTCGGCATTCCGCGCGGACAGGTCGAAATCCTGGTCGTCGACCGCAATCCCTATCACGGCATCCGCGTGCGGAACTACGAGCCGGACCTCGGCAACGTCGCCATTCCACTCGCTGAGGTACTCGACCCAATCGGCGTCAAACATCTCACCGCCGAGGTTGAAGCGATCGACATCGCCAAGCAGCAGGTCGCCGTCACCGGGCCACGCGGGCGGGAATCCTTCGCCTACGATAGGCTCGTGCTGGCCCTGGGCAGCCAATTGGTGCGCCCGTCGGTTGCCGGTCTCGCGGCGCACGGCTTTGACGTCGATACCTACGCGGCCGGGGTTAGGCTCAACGCCCATATTGCGTCGCTCGGCACGCGCCCGGCATCGCCGGGGCGCTCGACCGTCGTGGTCGTCGGTGCGGGTTTTACCGGCATTGAAGTCGCAACGGAGATGCCGGAGAAGCTTCGCCGCGCGCTGGCGAATGGCGCAGGACGCGTGATCCTTGTCGATCCCAATCCTGTCGTCGGAGCCACGATTGGGGATCATGCGCGGCCGGTGATTTGCGATGCGCTTACGTCGCTGGGTATCGAGACGCGCCTTGGCGCGAAGGTGAGCGCCATTGACGCTGGCGCCGTCACGCTTGCCTCCGGCGAGATCGTTCCCGCACAAACGGTGGTGTGGTGCGGGGGCATGCGGGCAAACCCATTGACGGCAGCACTGCCCGGCACGCGCGATGCCCTGGGTCGCCTCGCCGTGGATGCTTTCATGCGAGTTGCCGGGCTGGCGAACGTCTTCGCTGCGGGCGACGTGGCATCGAGCCTCGTTGATGGCGTGCACGCCACGGTTATGTCGTGTCAGTTCGCGCGGCCCATGGGCCGTTACGCTGGCCACAATGTGGTCGCGGACCTCTTCGGCAAGCCCATGCTTCCCCTGCGCATCGACTGGTATGTGACCGTGCTCGATCTCGGTGGCTGGGGTGCGCTCTACACTGTCGGGTGGGACCGCCGCGTGTTCTCGACGGGGCACGAGGCGAAAGTGATAAAAGAGATGATCAATCGTAAACGCATTTATCCACCGCACCACGGTACGGCGCAGGAGATCCTCGCGGCCGCGACCCCCACCGTGCAGGCTCCGCCGCAATATCCCGCAACCGCGACGGCGACATAAAGCAATCAGTTAGGGTCTCAAAAGCGAGCTCCCCGACCCATAAGGCACATCGCGAACTCCGCACAACACCGCCCTCACCAACTCTAAGAAAGCGCCTCGCTCATGCCCAGCTCCGCCGAAAAACGTGCAACGTTCCGCAAGCTCCACGCGCAAGGATGCTTCGTCATCCCCAATCCCTGGGACGTGGGATCGGCGCGCTATCTGCAAGGGCTGGGATTTAAGGCGCTCGCCACGACCAGCGCGGGGTTTGCCTTCACCCAAGGCCTTGCCGATGGCGCCGTGCCCCGCGCCACAATGCTCGCCCACTTCCGCGAGATCGCGGCGGCAACCGACGTTCCCCTCAACGCGGATTTCGAAGGCGGCTTTGCCGACGCACCCGAAGGCGTGGCCGAGAGCGTGAAGCTGTGCATCGAAACGGGCGTCGCCGGGCTTTCGATCGAGGACTCCACCTCCGACCCCGCGGTGCCGCTGTACGATTTCGATTTGGCGCTGGCGCGGGTGCGCGCCGCGCGCGGCGCAATCGATGCGGTTGGCGGCGAGGTGGTGTTTACCGCGCGCAGCGAGGGATTCATCCGCGGCCGGCCCGATCTCGAGGAAACGGTGCGCCGCCTCAAGGCGTTCGCGGCGGCGGGCGCCGATTGCCTCTATGCGCCAGGCATTAAGACGCGCGACCAGATCGCGGCGGTGGTCAAAGCGGTTGCGCCGAAGCCGGTGAACTTTCTGATGTCCACCGCAACCGAACTCACGGTGAACGATCTCGCCGCGCTCGGCGTGCGCCGCATCAGCCTCGGCGGCACGCTCGCACGTGTCGCCTGGACCGCCGTTGCCCGGGCGGCGCGCGACATCGCCGCAACCGGCAAGTTCGACAGCTTGGCCGGTACCATCAGCAATCCCGAGCTCAACGCCTTCTTCCGCGAGGATGTGAAGAAGCGATGACGAGTGCATCCGAGCCGCATCCCGTCACCGGGCAGCCGGTCGGATTGCCGGTCGACGCGACGCCGGCGCAGCATCCCTCCCCGGTGACGCTCGAGGGTCGCTATGGCCGCCTCGAAAGGCTGGCGCAACCTCACGACACCTCCTTGTGGAAGGCCGTCCAGGGCCAGGAGCACATCTGGACCTACATGTCCTATGGCCCGCTCGCCGACTTCGCCGCCTTCTCCGCATGGCTTGCCGGCCGCGTGAAGCTCGAGGATCCTTATTCATACGCAATTATCGATCCATCCGGGCAAGCTCTCGGCATCGCGACGCTGATGGAGATTCGCCCGGCCATGCGCGTGGTCGAGGTCGGCAACATCCTCTATTCGCCTGCGTTGCAGCGCACGCCGCTTGGAACCGAGGCGCAGTATCTGCTCGCGCGCTACGCCTTCGAGACGCTCGGCTATCGGCGCTACGAATGGAAGTGCAATGCGCTCAACGCAGCCTCGTGTCGGGCCGCCCTGCGCTATGGATTCATGTTCGAGGGCATTCTGCGCTTCCACATGATCAGCAAGGAACGCAACCGCGACACCGCGTACTACTCGATGCTCGATGGCGAATGGCCGGCGCGCAAGGCTGCCTTCGAGCGCTGGCTCGCGCCCGAGAACTTCGATGCGCAGGGACGACAGCGGACAAGCTTGAGCGAGTTGACCGCCGTGCGCGAGGTGAAGGCGGGGCATTAGAGACGTGTGGATCGGAACGCGCCCGCCGAACGGCGCCATGACTTAACACCGCCCGACCGCTTCAGGGAGCAGAGACGACGTGCATATCCTCATCACCGGCGCGGCCGGCATGATCGGCAGAAAGCTCACCGACCGCCTCGGCAAGGACGGGACGCTCGTCGGCAAGCCGATCGACAAGCTGACTCTGCTCGACATCGCTTGCCCGCCTAAACCGGAAACGTTCACAGGAAAAATCGAGACGGTCGCGGCGGACCTGGCGGCACCCGCCGAGGCCGGCAAAGCGATCGCTGGCCGCCCCGATGTCGTCTTTCACCTCGCCGGGGTCGTCTCTGGCGAAGCTGAACTTGATTTCGATAAGGGATACCGCGTCAATCTCGACGGCACGCGCGCCCTGCTCGAGGCGATCCGCGCCGTCGGCGATGGCTATCGGCCGCGGCTGGTCTACACCTCGTCGATTGCGGTGTTCGGCGCGCCCTTCCCGCCTACGATCCCCGACGATTTTCATCTCACCCCGCTGACCTCCTACGGCACCCAGAAGGCGATCGGGGAGGCGCTACTCGCCGACTATAGCCGGCGCGGCTTCTGCGACGGGGTCGGCATTCGCTTGCCGACCATCGTGGTGCGTCCGGGAAAACCCAACAAGGCAGCCTCGGGCTTCTTCTCCGGCATCATCCGCGAGCCGCTCGCCGGGCAGGACGCGGTGCTGCCGGTTGCGGAGACGATCGTGCACACCCATGCGAGCCCGCGTGCCGCGATCGGCTTCCTCGTTCACGCGGCGGCGCTGCCGCGCGAGGCGCTCGCGCCGCGCGTCAATCTTTCCATGCCGGGGGTGTGCTGCACCGTCGCCGAGCAGATCGCGTCGCTTCGCCGCATCGCCGGCGAGCGCGTTGCCGCGCGCATTCGCCGGGCCGAGGACCCGCTGGTCGCACGCATCGTCGCGGGCTGGCCACAGCGCATCGAGGCGCGCCGCGCGCGCGAACTCGGCTTCGAAGCCGAGCACTCGTTCGACGAGATCGTGCGCATCCATATCGAAGAAGACCGCGGCGGCACGTTCGTGAACTGAGGCCGCGCCAAACGCGCCCACGCGGGCGCTCGCCAAGGCATGCGCGATTTGCGGCGGAGGTGATGGACAGCGTCGCCGTTTCGGCCGACAATTATGTGAGATAATTCCGCCATCGAGCCTCATGCATGGCCGGCCTGAGAGCGGGGAAGCCAAGGAGGGAGTGAATATGACAACTAGAAGCAGCCTGTATCTCGGCGTGGCCGCGATCGCTGTCGCGGTGGCATTGGCGGGTTCGGCGATCGAACTTGCCGCGCAGCAACCGCGAGCGGTGGCCATCGACGAGGACGATATCGGCGGCGTCGTGACCGGCGCGAACGGCCCGGAAGCCGGCGTCTGGGTGATCGCAGAAACCACCGATCTTCCTACCCGCTACGCGAAGATGGTCGTAACTGACGATCAGGGCCGCTACGTCGTGCCAGATCTCCCCAAAGCCAAATACAAGGTGTGGGTGCGCGGCTACGGTCTCGTCGATTCCCCCAGGGTCGACGGCGAGCCGGGTCGACAACTCGATTTGCGCGCGGTGCCGGCGCCGAACGAAGCGGCGGCGGCGCGCTATTACCCGGCGATCTACTGGTACGCGATGCTCAAGATCCCGGACGCGAGCGAGTTCGGCAAGAAGGACGGCGAGATTCCCGACAAAGTCAAGCAGACCGACTGGCTCAACCTGATGAAGAACAACGGCTGCGTCGGCTGCCACCAGCTGGGGCAATTGTCGACGCGAACGCTCCCGCCTGGCCTGGGCGAATTTTCGAACCACGCCGAGGCCTGGATGCGCCGTATCCAGGCCGGGCAATCCGGCGCGCTCATGGTCAACATCATGGCGGGCCAACTCGCCGGCGCGCCGATCAAGTATTTCGCGGACTGGACGGAGCGAGTTGCCAACGGCGAATTACCCAAGAACAAGCCGACGCGGCCGCAAGGACTCGAGCGCAACGTCGTCGTTACCACGTGGGATTGGGGCGACCCGAAGAAGTATTTGCACGATCTGATCGCCTCGGACCGCCGGTATCCGACGGTAAATGCCTATGGTCCGGTCTTCGGTTCGCCCGAATATTCGACCGACGTCATCCCGATCTTGGATCCGAAGACGCACACCGTCACCAATTTCAAGGCTCCGGTGCGCGATTCGGACACCCCAGAAGGGCTCGGACCGGGACACGCGGCCATGGATAAGCCGCTCGGGCCTTCGCCCTATTGGGGCGAGGAGAAGCTCTACGACACTAAGGTGAACAACCACAATTCCATGTTCGACAAGCAGGGCCGGGTGTGGATGGCAGCGGCGGTGCGCGGCCCCAAGAACCCGGACTTTTGCAAGAAAGGCTCCGACAATCCCTCGGCCAAGCTGTTCCCGCTCGAGCAGACGCACCGCGCGGTCTCGATTCTTGACCCCAAAACGATGAAATACACCTTCGTCGACACCTGCTTCCAAACCCATCACCTGCAATTCGGCTACGACGCCAACGAGACGCTGTGGACCTCGAGCGGCGGCGGTGGCGGCGTCGTGGGCTGGATCAACACCAAACTGTTCGACGAGACCGGGGACGCGGCGAAATCGCAAGGCTGGACCGCGCTCGTCCTCGACACCAACGGTAACGGCAAGCGGGATGACTATGTGGAGCCCAACCAGCCGGCCGATCCGACCAAGGACAAGCGCATCGCCCAGGTGTTCTACGCAGTTATGCCGAGCCCGGTCGACGGCTCGGTCTGGGGCACGCTGCGCGCGAATCCCGGCTCGATCGTGCGGCTTGATCCCGGCTCCAATCCGCCGGAAACGGCGCTCGCGGAAATCTACAACGTGCCGTTGCCCGGATTCGGTCCGCGCGGCGGCGACATCGACAGCCAGGGCGTGGTCTGGGTGTCGCTCGCGAGCGGCCATATCGGCAGCTTCGATCGCCGCAAGTGCAAGAGTCCGCTCAACGGCCCCAAGGCGACCGGCGATCATTGCCCGGAGGGCTGGTCGTTGTACCAGTATCCCGGGCCCGGCTTCGAAGGCATCGGCGAGAACAGCGCCGAATCGAGCTACTACAGCTGGGTTGATCAGCACGACACGTTCGGCCTCGGCAAGGACGTGCCGATGTCGACCGCGAATCTCATGGACGGGCTGGTCGCGCTCAAAGACGGCAAGATGATCTCCCTGCGGGTGCCGTATCCGCTCGGCTTTTATGCCAAGGGCTTCGACGGCCGCATCGACGATCCAAATGCCGGCTGGAAGGGCCGCGGCTTGTGGACATCGAGCGGCGATCGGACACCTTGGCTCATCGAAGGCGGTAAGGGCATGAAACCCATGGCCGTGCACTTCCAGCTGCGCCCGGATCCGCTCGCGAAGTGAATGCCGCAAGGCCACGAGATGCAGGGGGCGGCGCCCGCGCCGCCCCCTCGTGCGTTTCTACTGATGCGCTCACGGAGGACATGATGGCCGTGCTGCCCAAGCAGAAAATTCCGAATACGCGTCATGCCGCCTGCGTTGCAGCCGCCATCGCTGTCCTCAACGTGAGCGCATTGTTGCCGGCGGGGGGCGAGACGATCGCCACCTTCACCCGTAATCCCTCGAATCCCATTCTTCGCGGCGTGCGCATCGGTGGAGAAACCGCCGCCAGATCTCTCGACGCCCAGGTGATTCATTTCATTCCGAGAAACGAAACACCTGCCGAACAGCTCGGGCTCGTCGACGAGCTCGTACGCGCCAAGCCGGATGCGGTCGTGCTCGCACCGTTCGATCCCCAGGCCATGGTGCCGGCGGTCGACAAGCTCAACGCAGCAGGGATCCCGGTCACCAACGTGAACGAGCGGCTCGCCGGCGGCAGCGTCGTCGCGTATGTGGGAACCGACGACTATCAGCTCGCCCTGGCGACTTCGCGCTACCTTATCAACGCCATGGGCAAGAAGGGGAACGTGGTCATCCTTGAAGGTCCTGACAACCTTCCGACAAGCATTGAACGGGTGAAGGCCTACAAGGACGCGGTCAAAGAGTTTCCCGACGTAAAGCTCCTCGCTGCGAAATCGGGGAATTATGCCCGCACGCCGGCGGGCGAGGTGATGAAGAGCTTTCTGCGGCTCTATCTACAGATCGACGGCGTGCTCGCGGCCAAT
The DNA here is from genome assembly GCA_035693615.1 of Xanthobacteraceae bacterium. Lineage (GTDB taxonomy): Bacteria > Pseudomonadota > Alphaproteobacteria > Rhizobiales > Xanthobacteraceae > VAZQ01. The sequence continues at coordinate 37,761 of DASSGH010000114.1, forward strand.
GATCCGATGGCGATCGGCGCCGTCGAGGCGCTGAAAGCGGCAAACAGGAAGGCGCTCGTCGTCGGCATCAACGCCAGCAAGGAAGTGATCGATTTCGTCAAGTCCGGTGACATCCTGGGCAGCGGCGACTACAATGGTTTCGCTCAAGGCTGTCTCGGCACTCAGATCGCTATCCGCAACTTGCGCAAGCAGCCGACGCCGAAAGAAGTCAGCCTGAAATCCGTCGTGATGGATAAAACGAATTACCAGACTTACGAGACGCCGATTGAAAGGCGCGCCTGCCCGGCTTTGGATAGTATCGCAGGCAACTAGCCGCTCGTGCGTGCGTCACCATGCCTGCGCTTCACGGAGCCAAAGCAAAACCACCGTCGCGCAACTTGCTCGCTCAGCCGTGAGTAGGGCAGCCGCATGACTTTCTGGACGACGCTCCTCATCATCCACGGGCTTTTAGCCGTAGCCCTGCTGGGGGCGATCACGCATCAGGCGGTGGCGGTTTGGATGCCGGTGCGCGCGAAGGCCGGTAATTTCGTGACCCGCTTCCGCGCCGTTCCGAGCACGTCCTATGTCGTGGCGATCATCGTTCTCTATGTCGGCACCTTCGTCATGGGAGCATGGATATACACGCAGTACCGTTTCACCTCCCGCCTCGCGCTGGAACAACTTCGATTTTTCAAGACCGTGGGCGTGTTCGAGATGAAGGAGCACGTAGCGACGATTGGACTGATTGTGCTGCCGGCATACTGGGCATTCTGGCGGCAGCCGTTGGCCGACGATTATGCCGGCGCCCGCAAGAGCGTGACGCTGCTCCTGGCCATCATCGTGTGGGCGAATTTCCTCATCGGCCATATCGCCAATAACGCACGGGGATTTGGCTCATGACGGCGTCGAGCAAGGTTGCCGTCTTCACGATCGTGTTCGGCGTGGCCTTCACAGTGGTCTACGTGATCTGCACGGAAATGAACCTCCCGCTCGTCACCTACCACCCAGCAATCGGAGAAGTTGACGTGCTGTGGGTGCCGGAGCGGCGCGGTCCCGCGATGTATTGGTACGGCTGGATGCTGACGTCGCTCATCGGCGCGCTCGCCCTCGCCTGGCTGGCCAGCGTCGTTCCGGAGCAGTGGGTGCAGCGGGCGATCTTTTTCGGCTGTGCCGCCGCGGTCGGCTATCTGATTTTCTACACGGTCGCACTCTTTATTTACGATAGGGCGACGGTTGAATTGGAATTCCTGAAATCCCGGCCTCTAGCGGTGGTCGTGGCGCTGGTGGCGGCCGCCGGTATCAGCTTTTTTGCCCCCAGCAGGTGGCAGCAGCGGTTGTGGCCGGGATGGATATGGCTCGTTCCGATCGGGGCGCTCGCTGTCTTGGGCTACTATCTGACGCCGTTCTTTACCCGCTAGAATATCGCGGCGCCTCGGCGTCCGGCGGCGAGCGACATAATTCGAGGAGGGCTGCATGAGTTCCGCGATTCGGCGTGTGGGCTGGATGGCGGGCGCGGTCCTCGCGATAACCTGTGCCGTTTCGATCGCCGCGTGGGCCGGAGGTTCGGGATTCGGCGATGATGACGACAATAGCGAAGAGGAAGGGCCTTCCTATTTCGGTTTCGTCCGCGACGCGAGCGGCGCCACCGTCCCTGATGCCAAGGTCACCGTGGGAGTGAAAAATCGCGGCGGCGTCGTTACGCGTACCGACCTTCTCGGCACATACAAAGTCCCGGGATTCGGCAAGGAGGTCGATCCCAAAGACGTCGAGGTCTCCTGCGACAAGCCAGGATACAAGCAACTACGCGTCGTCCGACGTTCGTCGCCGAGCAGCGATCCGAAAATCCCGATCGAGACGGAATGCACGCTGCAACGCATCTAGAGCGACGGGATAGGGTCATCGCGGTTTGCATCGTGCGGCGTCAAGCTCGAGGAAACGAGGAGGCGAACGACATGCGCGGTCGCGTCATCGCAGGCATGGTTGGTGCCGTCATTATGGCGTCGGCGACAGTGGCCGTACTGTCGAACCGCACGGGTGCGCAAAGTCCGTTCGGGGATCCTAACGCCGAGCCGTCACCGTTCAATCCGCAGATGGGCGCCCTCATGAGTATGCTGATCCAGCCACGCCACACCAAGCTTGGCTTGGCTGGAAACGGCGAGAACTGGCCGCTCGCGGGTTACATGCTCAAAGAACTCAGGCAAGGTTTTGCAGTGGTGGCGAAGGCGGTCCCCCGCTGGAAAGGCTTGCCGGTACCCGATTTGGTCGATGCAGCCGTATCCCAGCCGCTAACGCTGCTCGACTATGCCATCAAACTCAAGTACCGCCGTCAGTTCGATGAGGCCTATGAGGGCCTGACGAAAGGATGCAATGCCTGCCATGCGACGACCGACCACGCTTTTGTCGTCATCAAGGTCCCCGACGCATCGTCGTTCCCAGACCAGGAATTCGCGCCACAGCGATAGGCACCCTCGATCGCCGCAAGCGCGACGACGCGAGCCAACAAGATTGGCCGCGAAGGACTGAGAATTCATGCGTGCCATCCTCGCCGCGCTGCTGAGCTTGTGCGCCTGTCAGAGCGCCGCGGCAGAAGCCATCCCGCTCCGCTACGGCCAAGCCTATTCGGCCCTTCGCAGTATCTTTGCGCTGCCGCTGTTGGTTGCGGAACGCGAAGGCTATTTCGTCCGTGAAGGCTTGGATTTCAGCATGCTCCCCGTCCCGGGCGGAGGCGAGAAGTTGATCGCCGCGCTGCACGATGGGACGGCCGACATCAGCCACGTCGCGACCCCATTTTTGATTCAGGCCGCGCTTGCGGGTTCCGACGCGGTTGCCATTGCCGCCGAGTTCAACAACCCGATTTACAGTCTCGTCGCGAAGCCGGAGAACAGGACTTATGCCGATCTCAAGGGAAAGCTGATCGGCGTTGCGGCGGAGTCCGGTTCGATCACGATTGCTATCCGCAAGCTTTTGGCGCTCAACGGCCTTGGCAGAGACGATTTTCGCACCAAGTTCGTCGATGGAACGCCGGACCGCCTCTCCTGCCTGACCGCGGGAGATTGCGATGCAGTTCCGCTCGGACAGCCTCAGGACTTCGTGGCAATGCGGCGGGGTTTTCGCCTGCTCGGGCTTTCCACCGAGGCCGTCCCCGAATATCTCTACACCGTGACCGCCGCCCGGCGCTCGTGGGCTGACGCCAACAAAGATGCCATCGTGCGTTATGTTCGCGCGCTATCTTCCGCCTTCAAATTCATTCGCGACCCCACCAAGCGCGACCAACTGATCACGACTATCGTCGATACGACAGGGTTTGCCGAGGCGAACGCCAAGCTCACGCTGGCGCTTTACTTTGAGCCCGATCGTCGTGTGCTGCCCAAATTGGGTGAGATCAATGTCGGCGGAATGGAACAGGCAATTGCCTTGATGGGCGAGGGCGGCATTCTCAAAGCTCCGCTTCCTCGCGCTGAGCGCTTCGTCGACCTGCAATACCTGCAAGCCGCGGGAGTTCAGTAACGCGCATGCGCCCTGACGCTGGCAATAAAGGCCACCACTAACATGCGTTTTCCCGCTCCGCTCTCTCCCGCAACGCTGGTCAGGCGCTACAAGCGCTTCCTTGCCGACGTTGTTCTGCCCTCGGGCGAGACGGTGACGGTGCACTGTGCCAATCCGGGATCGATGATCGGTCTCAATGCGGCCGGCGCGCGGGTGTGGCTGTCGACATCGGTAAATCCCAAGCGCAAGCTCGCCCACAGCTGGGAGCTCATCGAGGTCGATCTCGGCGGCGGCGCCGAGCTCGTAGGCATCAATACCGCCCATCCCAATGCGCTTGCCGCCGAGGCGATCGCCGCCGGCGCCATCCCCGAGCTCGCCGGCTACGCCTCGCTCCGCCGCGAGGTGAAGTATGGAAAGAATTCCCGCGTCGACTTCGTGCTCGAAACGCCGGCGCGGCCGCCGTGCTATGTCGAGATCAAGAACGTGCACCTCATGCGCGAGGCGGGACTGGCGGAATTTCCCGACGCGGTGACCAAGCGCGGGGCCAAGCACCTGGCAGAGCTTGGCGCCATGGCGGCGCTGGGCGCCCGCGCGGTGATGTTGTTCCTGATTCAGATCGGATCGGCGCGGCGCTTCAAGCTCGCCCGCGACATCGACCCGGCGTATGGTGCGGCATTCGATGCGGCGCGCACCATGGGGGTCGAGGCCCTCGCCTACCGCTGTGGAATCACCTGCGAAGGCATCGAGGTGGCCGAGCCGGTGCCGATCGCGGAGTAGGCACATCTCCGGATACCTGCGCTGCGCGCGGGGGCAAGGCCCCCGCTTGCGTCCGCTCCAGCCTTGCTTACATTCGGCTCAGCAGCGGCAGCGGGTGGGCCGCGAGGAGGCGGCGCGGCCGCGATGCTTTGATGAGCTACGTCGACGCGGCACTCGCGCCGCAACGCAAAACCGGACAGATCAAGCTGCACGGGCCTGCCGCCTTCGAAGGCATGCGCAAGGCAGGACGGCTCGTGGCCGAATGCCTCGACATGCTCACCAGCGAGATTGCACCCGGCGTGCCGACCGAGAGGATCGACCGGCTGGTGCTCGACTTCGCCCTCGCGCACAGGGCGGTGCCGGCGACGCTCATGTATCGCGGCTATCGCAAGGCCACCTGCACCTCCGTCAATCACGTGGTCTGCCATGGCATCCCTGGCGAGAAGCCGCTCAAGGAAGGCGACATTGTCAATGTCGACGTCACCCTCATCCTCGACGGCTGGCACGGCGACTCCAGCCGCATGTTCGCTGTGGGTGCGATCCCGCGCCGCGCCGAGCGCCTGATCGAGGTGACTTACGAAGCGATGATGCGCGGCATTTCGGTGATTCACCCGGGCGCGACCACCGGCGATATCGGCGCCGCCATCCAAACTTATGTCGAAGCCCAGCACATGAGCGTCGTGCGCGACTTCTGCGGCCACGGCGTCGGCCGCCTGTTCCATGACGAGCCGAATATCGTGCACGTCGGCCGGCCGGGCGAGGGCATCGTGCTGCGTCCCGGCATGTTCTTCACGGTCGAGCCGATGATCAATCTCGGCCGACCGCACGTGAAGGTGCTCTCCGATGGTTGGACCGCGGTGACGCGCGACCGCTCGCTCTCCGCCCAGTTCGAACACACGGTGGCGGTGACCGAGGACGGGGTCGAAATCTTCACGCTCTCGCCGCAAGGCCTCGACCGGCCCGGCCCCTCCGTCGCTCCGCGCGCCTAGCGCGCCCCCTGCGCCATTGCAAAATCGGGCGAAGCGGGCATCCTTGCCCGCGGCGGCGTGGCGCAGATGATGATGCGATGGCCGGTAGCAAAAGAACGAGCAACTCCTCAACCCCGGCCGGCGCCGCCCGGCATTATCACGGGCATCGCGACCGCTTGCGGCAACGATTTCTGCAAGCGGGTAGCGACGCGCTGCACGACTACGAGATGCTCGAGTTGGTTCTGTTTCGCGCCATACCGCGGCGTGACGTGAAGCCGCTGGCAAAAGAGCTCATCGCAAAATTCGGCTCCTTCGCCGAGGTGATCGCCGCGCCGATTGAGCGACTCAAGGAAGTCGCAGGGCTGGGCGAAGCCGCCATTACCGATCTCAAGATCGTGCAGGCGGCCGCCAACCGCCTGCTGCGCGGGGAAGTCAAGAAGCGTCACGTGCTCTCGTCATGGTCCAGCGTGCTCGACTATTGCCGCACCTCCATGGCCTTTGAAAGCAAGGAGCACTTCCGCATCCTGTTTCTCGACAAGGGCAACCACCTCATCGCCGACGAGCAGCAGCAGACCGGCACCGTCGATCACACACCGGTCTATCCGCGCGAGGTGGTCAAGCGCGCGCTCGAGCTTTCCGCCACAGCGGTGATCCTGGTGCACAATCATCCCTCCGGCGATCCTACGCCCTCGCGCGCCGACATCGACATGACACAGGCGATCATCGAGGTTGCGCGCCCGCTCGGCATCGCTGTGCACGACCATCTCATTGTCGGCAAGGACGGGCACGCGAGTCTGAAGGCGCTGAAGCTCATGTGATTCGCAGGCGGATGGAGCGAAAGAAAAGCTAGCCACGGCCCCCACAGCGGTGCGAGCGAGCGCCCGAAAGTAGCCCAGCCCCAAGCGGGTCACATAATCGAAAGCCCGCCGTCGACGGCGAGCGTCGCCCCGGTGACGAACGAGGCTTCGTCGCTTGCAAGCCAGAGAATCGGCCAAGCAATCTCCTGCGGCGCCGCCCACCGGCCGAGGAGCGATGTGCTCTGGCGCTCGCTCTTGAGCGCCTCGATAGTTTTGCCAATGGCCTTGGCCTTGGAGATATGAAAGTCGGTCAGCGTCGAGCCGGGACAGACGGCGTTGACGCGAATCCCGTGCGCCACTTCTTCGAAGGCGAGCGTGCGGGTCATGGCGAGGATGCCCGCCTTGGTCGCGTCGTAGAGGCCCATGCCCTTGCGCCCGGTGAGCGCATAACACGACGACACGTTGACGATACTGGCGCGACCGCTGCGACGCAGCGCCGGCAGCGCGGCCTTGCAGTAATTGGCGGTACCGACGAGATTGACCCCGACCATGGCCTGCCACTCGCCGGGTGTGGAGTCAGAAATCGCGGAATAATTGCGCATGGCCGCGTTGTTGACGAGGATGTCGAGCCGGCCGAACGTCTGCAGCGCGCGCTCCACCGCCCGCGTGGCTGCGTCAGCGTCGGCGACGTCAGCGGCAAACGTCGAGATGCGCGCGCGCGGGACCCGCTCGGCGATCGCCTGCATCGTGCCCGCGAGCGCCCGCGCGTCGGCATCGACGAGCAGCGCCATTCCGCCTTCGGCGCAGATGAGCTCACCCGTCGCCGCGCCGATGCCCGCGCCGCCGCCGGTGATCAGCGCGGCTTTGCCTTCGACGCGGTTCATGCTTGCGCCGTCACTCGGTCGGAACGATGCCGAGCTCCTTGGCGGCCGCAGCGACACGGGCGCGCTGCTGCTCGATCGCCGCGTGGAATTCAGCCGGTCCGCCGAAGTTGGGAAGCTGCCCAGTGTCGTTGAGCCGCGTGGCAATCGCGGGATCCGCGCCGACCTGCTCGACGTCGGCGGCGATGTGTTCGCGCAGTGGAAGCGGCATTTCCGGGGGACCGAAAAATCCCACCAGTCCGTCGAGGGCGAGGTCGGGATAGCCCGCCTCCGTAACCGTCGGAACATCCGGCAGGACAGGTGCGCGAACGCTGTTGGTCACCGCCAGCAACTTGACCTTGCCGGCCTGCAGCTGAGGCCGCACGATCGCATAGGCCGTTTCGTTGAATTGAATGCGTCCGGCGGCGAGGTCGTTCGCCGCCTCGACCTGATTGCGATACGGCACCTTCGAAAGGCTCAGGCCAGCTTTGCGCAGGAACGCTGCCACGAGAAAGTCGATGGCGCCGGTCGTGCCGGCCCAATTGAGCTTGCCCGGCTGCGCGCGCGCCAGCGCAACCAGTTCAGCGAGCGATCGCACCGGCAAGTCCGCAGGCACTGCAATGACGATGATGGTGTTCGACACCCGCGCGATCGGTTGCAAATCCTCAGGCTTGTAAGGGACATTCTTGTAGACGAAGGGGTGGGCGGTGAACGAGGAGGTCGGTGAGGCCAACAGCACGTGATCGTCGTGGGCGGCGACCATCGCGCTGATTGCAACGATCCCATCGCCGCCTGGCCGATTCTCCACCACCACCGGCTGGCCCCATCGCTTGCTCAGCTGATCGGCGAGGAGTCTGGTTCCAATATCGATGCCGCTGCCGGGGCCGAGCGTGACCAGAAACTTCACCGGACGCTGCGGCCAGGTTTGCGCCGGCGATGAGGTCGACGAGGCAACGAGCGCCAGCGCGGCCGCCAACATGGAAACGCAAAACAGTCTGTTGCGCATCGGCTTTCCTCCGCATGCACCGTGACGCCGAACGGGCGGCGCGTTCAGATCGAATACACTGGCTGGTCCAAGCCGCCGGTCAAGTGGACTTTGGCCCATTCCTGCGGCTTCACGTCGCGGTTGAGCAGCATGCCGGCGGCGCGGACGCGTTGGGCACCGGCGTCAAGCGCCGGCGGCTCGGCGCCGTCCTGCATGGCGAGCGCGGCTTCGTACAACATGCGGCGCGCCATCACGATCGCGCGGTCGGTGGGCAGAAGCTTCTCCTTCGCGTGATCCTGGATCGGCCCCATGCTCTCCTGCAGCGAGGCGTCCTGCATGGCGATGCCAAAAACGCCGCTATACGCGCGTTTCTCTTGCTGTGCCCGGCGATCGATCAGGTAGTCGTTGTCCTTGTTCGCCAGCGGCCGGAAGGTCCCGGGCACGTAAGGGCAATGGATGCCCTTTCCCTCCTGCATGTGGCACCGCTCCTCCTCCGACAGTGGACGGTCGGGGCGGAAGTTGATGCTCCAGGCCCAGCAATGGTGATCGTCGATCGGCACCCAAACGTGACCGCCGAGCGGGTGATCGCCGAACGGCGGGATCAGCGTGAACCATGGAAACAGCCACTGGGTGACCCGCCAATAGTACGAATCGGGCTCGCCGTTGCGCCGGCCATAGAGCGTCAAGCCGAAGGGTGCGCTCTCGATTTCGAAGATCACATTGCCGTCCGCCTTGATGTACTCGTTTGCCTTGGTGCCTTGGTGCATCGGGTCTTCATCCACCTCGAAGCGGTGCACATAGGACACATGGCTCGTATCGATGCCGCCTTCCATGGCCTGGAGATAATTGCACTCCTGCAACCGCTTTGAGACGAACACATGGCTTGCCGGCAGATCACACCACTCGACGGCGGGTGGCGGTGGTTGCTTGCCCTTCGGTCCCATATAGGCCCAGACCATGCCCGCGCGCTCGATGCAGGGATAGGCCTTGATTCCCATGTGCTTGCAGGCCTGCGGCGCCGACGGCACGTCGACGCATTGTCCGTCGATCGCGAACTTCAGGCCGTGATAGGCGCAGCGGATGCCGTTCTCCTCGTTGCGGCCGAAATACAGCGACGCACCGCGATGCGAGCAGAATTCATCGACCAACCCGACCTTGCCGCCGCTGTTGCGAAACGCGATGAGCTTCTCGCCGAGGATCTGCGCGCGCACCGGCGGACCATCGGGCGCGGCGACTTCGCCCGAGAGCAGGATCGGCACCCAGTAGCGGCGCATCAGGTTGCCCATCGGCGTGGCGGGGCCGGTGCGCACGAGGGTTTCGGCCATCTCCTTGTTCATGGCGACGCGCCTTTCTTATCCTTGTCCACGCAGTGATACTATAATCCGCAAACTCGATTTCGATCCCAGAAAATACGCGCGTGGGCTCGTGCTGATCAAGGAGCGCGGTTTCACGATCAGCATCGCGCTGGCAGGGGACGCGGAGTGGAAGACAGGAGAGGAAAATGACCGGGCTGCTCGAGCAACACATTGCGGTGGTCACCGGAGGCGGTTCCGGCATCGGCCGGGCAATCGCGGTGGGCTATGCGAGGGAGGGAGCACAAGTTGCTGTGCTCGATGCCGACGCCGATACGGCAGCCGCGACCGCCAAGGCCATCACGGGGGCCGGGGGCAAGGCATTGAGCTTGCGGCTTGATGTCACCGAACGCGAAAAGTGCCGCGAGGTTGCCGCGCAAATCGGCGCGTCGATGGGCAAGGTCTCGATCCTGGTCAACAATGCCGGCATCAACCGCCGCAACGCCTTCACCGCGGATCGCGAAGCGGTGATCAAGGATTGGCAGGAAATTATGGCCGTCAACCTCAACGGCGTGTTCAACGTCACGCATGCTTTTCTTGAGCAGCTGCGCGCAACCAGGGGCCGGATTGTCAACATCGCTTCGATCCAATCGTTCGTTCACGTGCGCACGCCCAACTCGCCCGCCTATACCACCTCGAAGCACGGCGTGCTTGGCTTCACTCGCGCGCTGGCGGCAGAACTCGGCAAGGACGGGGTGCGGGTCAACGCCATCGGCCCAGGCTTCATCGAGACGCCGCTCAATGAGAAGGTGCGCGCTACCAATCCTGACCTGGTGAAAATGTTCATGGAACACACGCCGCTCGGCCGCACCGGAAAGCCCGAGGACATCGTCGGGCCCGCGATCTTTCTCGCCTGCGACCTCTCGGCCTATGTCACCGGCTCGATCATTATGGCCGATGGGGGCTACCGATCGATCTAGCGATGACGGCGCGTGAGACACGCGCGTAGAGCCAGCGTGCGGAGGATCGCGGCGGCGTCCTTCCGCACCGATTCAATGAAGTCGCGGCAATGGGCGGAGAGGGCGCGGCGTTGCTTGCTACGCCCCGCCCTCTCCGGTCAAGCCGATTTGCGCCATGGGACCAGCATCGACACTCGCTGCTTGTAACGGCGGTAGTCGTCACCAAACAGGTCGGTCAAATCGCGCTCTTCGAGAAAAATGCCGACAAAGATATAGGCGGTTGTGACGGCTGCGAACAGCAGATGTCCTACCGTCATCGTCGGCGCGGCCCAGAACGCGATGATGAGACCCAAGTAGATCGGGTGGCGCACGAACTTGTAAAGCATGGGCGTCTTGAAGCGTAGGTCCGGCATCGGGCGACCGAGGAGATTATTAAGCACCTGATGTAGGCCGAACAACTCGAAATGGTTAATGAGAAAGGTCGACGTGAACACTAAGAACCAGCCAAAGAACGACAGGCCCATTACCACGATGGCAATCTGCGGATCGATGATCCGCCAAACCACGTCCGGCATCGGCCGCCACTGCCAGAACAACAAGATCAGCGCGAGGCTCGCAAACAGAACATAGGTGCTGCGTTCCACCGAGTGCGGCACGTATCGCGTCCACCACTGCTTGAACTGCCGGCGCGCCATGACGCTGTGCTGCAGCGCGAAGAGCGACATGAGCAAAAGATTGATTACGGCGGCTTCGGCCAACGGACCCACCGGCCCGCTGTCGATAGTCTTCGGCACGAGGACACCGGCCACGAACCCGATCGCGTAGAGGAGCGTGAGAAAGGATACGAGATAAGCCGCCATACCGAAGAGAAACGCCGCCACCCTGCCGATGGTCCCGGCCTGGCTTTGTTTCGCCAAAATTGTCGCTTGTCCAGACATGGATCTCCTCCATCGCCCCCCTCGCACGGCGATGCGGGCCGATGCAGGATGCCCATGACTGGCCAAATTGCATTGAGCCGGCATTGATTTTTCCTTGAGAACGTCATGATTTTTTCTGTGCGGGAGCTCAACCGCGCAGAAAGCGGCTACACCCGATCGAACGACATGCACGTGAAGGGCGCGCTGAGGCCTTTTGCGGCTGGATCGTTCCTTCTATGCTTCGTTCCCTCTGCGAACATCGAAGACTGCCCCGGCCGATGAGCGATTTGGACGCTTCTCAAGCCGCGCAACCAGAACCTGCCGGCACGACGCAGGCGGCCAAGCAAGCCGTCGTCGTGATTCATGGCATGGGCGAGCAGCGCCCGATGGACACGATAAAAGCCTTCGTGGGAGCAGTCTGGGAGACGGACGCAGTCATCACCGCGAACAAGCTGCCGCATCCGAGCCAAGTCTGGAGCAAGCCCGACCCTCGCACCGGATCGCTTGAGTTGCGCCGCATCACCACGCGCGAGAGCATTCCTAGCGCCGCGTTTCCCCATGGCGTACGCACGGATTTTTACGAGCTCTACTGGGCCGACCTCACTGCGGGCTCGACCTGGGAGGAATTCACCGGCTGGGTTCGCGGGCTGCTCCTGCGACCTATCAGCCGGGTGCCTCCCAACGTGCGATCGGCGTGGATCGTGTTGTGGATCGCAACGCTGGCGGTCATCGCGATCGCAGCTCTTGCGGTCCTGCCAGCGGATGCTTGGCGCAAGATCGGAGCGCCCTGGCTCGCCGATTGGCATTGGCTGCTGGCGTTCGTCGCGCTCGCGTTCGGACGATGGCTGCACAAAGCCGCCACCGCATCCTTCGGACGCGTCGTGCGTTACACCATGGCCGATCCCGCCAACATTGCCGCCCGGCAGGCGGTCCACGAGCGTGGCCTCAAACTCATGAATTCGCTGCACGAGGGAGACCACTACAAGCGCATCATCATCGTCTCGCACAGCCTCGGCACCATGCTCGCCCACGATCTCCTGAGTTATTTCTGGGCGCAACGCGAGGCGGCCCGCAAAATTGCCGAGTCCTCGCCGGAATTCGATGCGCTTTGCGACCTCGAAAGCGCCGCAGCGGCTGTCGATCGGGCGGACGCGTCAGCGGCGGCGTTCGATGGGTACTATGCGGCGCAGCGCCGCCTGCGCGTCGCCCTAGCCGCCCGAGCGCCGAGGGACCCGCGGGACGCCTCCGATCCGCGTTGGCTGATCACGGATTTCGTCACGCTCGGAAGTCCGCTGGCGCACGCGGAATTCCTGATCGCGGCGAGTGCCGAGGATCTCGCCAGACGCAAATTCGAGCGCGAGCTACCACAATCGCCGCCCTTGCGCGAAGATCTCGACCCAAAGGTTTTCCAGCTCGCGCGGGCAACGCACAAACTCCCGATCGGACCGAGCTTCGAGACCAGCAAGCTGATTAGTTTTCCGCCACCCTCCTCGCCGAATGTGTGGGAACTGCATCACGCCGCACCGTTTGCGGTCGTGCGCTGGACCAACATTTACGATTCGGCCTCACTGGTTTTTCGCGGCGACATCATCGGCGGGCCAGTGGCAAGCGCGTTCGGTCCGGCCGTCATCGATATCGACTTGAAGTCGCTGCGCGGCCAGTCCCGCTCCTTCACGCATACCAAATACTGGGCGATCAACGGCGAGCCGATTCACATCGAAGTCTTACGCAAAGCGATTAATCTGCTCGACGAGCCCAGTACCGGCGCAAGGTAATCCCTCGGTCGCAGGCGCCAGGGGCGACAGCAGTGGATCAATCGGCGCTCGCGCTGTGCGCCGTCCGTCCTACAGAGCGACCAGTGTCTTGAAGCCGCCCCAGATCATGCGCTTGGCGTCGAAGGGCAACGACTTGAGCTCCATCATCTTCGCAAGCCGCTTGTCCTTCATCACCTTCGCGTTGATGCGGTCGCGATCGGCGCGCGATTTGTAGACGATATAGGAGAAGACCACGGTCTCCCCGCCCTTTTGCTTGACGCTCCGCGGAAAGGAGGTTCGCTTTCCCCAGCTGACGTCGTCGGCAATGCTTTCGCGGAACTCGAGCGCGCCGTGCTCGCGCCAGACCTTTCCCGCCTTCTTCGCCATGCGCCGGTAGGCGGCCAGATCGCGCTTGCGCACCGGCACCACAAAACCATCGACATAGCTCATCCGAATCCTCCTTCTTGAGATCGAGGCGACCAGCACAGGCGCCGCCAGAGCCACGCGTTCACGCGGGGCTCCGGCGGTCGTGTGTGTCCTGCGGACTGCCGCGCCGCTACTGCTCGACGATGACCATCCAGCCGACGCCGAAGCGGTCGGCGACCATGCCGAAGCGCTTAGCGAAGAACGTCTTGCCGAGCGGCATGCGCACCTCTCCGCCGGCGGAGAGCGCCTTGAACATGCGGTCGGCCTCGACCTCGTCCTTGGCGTTGACTGAGAGCGAAAAGCCCTCGAATTTCGGCTTGCCTTGCGCGCAGCCGTCGGACGCCATCACCGGCGCATCGCCGACGCGGAAACACGAATGCATGATCTTGTTCTCGCTGCCGGCTGGAACCATGCCGGGCGGCGGCGGTTCCGGGCTTTCCTTGTAGCGCATCATCATCTCGACCTTGGCGCCCAGCGCTTTCTTGTAGAAGTCGAGCGCTTCCTCGCAGCGGCCGTCGAAAAACAAGTAGGGTGTGACTGGCATCATTCTCTCCTTTCGCGGTTTCGAGATTGAAACTATCGGCGTTCAGGCGGCTTGCGCCCGCTTCAGTGCCGCAAGGTCGATCTTGCGCATCTGCAACATCGACCGCATGACCCGTTGCGCCTTGTCCGAATTCTCATCCATGAGCAGCTGCGGCAGCGCCGTCGGAATCACCTGCCACGAGAGGCCGAACTTGTCCTTGAGCCACCCGCAGGGTCCCTCCTCGCCGCCTTCGGCGAGCCTGCTCCAGAAATAGTCGATTTCCTCCTGGGTCTCGCAGTGAACCTGGAACGACACCGCCTCGTTGAACTTGAATTGCGGGCCGCCGTTGAGCGCCAGCAACCTCTGTCCGGCGATCTCCAAGGCGACGGTCATGACCGTGCCCGGCTGCTTGCCGTGCACCTCGACTCCCTCTTTTCCGTAGCGGCTGATCTTGCCGATCTTGGAATCTTTGAAAACGGAGGCGTAGAACTGGGCTGCCTGCTCGGCCTGGGTATCGAACCACAGGCACGGCGTGATCCCGTGTGCTGTCATCGGCACGATCTGCTCCTTTCACGCGTTGGTACTGATTTGGTGCGGGCACTCTGCGCGGCGCGGCCTGGACCATACCGTCGCCGGATTTCCGAGGCAGTCTGCTGCGCGGCTTCGATGCGTCTACCCCCGGATTGACAGAATACGTTGATATCAATATAATTGTGGCGTGTCAAAGGCAAACAAAGTTCCCTTCGAAACCACACTGTTCGTTCGGGACACCTGCCTATGTCTTCATCTGCAGCGCGCGGCGCGGGCGCTGGCGCGGCGGTTCGACGAGGCGCTGCGCCCGCTCGGTCTGACCAGCGGGCAGTACTCCATGATGATGGCGCTGAACCAGCCGGCGCCGCCGAGCATCGGGGCGGTCGCGTCAATTCTGTGCGTGGACCGCACGACGATGACCGCCGCGCTCAAGCCGCTGGAGCGGCGCGGGCTCGTCACCGTGAGCGTCGATAACAACGACCGGCGCAGCCGCCGGCTCAAGCTCACCGCCGCCGGCCGCGCGCTGCTCGCGCGCGCTGTCCCGGTCTGGCGGCGCACCCATGCCGAGATCGACCGCCTCGTTCCCGACGCCGGCGCGGAACGCCTGCGGCGCGACCTGCGCGCACTCACGTGAAGAGCGCGCGTCCCGCGCGCGCAGTCATGCCGCTCTGCCGCAACGCGATCAGGACTCGGCGAAGGCTTGCACTTTCACCGCTCGGCGCCGCGCACCCCAATGTCCGTGAGCGGCGTCGAATACGCCGGCGCAAGGCGCGTCACAGTTGGCACAGCGAGCATCCGCACTGAGCTTCCACCCGGTGAGATCATACCAGTCGCGTCCGATCAACCTGGCGCCGCAGCCATGGCAATAGGTGCTCTGCCCGGCCTCGTCGTGGATGTTGCCGGTGTAGACGTAACGCAGCCCCGCCTCGATCGCGATGCGCCGCGCCAGCTTGAGCGTTTGCGGTGGCGTCGGCGGGATATCCAGCATTTTCCAGTCCGGATGAAACGCGGTGAAATGCAGCGGCACGTCGGGCCCTAGCCGTTCCATGACCCAGCGGCTCTCCGCCTCGATTTCCTGCGGCGAATCGTTCGCGCCCGGAATGAGCAAGGTCGTGATCTCGAACCAGACCTGCGTCTCATGCTTGAGGTATTCAAGCGTCTCCAGCACGGGAGTTAGCTTGCCCGTGCATAGCGTCTTGTAGAAGCCGTCGGTAAATCCCTTCAGGTCGATATTGGCGGCGTCCATGTGCCGGAAGAATTCGATACGCGCTTGCGGCGCAATGTAGCCGGCGCTCACTGCTACGGTCTTGATTCCGCGCGCGTGACAGGCCTGCGCCACATCGACGGCGTATTCGAGGAAGATCACGGGATCGTTGTAGGTAAAGGCGACCGAGCGGCAGCCGCTGCGCACGGCCGCTTCGGCGATCGCCTCGGGCGAGGCGCGATCCTGCACGCGGTCGAGCGCGCGCGCTTTGGAGATGTCCCAGTTCTGGCAGAACTTGCAGGTCAAGTTGCAACCCGCGGTGCCGAATGAAAGCACGGGCGTGCCGGGAAGGAAGTGGTTGAGCGGCTTTTTCTCGATCGGATCGATGCAAAACCCGGAGGAGCGTCCATAGGTGGTGAGCAAGATCTGATCGTGCTGGCGCGCACGCACGAAGCACAGCCCCCGCTGGCCCTCGTGCAATTTGCAATAGCGCGGACAGACGTCGCACTGGATGCGGCCATCCTCCAGCCGGTGCCAGTAGCGGCCGGGCACGCCTTCGATGATCGATTGATCCATACTCAAGCCAAGCCCAGTTCTGCGCGGTATTATATTCCAAATCTGGGAAGCGCATGGCGGCGAGGCAACCGTGGAATCGAATTCGCAGCGCCCAAAGGTGCGACCGCCGGCGGCGGCCGGCCTGTTCTATGCCGGCGATCCAGACCGGCTGCAGGCGCACGTTGCGGAACTCATCCGTGCGGTCGAAGCATCCGCGGGCATCCCGCCCAAAGCGTTGATTGCCCCGCATGCGGGCTACGTCTATTCGGGGAGCGTGGCGGCGCAGGCATTTGCGCGGCTGCGTCCGGGCGCCCACGCGATCAAACGCGTCGTGCTGATCGGGCCCGCGCATTTCGTTCCGGTGCGCGGCATAGCCGCGCCGACGGTTGATGCCTTCGCAACCCCGCTCGGCCGCATTCCCGTGGACCGCCAGGCGCTCGCCGCCATCGCCGATCTTGTCGTCGAGGCTGACGCCCCGCATGCGCCCGAGCATTCACTCGAGGTCGAACTTCCCTTCCTGCAGGCGCTGTTGCCCTCCTTCGCCTTGGTGCCGCTGGTGATCGGCGATGCGAGTGCGCAAGAGGTGGCCGAGGTACTGCGGCGGCTATGGGGCGGGCCAGAAACGGCGATCGTCGTCAGCTCCGATCTTTCCCACTATCACGACTATGACACGGCGCGGCGGCTCGACGCCGCGACCGCCGCCGCCATCGAGCGGGGCGAGTGGCAAAGCCTCGGCCCCAGCGAAGCCTGCGGCTTTATTGCGGTGGCTGGGCTCATCGTGGAGACGAACCGACGAGGCCTCGCGCCGCGGCAGCTCGCGCTATGCAACTCGGGAGACACGGCGGGAGGCCGCGAGCGCGTCGTTGGTTACGGCGCCTGGATGGTCAACGAGATGGCCGCGGCCGCCCCCGCGCATCAGCGCGGTGGCAGCCGTTCATAGATCGGCAGGCTCTCGGGGATGATGTGGAAGGGTTGTCGATCGACCGCGTAGACCGCCATTTGCGGGGCGCCGAATAGGCCCGGATCATCGAGCGTTCCGACTTTCAGGATTACCGCATTTAGGCCTGGACGCCGCGTCGCAATGTGAGTGCCGCATGAGTCACAGAATTCACGCGTCACCGGTTGGTCCAGGTCGCTGCGCGCGAAGGTTTTTGGCGCACCGCTAACGTAGCGGAACCCTTCAGGTGGCATCAGCATAAACATGTTGGGTGCTCCGCCGCTGATGTATTGACATTCACGGCAGTGGCATTGCGCTTTCAGGCGCGGTTCGCCTTGAGCAACATATCGGATTTTCCCGCAGTAGCATCCGCCTTCGAACGTCATTTGAAATTCTCCGCATGGTGAGACGCTAATTCCTAAAAAGAAATCGTCAGTCGCATTGACGCATCGTCCAGGCGTGACTGCCTACCCGCAGTCCGACATGAGCTGAAGCCTGCGAGGCGGGCTCGACCTACCGGCTCGAATTATGGAAGGGATGCAAGTCTGCTACCGCAGCCCGCGTCCTGCAATTCTCGCTACGAACGTTATTTACTGCCGATGACAGCGTAGCCCTGAATTTCGATCTTTGCCTCGGGAATAGCCAAGGCCGTGACGGTGATGAGCGCGCTGCCGGGGAAATTATCCCCTAAGATTTCCCGCCGGAGCTGGGTCACGCGATCGCCGTAGCGCACGTCGGTGATGAACACGGTCATTTGCACCATGTCGCTCAGCTTGCCGCCGGCCTTTTCGAGCGTGGCGGTGAGCAGCTTGAAGATTTGCCGCACTTGTCCGTCGAGGTCGCCGGCGAGCGATTTGCCGGAATCATCGACCACTGCGAGCACACCGGCCAACCACACGATCTTGCCGCCGTCGGTGATCACCGCCTGGGAATAACCGCGCTGCTGCGGACGTTCGCCTTTTATGAAATCCTTCGCCTGCAGAGGGGCCGGCAGGGCAAACAGCAACACCGCCGCGATGACGCCGATGAAACCGCGTGGGAATGCGATCGAAAGCATGTTCGTCTCCCTGATTTGAGCAAGCTTTGCCGCAGTATCAGATCATTTCGCCGCGCTCACTTGCCGATGCGATCGGCGCCTTGTGCCAGCGTGTTCAGGCGATAAAGACCTTCGCGCGCCGTGATGTAGAGCACACGCTTGTCCGGTCCGGAAAAGGCCGCATTCGCCGGTTGCCGCGGAACTTTGATCGTACCGAGATATTTGCCCGCGGCGTCGAACACCTGAACGCCGGTGACGGTCGTAATGTAAACTCGATCCTCGCGATCAAGCGCCATGCCGTCGGCGCCGCTCTCCTTGCCTTCCGGAATATCGCGCAGCTGCGCGAACACGCGCTTGTTCTTCACGCTGCCATCGGGCTGCACGTCATAGGCGTAAACCGCGGGACCCAGCGTGTCGTCGACGATGAGGGTCCTGCCGTCGCGGGTCAACGTCAGTCCGTTGGGTCGTGCGATTTGGTCGTCGATGACGATGGGCTCTTTGGCGCCGGCCGGCAGGTAATAGACGTAGGCGATGCGGCCCGGCACCACCGGCCGCGGGCCGGGATCGGTGATGTACATGCCCCCCTTGGCATCGAGGATGAGATCGTTCGGCGCTAGGAACGGCTTGCCGGCGATGCCCTCGGTGACGGTCGCGAGCGTGCCGTCGCGGCTGCGCTTGCTGATTCGCTTGCCGTCGCCTTCCGCCGCCAGCAAATCCCCGTCACGCGTCAGCGCCAGGCCGTTGGCGCCATTGGTCTGCTCGCGAACAAGATCGATCTTTCCATTGGGCTCGAGGCGATAGATGCGATTGGGCCGGATATCCGAGAAATAGAGGCCGCCGTCCGGCGGGCCCACCGGCCCTTCCGTGAAAACGAATCCCTCTTGCACCAACTGCGGCTCTGCGCCCGCCGCTGTCACACCGGCGATGCCGCCCGGCGATTGCGCCATTGCCGGCAAGACGATGAACCCGACCGCCGCCGCTGCGCCCGCGGCCGCACGCGTTCGCAGCGCGGCTATCGCAAATCGCCTTTGCGTCTGCATCTTTTCCTCCCGACTTGATGCCCAGCTCGTATTCATGCGACCGGACTCGATCAGAGTCGCGTTAGAAGATCCGAGCGCGCACCACGGTCGACTATTGCCGCATCAGCACCAAAGGATCGGCGCTTGCGGGTATCCGCTCCCAGGTCGTGGCGTCGCTCTCGGAGAAGCGCCAGCTACCGCCGCGGCCCCTCAGCAGCAGACCCTCGCTGTCGAGCTGCCAAGTCGACAGCTCGACATCCGCCACGGAGGGATCACAGCCCGGCTTCACCGCGATCTTGTAACTCTCTCCGCCGGCCGAGGCATTCGACAGCGTGAGCCTGCAAAGCGGCTTCTCGAATTCCCTGAGCAGGATCCATTCACCGAACACCTGCTCGGGCGTAACGGTCGCCGCCTTGATCGCAGCCTGGGTGCGCATGAAAAATAGCCCCTCCCCTTTGCGCTCGGCTTCGTACATGTGCGACTCGACTTCCATGAAATCGAGAATGACGGCGCCCTTGGAGTTCAAGAGCCGCACCTCGTCGTTTGGCCCCATGGTCCAGACCATGACGTCTTTCAGCGCCGGGAAGGCGGTGCCGCAGACGGCATCGAGGTCGAGCTTGAAGCCGCCGGCGGCAGGTTCGACGTTGAAGGTGACCGGACAGGTCTTGTCGCGCGCGGCGTTGGAGATTTCCCAGGCGCCGACCATGTCCCTGGCGGCATCGCTCGGCGTCGGCGCCTGCGCAGCGGCGTCCGCGGCCGATAGCGCAACCGCGATCACGGCGAGGCAAATGCGAGCCGGCATGAAAAACTCGACTGGGCTGGCGCTCATGTTGACGCTAGCACGCTGCGCCCAGCGCGTCATGCGTCGCCGGCGCGCCGGCGAACAGCCTTGCGCGCAGCGCATACGCCGAGTTCGTGCACATTCCTGACTATGTGCGTTGCCTGGGCGGCCAAGGCGTTTCCAACACCGGAGTCGGCGGCGGCTTGCCCGCCGCCCAGGCCAAGAGGTTGTCGACCACCAGCTGATCCATCTTCTCGCGGGTCGCAACCGAGGCGGAGCCGAGATGAGGAAACAGCACGACGTGATCCATCGCGATCAGCTCCGCTGGCACTTCAGGCTCGCGCGCGAAGACATCGAGGCCGGCCGAGAGGATGGTTTTGTCCTGCAGCGCCTTGATCAGCGCCGGCTCGTCGACCACCGAGCCGCGCGCCATGTTGATGAGGATGCCGTCGGGACCGAGCGCGCGCAGCACCTCGGCGTTGATCAGGTTCTTGGTCTCCGCGCCGCCCGGCGTGATGACCATGAGCACGTCGACGTCCCGCGCCATGTCGATGAGGTTCGGATAATGCCGGTAGGAAACGCCCGCCGCCGGCCGCCGCGAATGGTAGACCACCGGGACCTGCATGGCGGCGAGCCGCCGCGCGATCGCCTGCCCGATGCGGCCCATGCCGACCATGCCGACGGTACGGTCGCGCAGGGTGGCCTTGCTCAGCGGATAATTCTTCTGCGGCCATTTGCCGGCGCGCAAGTAGCGGTCCGCCTGGACGAATTCGCGCACGGTGCACAGCAGCAGCCCGAGTGCGGTGTCGGCCACCTCTTCCGTGAGCACATCCGGCGTGTTGGTGACGGTGATGCCGTGCGCGCCGGCCCAGGCCGCGTCGACATGGTCGTAGCCGACGCCGAAGGAGGAGACGATCTCGAGCCGAGGAAACCGAGTCATGAACGGACCATCGACCCGCTCCTCGGTCGCCGCCACCGCCATGGCGCGCACGCCCGGCGCGCTCTCGGCAAAGAATTTGTCCCGATGCTGGGCATCGGGAAACCTGACGAGGTTGAAGGTGCCGGAGAGCCCGTTCACGATCACCGGCTTGGGAGGACCGATCAACAGAACATCGGCTTTTTCGGCAGCCATGATTCACTCCTGATTACGTCTCGGATGCGACGCTGTGCCCGGGACAACCGGCTCACACCAACATGGTGACGGGTTGGGCGACAAGTTCTCGGAACGCGGCGATGAGCTCGGCGCCGAGCGCACCATCGACTACGCGGTGATCGCAGGAGAGCGTCACCGAGAGCACGCTGGTAAACGCGACGCCGCCGTCCTCGCTCTCGACCGCCTGCCGACGCGCCGCGCCGACCGCGAGAATTGTCGCCTGCGGCGGATTGATGATGGCGGCAAACTCGCGCACGCCATACATGCCGAGGTTGGAAATGGTGGATGAGCCGCCCTCGTATTCGCTCGGATTGAGCTTCTTCGCCCGCGCCCGCGCCACCAGCTCCTTCATCTCGTTCGAGACCGCGGAGAGGGTTTTCAGCTCCGCCTGCCGGATCACCGGCGCGATCAAGCCGGCCTCCAGCGCGACCGCAACGGCGACGTCGGAGTGCTGCAAGCGCAGGATCCGGTCCTGCGCCCAGACCGCATTCGCCGCCGGGACGCGCTCCAGCGCCTTCGCCCAAGCCTTGATGAGAAGATCATTGACCGAGAGCTTGAAGGCGGGATTGCCGTCCTTGTCCTTGGGCGCGGCTGCGTTCGCCTCTTCGCGCAGCGCGATCAGGCGCGCGATCTCGACGTCCGCCGTCAGGTAGAAATGGGGAATGGCCTGCTTGGCCTGCGTCAGGCGGTTGGCGATGGCTCTGCGCATCGCGTCGACCGGCACCTCGAGCAACGGCACGTCGCGATAGATCGCCTTGATCGCATCGGCGCTTAAGCCCTCGGCCGGCGCGGCGGCAATGGTCGAACGCGGCTGCGCCGTCGCCGTGGCGCGCGCGGCGGCCTCGACATCGCGCGCGACGATGCGGCCGTGCGGACCGGACGGCGAAATTCTGGCGAGATCGGTGCCCCCTTCCGCCGCCAGCCGCCGCGCCAGCGGCGTGACGCTCCTGCCGCCAGCCAATCGCGCCGGGCCGTAATTGCGCGCGGGGGTGCGCACCTCGAAGAACGGATCGAGCTCGATCGGTCGTGCTGTCGGCGTCGCGAGGTTTCCCGCTGCGGCAGCCGAGGCCACGAACGGGGGCCGCGAAGCGGAAGGCGCAGGGGCGCTTGCCGAAGTCGACTTCGGCGCGGCCGCACCGGCGCCGTCGGCGATCACAGCGACGACGGCACCGACCGGCGCCACCTCGCCCGCCGGCACGCGGATCTCCGCTAGCACGCCAGCCGCGGTCGCCGGCACCTCCATCGAAACCTTGTCGGTCTCGATCTCGAACAGGTTGTCACCCGGCTTGATCGCGTCGCCGGCCGACTTGAACCATTGCGTGATCTTGCCTTCCGCCACGGTCTCGCCGAGCTGCGGCATCAGCACGTCCATTGACGCCGTCCCCGCCCGCGCGCGTCACCGCTTGCCGCGGTCACCACGTCACCGAAATGTACTGCGTCTCCAAGAACTCCATCAGCCCTTCGTGCGCCCCTTCGCGGCCGATGCCCGACTGCTTCATGCCGCCGAATGGGGCGGCCGGGTCGGAGACCAGCCCGCGGTTGAGGCCGATCATGCCGAAGTCGAGCTGCTCGGAGACGCGCATGCCGCGATTCATGTCCTTGGTGTAGAGATAGGCAACGAGACCGTATTCGGTGTCGTTTGCGCGCTTGATGACTTCGCCCTCGGATTTAAAGCTCTGTATTGCTGCCACCGGACCGAAGATCTCCTCGCGCAGCATCGCGGCCCCCTCGGGCACGGCATCGAGCACAGTCGGCGGATAGAAGTGCCCGGGCCCGGTCGGCGACTTGCCGCCGGTCAGGATTTTCGCGCCCTTGTCGACCGCGTCATCGACCAGCTCGATCACCTTTTTCTTGGCATCCGCGTTGACCAGTGGGCCCACTACCACGCCGTCGTCGAGTCCGTTACCTACCTTCAGCGCCGCCATCTTGGCGGTGAGCTTCTTGGCGAACTCATCGTGCACCCGCTCGTGCACGTAGAAGCGGTTGGCCGAGGTACAAGCCTCGCCCATGTTGCGCATCTTGGCGATCATGGCGCCGTCGATCGCCGCGTCGATGTCTGCGTCCTCGAACACGATGAACGGCGCATTGCCGCCGAGTTCCATCGCCGGCTTGACCACTGTGTCGGCCGCCTCGTGCAGGAGCTTGCGGCCGACCTCGGTCGAGCCGGTGAAGGAAACGACGCGCACGCGCGGATCGTGCAGCATCGTACTCACCACCTTTCCCGACGAGCGCGACGGAATGACGTTGACCACGCCCGCCGGCACGCCGGCCTCCTCCAGGATCGGCATGAGCGCCAGCATCGTGAGCGGCGTGTCGGAGGCGGGCTTGAGCACGACCGGGCAGCCAGCGGCGAGCGCCGGCCCGATCTTGCGGGTCGCCATGGCGGCGGGGAAATTCCACGGCGTTACCAGCACCGCGACGCCCGCGGGCTTGTGCTGGACGACGATGCGGGCACCAGAGGCAGGCGCGCGCGACACCGCGCCGATCGCCCGCACCGCTTCCTCCGCGTACCAGCGGAAGAACTCGGCGGCGTAGGCGACCTCACCGCGCGAATCGGACAGCGCCTTGCCGTTCTCGATGGTGATCAGCTTGGCGAGCCGCTCGGCGTCGCGCATGATCAGATCGAAGGACTTGCGCAATACCTCGGCGCGCTCGCGCGGCTTTCTGTTGGCCCAACCCTCGAAAGCGTCGCTCGCCGCATCGACCGCGGCCTTGGCATCCTCCACCGTGGCGCTCGCCACCGAGGCAATCTTGGTCTCGGTCGCGGGATCGAGCACGTCGAAGCGGCCGCCGTCCGAAGATTTGCGCCATTTGCCGCCGATCCACAGATCGGTCGGAACATTGGCGAGAAGGTTGTCGTATCTTGAACTCATGGGTGCAGCCTCATGACTCGTAAGTCCTGATGCGATGGGCGCCTGTGCCCAATGCCAAGCTCACGCTTGCATCGAGCGGCGGACGCGGTCGACGATGCGATCGACCGTGGGCAGCGCGATATCTTCCAAGATGTCGGCCGCCGGAAGCGGGATGTGCGGAGTCGTGATCCGAACCGGCGGCCCGTCGAGATCGTAGAACGCCTCATCGGCCACGATCGAGACGATCTCGGCGCCCCACCCGCACAGGCGCGGATTCTCCTCCACCGTAAACAGACGGTGCGTGCGGCCGACCGAGCCGAGGATGGCCTGCGTATCGAGCGGCACCAGCGATCTCACGTCCACAACTTCGCAGTCGATCCCGTGTTCCGACTTGAGCTTCTCGGCGGCGTCGAGCGCCCGCGGCACCATCAGCGCCAGGGCCAGGATGGTAGCGTCCTTGCCGGCGCGCACCACGCTGGCGCTGCCCAACCGATCGACGATCTCACCCTCGGGAACGTCGCCCTTCGTTGGATAGAGCGATTTGTGCTCGAAGAAGATGACGGGATCGGGATCGCGGACCGCAGCGGCGAGCAGTCCGATGACGTCGCGCGGGCTCGAGGGCGCCACCACTTTGAGCCCGGGAATCATCATCGCCCAGTTCTCGACGCTTTGGCTGTGCTGGGCGCCGAAACGGGAGCCGGCGCCGTTGGCGGTGCGCACCACGAGCGGGCATTTGAGCTGGCCGTTGGACATGTAGCGGCTCTTGGAGAACTCGTTGGCGATGTAATCGAAGCACACCGCGAAGAAATCCGAGAACATGATCTCGGCGATCGGTTTCAAGCCGGTCATCGCCGCGCCCATCGCGGCGCCCAAGATCGCCTGCTCGGAGATCGGACAGTCGCGCACGCGCTTGGGGCCGAATTGCTCGTAGAGTCCGACCGTGGTCTTGAACACGCCGCCGGCCTTGGCCACGTCCTCGCCGAAGAAGATGACATCCGGATCGCGCGTCATCTCCTGGGCGATGCCGCGGGCAACCGCGTCGCGATAGGTCAGTTCCGCCATGCGAAGCCTCCGTCGGCATAGACGTCGGCGGTGAGGAGATCGAGCGACGGCGGCGGCGCGGCCTTGCACTTCTCGGTCGCCTCATCAACGCGTCGCCGCACGTCGGCCTCGATCGCCACGATCGCCTCCTCGCCGATGCCGAACTGTTTCAGCCGTTCGCGATAGATCTTGATCGGATCGCGCTGTTTCCATTTTTCAAGCTCGCCCTCGGGGCGGTATTTCGCCGGATCGGCGCGGGAATGGCCGCTGTGCCGGTAGGTGATGCACTCGATCAGGGAGGGGCCGTCCCCCGCGCGCGCTTTGGCATAGGCCGTGGCGGCGGCACGGTAGACGAGGTCGGCGTCGTTGCCATCGATGACGATGCGCTCGAGTCCGTAAGCCCCGGCGCGATCGGCGGCGGGATGCTCGACCGCCGTCACCTCGCCGATCGGCGTATATTCCATATAGAGATTGTTCTCGCAGACGAAGATCACAGGCAGCTTCCATACCGCAGCGAAATTCAGCGCCTCATGGAAGGCGCCGATATTGGTCGTGCCGTCGCCGAAGAAGCACACCGTCACGTCGCCGTCGCCTTTGTACTGCGCGCGCAAAGCCGCCCCGCAGGCAATCGGCAGATGTGCGCCGATGATGGCGTAGGAGCCGAGCACGCCATGCTCGGCGGAGGTGAGATGCATGGAGCCGCCCTTGCCGCGCATGAGGCCGTTGTCGCGCTGCATCAGCTCGCCCAGAACCTTCTCGATCGGCACCCCGCGCGCGAGTGTATGCGCGTGCCCGCGATAGGTGCAGAACGAAAGGTCCCCCGACTTCATCGCAGCGGCAAAGCCCGCGGCGACTGCCTCCTGGCCGAGCGAGAGATGGCTCGTGCCCTTGACCAGGTTCTGCAGGAAAAGATCGAACGCACGCTGCTCGCTTTCGCGAATCTCGACCTGCATGCGGTAAAGCGTAAGCCGCGTCTCCTCGCCGATATCGTCGTTGATTCCGGCGCGAGAGGAGTCGGACGCATCGGCCGGGTTTTTCAGCATGAACGCCACCTCGACAACAGCCGGCGAATGGGCAACCGGCAAGGCAAATTACCCTTAGTCCTTAAGGCGAAGCAACGCCGCCGACGCGAAGCTGTCGTCGAGAACCATACCCCGGTCATGCCCGGCCTTGCACCGGCATGACCCTCATCCCTTCGACCTTACTTTCCGCTCCCGATGCAGGAGATAAAGGCCGGAGGCGACCACGATCCCCGCCCCGGTGAGCGTAAAGCGGTTCGGCACGTCGCCGAACACGAGAAAGCCCAACGCAGTCACCAGCACGATTTCGCTATAGATGAACGGCGCCAGCACGGCGGCCGGCGCCAGGCGGTGGGCCGCGATCAGGAGATAATGTCCGAAGCTGCCAATCGCACCGGTGGCGGCCATGAGGGCGATGACGAGAGGATCGCTCGGCGTGGTCCAGACCAGCGGGATGACCGGCAGCAGGGCGAGCGCACCCACGAGGTTGGAGTAGAACAACGTGGTCTCGTTGGAATCGGTTCGCGCCAGGATGCGGGTGCTGATGGAATAGAGCGCATAGCACAGCGCGGCGAAGAGCGAGAGCAGCGCCGCCGGGTGAAAGCTCGCCGCGCCCGGGCGCGCCACCACAACGACGCCGAGAAAGCCGACCGCGATCGCGCTCCAGCGCCGCCAGCGCACCCACTCGCCCAGCATCGGTCCGGACAGTGCCGCAATGAAGAACGGTGTGGAGAAGATGAGCGCGATGGCCTCGTCGAGCTGAAGGTATCGTAAAGCGGCAAAGTTGCAGAGCGTGGACGCCAGCAGCAGCACCGAGCGCGCGAGCTGCAGCACGGGGCGGTTGGTGCGGGTCAACCCGGGGCGCGTCCACGGATTGGACACGATGAACGGGTAAAGGAATGCGCCGGTATAGCGCGCCCAGACCACTTGCAACGTGCTCATGTAGAGGTTGAGATATTTCGCCGTGGTATCAAGGAGCGCAAAGCACGCCACCGCCCCGCACATCAGCGCGATGCCGGTGAGGCGCGAAACGCCTTCGTGCGATGGGTCGTACGACATGATGCAGGATCGAGGCGAACGGCTAATGTGGTGGATTTGAATTTTCCGTCATGTCGCCCCCCGTTCGCTCAGGAACTTCAAGTTCAAAGACGCAGTACGATCATAAACTTGTGTACGCGCGATTCCGAAGTTCGCATTTGAGAGCGCCGCGAGGGTGTGCAAGGTTCGGAATCGGGGCATAGGGACGATCGGGACATGTGGCACCTCCGAGGAGAAGACACAATGCGGTTTTTCCGCCGGATCGCATCCGCCGCGGCAACACTGATCTCGCTGACCAGCATGGCTGGGGCGGCCGACATCCGCGTGGTCGGCGTCGGGGCGGTGCAAAACGCGCTCAGAGTTCTCGCCGCCGACTTCGGCAACGAGACCGGCCATCGCGTGGTCCTCACCATCGACGCGCCCGCCGTCGTCATGCAGAAGATCAAGGACGGCGACATCTACGACGCTGTCATCGTCTCCGAACCGGCCATGGACCGGCTCGACAAGGAGGGCGTGGTCAACCCGGAAAGCCGCGTGCCGCTGGCCAAGACCGGCATGGGAGTGGCGGTGCGCGCCGGTGCGCCGCTGCCGGACCTGTCGACCCCTGAGGCCTTTAAGCAGGCACTCCTGGCGGCGAAATCCGTGGTGTACGGCGACCCCACCTTACCCAACCAAAGCGGGGAAAAGGCGGAACGCATCCTCGTTCAAGCCGGCATTCTCGACGCGCTGAAACCACGGCTCAGAATCGTTCCCAGCCAGGCGGCGAGTCAGGAGCTCATCGCTAAGGGCGAGGCGGAGATGGGCTTGTACAACATCAGCGAAATCCCCGACGGCAAGGGACTCGCATTCGCCGGTCCGGTGCCGAAGCTGTTGCAGATCGCGACCAGCTATGAGGGCGCCTTGATGTCGGACGGCGCGGTGCCGGAAGCCGCGCGGGCGTTCATTCGCTTTCTCGCCGGCCCGGAGGCGCGCGCCAAGTGGCTCGCTGCCAAGCTCGAGCCGACCCCGGAGCATTAGGCCACCCAGCTCACTCCTGCATCACCTCCTCGCGCTTGGCCCGCAAGGCCGGCAGCGCGATCGCGATGAGCAGTGCGAGCGCGGCGAGCAAGAAGCCGGCGGAGATGGGCCGCGTGATCAACACCGTGGGATCGCCGAACGAGATCATCATTGCGCGGCGCAGGTTCTCCTCCATCATCGGCCCGAGGATGAATCCGAGCACCATGGGCGCGGGCTCGCAGTCGAGCTTGAGCAGCACGTAGCCGAGCGCCGACAGCGCAGCGAGCGCGTAGACGTCGAAGACCTTGTTATTGACGGCATAGGCGCCGATGCAGCAGAACACGAAGATGGCGGGAAACAGCAGCCGGTAGGGCACGGCGAGCAGTTTGATCCACACTCCGACCAGCGGCAGGTTGAGTACGAGCAGCATGAGGTTGCCGACCCACATGCTGGCGATCAGGCCCCAGAACAGTTCGGGCCGCTCGGTCATCACCTGCGGGCCGGGGGCGATACCCTGGATCATCAGCGCACCGATCATCAGCGCCATGGTCGGGTTCGAGGGGATGCCGAGGGTGAGCATCGGGATGAACGAGGTTTGCGCGCCGGCATTGTTGGCGGATTCGGGCGCCGCCACGCCGCGGATGTCGCCCTCGCCGAACGCGCGCGGCGGCTTGGCGATCTTCTTCTCGGCCATGTAGGCGGCGAAGGAAGCGAGCAGCGCGCCACCGCCCGGTAGCACCCCGAGCAAGGAACCCAGCGCGGTGCCGCGCACGATCGACCAGAAGCACTTACGCAGGTCCGCGAGCGTCGGCAGCACGCTGCCGATGCGCGAGGTGAATACCTGCTGCGCCTCTTTGTGCTCCAGATTGAGCACCACGTCGGTGATGCCGAAGAACGCCATGGCGAGCGCGACAAAGCCGACCCCGTCGGCGAGCTCCGCCTGGCCGAAAGCGAAGCGGATCACGCCCGAATTGACGTCTGTCCCGATCAGGCCGAGCAAAATGCCGAAGCACACCATGGCGATCGCCTTGACCAGCGAGCCGCGCGCGAGCACGACCGCCGCGATCAGTCCGAAGACCATGAGCGAGAAGTATTCGGCCGGGCTGAACTTGAGCGCGATCTCGGCGAGCGGCGGGGCGAAATAGGCGATGAGGAGCGTGGCGATGCACCCGGCGACGAAGGAGCCGATCGCGGCGATTCCGAGCGCGGGCCCGGCGCGGCCGCGGCGCGCCATCTGGTGGCCATCGAGCGTGGTCACCACCGAGGACGATTCGCCGGGGATGTTGACCAGGATAGCCGTGGTCGAGCCGCCGTATTGGGCGCCGTAATAGATGCCGGCGAGCATGATCAAGGCCGGTGCCGGGCCGAGCCCGAAGGTGAATGGCAACAGCATGGCGACTGTCGCCACCGGCCCGATCCCGGGCAGCACGCCCACCAGCGTGCCAAGGAAACAGCCGATGAAGCAGTAAAGAATGTTCTGCCAGCTCAGCGCCACTCCCAGACCGAATGCGAGATTGGACAGCGTTTCCATTCCGCCTCACGCGCGCGGCCGAGCCGGGTCCTGTTGCATCGATGGGAACATGCGCGGCTTACGAAGTGGGCCAGAGCGGCAGCGGCAGCCCGAGCAGCCACACGAACACTGCGACCGAGAAGACGACCATCACTGCTGCAAGTGCGAGAACATCCAGCAGGCGCACGTCGCGTGTGGCGTTGGCGCCGATGAGCACGAGCACCGCGACGGCAGCGACAAGTCCGACCCATTGCAGTGCAATGGCGAACAGCACGATGGCCAGGAGCGACACGAGGATCGGACGCGCCTCGAACCGCGGCACCGGCGGGCCGTCGAGAGCAAACGCGCGCAGGGCGATCAGTGCGCCGAGCGCGGCAAGCAGCGCGCCGACGAGGGTCGGAAACAGGGCCGGCCCCATGCGATGCATGTCGCCCAGCCGATACTCCTGCGCAAGGAGCACAAATCCCCCGCCGATAGCGACGAAGATCAGCCCGGCCCAGAAATCCCTCGGCGAACGGACGCGCATCACTCGACCTTTACGACAGCGACGCTCTGTTCCCCTCACGTTGGGGAAGGGCGCACGCGAAATGATGTATGGAGCGACTATTGGCTCGGTCGCGCGCGCCCGTCTCGAAGCATGGGGCGGCCGGCGGTTGTAACCTTCTGCGCGGTGGCACTGATATCAATCCGGCCGGATATTCGCCTTCTGGACGATGGCGCGGAAGCGCTCCGCCGCCTGTTTCACGCGCGCGTCCAACTCCGCCGCGCTCGAGGGGATGGTTTCCACGCCGCCGCCGGCAAAGCGCTCCTTGACGTCGGGCATGTCCAGGATCTTTACGACTTCGCCGTTGAACTTGTCGATGACCGGCTGGGCAGTGCCCTTTGGGGCGAACAGCGCGGTCCAATTGGAGGCATCGACTTCGCTGACACCCGCCTCCTGCAGCGTCGGCCAATCGGGATTAAATCGCGATCGCTTGGCCATCGTCACCGCCAACACGCGGACGCGGCCCGACTTGACGTGTGGAGCGACCGACGAGCTCGCCAGAATGCCGAGCGGAATGTCGCCGCCGGCGAGCGCCGCCGCGGCCGGCGCGCCCCCCTTGTAGGGGATGTGCTGAAACCGGGTGCCGGTATTGAGCGCCATCCATTCGAGCACGATCTGGTTGACGCTGCCGTTTCCCGGCGTGGCGACGGAGAGCCGCCCCGGCTGAGCTTTGGCGGCGGCGATCACCTCGGCGACGGACTTGAACGGCGCATCCGCGTGCGCGGCTAAGACCATCGGCGCGTCGCTGACCATCGCCACGGGCGCGAGATCGCGATCGACGTCGTAGGGCATCTCCTTGAATAGCGCCGGGTTAATGGCGACGTCGCCGACCGTCGCCATCACCAACGTGTAACCATCGGGCGAGGCTTTGGCCGCCGCCGTCATGGCGATGAAGCCATTCCCGCCCGGCCGGTTCTCCACCAAGACCTGCTGACCCCAGGCTTCGGTGAGCTTGGCCCCGAGGATGCGCGAGGCGATGTCGCTGATTCCGCCCGGCGCATAGGGGCTCAGGATGTGGATCGGCTTGGTCGGATAATTCTGTGCCTGCGCGGGCGCCGCGCAAAGGACGACGAAGGCGACGACGAGCCAAGCCATGAACACCTCCTGTACGGGCGCGTTTCCGCGCGTAGCCTGCATGAGAGAGAGCCCCCGTGGCAAGGCGCGGCCGCGCCGCAGGGCACGCGGGCCTTCAAACCTCGCGCACGATCGCGCTCTCGTGCCAGCGCCGCAGCATGAGATGGGAGAGAACCGACAGCGCGAAGAAAATGAGGATTCCGGCGAGCGAGAGGAGGAGCAGCGCAGCGAACATGCGCGGGATGTTGAGTCGATAGCCGGATTCGACGATGCGATACGCAAGTCCCGATCCGGCGCCGGCCGAACCCGCCGCGATCTCGGCGACCACGGCGCCGATCAGCGACAGCCCGCCTGCGATCTTCAAACCGCCGAGGATGTAGGGCAGCGCCGCCGGCAGCTTGAGGTCGAAGAGCACCTGGCGCCGTGTCGCGCCGTAGAGGCGAAAGAGGTCGACGAGGTTGTGATCGACCGAGTTGAGGCCGAGCGTCGTGTTGGCGAGCACCGGGAAGAACGCGACGATCCAGGCGCAGGCGAGCACGGCCGCCTGCTGCGGAAGGTAGACGAGCAGGAGCGGCGCGATCGCCACAATCGGGGTGACCTGCAGGATCACCGCATAGGGATAGAGCGAATATTCGATGAGGCGCGATTGGTTGAACAGCACGGCGAGGCCGACCCCACCGACGGCCGCGAGCAGAAAACCTTGAAGTGTCGTCGTGAGCGTGACGAGAAGCGAGGCCAACAGCAGCGCGCGATCGGACACGAGCGTCGAGAACACGAGCCACGGCGACGGCAGCACGTAGGGCGGAATCCCGCCGACGCGGACCACAAACTCCCAGAGCGCCACGCCGAGCGCCAGCATACCGATCGGCAACAGCACGCGAAGCGCGCGATCGGCGACAGGAGAGATCTCGTCCTTTGCTCTTCCCTCGCGCATGTTCAGTCGCTCACGAATCCGCCGGCGGCTCTTCAGTCGCGGCGGAGGCACGGGCCAAGGCTTCCGACACGCGCCGGCAATAGCCGGCATAATCGGCGGAGGTGCGGAAACTTTCGTCGCGCGGATGCGGCGCATCGACCGAGAGCTCGGTGAAGACGCGGCCCGGCCGCCGCGTCATCACCACGATCCGCTGCGACAGGTAGACCGACTCGAATACCGAATGGGTCACGAACACGACGGTCTTGCCCAACGTCTCCCAGAGTCCCAGCAGGTCATTGTTGAGGCGGAAGCGTGTGATCTCGTCGAGCGCCGCAAACGGCTCGTCCATCAACAGCAGGTCCGGCTCGGTGACCAGGGCGCGAGCGATCGACGCGCGCATCTTCATGCCGCCCGAGAGTTCGCGCGGATAGCTCGGCGCGAAGCCGGAAAGGCCGACGCGCGCGAGCGCGGCATCGACCCGCGCCGTCGCGTCCCGCGCAAGACCGGCAAGCTTCAGCGGCAGACGTACATTGGCCGCCACTGTGGCCCAGGGCATCAGCGTCGGCTCCTGGAACACAAAACCGATGCGCCGCGCACCGGCCGCACGCGCGGCTTGCGCTTCCCTCCACTCGACCTTTCCCCTAGTCGGCTCGCTCAAGCCGGCGATGATGCGCAGGGCCGTCGATTTGCCGCAGCCGGACGGGCCGAGCAGCGACACGAACTCACCCGGCCACACGTTGAGGTCGAGGCGCTCGAGGGCAACGACGCGGTTGGCAAAGCTCTTGCCCACGCCGCGCAACGCGACGACGGGGGGGCCAGACTTCGAGAGATCAACGGGCACGTTGCGATCACAACGGATCATTTCGGCCGCAGATCAAGACCGACTTTCTTGTTCACGAATTGCAGCGTGTAGGCCTTATTGAGCGCGATCGACGCCTTGATGACGCCCGCGCGCACCATTTTGTCGTAAAAGCTCTTCATGCGCGCGTCGGTCATAGCGCCGACACCGAGGCTGACCGCGTCGCCGGAATCGACGATGCCATATTCCTTCATCTTGGCGACCGAGTAGGCGAGCAATTCATCGGTCATTTCCGGGTTCTGCCGCTTGATCAGCGCGTTCGCCGCTTTGTTGTCGCCGTAGAGGTAGTTCATCCAGCCGATGATGGAGGCGTCGACGAACCGCTGCACCAGGTCGGGCTTGCTGGCGACGAGGTCGCGGCGCGTCTCGATCAGCGTCGAGTAGCTGTCGAACCCATAATCGGCAAGAAGAAAGACCTTAGGCGTGAAGCCCGCCCGCTTTTCGATGGCAAACGGCTCCGACGTCACATAACCCTGCATCGCGCTTTTCTTGTCCACAAGGAAGGGCTGCGGGTTCGACGTATATGGCTTCACTCGTTTCTCGCTGAAACCGTAATCGGACTTGAACCACTGAAAGTAGCTCGCCAGGCCCTCCTTCGAGACGAACAGGGTGAGTTTTTTCAAATCCTCGAGTTTGTCGATGCCCTGGTCCGGATGCGCGATCAGCACCTGCGGGTCCTTCTGAAACATGGCGGCAACCGCAACGGTGGGAATATTGCGCTCGACCGCGTCGAACCCTTGCAGCGTGTTGGCGCTCATGAAGAAGTCGAGCTTGCCGACCGGCAACAGGAGGCGGTTGTTCACGTTCGGGCCGCCGGGCACGATGGTGACGTCGAGCCCGTAGCGGCGATAGGTGCCGTCGGCCAGTGCCTGGTAGTGCCCGCCATGCTCGGCCTCCGCGACCCAATTGGTGCCGAAGGAGACCTTATCAAGGGTCTGACTATGCGCGGATGCCGCCGCAAGCAGGAAGCCGCAAGCGCTCACGACAGTGGCACCGAAGACCTGACAAAGTTTCATGACATCCCTGCGAGGCGTGGATAATCCAGACATAGCACCTTAGGATTAGACTACTGCTTGAACCGCTCGATGAACCACTTGAGCAGCCGTGTCCAGATCTCGTCCTTTCCAACCTGATCCTCAATTCCGTGCTCGAGATTGGGGTTGTCGTTCACCTCCATGACGATGAAGCCGCGCTCGGTCTCCTTGATGTCGACGCCATAGAAACCGTCACCGATCGGCCGCGCCGCGCGCACGGCGATTTCGATCAACTCAGGAGGGGCCTTGTCGAGCTCGAAGGTGCGAAAGCCGCCCTCGTGCGAGGAACCGTCGGGGCGGTGCTTGACGATCTGCCAGTGGCCGCGCGCCATGCGGTATTGGCACACGAACAGCGGCTCGCCAGCCAAGACTCCCACACGCCAGTCGAACTGGGTCGGCAAGAATTTCTGCGTCAGCAGAAGATCGGTCTCCTCGAACAGCTCGTCGGCGACACGGCGAAATTCCTCAGGCGTATCCACCTTGTGCACGCCGCGCGAGAATGAGCCGTCGGGAATCTTCACCACCAGCGGCAGGCCAAGTTCATCCATCGCTCTGGGCAAGTCGCCGACATCAGCGAGCATCACCGTCGGCGGGGTCGCCACCTGGTTTTGCCCCAACAGCTCCATGAGGAACACCTTGTTAGTGCAGCGGATCATGGAGATCGGGTCATCGATGACCGGCATCCCTTCCTGCCAGGCGCGCCGGGCAAAGCGGTAGGTGTGATTGTCGATCGAGGTGGTCTCGCGGATAAACAGGCCGTCATACTCGGCGATCTCAGCGAGCTGCCGGCGTGTCACCGGCTCGACGTCGACCGAAAGCCTCTCGGCGATGCGCGCCATGTGCTTGATGGAGGCCGGCGAAGAGGGCGCCATCTTCTCGTTGGGGTCGTAGAGCACGGCGAGGTCGTATTTCGGGACCGTGCGCGCCTTGGGGTCGCGCCACTCGCGCTTGGTATGTTGGTGCAGTGCTTCCCGCAGGAACGACGCCTCGCCATTGGCGAGCCGCGTGATGTTGCGCGGACGGATGCGGTCGATCGACAGCCAAGTGCCGGCCTCGACGTTGATCTCGAGCGCCGGGCAGCGGAACCAATCGAACAACATGCGCCCGAACGTTTCGAAGCGCGGATCGCGGGCAATGCCGAAGCAGACCAGGAGCTTGAACTCGCCTTCCGGCTGGAAGTCGGCGCGGCGCGCACAGCGGTTGAGTTCGTCCTCGAGCTTCGGCAGCGCATGCTCGTAGAGCTTGGCTTCGCGCAGCTCCAGCATCGTCTCGACGGTCGGCATGACGCGATGGCCGCGCGCTTCCGCCAGCAGCGAAGCGTAGTAGCCCTTCGACTGATAGGCATAGGAGCGCGCGAGATTGACGAGCTTCGGCCGTCCCATATCGAACAGCCGCGGACGGGCGAGATACTCGCTCGTCGTGATCACCTTGTGCGGCGTCTCAGCGTTGGGGAGGTCTTTGGGCTGGTCGACCAGAATGACCCAGCCGGTCATGCATGTCCTTTCCGGATGACGATGGCCGCGCTCAGCCGCTCGCGACCCAGATGGGTCACGCGTTCGAACGCAGTCCAGGGGACCGCGTAGGTCTCGGCCGCGGCCGCCATCCCTTTGTGATCTCTGGCGGCCGCCGGATCGTGCATGAGCACATGACGTCCGTGGCGGCCGAAGGCAAAAATCCAGTGCGGCTTCCCTCTGGGAACCATGTGATATCCCGAAACGAGGACAATGACCACGCTCCCCGCGTCGAACGCCTGCATGAGAACCGATTCGCTCACTGGAGTCAGGTGGGTGGGAATAGCAAGATCCTGCGCCTCACGCTGGAACGCGAGTTGTGTCACCTGCATGACGCGACGCTTGTCGGCGGACTGCGCCGTATCGAGGAAATAAGGGCCGGGGTGACTGACATAGACCTCCGGCTCCAGCCCATGGCGCTTGAGCGCGACCGCCATGCCATAGGGCTCGCAGCCACCCGGTCCCGAGGTCATGAAGATGGTGGTCGCTTCGCGCCAAAGCTGAAATTCGAACGCTAGAGCCGGCTTGAAGTTCCGATCGGCCCACCCCAGCGCCATCATGATGCAGGCCGGCCCGCAGGTGAATTCCGTGGTCTGGTGAAAATACGGC
Source organism: Xanthobacteraceae bacterium (assembly GCA_035693615.1). Lineage (GTDB taxonomy): Bacteria > Pseudomonadota > Alphaproteobacteria > Rhizobiales > Xanthobacteraceae > VAZQ01. The sequence continues at coordinate 73,679 of DASSGH010000114.1, forward strand.
GGCGCCGCCGCTAGCATCGGCGAGTTCGGCATGAGGCGCTTCTCGAAGCGCAGGGCATCGCCACCGTCATCGTAATAACGGCGAATACGGCTGAATTCCCGGTACCCGCTTTTGCGGTAGCGGGAGATCGCGGCGTGGTTGGTCACGTGCACTTCGAGACGAATGGCGCGGCAGCCGCGCGCCGCCGCGGCGGCTTCCGCCGCCGCGAGCAGCATCGGGGCGATCCCGCGTCCGCCCATCTGCGGCGCGACCGCAAGCGAATAGAGACGGACGATCAGCGAGCGCGGTCGAAACAGCACGATCGCGTTCCCGGCAAGCCGGGCGCCCTGCTCGGCGACAATCACCTCTGCGGTCGGCGAGCTGAGAAACCGCTGCAGGCTGCGGCGCGACAGCCGGTCGGTCGCGAAAACGCGATGCTCGAGTTCGATCAGCGCGTCGAGGTCGGCACGCTCGGCTTTGCGAACGCGGACATCGGCTAGCGGTGCATGGGCAAGCGAGGAGGGCATCGTGACCAACGCGGCGGCGACGATACCAGCTTCGCCACGTGCGCGCACCGGGGGCCGCACCTCGTTCTAGTCATTCCGCTCATTGAACCGCGAAACCCGACCGGCTCGCGGCTGGCAGAAGGGATATCTGCCACCGCAACGCCCGGCGCACGCGGGCACGGACGACCACCGGCGGGAATCTTGCTGTCGATTCCAGCCCTTGCGGCTGCTTGAACCGGTTCGTCGCCTGCCGCGACCAACCGCACGAGCGGCCGCAAGCGCCGCGATGGGAGCAAAACAAAAGCAGAGAAAAAAGCGGTAAATCGCGCCGGAGCCATTCGCCTCCGGCCGAGAGCTGTGATCGGCGCGTGCGCCCCCATCCACCCCCGCGTCGGTCCGGCGGTCCGCCCGGATGTCCCCCATCCGGGCGGACCCGCTCCGATTCGCCGACGAGGATGCGTAGCAGCCGTCTGCGCACCAACGCACTTATACGCAGGCGGCGCCGGCGGGCAGCGGGCGCTCTTGTCGAACACGCCGCCGATGTGCAATTTTTGGAGAACGATGATTTTCCTCGCCGATAGGGGGACACCATGCGCACCGGCCTAATCACTGCCGCACTTATGCTCATCCCAGCTGCCGCCTTTGCACATACGGGCGCTGGTGAGCCGCACGGTTTCGTATCAGGCTTTGCCCATCCGCTCGGCGGGCTCGACCACGTTCTGGCGATGGTGACGGTCGGCATCTTTGCCTGGCAACTCGGGGGGCGCGCGCTCTGGCTCGTGCCGGGAAGCTTCGTCCTCACCATGGCGGCCGGCGCCGCGCTCGGCATGGCCGGCGTGGCGCTGCCGTTCGTCGAGTTGGGCATTGCCGCCTCCGTGATCGTCCTCGGCGGGATCGTAGCGTTCGGGCACAGCGCCCCGATCGTGATCGCCATGGGCATCGTCGCGCTGTTTGCGATCTTCCATGGGCACGCCCACGGCAGCGAGATGCCGGTCGGGGCCGCCGGCGCCACCTATGCGGCGGGCTTGATGCTCGCGACCGCGCTCCTCCATGCCGGTGGTGTTGCACTCGGCTGCGCGATCGGCCGCGTCGCTGACGGCCGCGCCGGCTATCAGCTGGGCGGCGCGCTCGTCGCCCTCGCGGGGTTGGCCATTCTGGCAAATACCATTTGACGGTCCCAGCGCCGCGCGCGTGGGTCACGCTTGCGCGGATGCCTCGAGGCCCATCGCCAGCACGCGCGCGGCATGGAGCGCTTCGCGCCCACTGCCATCCCTGATCTGATGCCGGCATGACGTGCCGTCGGCGACGACGAGCGTATCTGCATCAGCCTTGCGTACCGCGGGAAGAAGCGAGAGCTCCGCCATCCTCAGCGACGCGTCGATGGTATCGGCGCCGAAGCCGAAGGCCCCCGCCATGCCGCAGCAGCTCGAGTCGACAGTTTCGACCGACAAATCAGGCACGAGGCTCAGTACCGCCTCGACCGCCGCCATGGCGGCGAAGGATTTCTGGTGGCAGTGGCCGTGCAGCAGCGCGCGTTTGCCGATCGGCTTGAGCGAGAGCTCAAGCTTGCCGGCATTCGCCTCGCGCGCCAGAAATTCCTCGAACAGGAGTGCGTGCGCGGCCAAGCGGCGGCCCTCTTCCCGCTGCAGCAGCGCCGGGATCTCGTCGCGGAAGCCGAGCATGCAGCTCGGCTCGAGCCCGACGAAAGGAATTCCGCGCTCGATAAAGGGTGCGAGCGCGGCGGCGCAACGCTCCGCCTCGCGCCGCGCCTCGTCGACGAGCCCGACTGCGATAAAGGTGCGCCCGCAGCAGAGCGGCCGGCCGTCACCGGGGGGCTTCGGCAAATGCACGCCATACCCGGCTGCGGCGAGCACGGCGAGCGCAGCGTCGATGTTCTCCGGCTCGAAGTAGCGGTTGAACGTATCGGCAAAGAACACGACCGGCCGCGCCGCCTCGGGGCTGGCAATGCGCGTCGGCTCGCGCCATCGATCACCGCGCCAGCGCGGCAGGTTGCGCCGCGCGCTCAATCCCGCGTATTGCTCCGACCATTGCCGCAGGCGCGCGACGTTGTTGCGCATATTGGCGAGCCTGGGCCACTTGGCGGCAAGCGGCGCGTAGCGGGGTAGATAGCCGATGAGGCGATCGTGCAGCGAGAGCCCACGCTTTGCGACGCGCGCGGCCTGCACCTCGATCTTCATGCGCGCCATGTCGACCCCGGTCGGGCACTCGCGCCGGCACGCTTTACAGGAAACGCACAGCCGCAATGTCTCCGCCATCTCCTCCGAGGTGAGTGCGTCCTCTCCAAGCTGACCAGTGATGGCGAGGCGCAGCGTGTTGGCGCGCCCGCGCGTGACGTCGCGCTCGTCGCGGGTGACGCGGTAGCTCGGGCACATGACGCCGCCCGTCACCGCGCGGCAGGCGCCGTTGTTGTTGCACATCTCGACTGCACCCTGGAAACCATGGCCGGCGCCGGGATAGGCGGACCAGTCGAGATGCGAGCGAATGTTCTCGGCGCGATAGGTGGGGCCATAGCGGAAGAGGCGGCGATCGTCGAAGCTCGGCGCGCGCACGATCTTGCCGGGATTGTAAAGGCCTTTGGGGTCGAAGCGCTCCTTGACCTGTTCGAAGGCGCGCACGAGCCGCGCGCCGAACATCTTTTCGTGGAATTCCGAACGCACGATGCCGTCGCCGTGCTCGCCCGAATGCGAGCCCTTGTAGGCGAGAACCACGTCGAAAGCCTCCTCGGCGACGGCGCGCATCGCCTTGATGTCGTGTTCGAGACGCAGGTTGAGCACCGGCCGCACGTGCAGGCAACCGACCGAGGCATGCGCGTACCAGGTGCCGCGCGTTCCGTGCTTGGCGAAAATGTCGGTGAGCTTCGAGGTATATTCGGCGAGGTGCTCAACGGGCACCGCGCAATCCTCGACGAAGGATACCGGTTTGCCCTCCTCCTTCATCGACATCATGATGTTGAGGCCGGCGGTGCGGGTCTCGTTGATCGCAGCCTGTAGCTTCGAATCGAACACCTCGATCACGCCACCCCAATTCGCTCCGCTCTTCTTCCAGCCGAAGCCAAGCGTGCCGATGACCTCCTTGAGCTCCATGAGACGGCGGAGGTTGTGATACTGGTCGTCCTCGGCAAATTCGACGAACAACACGGCTTCGGGGTCGCCGCGCACGACGGCGTCGATCGTGGGCCGGAACATCGCGATCTCGCGCGCCAGGCCGAGCATCGTGCGATCGATGAGCTCGACCGCGATCGGGGCAAGCTTGACGATGTGCTGCGCGGCATCCATCGCCGCAAAGAAGCTGCCGAAGTGGCAGGCGCCGACCACGCGGCGGCCGAGCAGCGGCGAAAGTTTAAGCTCGATGCGGGTGGAGAACGCGAGTGTTCCTTCGGAGCCGACAAGAATATGGGCCAGATTGAGCTGGTTGCGGCCTGGCACCAGCGAGTCGAGATTGTAGCCGCCGACCCGCCGCTGGACCTTCGGGAAGCGCGCCTCGATCTCGTCGGCTTCGCGCGCGGCGAGCTGCAGGAGATCGCGCGCCAGCGGTAGCAGCGGCGAGGCGGGCGCAAGATCGGATAGATCGGGCGCGACGGAGCCGAAATGCGCCGTCGTTCCGTCGGCCAGCACCGCGTCGACCGACAGCACGTTTTCGCGGGTGTTGCCGTAACGTAGCGACCGCGCGCCACAGGCATTGTTGCCCACCATGCCGCCGATGGTGGCGCGCGAGGCAGTCGAGATGTCGACCGGAAACCACAGCCCGTGCGGCTTGAGCCGGCGATTGAGCTCGTCCAACACGATGCCCGGCTCCACGACGCAGCGCCGGCCGGGCACGTCGAGCGCGATGAGGTGGTCGAGATATTTCGAGCAGTCGACGACGAGCGAGGAATTGACCGCTTGGCCGGCCTGGGAGGTGCCGGCGCCCCGCGCCAGCACGCTCGCGCCCTCCTCGCGCGCGATCGCGAGCGCGTACTCGGCTTCTTTCACCGAGCGCGGCGCGACGACGCCGAGCGGCATGATCTGGTAGTGCGAGGCGTCCGTGGCGTAGCGGCCGCGGGTGAACGCGTCGAACGCTACATCCCCGAGGAGATGCGCCTTGAGCCGCCGCTCGAGCCCCGGTACGACCGTTTGGGCCATTACATTCACTCAGTCGTGCGGTGGATTTGAAACTCCTATCATATTGCCTCAAGCACGCTTAGGAACGTCAAATCCAAAGACTGCACTAAAGTCACGAAGTTGCTAGTGTCCCTTCGATCCCGAAGTTCGCATTTGAGCGGGCCGCGAGGACGTGCGAAGTTGGAATCGGAGCACTCGCCGGAGATCAGTCCCCGTCGCAACGGGCTTGACTGACTCTCGCATTCGTCCTTGATGGCGGCAAGCTGCGGCCGCGCGTTGCCGTGCAAAAAGCCGCGCCTGCAAAGGGACCAACTGATGTCGAAGAACTCATCACGCCCCGTGGGCCGCCATTTCCTGCACATCCCCGGGCCGACGCCGCTGCCCGATCGCGTGCTCCGGGCCATGGATACGCCGATCATCGATCACCGCGGGCCGGAATTCGCCAAGCTTGCCAGGAGCTGCCTCGACGGCATCAAGACGATTTTCAAGACCAGCAATCCGGTGATCATCTATACCGCGACCGGCACGGGCGCGTGGGAAGCCGCCCTCGTGAACACGCTCTCGCCCGGCGATCGCGTGCTGATGGTCGAGACCGGGCAGTTCGCCACGCTGTGGAAGAGCATGGCGGAGAAACTCGGGCTGCAGCCGGAATTCATCAAGACCGATTGGCGCATTGGCGCCGATCCGACGGCAATCGAGGACCATCTGCGCCGGGACAGGAACAAGGAAATCAAAGCAGTCTGCGTGCTGCACAACGAGACCTCGACCGGCTGCCTGTCGCCGATTGCGGAGATTCGCAAGGCGATCGACGCCGCCGGCCACCCCGCACTGTTCTTTGTCGACACCATCTCCTCGCTCGCCTCCACCGATTACCGGCACGACGAATGGGGCGTCGACGTCACCGTCGGCGGCGCGCAGAAGGGCTTGATGTTACCGCCCGGCATGTCCTTCAACGCGGTGAGCGACAAGGCATTTGCGGCGACGAAAAGCTCGCAGCTGGCGAAGTCGTTCTGGGCCTGGGACGACATGCTCGCCATGAACAAGATCGGTTTCTTTCCTTACACCCCGGCGACGCAGATGCTGCACGGCCTCGCCGAAAGCGTCGCCATGCTGCACGAGGAGGGGCTCGAGAACGTGTTCGCGCGCCACCATCGCCTGGCGGAGGCAACGCGGCGCGCGGTGCGCGCCTGGGGACTCGAGATCATGTGCCGTGATGCAAAATACTATTCGCCGACCGTCACGGCGGTGCTGCTGCCGGAGGGCCACGACGCCGACGCGTTCCGCCACTTCGCGCTCGACACCTTCAACATCTCCTATGGCTCGAGCTTCGGCCGCCATGCCGGCAAGTATTTCCGTATCGGCCATCTCGGCGACGTGAACGAGGGCATGCTCATGGGGGCGCTGGCGATCACCGAAATGGCGCTGGCGCTCGCCGGCATCCCGCACCACAAAGGCGGCGCGCAAGCCGCGATCGATTATCTCATTGCGGCACACGCGGGCCCGGCGCGAGCGGCGGCGGAGTGATGCAGCGCGAGCGCTAAGCGCCTCGCCAGCGCGGTTCCAGGTACACGAGTGGGCAAACGGCCGGACGGGATATCGGGGCGGGAATTTGCCAAGCTCGTCAGGGAAGCTCATACTCTTTAAATTGATTGAATTCTGACGGAGGCCGTCCATGGACATTCAAGGGCTCGGCTATGTCGGTATTCGCGCAAAATCGCTCGAGGATTGGACCGCCTTCGGCACCCGTTTTTTGGGGATGCAGCTCATCGAGCGCAGCGGCAAGAGCCTGGCGTTGCGCATGGATGATCGCAAGCAGCGCATCGTCGTCAGCGAAGACGGCGGCGAAGGTGTAGCGTTCTTCGGCTGGGAGGTAGGCGACGCCGCCGCGCTCGACGCTTTCGCGGCAAGGCTGGAAGCCGCCGGCATCGAGGTGGCGCACGGCTCGCGCGCGCTTGCGGACGAACGCCGCGTCAAGGATCTCGTGGTGCTTGCGGATCCGCAGGGCAACCGGCTCGAAATCTTCCACGGCGCCGAGACCGCAAGCGAGCCGTTCAAGCCCGGCCGCTCGATCTCGGGATTTCGCACCGGACCGCTCGGCATGGGACATGCCGTGCTGCACGTCAAGGACATCAACGACGCGGTACCGTTCTATCGGGACGTGCTCGGCTTCCGCCTGTCCGACTACATGGTGCGACCGTTCAAGGCCTATTTCTTCCACGCCAATCCGCGCCACCATTCGATCGCCTTCATCGAGACCGGCCGCAGCGCCACGCACCATTTGATGGTTGAGCTCTTCAGCCTAGACGACGTCGGGCAATGCTACGATCTCGCGCTGGCCGAGGAAGGCCGCATCGGGGTCACGCTCGGGCGGCACATCAACGATGAAGTCACTTCGTTCTATTCGAACTCGCCGTCGGGATTCATGGTAGAGTACGGCTGGGGCGGGCGGGTGATCGACGTCGAGAGCTGGCAGCCGCAAGAGGTCACCTGGGGCCCGAGCATGTGGGGGCACGACCGTCTGTGGATGCCGCCGGAGAAGCGCGCCGAGGCCCGCGCGATCCGCGTCGCGGCGGCCGCGAGCGGCCTGCGCAAGCCGGTCAACGTGATCGAGGGCAATTACAAGCTCGCAGCCGGCGTCTGCCCGTGGTGGGACGGAGTGCTGCGCGGCGAGGCGGCGGAGTAACCCGCCTCCTCGTCCGAGGGGCGCGGCCTCCGGTGAGCCCGGAGGTCACGCCGCAGGGAACGAATCCACCGCAAGCTTCGTTCTGCAGGAGCCCTGACCCAATACAGGGAGCTACCCCACATGCGCGCTGCGACGCTTGCATCGATTTTGCTGGGTGTTGCGCTGGTCGGCGTGCCGCTGCAGGCGGGGTATGCCCAGCACGAAAAGCAGCCGTTCTGCCTGCAAAGCGCGACGGGCTCCTTGAACTGCACTTACGACAGTCTCGAGCAGTGCCACCAGATCCTCGGCGGGAGTTCGGCGAGCGGCACGTGCATTGCGAATCCGGCCCGGTCGGAGACGACCGGCGGCGGCGGCACGCGATCGCCGGATCGGCCGCCGGACAGCAGGGACAAGCCGCCGTCACCGGCGCGCTGATCCACGCGCCGCACGCTCGCGTCAAGCGGCGAGCTTCACGTATTCGAAATCGCCCGGCTTGTTGTCGATTCCCACGCGCGGCGGCGCGATCCAGCTCGCGAACTTGCCGGGCTCGAGCACCTGACGCATCAAACTTTTGACAAACTCGCCGTCGTCCTTCGACGGCAGCCACTTGTCCTTCTCTTTGTTCCAGCTGGCGTCGTCGACGAGCGCCCCGCTCGGGGATGCCTTGATGTCCTTGAACTCACCGATTTGCCGATGGAATGCCACATGCGGCAACTGGAACCGGAAGTTCACGCCGGTCCGGTCGATGATCTTGTTCCAGCGGTCGAGGCCGCGCTGGCAATCAGCGGTGTAGTCATCGCGCAGCCGCATGTTGATGGCGGTGAGCGCGGGCTCGTCCACGCGCTTGATCTCGCCGCCGACGAGCTTGAGCACCGGATAGGTCGAGCTCTCGAGCCTATGGTCGTCTTCGATCTTGGTCTCCTGGAAGCGCCCCTTCAGGCTGGCGTTGAACGCGTTCGCCGCGTTGGTCGATACCTCCGAGCCGAACAGGTCGAGCGACAGCGAATAATGCAGGTTTAACTTCTTCTGAATGGTCGGCAGATCGATGACGCCGAGATCGCGCACCTTGTTGATATCGCCCGGGTCCTCGACGCCGGCCTCCTTCATCGCCTCGCAGGTGCGCTGAATGGTGCGTCCGATGCCGGTCTCACCGACGAACATGTGGTGCGCTTCCTCGGTGAGCATGAAGCGACAGGTGCGCGAGAGCGGATCAAAACCGGATTGCGCAAGGCTCTCGAGCTGCATCTTGCCGTCGCGGTCGGTGAAGAAGGTAAACATGTGGAACGAGAGCCAGTCCGGCGTCGCTTCATTGAAAGCCCCGAGCATGCGCGGCTTGTCGGCATCGCCGGAGCGGCGCTGGAGCAGCTCCTCGGCCTCCTCGCGGCCGTCGCGGCCAAAATATTTCTGCAGGATATAAACCATGGCCCACAGATGCCGGCCCTCCTCGACGTTGACCTGAAACACGTTGCGCATGTCGTAGAGGGAGGGCGCCGTCTTGCCGAGATGGCGCTGCTGCTCAACGGAGGCGGGCTCGGTATCTCCCTGGATGACGACGAGGCGGCGCAGCATGGCGCGATACTCGCCCGGCACCTCCTGCCAGGCGGCCTCGCCGTAATGCCGGCCGAACGGGATCTTCCGGCCCTCCTCCTGTGGTGCCAGCAGAATACCCCAGCGGTACTCGGGCATCTTGATGTAATCGAACTTGGCCCAGCCCTTGGGATCGACCGAGACCGCGGTGCGCAGATAGACGAGCGCCTCCTGAAAGCCGGCAGGCCCCATGGTCATCCACCAATCGATATAGCCGGGATGCCAGCGCTCGAGCGCGCGCAGCACCTGCCGGTCCTCGGTGAGATTGACGTTGTTCGGAATGCGAGTCGAATAGTCGACATTGACGATGTCGCTCATGGGATGCCTCCTCAAACTCTCCGCGTATCGAATGCTGGCTTCTGTCCGGTGCCGTAGCGCTTGAGCGCGCCCTCCTCGCCGACGGCGTTGGGCCGCTGGAAGATCCAGTTCTGCCAGGCCGAAAGGCGCGCGAAGATTTTCGATTCCATCGTCTCGGGCCCGCCGAAACGCAGATTGGCTTCGAGCCCGGTGAGCGCGTCGGCAGAGAAGCTCGCACGCTCCTCGAGAAAGACGCGGATCTCGTCCTCCCAGTCGATGTCATCGACGGCGAAGGTGACGAGGCCGAGCTTCTCCGCCGCTTCGGCATCGAGCATCTCGCCGATCGCGCCTCTGGCCCTCTCGAGCGCGGTGGGCTCGGCAAGGAAGCGGCTCGCCAGCCGGGAAATCCCGTTCGACATCGGATAGGCACCGAAATTGACTTCCGCCAGCGTCAGCATCGCGGGCGATTTATTGTCGCCGTCGCGCTGGCCGATCAGCATGTAGGAGCGGTCGCTCGCGAACACGACCTCGGCCAGTGTACCGGCGAAGCAGGAGCCCGGCTCGACCAGCGTCACGAGAGAGCGCGAGGTCAGATCGATGCGCTTGAGCGCGCGCTTCCAAAAACCCCTGATCTCCCGGGCGAGCCAGTGATCCTTATTGGTGTTAAGGAATTCGTCATAGGCGAGGACTTGCGTCGGATCGCCCGATGATTTGAAGACGATTGCGGCAACGTCGAATTCGTTGGCGCGAATGTCGAGAATTGCATCGTCGAGCTCGCGCGCCAGTGTGAGCGGCCAGAACTGCGCCCCCAATTCAACCATCGCCTCGGCGGAGGCCGGCGGCGGCGCGTCCGGACCACGCAAGGTAACGGTCGCGCGCCGGGCGCTGCGCTGGAATTCGACGGATATCGTACTGTACTCGACCGCGTCCGCCGACCGCTCGCGCTTGAGCGGCGCGAGCACGATCCCTTTGCCGTTGCGCGGACGCTGCGACCTTGCCGCGAACTCTCGCGCGCGCTTGGCCACCGCCTCTTCGAGGCGGGAGGCGGGCACCACTTCGTCGACGAGCCGCCAATCCACGGCACGCTTACCCTTCACCCCCTCCTCGGTGGTGCAGAACACGTCGGCGCGATCACGGCGCACCTTGCGTTTGTCGGTGACTCGGGTCAGCCCGCCGGTGCCGGGCAGCACCGCCAAGAGCGGCAGCTCCGGCAGCGATACCGCCGAAGCGCCGTCATCGATAAGCATGATGTGGTCGGTTGCGAGCGCGAGCTCATAGCCGCCGCCCGCGGCAGTCCCGTTGATGACGCAAATGGTGTAAAGGCCCGACGTCTCGCTCGCGTCCTCCATGCCGTTGCGCGTCTCATTGGTGAACTTGCAGAAGTTGACCTTGTGCGCGTGCGTGGCGCCGGCGAGCATGCGAATATTGGCACCGGCGCAGAACACCCGCGGCTTGGCGGAGCGCAGGAGAACCACTTTGACTTGCGGGTGTTCGAACCGCAGCCGCTCAATGGCGTCCGCCAACTCGATGTCGACACCGAGATCGTAAGAATTGAGTTTGAGCTCGTAGCCTTCGAACAGCGCGCCCTTCTCGTCGACATCCATCAGCAACGTCGCCACCTCGCCGTCGACGGCCAGCTTCCAATGGCGGTATTTCGAGGGATCGGTCTGGAAATCGATGCGGCTCTTGCCGTCGTTCAATTTGCGTTCCGCGTCGGCCATGGATGTCCTCGCAACTTGGCTCAGCGAGCCGAACTCTGAGGTTCGCGATTTTGCCGGCCCGCAGCGGCCGAATTCGGAAGCGCCCGGCTCTCGGCCGTCATCTCGCCTTCATGATGCTCGCGCAGCAGCCGATTGACGAATTCCGAGCTCGCACGCAAGGTCGCTTCGGGCGCTTCCCGGTGCGGGGCGTGCCGCGTCTTCGGCAATAGCGCGACATCGACCGGGCAGTAGCACTCCTGCTGCGCCACCTCGATCTGCCGCACGGTGCCATATTGGTCGTCCTCGCCCTGCACGATCAGGATCGGGACGCGGATGTGGGCGAGCTCGTCGGTGAGATCCCATTTGCGGAATTCGGGATCGAGCCACGGCCCGCACCAGGCCTGAAATGCGTTCTCCGGATCGGCGTGCCAGCGCGCGAGCTTGGCGCGCAGAGGCCCCGTCTCGAAAGCGGTGCGGGTCCGCGCGATCTCGGCGATGCCCATGTCTTCGGTGAAGAAGTGTGGCGCCATCAGCACAAGCCCGCGCACGCGGTGGTCCTGGATGCTGCCGGCATAAATCGCGGCGATCGAGGCGCCATCGCTGTGGCCGACGAGAAGCCCGCGGCGGAAGCCTATCGCGTCGAGCACGCGGGGAAGCACGTCCAGCGCCTCCTCGTGCATGAACGAGGGTGGCCGCGGCAAACTTGCCGGCGAGGAGTTGCCGTAACCGGCGCGCGAGTAGGCAAAAACGCCGGCGCCGGTTGCTGCCGCGAGCTCTTGCGCGAAGCTGCTCCAACCGGCGACGCAGCCGAGGCCCTCGTGCAGCAAAACCAGCGTCGCCGCCGCATCCGGACGCGGACCGATCATGCGGTATTCGAGCCGCATCCGGCCAAGCTCGAGGAACCCCTGATCGGCGAGCGTCATTGCGCTGCTCCGGCCATACAACTCGCCGCGATGCCCGCGAGTTTCGTCAAGCTCTGCTCCACCGTATCGCCGGAGGTGTCGAGCTCGGCCTGCGCGCGCGCATAATCGGCGTGGCGGGCGTCGAGGATCGCGACGAGATCGGCCATGGCCTCGCGGTTCTGCGCCATGGGACGGAAATCGCCCTGCGCCATGACCCGCCGCATATGCTCCTCGGGGCGCGCCTTGACCCACACCGTATGTGTGCGGCGTAGCAGCAGCGCATAGGTTTCCGGATCCGACACGATACCGCCTGCGGTCGCGATCACGGCCGCCGCGTGCTTGTCGATGATGCGCTCAAGGCAAACGCGCTCGTGCCGGCGGAACGTCGCAAGCCCGCCCATCTCGATGAGATCGGGGAGGCGCGCGCCATAGTCCTGCTCCACCAAGCGGTCGAGCTCGATGAAAGGGCAGCCGAGCGTATCCGCGAGGCGGCGGCCCAGCGTCGATTTTCCGGCGCCGCGCAAGCCAACGAGCGCGATGCGCCGCCCGCGATCAGCAGCCACTTTTTGCCCGGCGCGGCGCTCGAGCAGGTCGGCGATCTCAGGGAGTTCGGCAACCGGCACGCGCCCGAGAACATCGAGAATCTGCGCCATGGCCGCGGTAGGCCCGTTGCTGCGCGGAATGAGCTCGATGATCGGAACGTCGAGCGCGCGCGCGATCGAGGCGAGGATGATCACGGACGGGTTGCCCTGCGCGCCTTCGATCTGCGCCAGATATCGCTCCGAGGCACCCGACGCCTGCGCGAGTTGACGGCGCGTCATCCCGCGCTTGGCGCGCGAGAGCCGCACCAGGCGACCGATGGCGGCAATGAACGCGCGGTGATCCTCGCGCTGCGGCACGCCCGGCGCGCGTTGTTCGGCGCTCTTCGGTTTGGCCTTCATCCCTGCGTACCACCATCGTCGAGCGGCATTATAGTTCATGCACTATAGTGCATACTAGTGCCCGCCGTCAATGCGCCCCGGAACGCTCGGCGGCGGACCGCGGCGGCGCCGACCGCACGCCCTAACCCCGGTGCGGTTCGCAGCTCGGCTGCAGATGATTGATCTATCTAGTGATGGTGCGCTCGGCGCGTAGTTTGAAACGTTGGATTTTGCCGGTCGCGGTCTTGGGAAGCTCGGTGCGAAATTCGATCCAGCGTGGATACTTGTAGGGCGCGAGCGCCGCCTTGACGTGCTCCTGCAACGCCTGGGCCAGTTCCTCGCAGATTTTGTCGGGGGACTTGAGCACCACGAAGGCCTTGGGCTTGATCAGCTCGTCCTCGTCCGGCCAGGCGACCACCGCCGCTTCCAACACCTCGGGATGGGTGCAGAGCGCGCCTTCGACCTCGAACGGCGAGACATAGATGCCGCCGACCTTGAGCATGTCGTCGCGCCGCCCGCAGTACACGTAATAGCCGTCCTCGTCCTGCACATATTTGTCGCCCGAGCGCGTCCATTCGCCAAGGAAAGTCTCGCGGGACCTGTCGCGGTTATTCCAATACATGAGCGCGCTCGTCGGCCCGCGCACTTGCAGTTCGCCCATTTCGCCTTTGCGCGTGATCACCTGGCCATCGTCGTCGAGAAGGCGAATGTCGTAGCCAGCGACCGGCTTTCCCGTGGTGCCGTACTTCACCTCACCCGGATAGTTCGACAGGAATATGTGCAGCATCTCGGTCGAACCGATGCCGTCGAGCACGTCGACGCCGAAGCGCTCCTTCCAGCGCCGGCCGACGTCGGGCGGCAAGGCCTCGCCCGCGGAAACGCAGCACCGCAGCCTCAAATCGGTGCGCTTGGGAGCGGCCGGGCTGGCGAGGAAAGCGGCATAGAAGGTCGGCACGGCATAAAACACCGTCACCGGATGCCGGCGCAAAATCGCCGCGACCGAGTCGGGAGTTGGGCGGTCGGGCGAGAGAATGGTGGTCGCGCCGACGGCCATCGGAAAGGTCATCGCGTTGCCGAGCCCATAGGCGAAAAAGAGCTTCGCCACCGAGTAGCAGACGTCGCTCTCGTCGAGACCAAGCAGCCCGATGCCGTAGAGGTCGGCGGTGAGGCGCGGGTTGGCTTGCGCGTGCACCGCGCCTTTGGGCCTCCCGGTCGACCCGGAGGTGTAGAGCCAAAAGCACATGTCGTCGCGCGTTGTCGGCGCGGTGTAGGCCTCGGGCCGCGCGCTGGCGAGCAAATCTTCGAAACCGTGGTGCCCGCGGGAATCTTCGCCTGCGACGATGACGTGCAGCAGGTCCGCGCTCGATCCGATGAGGTTGGTGAATCGCGGCAACAGCGGCTCCGATACGACAAGGGCCTTGGCGCGGCTGTCGGCGAGCATGAATCGATAGTCCTCCTCGGTCATGAGCGTGCTGACCGGAATCGGCACCACGCCGGCCTTGATGGCGCCGAGGAAAGCGGTGGGCCAGTCGATGGTGTCGAGAAGCGCGAGCAGGATGCGCTCCTCGCGCCGGATGCCCAGCGACCGCAGCGCGTGGCCGAAGCGGTCGACGCGCTCGGCGAGTTGGCCATAGCTCCAACTTCCGCGCGGATCGATAAAGGCCGCCTTGTCGGCGCGCCCGGCCTTGAGATTGCGCTCGATGATGTCCGCCGCGAAGTTGTAATCGCGCGGGATCGCCTCGGTGGCGGCGCGCGCACCGGCGCTCGGCGCAAGCTTGGCAACGGCATCGAACATGGCGCGTTTCCTCAATCCCTGGTGCGGCTTGTTGTTTGGGCGAATTATGCAAGCCGGCCCTGACTGCCGCAACGAAAAGCTTGCTATAATCGCGCCACCGCGGCGCCGGCGGCGTCGCCGCAACGACAACGCGTGCAGGAGTGGCTCCCATGGACGAAACGGTCCGCAAAATCAGCGCCGACGACATCAACCCGCGTTACAACTGGGGGCGTGCCCTGCCCGCACTCGGCACGATGGGAGTCGATTTCGAGGAACGCGTCGATTATCGCCGGCTGCACCGGTATCGGCTGAGCCGGGTCAAGCAGGCGCTGGAGAACTCGGAGCTCGGCGCGCTACTCGTCTTCGACGTCAACAACATCCGCTACGTCACCTCGACGAAGATCGGCGAATGGGAGCGCGACAAGCTGTGTCGGTGGGCGCTGCTCGCCCGCGACCAGGAGCCGATCCTGTGGGATTTCGGCTCGGCCGCCGTGCATCACAAGCTCTATACCCCCTGGCTCAAGCCCGAGAACTGCAAGGCGGGGCTCATCGGTCTGCGCGGCACGGTGAATCCCGCGTTCGGGCTGATGGAGCGCCACGCCAAGGAAATTGCATCGCTCCTCAAGGAGGCCGGGGTCCACAAGATGCCGGTCGGCGTCGACATCATCGAGCCGCCGATGCTGTTCGAGCTGGAGAAGGCGGGTCTCAAGATCAAGGACGGACAGCAGGTGATGCTCGAGGCGCGCGAGCTGAAAAACGTCGACGAGATCGCGCTCCTCAACCGCGCCGCCGCCATGGTCGACGGCGCCTATCACCTCATCTATGAAGAGCTCAAGCCCGGCGTGCGCGAGAACGACATCGTCGCCAAGGTCAACGAATTTCTCTACCGCCACGGATCGGACGACGTGGAGGCGATCAACGCGATCTCGGGCGAGCGCTGCAATCCGCACCCGCACAATTTCACCGACCGCATGCTGCGCCCGGGCGACCAGGCGTTCTTCGACATTCTGCAAGCTTTCATGGGCTATCGCACGTGCTACTACCGCACGTTCAACGTCGGACGGGCGACGCCGGTGCAGCACGACGCCTACAAGAAGGCGCGCGAGTGGCTCGACGACGCCATCGCCCTCATCAAACCGGGCGTCATGACGGATGAGATTTGCAAGGTATGGCCGAAGGCGCCGGAGTTTGGCTTTCCCGACGAGATGTCGGCCTTCGGCCTGCAATTCGGGCATGGGCTCGGCCTCGCGCTGCACGAACGGCCCATCATCTCTCGCGTGGTCTCGCTCGATCATCCGACGGAGATCAAGGAGGGAATGGTGTTCGCGCTGGAGACGTACTGTCCCGCGACCGACGGCTTTTCCGCCGCCCGCATCGAAGAGGAGGTCGTGGTGACGGACAAGGGCTGCCGCGTGATCACGCTCTTCCCGGCCGAGGAACTGCCGATCAGCCAGCGCTATTGAACCTGCAGCCGCCGAGCGGGTGCGGGAATTCTGCCCGGCAAGCGGCGAAAGGCGTGCCTGCCCCACGCTTCAGAGCATACGATTCTCGTCGGGTGGCTCGTTCGCCGCACCACATCGCGCGACAGTGGCGGCGCTGCTTGCCATGCTCCTGGAATTGACAGTAGATACCAGCACAGAACAGCCAGTGGAGGGCCCATAATGCACATCCGCACCGTTCAACCGAGGCTCCGGCCGATCGTCACCGCCGCCGCGCTCCCCGCCGCGCTCGTGGGCCTCGCGCTCGCGTTCGCCTCGTCGCCCGCGCTCGCGCAGCAGTGGAACCCGGAGCAACGCGCGGCGTGCGAACCGGACGCGATGCGGCTATGCCAGCAATACGTGCCAGACGTCGGCCGAACCAGGGCGTGCATGATCCAGTACCGGCGCTACCTCAGCCCGCGCTGTCGCGCCGTCATCGACGGTGGGAGGCGCGGGAGACGCTAGTTCTGGCCAACACGCAGGCGCCGGTCGAGCGCCGCAAGACCTTCTCGCTTGATTCCGTTTTTGGTTCCCCTGTGCTTGCCACAACCGCGCGACGCGGTGGGTGTGGACCGGCGATTTTGTTACCATTGCCGCGCGCCCCGTCGACATCGGGCGCGCATCGAGCATGGGAGGATGCCATGGCGAAGAAGCAAGCCGAGACGGTCTACAAAATCGTCGAAGTCGTGGGTGTCAGCGAGAAGTCGTGGGAGGAGGCAGGCCGCGCGGCGGTGGAAACGGCAGCCGGCACGCTGCGCGACCTGCGCGTCGCCGAAGTGACGCAGATGGATATGAAGGTGGAAGACGGAAAAGTCGCCGCATTTCGCACCCGCGTGTCGCTGTCGTTCAAATACGAGGCTTGAGACCACGGCTCGAGGCGAAATTCAGGCGATTTCGCGTCAGCTGCGCTTGATGAGGAGGCGCCCCTATGCCGCGAGCCGGCGCAACTCGGCTCGGGTCGCGGGCGAGCGCCCTCGACACAACTCATTGGAATAACTGACCTTCAGAGCCGAGGGCCCGGCAAGGCGGCTCGGAAGCCGTGCCTTTTTGCCGAATGCTTTGAACCTTCCATCGTCTCGCCGCGACCAAATACCGGGAGATCTTGGGGGAGCGTCATGAACAATTTCTCGCTGCTGACCGCTGATCGCGCGACCCATCTCAAAGTGGTCGCGGTGGCGCTGGTCTGCGCGATGCTGGTCGCTGGCGTCGGCCTTGCAGCGCGGGTCGCCGACCAGTCTGCCGCCGCCGATGCGAGTCTGGAAGCAACCGTGATCAAGCCGGCCACGCCGGTCACCGCATCGGTGAGCGAGCCTCGCACCATCCGCTGACGGATTACCTTCTCAACCCCCAAACTTTGCGCGCCTTTGGCGCGCTTTTCTTTTGGGCTGCGATCATTGACGCAGTCCCCCGATGCCGGCGGCGGTCGCAGCGTCCGAGCGCAGCCCTCGCGGCCCTCATTCGTCGAAGCGGGATTCCGGCGGCGCCGGCCGTCGCGGCGCGGGGATGGCGGGGAGCGGAACGCCGGCTTGGCGCATCAGTTCGAGCGGCTGAAGCATCGGCGGCAGGCGATCGGGCGCAAAGCGCCACGCCGCCAGCAGCGCTACCATGGCTACGACCACCAGCGTCATGAGGACCGCGAATGCCCGCCAGCGCCTGAGCCGGCGATGCATGCTCAATGCGGCCGGCGCCGCAGGCGGCGCATGCGGCTCACTCGACGCCTGCCGCGCAGACTCAGCGGAGGCGGCCGCGACAGGCGGACTCGGTACCGCCTCAACTGCCGACATCCCCGTCGCGTGCAAAGTGGGCGCGGGGGGCAGTTCCGGCACCGGCGCTGAAGTTTCTTCCGAGGCTGGCGCAGGAGTCGCTTCGGAAGCCGGCGCTTCGGACATTGGCGCGGGCGTCGCTTCCGATCCTGGCGCAGGGGTCGCTTCGGCGGCGGTCGTCGGCAACGCCTCCGGGATTGGCGCTAGAGGCGCCTCCTCGGCAGCCGTCGAGGTCGCTTCTGAGCTTAATGTCGTTGCTGTTTCGGATATCACCGCTTCGATCGCATCGAGGCTCGGCGGCTCCGCCGCCGATGCTGGCGCGGGGAATGGCATTGGCGGCTCCGTAACCCGTGTCTGTTCCCGGCCCTCGAGCATCTTAGCTTTGATGCGCGGCCAAATCGCGGAGCCCGGCTCGACCGGTTCGACCATCAGGTACAAATCTCCGAAGCGGCGTTCCCACGACTCCACTTTGGCGGCGAACGCTGCGTCCGCGTCCAGCAACGTACGCGCCTGTTCCCGCTCCTCGACGTCCAGCGTGCCGAGCACGTATTCGGCAGCCAATCCCTCCATGTGATCGAGCTCGCTCATGACGTGAGGCACCCGTCGATCTCGAGCAGGCTTCGCCGCAGCGATGCCCTGACCAGATCGGCCGGCATCCCGAGCTTTGCCGAGAGCTGATCGCGGCTGAATGCCCCGTAATAGGCGATGAGCAGCATGCGCTGACGGTCCGGTTCAAGCCGTCCGATGCAAGTCAGCAACTGCTTGAGATCGTCCGTCAACTCGTGCCGCGGAACGCTGGCGGGCCCCTCGTCCTCCTCGGTGATTTCCAGCTCGCTGTCGGTGACCGGCGGCTGCGGCGCTCGCGCCGCGTCGATGGCCAAGCGGCGGGCGATCGCCACCATCCAGGCAAGTGGGGTCAACCGGGCGGGATCATAGTTGCCGGCATCGCGCCGGATCTGGAGATAAGCTTGCTCCAAGACCTCGGCAGCGAGGTCATGGCGGCGCAGAATCCGCAGCACTACGCCGTAGAGCTTAGGGCAGGTCGCCCCGTAGAGGCGCTCGAAGGCGACCGCATCGCCTTTGGCAACCGCCGCAAGCAGCCATGTGATTTCCACCGGCGTCGACATGAGACCCGAAAGTTCCTCCTTCCTCGCAACGACCAGCAGGCTTGTGCGACGGCGCCGCTTGGGCGCGCATGGCTGGCGGACTGCCCGCCCGCGAACAACGCATTCGCGCCAATGGGCCAGCGCGGTTCCGCCGCCAGCGATACCCCGAAAGGCGATTATGGCCGCCGAAGCCCGCCTCCGTCGAGAATGAATTTCCCACGCGCGGCGCGGCGAATGGCTCGAGTTCCGGGTCGAGCCCGTGCGCTTGGGCGCAATCCAGGTTCGATGGCTGGCCGGAGGAGGGTTACGCCCGCGCGCTGCTGCGCATCAGTTCCATCGCCTCGGATTCGGCCTGCGCGCCGTCATGCTCCTCGGCGCGCTCGCGCATCTGATCGCGCTCGTCGAGCAGCTCGGCCTTCTTCATCTCCTCGAAGGCCTCGCTGAGAGCAGCTTTGGCGTCTTCCAACTGCGTTTTCAGTTCGTTCGCCGAGCGCTTGAGGTTGTCGCGCCGTTGGATCGCCGCCTTGGCGTAGGTCGGGTAGGCGAAATGTCCCGGATCATGAATGCCGGAACGATCCTGCTCGATCTTGATGTCGCGCTCGAGATCGCTGCTGATGCGCTCGAACTCGCTGATCATGCTCTCGATCTGGGCGACCCTGCGACGCCGTTCGTCGACCTGAAATTTCTTCAGGCGAATGAGTGTCTCGCGTGACTTCATCGACTCGTGCTCCCCCGAAGCCCCGGCGCTGCCACGTCGAACAGGCGCGGCCGCCCCCCTGACGCAAGCCTCCAGGCGCCGCGTGGCGGAACGGTATCCACGCGGCCCTCGGCGTTGCGCAACGCGTTGATATCCTTGCCCAAGACTCATTGCTGCTTCCTTACCTCCCCAGCGCGAAGCGAGCTGTCGCTCTCGTTTGCGCTTTTGCGGACACAGCGGCTCACCTCGCGCACGGCTGCGCGCCGGATCTTAACTTGGTGTTTACCCGCGTCATTAATCATTAGGTCACCGTTATGGACGTCAGGGACCCGCCGGCGGGCCGGGACGCAGGGGCCGAACTCTCTCGATCGATTAGACGCGACGCTTAAAGTCAGACATGAGATGACGCTTGGAAAGAAAACCGCTCCCGTGCAGTATCTTACGGCGATTCGCCCGAGCCTTCCTGCAGAGGGCACGCGCACGTCGGAACCAGGTTTTGTTAACTGTGCGCCGGTAATGTTCCGACACGGTTTGTCCCAAGGCGTTCTCGAGGGCCGCCGCGGCGGCGTGCCGACCTGAGCCCGACGCGGCGAGGAAGGGGACTGGGATGCGCGTATTGCTGATTGAGGACGACAGTGCCACCGCTCAATCCATTGAGCTGATGCTCAAGTCGGAGAGCTTCAACGTCTATACCACCGATTTGGGCGAGGAAGGTGTCGATCTCGGCAAGCTTTACGACTACGACATCATCCTGCTCGACCTGAACCTACCGGACATGTCCGGCTTCGAGGTGTTGCGGTCGCTGCGCGTCTCCAAGGTAAAGACCCCCATTCTCATCCTCACCGGCCTTGCCGGGATAGAGGACAAGGTCAGGGGCCTCGGCTTCGGCGCCGACGATTACATGACCAAACCGTTCCACAAGGACGAGCTGGTGGCGCGCATCCACGCGATCGTGCGGCGCTCGAAAGGCCATGCCCAGTCGGTGATCCAGACCGGCGACCTGATCGTCAATCTCGATACCAAGACGGTGGAGGTGAATGGGGCACGCGTGCACCTTACCGGCAAGGAGTACCAGATGCTGGAGCTCCTGAGCCTGCGCAAAGGCACGACCTTGACCAAGGAAATGTTCCTCAACCACCTGTACGGCGGCATGGACGAGCCGGAGCTCAAGATCATCGACGTGTTCATCTGCAAGCTGCGCAAGAAGCTCGCCAACGCCTCGAGCGGCAAGAACTACATTGAGACGGTGTGGGGCCGCGGCTACGTGCTGCGCGAGCCGGCCGATGACGAGGCGCGCATTCCGGCTTGACGGACCGCGCAGGCGCGCCGCTCGGAAAAGACTAACAAAGTCGATATTGCGCCGCCGCGGCCATTACATGGCGCGCAGCGATTGACGGTTCGCGTGCGCTCCGTAGAGTGTGCGGCTTACCTTCCCCTCCCGCCCCTCGCCCATGGCTGCGCCCTACATTCCCGCACTATCCGCGCACAGCGCCGAAATCCCCGCCATCGGCTTCGGCACCTCGTCGTTGGGCGATTGCGGCGAGATCGTCGCCACCGCGCTCAAGCTCGGCTATCGGCACATCGACACGGCTTGGAAATACGGCACCGAGCGCGGCGTCGCTGAAGGCATGCGCGCTTCCGGCGTGCCGCGCAGCGAGATCTTTCTGACCACCAAGGTATCGCACGAATTCCTGCGCGCCGATGACTTCGCCCGCTCCGTCGACGAGAGCTTGAAGAACCTCGGCGTCGACTTCGTCGATCTTCTGCTCGTGCACTGGCCGAACCCGCAGATCCCGCTCAGTGAGCCGATGCCCGCCCTCGCCCGGGCCAAGCGGCAAGGCCTCACGCGCCATATCGGGGTGGCGAATTTCAATATCGCAATGCTCGACGAAGCGATCCGGCTCTGCCCGGAGCCCCTGGTCAACCTGCAGGCCGAGTATCACGCCCATCTCGATCAGACGAAGCTAACCGAGGCGTGCCGGCGGCGCGGTCTGATCTTCACCGCTTATTGCCCGCTCGGCCGCGGACGTCTGCTGCGCGACCCGGTGCTCGCCGAGATTGCCGCCCGCAAGGGCCGGCCGCTCGCCCAAATCGCCCTGCGCTGGCTCGTCCAGCAGGGCAACATCATTCCCATCCCTCGCTCGTCGAATGCTGAGCGAATGGCCGAGAACCTCGGCGTGTTTGACTTCGCGTTGACCGAGGAGGAGATGAGGCGGATCGCGGCGCTCAAGCGGCCGGACGGCAGGATCGCCGATCCCGCAGGCCGCGCGCCGGCATGGGATTGACGCCGCCGCCTGCGGATCGAGACGACCCGTCATGGCCGGGCTTGTCACTGCAAGGCGAGTTCATCCGACTTGCGGCACTTTAACTGCGTGCGGGGCATGACGGCTCAGAGGTTAGTCGTGGCGATGATGATGGCATCACCCTCGGCCTTGAGCGTGACCTCGAGCCCGCAGGCGCGAGCGAGCAGCCCGGCGTAGAATGGCTGGATCGCGTGGGCGTCGACGGAACCGTTCTCGGAAGTGCCTTGCAGCAAGGCCGGCACGGCATGCGGAATGCGAGCATTGAGTCCGGACGCGACGATCCGGAAGCCCATGCCCTCGCCTTCCCCGACCGGATCGATCGCGAGCGTGCCGCCGCGCGGGATAGTCTGGTTGGCGATGACCAACAAATTGAGCAGCAGCTTGATCCGGTTTTTCGGCAACAGGCCGCGCGGCAGATTCCAGACGAGCTTGGTCTTCTCAGCTTCGATGAAACCAAGCGCCATCGCTTGCGCGTCGCCGAGTTCGACTTTGGCGGTGAGCGCGCCGGCCGCGCCGAAGGCGAGACGGCAGAATTGCAGACGCGCCGAAGCCGTCTTCGCGCTCCGCTTGATGAGGTCGAGGGCGAAAGTCTTGGTCTCCGCGTCGCTGCCTTCCTCCTCCAGCACCTCGAGCCCGTTGACGATCGCCCCGGTGGGGCTGATCAGGTCATGGCAAACGCGCGAGCACAGGAGGGCCGCGAGATCGAGCGGATCAAGTGCGATGGCTACGGACATGGAGGACGTCTCCGGTGGCGGATCGGCGGAGCCGTAAGTGGGGGGGTGACGCAAGCGCATGGCATCGCTGCGCCGGTGTGATACACCGCAGCTGCTTAATCTGCCAAGACTCAATCTGCCAAGACTCAACTGAGAAGACTTCAACTGGGAAGAACTGATCAGCAAAGGCTGCCCACGGTGGGAACGCAGGACAGCACGGCTACCGATGACCGGCTCCTCGACGAGCTGACCACTGTCGTCTCCGCTGCGGGGGCGGCGATTCTCGTCACCCGTTCGGGTTCCCTCGATACTCGCACCAAGCCCGATCTGACGCCGGTCACGGCCTGCGATCATGCGGCCGAAGCGGTCATCCTCGAGGGGGTGGCGCGGCTTTTACCCGGCATATGTATCGTGTCGGAGGAGGCGGCGAGCCGTGCGCTGCCGCAGCACATTCCCGACAGCTTCGTTTTGGTCGATCCCCTCGACGGCACGCGGGAACTCATCGCCGGGCGCGATGAATTTACCATCAATGTTGCGATCATCGCCGGCGGGCGTCCGCGGCTCGGCATCGTCGCCGCCCCCGCGCAGGCGCTCCTGTGGCGCGGCATTGAGGGCCGCGGCGCCGAACGGTTGCGCCTTTCGCCCGGTGCGCCGGCGAGCGCCGCGCAGGCGCGCAGTCCCATCCGAACCCGCCCTTCGCCGCGTTCCGCCCTGGTCGCGGCGGTCAGCCGCTCGCATCTCGATCCCCAGACGGAGGCCTATCTCGCGCGACTGCCGGTCAGCGAACGGCGCGCCTGCGGTTCGGCGGTCAAGTTCTGCCAAGTCGCCGAAGGAAGCGCCGACGTCTACGCGCGCCTTTCGCCGACCTGCGAGTGGGACGTGGCGGCCGGCCACGCGGTGCTCGCGGCCGCCGGCGGCATGGTGAACACGCCGGAAGGAGCCCCCATGAGCTACGGACGGATGGCGGCGAACTTCCGTGTCCCTGCTTTCATCGCCTGGGGCGACCCATCGTTAGCCGCGCGGCTTCCTACCTGAGATTTCCGCTGCCGCCGCCATGCGGCCATAGTCTTGCCGGTCATGGGGCAATTCGGTTGCGGTTTGGCCGCAAAGCCGAGGTATCGTCGTCGTCAGCGGTGTAATTGACCCTCGATCCATGGAGCATTCGATGCGCGCCGTGACGCGGAGCGTCGCTTTGGCCCTTCTCCTCCTCGGATTGGCAAGCGCGCCCCTGATGGCCCAAGCCAATCCCCCCCAAGGCTATCCCCAAGCCAATCCTCCGCCCCCGAGTGCTCCCCCAAGCGCGCAGCCACAACCTCCCCAGGGCCAATCGCCGGAATACCAAGGTCAGCAAGGGCAAGCTCCACACTATTCCTCGCTCGAAGTCGTTGATGCCGGTCATCGCTTTTTCGGCACCATCTCGCGCGGGCTCGCGCAGATCGTCGAGAAGGCGGGGAGCCAATTCGGCCTGCCCAACGGCTATGTGCTCGGCCAGGAAGCCGGCGGCGCGGTCGTCGCAGGGCTGCGCTACGGGGAAGGCATCCTCTACACGAAGAATGCCGGAGACCTGCGGGTGTTTTGGCAAGGGCCTTCGCTCGGCTTCGACTTTGGTGGCGACGGCGCGCGCACGATGATGCTGATCTACAACCTGCCGGCCACCGATGCGATTTATCAGCGCTTCGCCGGCATCGACGGTTCCGCCTACTTCGTCGGCGGCTTGGGAATGACGGCGCTGACCATGAATAATATCGTCGTGGTTCCGATCCGCACGGGCGTCGGAATGCGGCTCGGCGCCAATGTGGGCTATCTCAAATTTACGCCGACGGCGACCTGGAATCCGTTCTGATTGGTTGCCTCGGGCGTGCGCGCGCGCCCGGACGACGCGACCGTACAAGGCATGTGCCTGCTTTCGCAGCTGAAATGCAGGCCCTCACCACTGCCAATAGGGCGTGATCCACCCCCGGCATTCTGCTAACAATCAAGGGCAGTAGTGGTGCAGGAGGCGTCATGATCGAATCGATCATGTATATCGGCATCGGGTTCCTGATCGCGGGCCTGCTCGTGATCGGCGTGATCCCGTTGGTGCATGCGCGCGCGGTGCGGCTCACGATGCGCCGGCTGGAGGCCGACAATCCCCTGTCGATGGCGGAGATTGCAGCCGAGAAAGATCAATTGCGCGCGGAATTCGCCATGGCCATGAGCCGGCTCGAAATGACGGTCGAGCAGCTCAAGGCGAAGACCACCAACCAGCTCGCGGAGATCGGCAAGAACAACGAAGCAATCGGACGCATCAAGTTCGAGCTCAGCGAGAAGACGGCGGCGCTGCTTGCGCTGGAGGCGAAAGAAAATCAGCTCTCCGACGATTTGGCGGCCACGCGGAGCGAACTCGCCGAGAAAACTGCCGCGCTCGAGCAAGCCGAGAGCGCGCTCGCAAGCGCGCAGTCCGAGCTGACTCAGGTCACCGCGAGCTTCAACGACAGCTCCGTCGCCGCCGGCGGTCAGCGCGTCGAGCTGGTGGCATTGCGCGCGCAGGCCGAAGCATTGAAGGGGCAGGTCGAAAGCTACGAGAAAGAAACCAAAGCGCTGTGGGAACACCTCAACGCCAAGACCGCCGAACTCGAAGGCTCGAAGCAGCAACTCACCGAGGAGCGTGCCCGCGCCGATGCGTTCGCCAATCGCGCCAGCGAGCTGGACCGTCAGCCCGCCGAACAACCGGCGGAATCGGCGGCGCTCGCCGGCCGCGTACAGGAGCTGCAGCGCGAGCTCGCCGTGGCGAAACGCGATGCGGAAAATGCCGGCGCGTACGAGCGCATGGAAAATGCCGTGCTGCGCGAGCGCATCGACGAGGTCGCCGCGGAGGTCGCGCGGCTGACCGCCACACTGGAAGGACCCGATTCCCCGATCAACGGGATCCTCAATGCCGCGCGGCCAGCGGCGGCCGCGGGAAACGGACCATCCCCCTCTGTGGCGTCCCGTGCCGGCGAATCCAAAGGCACGCTCGCCGAGCGCATCCGCGCGTTGCAGGCGCAGGCAGCGCGTGCGGCGGAGGCGCCGCGGACCGCCAAGCGCGGGGCGGCGCAGCGCAGCGCCCGCGCCGACAAGTGACGGCACGGGTTCCCCGCGCACCAGTTCGCTTGACAGCGCGCGGCGCCTCCTTAAATGCTGGCGTTATCCGGGCGCTTAGCTCAGCGGGAGAGCGTTCCCTTCACACGGGAGAGGTCGTAGGTTCAATCCCTACAGCGCCCACCAGCCGATCAATAACTTAGCGAATTAGTCGCTTTGGCTGCCCCGGAAACTGCCCCTAAAACGCTTACGCTTGCTTTGTTGGTCGCTTCGACCACACGTCCACGGCGGTTCGTAAATGCTCGACTGAATGATGGCCGTAGGTCTTGCGAATTACCGCTTCGCTCGTGCCGAGTACGCCAGCAACGTCCCAAGTTGAGACCCTGTTCTGCAGCATCAACGTCGCACAGGTGTGTTTGAGGATGTGCGGCGTCACGTCAGAACCGAGTCCGGCCATGGCGCGCGCGCCAGCCCAGGCCCGGCGAAGTTGCGATGCGATTGGCTTGCCGTCGTATTCGATGACGTATTCTATCGACAGCCTACGCCAGCGCCGCAGGTGGGGCATGAGCCGGGGCGCAATCGGCGAGGGCGTCCGGCGTTTATTACTCTCGATAGCATCTTGAGGCCGACGATAAAGCACCCCTGCATCAAGATCGAACCATCCCCCAGTCGTGTTCGCCATCCATTGCAGTCGCAAAATCGCATCATGTCTCGTGCCCGTATAGAGGCCAACCAGAATGAACCGGGCAAGATGTCGGTTAATGCGGAAATAATTGCGCGTGCGATCGCGATTAAAACCAAGGGCCGCCCAAAGGAGGGCAGCAATTTCATTGCGCTTTAGGTAGCGTTCGCGGCGCTCAACCACCTTCGGCAACGTGACAACGACCGGACGATCGAGCCGCTTGTTCCGCCAGCACCAATTAAGCGCCGCTGAGAGAGTAACCAGCTCACGCCTAGCAGTCGCCGGCTTAATAGCTTGGCCCACCGTCTTGGTGGCACGCCGGTCAGTTTGCGCGCACCGCCATGCAACATATCTGTTGCACAGGTCTGGTGTGAGTTCAGCAACGAGACGATCGCCAAAAAATTCGGCGAGGCGTTCGACTTCGAGGGCCAAGCCGCTGGGTCGGGCAATTGTTGGACCATGTTTTTCGCAATAATACGCTAGGGAGTCACCAATTAAGACTTGATGCGCATGACCGTCGCCGAAAAAGGGTTCTCGACTTTTGATGAGGTATTCCGCGAATGCGATCTCAGCCTTGCCGCGCTCGCCTTCGCGAGCGCCTGTGCTGATTTCGCGCTCCCGGTCTTTGATGACCCATGTCGCGTTGCGACCTTTTCGGGCGCGGCGTAATTTAAGTCTGGGAGGTTGGATAGGACGCATTGACTCCTCATTTCCCTCAGCGCTCGCCGGGTCGTGTAATCCTTACCGGCAATCCGCCAAATTCTTAGCCGGCCATTCTGCGCTTCGCGCCGCAGACCAGAGGCTCCAATGCTGCCATCGGGGAATTCCAGCGCGGCCGCGATCCCGAGCCGTAATAGCGTATCATCATCAACGATGTTGGGGTCTGGCATCCTAGTCATCGTTGCGATACTCGGCTCAACATCCGCAAAAAAAGCTGAGACAAGTTCACCACGATCATGATCTCAGCGGCAGGTGCGGGGTTCACGACTCCTTCATGTATCGACACAATCGGCTCGCTGCCGACCCGCGTCGGCTCATGCGAAATCACGAGAAAGAAAAGCGGAAGTTCATGTCCTGCGCTTATGGCTTGCCGCCATTTTTGCAGTGCCGCTCTCGCGTGCCTCAAAACATCCTGAATATACGGCCGCGAAACTAGGTGCAGACCCGCATTGGCCAGCGAATTCAGGACTGCCGCTTCGTAGCCCGTATCCGAGCTGTAGCGACGGTGCCGACCCGTTCCGGCGTGGTGCTGATCGACCGGGACTAGGATCCCCTCCCGCGTCCAGTGTCGAATCCGTTCGCTGATCGCCGCCGGATCAGGCGCAACAGCGCTGAGCTGCTCGACAATCTGGCCCACTGTCAAGGTGGGCGCTCCAAGCTCTGGAGAACCAACAGTGAGAGATACCGCGCCAAGTGTATGACGCTTGAGGTGCCGTACCTTCTTCTGTGAAGCGCTCATAAAAAACCTCACCCGCGGTTCTGTGCCGTCGATAAAGGGAAATTGCCCCTTTGTCAAGGCAGGGATAAGGGGATATTTTCCGTATGGACTCTTTTTAAGCAGACAAAGCGCACTCATTCGGCCCCATGCGCTTTAAAGAAGTCGGATCAAGCAGCCGGACCCGGCGCGCGGGCCGGGAGACGCTCGTAAAAACCACACTGGGCGGTTGTGGATTGTCGAATAGCGGGATAGCGTCCCCTTGTAGAACAGTCAATAAGAGGATACGTTCCGTTCAAATTAAACTCTTTTGACGAAGGGTCCACAGATGATGAAGCGAAGAAAACCCATTCGTTCGGACCGGAAACCTAAGTCCGAATCCAAATCCATGACACCGACCCCAGCGCGGCGGTTTCAGGTGTTCGGTCAGCCACAGATTCTTGAGGGGGAAGACGCCGCCGCGTATGACGAGCTTCTTGCCCGCATCTGCGATGCCATAAAGCCAGCCGACATTATCGAAGAGATGTTCATCACTGATGTCGTCTCGTTGGAGTGGGAGGTTTTGCGGTGGCGCCGCTTGAAATGGACTTTGGTGCAAGCGACCGGACTTAAAGAGCTGGAACGTTTCTTGATAAAAGAGCTCAAGGCGAACTACGCTCTCCACGAGGAAGATTTTGAACGTTATCTCGCGGAAATCCTCCGAAACAATCCTCCGGAAGACCAAGCGGACTCCGCGGAGATGCTGGCGGCCGAATGTGCTCCGAATACCGCGGAGGCCGGCGCCAAGCTCGATAAACTCCTCAGCAGCATCGGCCTAGACATGGACACGGTCCTAGACGATGCCCACACTCAAAAGGCGAAAGAGCTTTTGCAACAATACGGGCGTCGCGAGCCGGAGATCGTGAGATTTGTCGATCAGCTTCTCACCTACGCCGACACAAGCATGGATGTTTTCATGGCGGGTGCACTCGCCGCGAAACTCGACGATATCGAGCGGATCGATCGTCTCTCCACCATTGCCGAGGATCGGCGCAATGCCCACCTGACCGAGATCGAGCGTCGTCGGGCGGTCTTCGGCGCAACGCTGCGACGGAGTGTGCAAGAAATCGAAGATGCCGAGTTTAAGGTCATCGAGACGACGCCAGCCAAAGGAAAAAATGCCGCTTGACGAGCGATCGCAAGGTCAAGGCCAACCGCGCGAATGCGCGGGCCAGCACCGGCCCGCACACCGCCCAAGGCCGCACTCGCTCGGCGCGAAACGCGTTCGCCATGGACTGAGCCTGCCCGTTTGTTCCGATCCGGCCTTGTGCGAAGAGGTGGAAGCGCTCGCGCGCGACATTGCCGGGACAGACGCCAGCGCCGAAATCCTAAAGCTGGCCCGCCGAGTGGCCGAAGCGCAGATCGATCTGCAGCGCGTGCGTTACGCGCGCCATAAGCTCCTGTCCGATGCGTTGGCCAATCGTTACTATGATTCTCGAGAAAACGCGCTTGAGAAATTGAGATTCATCAGCAGCCTCGCGCGACCCAATGCGCCGGACATACCGCTGCGAGCCCTGGAGAGATATCTGACTTCTACGCCGACGGGGCCACAGAAATTCGCAATAATCCTGTCGCAAGAGGCGAAGCGATTACTGACCATGGACCGTTATGAACGGCGGGCGCTATTCCGGCGCAAAGCTGCGATTCAGGCCTTTGAAAAAGCAAAATAGTTGCAATGCAGCACTGCTCAATCTCAGGTTGTAGTCCGCGCAGAACGAA
>DASSGH010000115.1:0-13658 GCA_035693615.1 Xanthobacteraceae bacterium
CGGACATCGAGCACGCGACCGCTCAACGCTTTGCATCACCCCTCCACCATCTCCCCCATCCGCCGCAGCCCGCGCGCGAGCGCAAGCCGCGCGGGATGCTTCGCCACGCGGTCCGCGCACCGGGGAAAGCACCGACGCGCCATGTCGAGCCCTTCGCCGTGCACCCACGCCGCCACGACGAGGAGCGTGAGCAGCCAGGTCAAATAGTAGTAGCGCCCCGCGCTCGCGTAGAAGAGCGCGACGCCGTGCTGCACGAGGGTGGCGATCGCGGTGAGCCGCAGCCACGGCTCTGCCTGCCGCCAGAAGACGACGCGAATCAGCACCACGATGGCAGCGGCGTTGAGCGGCGCCATCGCCAGCGATTCCGATGGGCCCGCGAGCCAGCCCGCGATCTGCCGCAGCGCACGGATGACGTGCTCGCCGACCACATCGAGATGCGCGAGCTCGCCGAGCGCGGCGAGATAGGCCGAGGGCGGCATCACCAGGAGCTTCGGAATTCCGGCGGTCGTGGTGAACAGCACCAGCGCGCCGCCGTAGACCCAGTTGTGCAGCGCCATCGCCAGCACCGCGGCGAAGCCGAGCGTGAGCCCGGCGACGCGGCGAAACTCGCGCGCCGCCAGCGCCATGATGCCGCCGCCGGCGAGCAGAATGCCCGCCGCCGGCGCGATGTTGGGCCGCACGGCAAGCGCCAGCGCGAACAGGAGCCCGGCAGCGAACGCGCGGGGGAAGCTACTCTCCTCGTCATGCCCGCGCTTGGCGCGGGCATCCACGTCTTTCCTTTCGGCGGCGCGCAAGGAAGACGTGGATGGCCGGGACATAAGCGCGTTCACGCGCGTCTTCCGACGCGCTATGCCCAACCATGAGGGGGTAAGGCCCTCGCCCAACCGCCCGAGCAGCAGCACGAAGGCGGCGAGGAAGAGCACGTAGGCGGCGGGATCGGCAAAGCCGCGCGAGGCCCACTTCACGTATTGCACCAGGCTCGAGCCGAAGCCGACGCCGATGGGGATCGCGGCGAAGATCGCGGTCAGCGCGACCGCCCAGGCGAGCGGCAGGAAGCGGCGGAACAGCGCGAAGACGAGAAACGGCAGGAGCAGAATGAGCGAGAGATAGCCGAGATAGCTCTCGCCGAAGACAACGTGCTCGGCGGCGCGCAGGTAGCGCAGGCCCGGCGTGAAGTAGAACACGGGCTCCACGCCTTCGAGCGCGCCGGCGATATCGCCGGCGGCGAGTTGGCGCAGCATGATGCGCGCGTAGCCGTCGTAGACGAGGCCGTCGTCACCGCTGTCGAACGGGCGCACGCCGCCGATGAAGCTCGCGTCATTGAACAGCGCGACGAGGAGCGTCGCCGCAACGAGCGCGAACGGCAGAACCAAGCGGCGCGCGCGCACGCGCACGATGAGCGCGAGCACCGCCGCGCTCGCAAGGAGCGCGAGGGCGGGCGAAACGAGCTGGCGCAGCCGCACCCCCCACGTCGGCACGAGGCGCATCGTCAGCTCGTGCGCGATCGCGACGCCGAAGATTCGCCGCCCGATGCCCTCGCGCGTCAGCGTGCGGCATTGCATCGACGCGTGCGTCACCGGCTCGAACGTTTCGTCCGCGCCCTCCCAGATGACCTCGCCGCGCCAGCACAACGCGCTGCCGGCGAACGCGGCGGGAAAGCGGTACATGACGAACCACGGCAGGGTGAGCCGCCACTGGTGCAGGAAGGCGAGCGAACGCCGGTCGCGCTGCGCGCGGGCAACGTCGCTCGCTTGCGAATTCCAGTTGTAGGCGAGCTCGTTGATGAAGCCGAGCCGCAGCCACACCGGGTCGCTGAAATCGATTCCCGTAACTCGCCGCGAGTAGGCGGGATGTTCGAGCATGCCGTCGGCGGAGAAGGCGAAGGCCTCGGCGGGGAATCCTTGCCCGCGCCAGCAGCCGATCTCCTGCGGTGCGCAGCGCCTTGCCGGCGGATAGGTCGCGTCGAACTCGGCCGCCATCATGCGGAACGCCTCGCGCGGCAGGCCTTGTTCCAGCGCGCCGCCCGCGCGATCGACGATGAAGACGTTGTGGCCTTCCTCGATGCGCGGCGCCGGAAAGAGGATCTGTCCGGCGATGCACAGCGCCACCGCTGCGATGGCGGCGAGCCAGCGCGCACCCTGCGCCGACATCGTCCCCGCGACGACGACCACCGTGGCGATGACGAGCAGCGCGTAGCGGAAGAGATCATTGACCGGCAGCCCGAGCGCCGCGACCACGAGGACGAGCGCGGCAAGCTTGAGCCACGGCTCCAGTCGCGCTGGCGCGGCTCGGCGATCGGCGGAATCTGCCTCGGTCACTGCTCGGCGTCCGGTCAATGCAACAGGTTGGGTGATGGTTGTCGCATTAGCGCATTGAGCGAACAACGGTCGCGCCGCGAGTTCAGTGCACTCTCTCCCCAGACTCGGTGTGCTTCCTCCCCACACTCGGTGTGCTCCCCTCCCCCTTGTGGGGAGGGGTTGGGGGTGGGGGTGGTCCGATGTTTCGCAGGTGGCGCCATTGTCATGTCACCGCACCACCCCCCTCCCCAGCCCTCCCCCACAAGGGGGGAGGGAGCAGACCGAGTGCGCGGCACGGCTGTTCTCTCGCAGCAACGTCAGGTGGATGGCTTCCCCTTCGTTGCTAAAATGATGCATTCGCCTCACCGGAGACTTACCCATGCCGCCCGTGCTCGCGCTCTACGAAGATGTGTTGTCCAACGGCGCCGAGCTGGCGCTGCCCGCCGCGGCGCGCATGATCTTTCTCGTGCACGGCCGCGCGCGCATCGGCGAGCGCGCGCTCGCCGACGGCGAGACCTGGCACGGCGAGGCCGCAGTGACCATCATCGCCGGCGACACCGGCGCAACCTGCTGGCGCTACGAGCTCGCGGCGCGCCCCCCGCCGCCGGCACCCGCCGCGGCGGGCGTGCGCTCGCGCGAGAAGCTCACCGCCTCGCTCGACACGTTACCCGCAGGCGAGCTTCTCCTGCGCGGCGACAGCGTCGCCTTTCCGCCCAGCGGCTGCGCCTATCCGCACCGCCATCAAGGGCCGGGCATCCGCTGCCTGATCGAGGGTGGCATCCGCATTGACACCGCCGGCCGCTCGACCTCTTACGGCCCCGGCGGCGCGTGGTACGAGAGCGGGCCGGAGCCCGTGTTCGCGCAAGCAGCCGACCGCCCGAGCCGCTTCATCCGCGTGATGATCCTGCCGCGCGCGCTCCTCGGCAAAAGCTCGCTGCAGCTCGTCGATCCCGCCGACGCGGCGAAGCCCCGCGCGCAGCAGTACCAGATCTTTGCCGACGCCCCGATCGCGCGGCCTGCGGAATAGTGCGGGGCAGTGAGGCTGCAAACTCTCCACGTCTCGACCGCTCTCCGGCCGCCCTCATCCTGAGGAGGCGCGAAGCGCCGTCTCGAAGGATGGGGGCGGCCTTCGTGGCTCGAGAGGCACGCTTATGGTGAGTGCCCGCCCTCGCCCTTCGAGACGCTCGCTTTCGCTCGCTCCTCAGGACGAGGGCGGGCTGCGAACTGCGCCCCCTCCTCAGCATGAGGCCGAGCTCTGCGCCAAACAAACATGGACGGCCCGGAAGATGGACGCGAATTAACTGGGTGCGGCGGGGCGGCGCGGTAGAATTGCGGCGCGGGTGAGTGCGGCGTGATGCCGAAGCGCGGCAGCGCCAGCGGCGACGGGAGGCACGCGATGCGGGGCATGGCGGCGTTATTCATCGCGGTATCGCTGACCGCGTCGGCCACCCTCACCGCCACCACCCCGGCGCGCGCCGAGACCGACGCCGAGATCGAGCAGATCGTGCGCCGCCAGGTGCAGCCGATGCTGATCGCCGCCGGCGGCATGGCGGTCGCGCTCAACATCGACGGCCGCACGCTCCTCTTCAACTACGGCCTCGCCGACGTCGCGCGCAAAACACCCATCACCTCGGACTCGCTGTTCAACCTCGCCTCCGTCGGCAAGGCCTTCACCGCGACGTTGCTGGCGCAGGCGGTGAAGCAGGGCGAGGTCGCGCTCGACGACCCCGTCGCCAAATACGTCACCGAGCTCAGGGAAGGCGGCGACATCCGCAGCGTCACGCTCGGCCAGCTCGCGAGCCACACCTCGGGGCTCGAGCGCACGCCGCATCAATCCGAGCCGTGGCATCGTGGGCCCTACACGCTCCCCGACTTCATCCGCTATCTCAATGCGTGGAAGGCCGACGAGGCGCACACGCCGGGCAAGCAGGACATCTATTCCAAC
Source organism: Xanthobacteraceae bacterium (assembly GCA_035693615.1). Lineage (GTDB taxonomy): Bacteria > Pseudomonadota > Alphaproteobacteria > Rhizobiales > Xanthobacteraceae > VAZQ01. Next base: position 4,243 of record DASSGH010000115.1, read on the forward strand.
TCGGGCTTCGTGCTGCTCGCGCTGGCGCTAGAGCGGCGCTTCGGCACGCCCTATGCGCAACTCTTGCAGACGCGGCTTCTTGGCCCGCTGGGCATGACCTCCACCGCGCTGCCGGTGCCGCGCGGCAATGCGCGCGGGCAGCTCGCACCGGAATTTCGCCGCCGCGCGGTGCAGGGCTACAACGCCGACGCCAAACCGGTGGGCGAACCCGGCAACGAGCAGGGCGCGTTCAACTGGCCCGGCGCCGGGCAGATCTATTCCTCGCCGCGCGACATGGCGCGCTTTCTCGCCGCCAATCTCGGCACGCTTGCCGACAAGGGCGAGCTGCAGGCGGCGATGGCGCTGGCGCAGGAGGGCGTGTTCCAGGTCAATCCGCGCTTCGCCCAGGCGCTCGCCTGGCAGCGGGTGAAGAACGACGATCTCCTCATCGTCGACAAGAACGGCGGCCTCAACAACACCGCGACCTATATCGGCATGATCCCGCAGCGCCGCCTCGGCATCGTCATCCTCTCCAACTGCGGCGGCGAGCCGGCGACCCGCATCGGCCGGCAGATCATGCTGTCGCTCGCGCGCAGCCCCGCCACCGTCTCCGAGCACGGGCACATGGGGGATTGAGCCGCTCTCGATCAACAGACCTGTCATTGCCGGGCTTGACCCGCGGGTCCATCGCCTTCGTAAAGAACTTTTTTGCGAAGCAGATGGATGGCCGGGTCAAGCCCGGCCATGACGAGTGATCGTGCACGCCCGATTCGCTCTCCTCGGCCTCATGCTGAGGAGGCGGCGAAGCCGCCGTCTCGAAGCATGAGGCCGCCCCCATCCTTCGAGACGCTCGCTTCGCTCGCTCCTCAGGACGAGGGCGGCACAGCGAGTCCGCAGCCCCTACCCGCGGTTGCGCAGCACGAAGCAGGCGCCGCCGGCGCGGCGGATGTTGCCGCACAGCGACTCCGCGGCCGCGCGCGTGTCGGCGCCGACGCGCACCTGGTAGAACGGCTGCGTGCCGCGGCTGCGCAAGAGCGTGCTCAAGAGGCTCGGGTCGCGGCCTTCAAGGACGGTGGCGTAGCGCTTGGCGAGCATGGCGTAATTCGACAGCGCGTGGTCGCGCGAGAAGCCGGCGGCGAGCTGCACGCCCCACGGCGCGGCGGCGACGACGTTCACGCGCTGCTCGAGCTTCTCTATGAACGGGTTGGGCGCGCGGTGGAGAAGCGCCATCAGCTCGCCGCAACCCGCCTTCGGCACCGGCTTGGGCTCGCGCTTGCCGCTCGCCGCCCATTCGTCGACCGGGATGCCGGTGATGGCGAGCACGTAGTTGCGCGTCTCCGCCGGCAGCGCCCGTCGCGCGGAGAGGAATTCGCGCACGCGGCCCGGCCCGGCGTTGTAGGCGGCGGCGGCAAGCCCGAGATTGCCGAACTGGTCGGCGAGCTCGCGCAAGAATTCCGCCGACTTCGGCAGCGCCTGCACCGGATCGAACGGATCGAACAGGCCGCGCTCGGCGGCGGTGCGCGGCATGAACTGGGCGATGCCTTGGGCGCGATCGCCGCTGCGCGTGCGCGGGCCCACGACGTTGGGCTGGAAGCGGCTCTCCTGCCAGATCACGCGGGCAAAGAACTCGAGCGGCAGGTTGTGCGCCCGCGCCGCCGATTCGATCATCAGGCACACGGATTCCCGCAGATCCGCGTCGCCGACGCGCTTGGGCAGCGGCGGGGCGGGAGCAGCCGGCGGCGCTTCGGCGGATGGCGCTTCCGGCGCAGGCGGTGCATCCGCCGGCGGCGTATCTGCTGCCTGCGTGTCCGCGGCAGGCGGCGGTGTCGCAGTGCCGCCAGGTGCCGCCGGCGCCGCCGCGCCGGGATCGCCTTGCTGCGCGAGCGCGCCCACTGACGCGAGCAGCATCAGCGCGATGATCGCAATACGGGCCATGCGCGGTAACGGCGAGCCGGTGGGATCGTTGCAGGGCAAGATAGCAGCGCGGGGCAGGCGCGCGAAGCGCGGCCCATCGCGCAGTTCCGTCATGGCCGGGCTTGACCCGGCCATCCATCCTCTTCCTAAAAAGGCTCTTGCAAAGGACGATGGACCCGCGGGTCAAGCCCGCGGGTGACGTGCCAGTTACCGCTTAAGAAGGGTCACTGCGACGCTTTCACCTCGTCATGGCCGGGCTTGACCCGGCCATCCATCTTCTTCGTAAATATTTTTTCCGAAGAACGATGGACCCGCGGGTCAAGCCCGCGGGTGACAGTTGCGCGATACCATGCCCCTCCCCCTCTCAGGCCTGTTGGTGGTGTCGCTGGAGCAGGCGGTAGCGGCGCCCATGTGCACCTGCCGCCTGGCCGACGCCGGCGCGCGCGTGATCAAGGTCGAGCGGCCGGAGGGCGATTTCGCGCGCTACTACGACAAGCTCGCGATATCTCGCGAAGACGGGCGTAAACGCCCTGGTAGCCGCGCGGAAGGCGAGCCCGCCGAAGGCCAGAGCGCGTATTTCGTGTGGCTCAACCGCGGCAAGGAATCCCTCGTGCTCGATCTCGCCCGCGAGGACGACAAGGCGCTCCTTGCTGCGATCCTCGCCAAGGCCGACGTGTTCGTGCAGAACCTCAAGCCCGGGGCGATCGCCAAGCTCGGCTTCCCGCTCGCCGCGCTGCGGGCCGCGCATCCGCGCCTCGTGATCTGCTCCATCTCGGGCTACGGCGAGGACGGCCCCTACGCGCAGCGCAAAGCCTACGACATGCTGGTGCAGGCGGAATCGGGGCTCGCCTCCGTCACCGGTTCGCCCGAGGCGCCGGCGCGCGTCGGCGTCTCGGTCTGCGACATCGCCGCCGGCATGAACGCCTACGAGGCGATCCTCGAGGCGCTCTACGCGCGCGAGAAGACCGGCGAAGGCGCCGCGATCTCGATCTCCATGTTCGACGCCATGGCGGAGTGGATGGCGGTGCCGCTCATCCAGTACGAGGGCGGCGCGCCGCCCAAGCGCATCGGCCTCGCCCACACCTCGATTGCGCCCTACGGCGCGTTCAAGACCAGGGACGGCGCCGACATTTTGATCTCGATCCAGAGCGACCGCGAGTGGCGCGTGCTGGCGGAGAAGGTTTTGGGCGACAAGGCGCTCGCCGCCGATCCCGCCTTTGCCACCAACGTCGCGCGCATGGCGCGCCGCGCCGAGACCGACGCGCGCGTCGCCGCCGTGTTCGGCGCCACCGATGAGGCGGTGCTGACGCGAAAGCTTGACGAGAACGACATCGCCTTCGCCCGCGTCAATGACACGGGCGACCTCGCCTCCCACCCGCAGCTGCGCCGGATCGAGATCGCCACAGCTTCCGGAACAGTGAGCTACCCCGCCCCGCCCGCGCGCTCCGACGCCTCGCGGCGCCGCTACGGCGCCGTGCCTTCGCTGGGCGAGCACAGCGCCACGATCCGCGCCGAGTTCATGCCGAAGCGTCCGTAGGGTGGGCAAAGCGGAGCGTGCCCACGCCACCATCGTGCGTCGGAAAAAGGCGTGGGCACGGCGCGCAGACGCGCCTTTGCCCCCCTACAGCCGGTGGGCTACATCAAGGTTACGGGCCTACGGCGCTCTTCCGTGTATCGTGGTAGAATCCATGTCGCAAAACGCCATGAGAAAGTCATGCAGGCAGAGATTGCCGAAAAGCGCGATGCCCTTGCCGCGATCTGCCGCCGCTACGGCGTAGCACGGCTGGAGGTCTTCGGCTCGGCCGCCCGCGGCACTCGCTTCGATCCCAGGCGCAGCGATGCCGATTTCCTCGTCACCTTCACGCCTGCCGTACGCAACGATCTTGCGGCGTTCTCCGACTTGAAAGACGCGATCGAAAAGCTTCTTGGGCGTTCCGTCGATCTCGTCGAGCGCGAGACGGTAGAGGCGAGCCGGAACTTTATCCGCCGCAGGGCGATCCTGAAAGAAGCCGAAACCGTCTATGGCTGAACTGCCCGAGCGAGACGCGGCGTTGCTCCTCGACATGCTGCTGGCCGCGCGCGATGCGCAGGGTTTTATCAAAGGGCTCGACGAAGCGGCTTTCCTTCAGAGCCGATTGCACCAGAGTGCGGTCATTCGGTCGCTCGAGGTCCTAGGCGAGGCAGCGGGCAAGGTCTCGGCGTCCACGCAGGCGGTGCACCCGGAAATCCCCTGGCGCGAAATCACGGCCATGCGCCACCGCCTCATCCACGGCTATGGAGAGGTGCGCCTCGATCTTGTGTGGATGGTGGTTCGTGCCCGTCTCGACCCGTTGATCGTAAAATTAGCGGGGCTTGTTCCCGGGGAAGGCGAGGACGAGCGATGAAGCTGCACTACTATCCGGAAACGGACAGCCTCTACATCGAGCTCAAGAGCACGCCCGGCGCCGAGGCCCGCGAGATCGTCGCGGGTCTCGTCGTTGACCTCGACGCCAACGGCGAAGTTGTCGGCTTCGACATCGACCATGCCTCGCGCAAGCTCGACCTGACCAAAGTCGAGACCATTGCCCTTCCGCCGGCGAACGCCGCGGAATGATACCCGGGCGGCGTTATCCTCAGCCCCGTCATTGCCGGGCTTGACACCGCAAGTCGGGTTTACCCGACTTGCGGCGCGTGATATTGCGCAACTCGGGCAAGCCCGAGTTGCGTTGCAATCCATCCTCTTCAAATGAACCACTTTTTCGATGGATGCGGGCACGGCCTCATGCTGAGGAGGCGGCGAAGCCGCCGTCTCGAAGCATGAGGCCGCCCTCATCCTTCGAGACGGGCGCTGCGCGCCCTCCTCAGGATGAGGGCGGAGGCGAGAGGCGAATCGGCGCAACAAGCGGACCAACCCCCATGCGCAGCGAAACCTACCGCGACAGCGGCGTCGACACCGCGGAGGCGGATGCGGGGCTAAACCGCATCATCGCCCGGGTGCAGAAGACCTGGCCGGCAGCCGGCCTCGGCCGCCTGGTGCTGCCGATCGGCTACTTCGCCAACGTCATCGAGCTCGACGGCATCGGGCTTGCGCTCTGCACCGACGGCGTCGGCTCGAAGACCATCATCGCCGACATGATGGGCAAGTACGACACCATCGGCATCGACTGCGTCGCCATGAACGTCAACGACATGATCTGCGTCGGCGCCAAGCCCCTCTCGCTGGTCGACTACATCGCGGTGGAGAAGACCGACGCCGCCATGCTCGACGCCGTCGCCGAGGGGCTGTGCAAGGGCGCCGAGCTCGCGCAGATCTCGATCTCGGGCGGGGAGACCGCGCAGCTCAAGGACGTGGTCAAGCACTTCGACATCGTCGGCATGGCGGTCGGCCGCGTCGACCTCGACAAGGTCATCGACGGGCGCGCCGTGCGCGACGGCGACGCCGTCATCGGCGTCAAGAGCAGCGGCATCCACAGCAACGGGCTTTCGCTCGCGCGCAAGGCGTTCTTCGCCGACCACCACTACTCCATTAGCCACAAATTCGAGGAGCTTGCCGTCACGCTCGGCGAGGAGCTGCTGCGCCCGACCGACATCTACGTGCGCGAGGCGCTGGAGATCCTGGGTACAGTGGGAGGCGTCCACGCGCTGATCAACATCACCGGCGACGGCCTGCTCAACCTTTGCCGCGTCGCCGCGCCGGTCGGCTTCGCGCTCGACGCGCTCATCGAGCCGCATCCCATCTTTCCCCTCATCCAGCGCCACGCCAAGGTCGAGGACAGCGAGATGTTCGAGGTCTTCAACATGGGCATCGGCTTCTGCTACGTGGTCGAGGAAGCTTCCGCCGAGCGCGTGCTGGCGATCCTGCGCGCCCACGGCCGCACCGCGCAGCGCATCGGCACCGCGGTCTCGGATGCGCAGAAGATCGTGCGAATTCCGGGGCGCGGGTTGGCGGGGCAACATAAGAGATTCTGGCGGGAGGGTGGGGTGGCGCGGAGGGTGGGGTGAGCCGGCGCGCGATGTGTACTCAGTAGTCCATAGCCAATGGCTATAGGTCCCGTCATTGCCGGCCTTGACCCGGCAAATCCATCCTCTTCGCAAAATGATGGACGCATGCGCCCCGGGCCAACAAGCCGGTCGACGTTGGTGGTTAGGGCGACGTGCCGCTTGTGTCTTGCGGCTTGAGCAAAGTGGAAATGGAAATGCCGGCTAATTCCTGCTGAATTGCTTCGACTTCAGGTGTCGGGAAAAATGGGCTGCCGGGCGACCAGAGTTCAAGGCTATCACTGTGCTCGTCAAAATAATCAGGCCGTGTGGTGATGCGAACCGGGTTAGCCATGCCGGCGGCTTGGTAGGCGTATTCGCCGTTTTGTAGTTTCTTGACCACCAGAGCGGGGGGCAATGAATCGGCGCGCTGCAAGACCATGTCGAGGTCCTGCAGCGTGAGTTTGGGCATTGGGCGTGGCGGCTCTTGCAAGTCGCCGTCGAGCATGGCGTCAAGATCGAAGCCTTCACGTTTAGCTTGTTCGGCTTGTTGCTCTAATGCACCGGCAAGTGCTGCACGCGCCTCGGGGTCGCGGCTCCGAGTGCCCAGAACTTGGCCGGTGATGACACCAGACATCCTGGCAAGGATGGGTTGTAACCGGCCAACGACGCTCTCAAAAAGATGGATACGACGGCGCAGAGCCATATAAACGTCCGTTTCTACCGTGCCTTCGTAATGCAAATTGACGATCCGAATTTTCGCGTGCTCTTGGCCGAGACGGTCAATACGTCCGATGCGTTGCTCGACGCGCATGGGATTCCACGGCATGTCATAATTGATAAGCGAGCCGCAAAACTGAAAGTTTAATCCTTCGGCGGCGGCATCCGTGCAAAGCAACACGTCGGCCTTGCCGGTGCGGAAAAGTCGTTTGGCTTCTTCGCGTGAAATCACCCGCCAGCGACCGTCTTTCTCACGCACTTCACCACCCCGACCGGAGAAACACATGACGTGGAGCGAGGTCTTGGCAGCAAGCTCGTCGCGCAGGAAATCCATTGTGTCCGTGTATTGGGTAAAAACCATCGTCTGTGAATATCCGTCGGCGCGGAGATTTTCCAACTCACCGCGCAACCGTTCGGCCTTGGTGTCAGGCGGAAGCCGGCGGATTTTCTCAAGGAGGCCAGCAATGTCGTCTTTTTCTTCTTGCGCAAGCGCGGCTTGTTTAAACTCGGCAACTTCGTCCGGCGCGAGTACTTCGTCTTCGGCATCAAACATTGCAGTTTCGGCGTCATCGCCAGATTCTTGCTGCATCGGCGAGTAGCCTGATTTCATCGCCGCAAGCCGGTCTTCCAAAGTGTGACGCAGCGCGTAAAAACTGCTCGACAGTCGCCGCCGATAAATTGTCATCACAAAACCAACCGCGTTCTTCTCTTTTGCCGATGCTTGATTGTAGGTAGTGCTGATGTAATTCTCGACCTCCTGATAAATCTGGCCTTCGTCCACGGACAGTTGAACAAAACGGTCTTCCACTTCGCGGTCGGCGATGGGAGTTTGCATCTTGCCGGCCTTGTGATAGCGGCGTAACAGGTCGCGGGTGTGGCGGGAGATAAGCCGACTTATCGGTGACTGCGAACGCATGAGGCGTAAGCCTACGCCGCGCGTCAGGGCATCCATCTGTCGCCGAGGAATGGCAGCGGGGTCGCGCAACGCAGACAGAATCCGTTTGGCCTGCAGACCGCTCGTTGCCCCGGCGCGACGAGCGTCCGCTTCGGTTGCGCTGCCGTAACTTTTTTCTGTGGCGCGAAACATAGCCGCGAGAAATTCCATGTCTTCGTGTGACGGCGATGGATGGTCCACTGCCTCAAGGAATCTGAGAAATGCGGCTTCATGCCATTCGGGCGGCAAGCCTAGCACTGAAAGCAAATCCCAAACTTCGACCGGATGTACCTGCATGGGCGTCGCCGTCAACAGCAAGAGTGCCAGCGTCCTGTCCTTGATCCGGTGCAATAATTCGAGCAAGCGATTAGGTCGCCGTTCACCGGCAAGTCCGGGGGACTTGCGGCGGGCGTGGTGCGCTTCGTCAATAACGACAATATCCCATGGCTCGGCTTGTTCGACGAGTTCAGGGATACGTTCGCGACGACGCATCAAGTGGCTAGAGGCAATGACGAACGGCTGTTTGTGCCAGTCAGTTCTGGAAACGGATTGTTCAAGTAGGGTGTTGCGTCCGGGGGTTTTGAGCCAAACAAGCTTGTCGCCGTCGTAAATCGGCCAATTCAAATTGAATTTTTCCCGTAGTTCCAACTGCCATTGGCGACACACGCTGGCGGGGGCAAGGATGAGCACACGCCGGGCTTTCCCCGCAAGCCAAGCCTGACGGATGAGCATACCCGCCTGAATCGTTTTGCCGAGGCCGACTTCGTCGGCAATCAGCAGGCGCGGCGGCCAATGACCGTAAAGCCGTTGGAAAGCGCGAATTTGGTGAGGCCACGGCTCGACATTGGATGTGGCCTCCCCGACTCGCTCGCCGCCGTTCGGCATTTTTGGCGCTTCCTTGATGAAGGCCCAAACGAGCCGTCTCAAGTCAATCGCTTCGGCCACGGGCGCGGGCGGCGGCGGGACTATCAGTTCAGGGGGCAACGGTGGTGGCGCAACTTCCTGTTTTTTGAGGCGGGCCGGTAGATCGTTCTCCGGGAGGAAGCGGAGCAAATCGTCGCGCAACGCGTCGGGGATCGACATGGTGATGACGTGCTTGGACTCATCAGCCCAAAGTTTAGTAAAGTTGGTTTCCTCTGCATGAACGCGGGGATCGTCACCTAGCCAAGAGCGAAAGATATTCAGGCTTTCCCAATTTTGGGTCCATCCTGCCTCGGTTTCATTCAAACTGCCGTTGAACGCGAGGCGGTCGCCGGTCTTGTCTTCGATGATCCCCGCTTTTTCATGGAAGATGCCTTGCGCGGGAATAGGGCGGTGATGCTCGTCGCAGGGCACGGCCACCTGGACTTCCAGAAACTGGTTGGCAACCATCCATGCGAGCAATTCCAGTGCCTCGACTTCGCGCTGATTGCCCGGCTTCAGAGGATTGGCGAGTAAATGCGCTTTCACTTGGTCACGAAATTCTGCGCCTTTGGCGATGGCGTCCACTTCAGGCTGGTCTAGCGTGCAGCCTACCAACAAGCGCATTTGTCCGCCGTTGCGGATCAAGCCTTCAAGTCCGCGAGCGGCGAGCATCAAGGCTCGGGCTCGGAAATAACCGGTCAGGCGGTCATACCGGACAGCGCACTCAAGGGCAGGAACATAAAATAGTTTAACGAGGTCGCCGTCGTCCGGCGTGTATTTCAATTTCCATTTTCTGTCACAAAGAAGGCTCATGTGCGTTTACAAGTGATAGCGCATGTCCAGAGTTCAAAATCGATCGCAAAGGCGCCATGGGGGGAACTATCGTTGCTTCGATAGATGAATTGGTGAAGCAGGCTAAAAAAATTACGACAGCAGAACAGGCCCACCAGCTTGCAGCGGCATGCGGGGAGTGAAATGAGCGTGGCTTGTGAATTTTGCACGGAAGTTC
>DASSGH010000116.1:0-30988 GCA_035693615.1 Xanthobacteraceae bacterium
CATATCCGAGCTCGCGTAGGCCGCGACGGAACGAGCCGTAGTTTGGGTCGGTCTCGGGCGTTCCGTACAATAAAACTCCGACCCTGGGAGCTGGCTTGTCGGAGCGCTGCGCCCGCGCCGCGAGCGGCCACGCTGCTGCGCCGCCGAGCGTCGCTAAGAATTTTCGTCGTTCGATGTGGCTTGCCATGTGGCCCTCCGCTTGAGGGGTCATTCATGCAATGGAGAGATGATACCAGGTTTCCATCGCCCAGTTCTGTGGCTAAGGCCGATAGTGCGAAGTCGACTTGAAGCTTGGATGAGCAAATTGGGTTCAAAACCGATAGTGCTCTGGTGAGCACAATATTTCCACTTCGCCCCCAAAAGCCGACATCTGCGCGTTTTATTGAGTACACGCATCAGATCACGTCTTGAAATCCTGTCACGGGACCGCGAGCAGAAATGTTCTGTGCTTTCCGCGAGCTATCGTGCGCGGGCTTACGCACGGTCTGCAGCGGGCAAGCGAGCATCGTGCAGCGGCACGACGTTTTGCTGCGGATCGATGATACGCTGGATTAGCGCGGCAAGCATTTCGTATGCGTGGCGCATCTCCTCTAGGTATTTGTGCCGATCATAGACACCGCGCACGCCGGGCATGACATGCCCCAGGCAGCGCTCGGCAATATCGTACGAGACGCCAGCACGGCTCATGAGTGAGCGCGCTGTGCGCCGCAGATCGTGCAGCGTCCAGCCGGACGTACTGCTGGTTTTGCTCAGCTCGCGCCTGAACTTCGCGAAGGCGCCAATGGGCCTATCGCTCCCAGTGGTGAACACGAAACCGGATTTGCCGACGCGCGGAAGCTTGGCCAAGATCGCCGACGCCCCGGGTGACAGCGGCCGCGCGAGTTCAAGCTTCACCTTGTTGCGCGAGGCCGGCAGCGTCCACACGCCATCCTTCATCTCATCCCATTTCATTTCAGCGGCCTCCCCGCGCCTGGCGCCAGTCAGCAGCAGGAACCGTACGAACGAGCCGAACGGCCCTTGTGCAGCTTCTGCCGCCTGCCAGATCGCGCGCAGCTCGTCGTCGGTAAGGACGCGATCGCGCGCCCGTTCCTTGTTGGTGGTGCGGGCCATTCCACGCACGATGGGAGAGCGGAAGTCATCCGAGCGGGATGCGTGCCAGTTCATAATTCTGCCGATGTAGGCGAGGGTCCGATCGGCCATCACCATGCCGTTCTTGTCAGCGATGTGGTCGAGCAGCCGCGCAAGGTCGCTGCGGCGGATGGTGCTGATCGGCATCTGCCCAAGCTTCGGGTAGACCAGTCGCGCGAGCACGGCGCGGCGGTCGTCGGCCGTGCGCAGCTGCTTCGCCTCGCGCGATGCGAAATAGCGCTCGGCGATCCTCTCGAACGTATCCTCGGCCAGCGAGATGCGGGCGCGACGCTCGGCCAGCGGATCATGGTCTTTTGCGACCTCACCGAGCAGCACCCGTGCCTGCTTGCGCGCTGCGATGAGGCCGAGCACGCCGTCAATCGACATGCGCCGGCTGCGGCCGTTGGCGCGATATTGCACGACGAAGGAGCGATGCCCCGACGCGCTCACGACCAGGCCGAAGCCCGGCAAGGACTGATCCCAATACACCGTGCGCTCAGCGCCATCCTCAGCGCGCGCCGTTTGGACGAACGCCGGCGTCAGTTTTGCTCGCATGATTTCGCCCCTTGTCGAAACGTCACCGGACCCTTCGGTAAGCACCTGGTCAGCAGGAGGCGAGCATATGATGGGAAACGGTCAGAAACAATAGGAAAGCGAAAGAAGAAGCAAAAACAAGGTGATAGCAGTTATGCCAGCATGACCGGAAATGTTTTGTAGGTGAGACGAAACTGGGACCCTTTGAAGTGGCAACAAAAGCAGCGCACCAGCACGCAGCGCTAGCTCCCTGCCGGCGTGACGTTTCAGCGCCGCCAGGGATCGCCGGATATAAAACAAACGCGCCCCAAAGCCGGAGGCAGTTGTGAGAGAGTCCAATCGGGAGCGCAGCAAGGGGAGTGTCAGCCATGAGTACCCCGACAGGAGGGCCTATCAATCCCGCAGATCCGTTTGCCCATGCGGGGCATGAAGCGAATGCGCGCGCCGACGCGGAACAGCATGCCGCCGAAAGCGAGCGCATTCGCTCGGCTTACGCGCCGAAAAGACTACGCAGGCCGCCGGATGTCGCCTCGCATAATCCGGATAGCTCGCTAGAAGCCGCTCGTCGGCAGGATCAGCACTCCAAGGACTTTGCGGCTGGGCGCCGCGATGCCGATCTTTCTGACCTTCGGCGGCTTGAAGCAACGCTTCGCTGGATCGAGCGCGAGGAGGCGGCCGTGCGCATCCCTCGTGCCGCGCAACTACCGCCTGTGCCCGGCCTTGCTCGTGCCGATACCGGCGGGCGTCCGCACGGCCACGACACCTCGGACTTTAGGTTACCACGCTCGCTGGAGCCCGAACGCGTGGCGCCGCCGCCCTCGAGGTCGCGCCGCCACGGGCTACGCGCGTCGCTCATCTTCCTGATCGCGAGCATCTTGGCGGTGCCGAGCGGATATTATCTCTGGACCGCCTATTCGAGCTCGTCCTCGCAACCCCTGCGCGGGCCGCAAATGGCCTCGGTCGCTATCAAAGGCGACGCGCCGCCCTCGTCCATGGGGCAGCGGGAGCTCGCGCGCGCGACGGCCCAGGACGGCGATCGTGCCATCCTGATCCAGCGCGAAAAATCCTCCGAGCATCCGGAGGTCTTGCAGCCACCAAGCTCAGTCGAAAGCGGGCCTGTGGCGATGTTGCAGCCGAGTGCGCCGCGCGAGCAGGCGATGCCCTCCAGTAAGGCCAGTCGCGTGCTTGATCCGGAAGAGATAGAGCTGCTCATGAAACAAGGCCAGCAACTGATCGCAGCAGGCGACGTGGCCACGGCACGGACGGTATTGCAACGCGCCGCCGACGCCGGCGATGCCGACGCGGCGATGGCATTGGGCGGCACCTACGATCCCAATGTGCTTGCGCGGCTCGGCGTGGTCGGGGTGAGCGCCGAGGCCGAAAAGGCGCGAAGCTGGTACCAAAAGGCCGAGACCCTCGGCTCGCCGGATGCAAGACGGCGGCTCGACCTTCTGGCGAATCACTAGGGCGAGCGCGCGCAGCAACCCCGACTGTTAGGGTCTATTTCGATTTGCGCGCGCTGAATCGGCCGCGGTCAGGCCGCGGCCCAAAAAATCGACTCCGAGATGCGCCCCTCTTTCAGGTCAGTGAGCTGCTTGCGATAGACGCCGAGCACGAAGAGGCGAATCGTCGACGAAAGATTCTCATGTTGGCGCTCCGCATCGATCGCAGCCACCAACTCCGACAAGGTAACGTTGCGCGCCTTGGCGATTTCCTTCAGCGCGTTCCAAAACGCATCTTCTAAGCTCACACTCGTCTTGTGGCCCGAGACGACGATGGAGCGTTTGACGACCAGAGACTTCATGAGACACCCCCGCTGGCTGTAGTAAATCCGTTACATCGGACTAGAAAATTTGTGCCCCACTGTGGCCGCAGAAAAAGAAACCTAGAGCGTTGCAAAAATCCCACAGGTCCCGGCAACGTCGAGCTAGGCGGCGGCCAAGGGTGAATGATCCGCGCGCCCGCGGCATCGCAGGTTCCGCGCAAGACACGGCTTGGCCGACCTTGTATATGACGAGGGATGTCGCCAGCGGACCTCTCGAAATATCCCCGTGATCTCGCCGGATACGGCCGCGATCCTCCCGATCCGCGCTGGCCGGGCGGCGCGCGCATCGCGGTGCAATTCGTCGTCAACTACGAGGAGGGCGGAGAGCGGAACATCCTGCATGGCGATGCGACCTCCGAAGCGTTTTTATCCGACGTTCTCGGCGCAAAGCCTTGGCCCGGCGCGCGCCACATGAACGTCGAGTCGATGTACGAATATGGCTCGCGCGCGGGGTTTTGGCGGCTTTGGCGGCTGTTCACTCAAGCTCAAGTTCCGGTGACCGTCTTCGGCGTCGCGACCGCGCTCGCGCGCTCACCCGACGCGGTAGCGGCGATGCGCGAAGCGCGTTGGGAGATTGCGAGCCACGGCCTTAAATGGATCGACTACAAAGATGTGCCCGAGCAAGAGGAACGCACGCACCTTGCGGAGGCGATTCGCATACACACCGAGGCAACCGGCGAGCGGCCGCTCGGCTGGTATACCGGCCGCAACTCGGTCAATACATTGAGGGCGTTGCTCGAGGACGGCGGCTTTCTCTATTCGTCGGATTCTTATGCCGACGATCTGCCCTATTGGGTCAACGGGCCGAGAGGACCGCATCTGATCATTCCGTATACGCTCGATGCCAACGACATGCGGTTCATCAATCCGCAGGGCTTCGGCAACGGCGATCATTTCTTCAGCTATCTCAAGGACGCCTTCGACCTGCTCTATGCCGAAGGCGAGCGCACGCCGAAAATGATGTCCGTCGGGCTGCATTGCCGGCTGGTCGGCCGCCCGGGACGCGCGGCCGCGCTTACGCGTTTTCTCGACTACGTCGCCGCACGCGAGGGCGTGTGGCTCGCAACGCGGCTCGACATCGCGCGGCACTGGCATCGTGAGCATCGCGCCTTGGCCGCCGCCGCGCCGGCGATCGGGTAGCACGACATGGCCAAGGTCGCGCTTGGAAGCCTCAACGCCGCCGACGAGGCAGCCTTCGTCGCCGCATTGGGCGAGGTCTACGAGCATGCCCCGTGGGTAGCGCAAGCCGTTTGCCGCCGGCGTCCTTTCGCTACCCTCGCGGCCCTGCACGCGGCAATGATGGCCGCCGTGCGTGCGGCGCCAGCGGAACAGCGGCTGGCATTGATCAAGGGCCACCCCGATCTCGCCGGCAAGGCGGCGGGCGCCGGCGCAATGACAGCTGATTCCCAGGCGGAACAGGCGAGCGCCGGGCTCGAGCGCCTATCGGAGGCGGAATTCGCGCAATTTCATCGCCTCAACGGGGCCTATCGCGAGAAGTTCGATATTCCCTTCATCATTTGCGCCCGCCGGCATAGCAAAGACTCCATCCTGCGGCAGTTTGAACGCCGATTGCGCAACAGCACGGCGGAGGAAACCGAGACGGCGCTCGGCGAAATCTTCCGCATCGCCGCGCTTCGCCTCGATCAGCGGCTCGAGGCCGCCGATCGTCTCGAGGTGCATGGACGGCTCTCCACCCATGTGCTCGACACTCATTCCGGCCGTCCCGCCGTCGGCGTACTCGTCGAGCTTCTCGAGTTGTCAACCAACGGCGAGCAACGCGTGATGACGCGCGCCGCGACGAACCGCGATGGCCGCACCGACGCGCCCTTGATCGCCGGACAGCCGCTGCCGATCGGGCGCTACGAACTGCGTTTCCACGTGGGCGAGTATTTCGCGGGCTTGGCCGCGCGGCTGGACGATCCGCCGTTCCTCGACGTGGTGCCGGTCCGGTTCGCGGTCGCAAACCCGGAAGGCGACTATCACGTGCCGTTGCTGGTGACGCCATGGAGCTATTCCACGTACCGCGGCAGCTGAGCATCCGCACGGCACTGATTGGGGAATAGGCAAACACGGCCAAAATGCCTAGTCTGATGGCACGGCGGAGCTTCGCCGCCCGTCCACACTAGGGGGCTTCGGGCTGGCACGACCATTGCTCGGATGTCTCCTGAGGCAATGCGCGGCGCCGGCCGACCGGCCTTATAGGGAGCATCGAACATGAACAGGATTGGGCTTTTGGGGATGCTCGCGGGCGCGGCGGCAGCGGTGCTCGTGATGAGCCCGGCTGGGGCGCAAACTGATCTGAAGTTCGCGCTCGACTGGAAGTTCGAGGGCCCGTCGGCGCCCTACTTTGTCGCCATCGACAAGGGTTACTACCAGGCCGAGGGCCTCAACGTCACCATCGACTCCGGCCCCGGCTCGGTCGCCGGTATCGCCCGCATCGCTGCCGGTACCTATCCGCTCGGCTTTTTCGACATCAACTCGCTGGTCAAGTTCCGCGACCAGAATCCGGACAAGAAAGTCCAGGCCGTGTTGATGATCTACGACAAGCCGGCATTCGCGATCGGCACCACCGCCAAAACCGGGATCACCAAGCCGAAGGACCTTGAAGGCAGGGTGCTCGGCGCGCCGACGGCGGATGGCGCCTTCGCGCAATGGAAGGCGTTCGTCAAAGAAAACGGCATCGACGAATCGAAGGTCAAAATCGAGAACGTTGGTTTCCCCGTGCGCGAACCGATGCTCGCCGAGGGCAAGGTCGATGCCATTACCGGATTCTCCTTCTCGATGTACTACAACCTCCTGCAGAAGGGGCTGAAACCGGAAGATATCAAGACGATGCTGATGGCGGACTATGGTCTCGTGCTCTACGGCAATGCCATCATGGTCAATCCGGACTACGCCAAGGCCAATCCGAAATTGGTGGCAGGCTTTGTCCGCGGCACCATCAAGGGCGTGCTCGATACGATCAAGGACCCCGATACTGCGATCAAATCGGTGCTCGCGCGCAACGAGACCGCGGATGCGACGATCGAACTCGATCGGCTGAAAATGTCATTGCGCGACAATTTCGTGACGCCGTGGGTGAAAGCCAACGGGTTCGGTGGCGTCGACATGGCGCGGCTCGCCAAATCGATCGACCAGATCGGGCTGACCTACGAGTTCAAGAACCGGCCGACGGCCGAGGACATCTTCACGAGCGAATACCTGCCCCCGGCCTCCGAGCGGAAGCTGTAAGTGCGGGATCAAGATATTGCTGCACCGTCATGGCCTGGCATGGCGCTTCGGAAGACGCGCGTGAACGCGGTTATCGCCGGTTCTCTACGACGCAACACGCAACGCGACTCAAACGGCACGGACGTCCGGGACAAACCCGGACATGACGAACTCGGCGCGTGAGCGACCGCGTGACCGGTTCAGTCGACATCAGTAACGTCACGCTGACCTATCGCAGCGCTTCCGGCGGCCTCCTCGCCTTGAAGGACACGAGCCTTACGGTGCGTCGCGGCGAATTCGCCGCCGTGGTCGGTCCGTCGGGATGCGGCAAGTCGTCCTTGATGAAGCTCGTGACCGGCCTCGTTTCACCCGATTGCGGCGATATCGTCATTTTCGGCGACAAAGTGCGCGGGCCGGTCAAGATCGCCGGCATGGCGTTCCAAAACCCGAACCTGCTGCCCTGGCGAAAGGTCATCGGCAACGTGCTGCTCCCGCTCGAGATCGTGGAGCCCCACCGCCACAAGTTTCGCCGCGAGCGGGAGCATTATCGCACCGCCGCCGAGGCGCTGCTCAAGACCGTCGGGCTCGACGGCTTCGGCGAGCGTTTTCCCTGGGAACTGTCCGGCGGCATGCAGCAGCGCGTCTCGCTCTGCCGCGCGCTCATCCATCAGCCCGCGCTGTTGATGCTAGACGAGCCGTTCGCCGCGTTGGATGCGTTCACCCGCGAAGAGTTGTGGTGCGTGCTGCGCGATGTGTGGCAGAAACTCGGCTTCACCGTCATCCTGGTCACGCACGACCTGCGCGAAGCCGCCTTTCTTGCCGACAACGTTTACGTCATGAGCGCGCGGCCGGGACACATCGTCATGACCAAGAGGGTCGAGCTGCCACGCCCGCGCGATCTCGACATCTGTTTCGAGCCGCGTTTCACCGACATCGTACACGAGCTGCGCGCCACCATCGCCGAGGTACGCAAGGCATGAACACGACGTTGGAAAGACTATCGCCCTGGCTGTTCACCGCGGGCATGTTCGTCCTCTGGGAGCTCGTCTGCCGCATCTTCAAGGTCGATACCTTCGTGCTGCCCGCGCCCTCGCAAATATTTCAGGCGATCGGCCAATATTGGCTGCCGCTCGCCAAGAATTCCTTCGTAACTCTGTGGACGACGCTCGCCGGCTTCGCCCTCGCCGTCGCTTTCGGCATCGTTCTCGGCATCATCGTCGGCTGGTCCCGCACGATCTACCGCGGCCTCTATCCCGTGATGATCGGCTTCAACTCGATCCCGAAGGTCGCCGTGGTGCCGATCCTGATCATCTGGTTCGGCATCGGCGTGGTCCCGGCGGTGCTCACCGCCTTTCTGATCTCGTTCTTTCCGATCGTGGTCAACGTGGCGACCGGGCTTGCCGCCATGGAGCCAGAGCTCGAGGACGTGTTGCGCGCACTCGGCGCCGGAAAGCTCGACATCATGCTGAAGGTCGGTATTCCACGCACCCAACCCTATCTGTTCGGCTCCCTCAAGGTCGCGATTACCCTCGCCTTCGTCGGCGCGGTGATGTCTGAGACCATCGGCGCCAATTCCGGCTTGGGTCATCTGATGGTGCAGGCGGGCTCGAACTTCCAGATGCCGCTCGTGTTCGCCTGTCTCATCGGCCTCGCCGTCGAAGGCATCGCGATGTACGCCGTGTTCGCCTATATCGAAGCGTATTTCACGCGCTGGGCCTTCCGCTCATCGATGAGCGCCGCCGCCTGAGGACCGAGCGAAGCGCTGCTCATTTCTTGAGCCGATAACCGGTCTTGAAGATCACCCACACCGTCGCCAGGCAGACGGCGAGGAACAGGACGGTCATCGCCAAGCTCAAGGCGACGCTCACGTCGGCCGTTTCGAAGAAGCTCCAGCGGAAGCCGCTGATCAGATACACTACCGGGTTGCACAACGCGACCGTCTGCCACGCCGGAGGCAATAGATTGATCGAGTAGAACGTGCCGCCGAGAAACGTCAGCGGCGTGATGATCAAGAGCGGTACGACCTGCAGCTTTTCGAATCCATCCGCCCATAGGCCAAGGATGAAGCCGAACAGACTGAAGCTTACGGCGGTCAAGAGTAGGAATGCGATCATCCAGACGGGGTGCGCGATGCGCAGCGGGATGAGCAGCCACGAAGTCGCCAACACGACCAGCCCGAGGATGACCGACTTTGTGGCAGCCGCTCCGACATAGCCGAGCACGACCTCGAAATAGGAAATCGGCGCCGAGAGAATTTCATAGATTGTCCCGGTGAACCGGGGAAAGTAGATGCCAAACGACGCATTCATGACGCTCTGCGTCAACAGCATCAGCATGATCAGCCCCGGCACGATGAAGGCACCGTAGCTGACGCCCTCGATCTCGGGAATTCGCGCGCCGATCGCCGCGCCGAAGACCACAAAATAGAGCGAGGTTGAGACCACCGGCGAGACGATGCTCTGCAGCATCGTGCGTCCGGTGCGCGCCATCTCGAAGGTGTAGATCGCGCGTACGGCCCTCAGATTCATCGTCTCTGCCTCACGAGGTCGACGAAGATGTCTTCCAACGAGCTTTGTGTCGTATGCAGGTCGCGGAATCGGATACCCGCAAGATTGAGATCCTTGAGCAGAGCGGTGATGCCGGTGCGCTCGCCTTGCGTGTCATAGGTGTAGATGATTTCGCTCCCGCCGGACGCAAGCATCAGTCGATGCGCCGCAAGGGCCTCCGGTATCGCCTCGAGCCGTTTTTGCAGGTGAAGCGTCAATTGTTTCTTGCCCAGTTTGCGCATGAGCTCGGCCTTGTCCTCGACCAGAATGATTTCCCCCTTGTGCATCACCCCGATGCGGTCGGCCATCTCTTCGGCCTCTTCAATGTAATGGGTCGTCAGGATGATGGTTACACCTTCAGCACATAGTGCGCGCACGATGTCCCACATGTCTTGGCGCAGCTCGACGTCGACGCCCGCCGTCGGTTCGTCGAGAAAAAGGATTTGCGGCTCGTGCGCGAGTGCCTTCGCAATCAGCACGCGGCGCTTCATGCCGCCGGACAGTGTCATGATTTTGTTGTCCTTCTTGTCCCACAGCGACAGCTCCTTGAGCACCTTCTCGACATAGGCGTCATTGCGCGGCTTGCCGAACAACCCGCGGCTGAAGGACACCGTCGCCCAAACCGTCTCGAACGCGTCGGTGGTCAGCTCCTGCGGGACGAGTCCGATCATCGAGCGAGTCTTACGGTAGTCTCTGCTGATGTCGTAACCGGCGACCGAGACCGTGCCCTCGCTCAACGTCACGATCCCGCAAATGATGCTGATGAGCGTGGTCTTGCCGGCGCCGTTGGGGCCGAGCAGCGCAAAAATCTCGCCGCGCCGAATATCGAGGTTGACATGTTCGAGCGCCCGGAACCCGGAGGCGTAGGTCTTCGAAACATTTGTAACCGATAGGATGGGCTGCATGCGGCAAAACGGCTGACGCGGCCGGCGGCCGCGAATACAGCAGCGTGTATAAGGTTGAATGTGGCGGATGGAGGGAATTCAGCCGCCGCTAATATCGGCCATGCTCGCCCACGCCGATGCGACGGGCAATGCTCTGCGCTCTGCACTCCGAGGCCTACCTCGTCCTTCGCGCGCGCAGGTCATCGATAGCCGCGAGCACCCGCTCGGGCGTGGCCGGCGCGTCGAGCTGCGGCGAAAGCCGGTGGTCGGCAAGGCTCGCGATGGCATCCCTGATCGCGAGCCACACCGAGATCGCCAGCATCAGCGGCGGCTCGCCGACGGCTTTGGAGCGGAAGATCGTCGCTGCCTGGTTTGGCGCGTTCTCGAGCATGCGCGCGTTGAAAATCGGCGGCACATCGCGACTGCCGGGAATCTTGTAGGTCGACGGCCCGCAGGTGCGCAGGCGGCCCTCGCCGTCCCACCACAGCTCTTCGCTAGTGAGCCAACCCATGCCTTGCACGAATGCCCCTTCGATCTGGCCGAGATCGATCGCCGGATTGAGCGACCGACCGCAATCCTGAATGAGCTCGGCGCGCAGCACACGCGATTCCCCGGTCAACGTGTCGATTGCGACCTCGGCGGCGGCCGCGCCGTAAACGAAGTAATAGAACGGCCGTCCGGTGTTGCTGGCGGAATCCCAGTGGATCTCCGGCGTGGAGTAAAACCCGGTCGCCGACAGCGAGACGCGCTTCTCCCACGAGAGCGCCGCTAGCTCCGCAAACGAGAGGCTGCGGTTGCCGGCATAGATACGATTGCAGTCGAAAACGATCTCGCCCGCCGGCACCCCGAAATGGTCCGCCGCCACTTCGCTCATCCGCGCCTTGATCTCCCGGCAGGCGTTGAGCGCGGCCATGCCGTTGAGATCGGAGCCCGAGGACGCGGCGGTCGGCGACGTGTTCGGCACCTTCGCCGTGTTGGTCGCGGAAACTCGAATGTGATCCAGGTCTATTGAGAACGCGTCCGCCACCACCTGCGCGACCTTGATGAAGAGGCCCTGCCCCATCTCGGTACCGCCGTGATTGAGCACCACGCTGCCGTCGGTATAGACGTGCACCAGCGCGCCCGCCTGATTGAGCGCCGGTCGGTTGAACGAGATGCCAAACTTGACCGGCATGGTCGCGAGGCCCTTTTTCACCACCGGGCTCACGTGATTGAAATTCACGATCTCGCGCCGCCAGACGGCGAGCTCGACGGCGCGGTCGAGCTCATCGACGACGCGGTCGATGATATTGTCCTCGACCCGCATGCCGTAGGGAGTGACGTCGTTGCGGCCTATGCCATAGAAGTTGCGCCGCCGCACCGCGTGGACGGGAAGATCCAACCGGCACGCAATCGCTTCGATGATCGTCTCGATCGCGAGCATGCCCTGCGGCCCGCCATAGCCGCGGAACGCGGTGTTCGACACCGTGTTGGTCTTGCACGGCAGGCCGCGCAAACGGACTTGAGGAAGAAAGTAGCAATTGTCGGCATGGCATAGCGCGCGCGTGAGCACGGCGGACGTGTGGTCGGCCACGTTGCCGGCGTTCGCGGCGAGCGTGAGGTCGAGCGCGAGAATACGCCCGTCGCGGTCGAACCCGACGTCGTAGCGGATCAGGAACGGATGCCGCTTGCCGGTCGCGCGCATGTCGTCGTCGCGCGGCAAGCGCAGCTTCACAGGTCGCCGCACCTTCCAGGCGAGCACGGCGGCAATGCCGGCGATGATCGTCGCCTGGCTCTCCTTGCCGCCGAACGCGCCGCCCATGCGCCGCACCTCGACCGTGACGGCGTTAAACGGCAGGCCGAGAAGGTGCGCGACGCCGTGCTGGACTTCGGTCGGGTGCTGGGTCGAACTCCACACGTGCATGTCGCCGTCCTCGCCGGGGGTGGCGAGCGCGATCTGCCCTTCGAGATAGAAATGGTCCTGCCCGCCGCAGCGCAATTCGCCGGACAGGCGAAGCGGCGCGCTTGCGAGTGCCGGCTCGACCTCGCCGCGCAGCATGAGCTGCGGCGGCGAAACGTAGCTTTCCCGCGCCATCGCCTCTTCGACCGTGAGCACCGCAGGAAGCGGCTCGTAATCGATCGCCGCGAGCTTGGCCGCCGCCCGCGCTTGGTCGAGCGACGCCGCGGCGATTGCGGCGAGCGGCTGTCCCTCGTATTCGACGACGCCCGCCGCCAATGCCGGCTCGTCGCTGCGGATCGGCGCGATGTCGTTCTTGCCGGGAATATCGGCCGCCGTAATCGCGGTTACGACGCCTGGGGCGTCAAGCGCGGCGGAGAGATCGATGCACCGGATGCGGGCATGCGCGTGCTGACTGAGCACCAACGCCGCCTCCAATGTTCCCGGAACGGTGGGGACGTCGTCGAGGTAGCGCGCTGCGCCGGTGACGTGTGCGACCGCGCTGTCGTGGCGCACCGAAGTGTGCACCGCGCCGCGAATGCGTGTCACAACCTCGTTCATAGCGCCTCGACCCGCAGCGGCCCGGCGAGCGACGCTTCCAGCTGGAAACGGCGCAGCAGCCCCGCGCCAGCGCGCAGGCGATACGCGGCGCCGCCGCGATGGTCCGTCATCGGCGTGAAGTCGCGGGCCAACAGCGCCTCGACGTCGGCGAGCCAGGCCGGGGCCCAGGGCCGGCCTCGCACCGCCGCTTCGAGGCTCCTCGCCCGCGTCGCACGTGCGGCCATGCCGCCATAGGCCGCGTGCAAGGTCACGACTTTCCCGCCCCGTCGCTCGAGGCGAAAGGCGGCGACAACCGTCGAGATGTCCTGGTCGAAGCGCTTGCAAACCTTGTATGCGGCGAACTCCACGTCGGAGGCAAGCAAGGGAATGCGAATGGCCGCGATGACCTCGCCGGGCGCGAGGGCCGTCTGGCGATAGCCGGTGATGAAGGATTCGACCGGCAGCACGCGCTCGCCCGCGCGCGAGGCCAGCGTGATCGTGGCATCGAGCGCGATCAGGCAGGGAATGGTATCGCCGATCGGAGAAGCAGTCGCGAGATTGCCGGCAATCGTTCCGAGGTTGCGAATCTGCCGCGAGCCGATGCGCCGCACGAGGGCACCGAATGATGGAAAGTGCCGATCGAGATGGGGCAAGGCTTCGGTATAGGTGACCGCGCCGCCGATCTCGATCGCTTCGGCGTCCGCCTTGATCCGCCGCAGCTCCGCGACAGCTTCGAGCGCGATCACGGCCGGCAACGCCTCGCGGGCCTTGCTCACGCGCAGCCCGACATCGGTGCCGCCCGCGAGCAGGACCGCGTCCGGGAATTGCGCCATGGCCGCAAACAGCGAATCGAGGGATCGCGGCATGAGACAGATTTCCCCGCCGTGACGATAGTCCGCGCATCGCGGGAGCGCTGCCAGGGCATCGGCCAGCGCGGGCAGATCGGCAACGAAGCGGTCGGCCGGTCCGTGCGCGATCTGGCGGCACGCTGCCGCGATCGGCCGATAGCCGGTGCAGCGGCAGAGATTGCCGGCGAGCGCTTCATGCACGAGTGCATTGTCCGCGGGCTCGCCGCCATGGTGGAAAGCAAACATCGCCATCACGAATCCCGGCGTGCAGAAGCCGCATTGGGTGGCGTCGGCATCAACAAGCGCCTGCTGCACCGGGTGCAGTGCGCCGTCCGCCGCTAGGCCTTCGACCGTCAGGACCGCGCAATTGTCAATCTGCGGCAGCATCATCAGGCACGAATTCACCGCTTGAAAGCGCAATGACCCGTCGATCGGCCGGCCGATTACGATGGTGCAGGCGCCGCAATCGCCCTCCGCGCAGCCCTCCTTGGTCCCCGTGAGGTGCGCGCGGCTGCGAAGCCAGTCGAGCACCGTCATGCTCGGCGACGCGCCGTCCTCGCTGGATGGTCTTCCGTTCAACAGGAACTGCAACGCGGCCATTGCCTGCCAGCTCTCGCGCGGATCACTCTCGGAATGCTAAAGCATCTTCCGTGCCGCTTGAAGCTCATCGCGTCGCACGCGCCGTCCGAGCTCGCCCGGCGGGGAATACCAGCGATCAATTCCATTTTGTCGATATGCGCTGTAGAGTGGTGCGTTGGCGCGCTAACAGCGACCCGCCGCCGCTTGGGAGGCAAGCACATGAGATCGCGACCGCGAAGGCTGCGAACGATGATCGCAGCCGTGGGCCTTCTGCTTGCGAGCGCGGCAGCGCAACCGGCGTTCACGCAAACTGCGGAAAAGCTGACCGTACGCTTCACCTGGAAGTTCAAGGGCGAGTACGCGCCGCTCTTCCTCGCCTTGGACAAGGGCTATTACAAGGCCGAGGGTCTCGACGTCGATCTGGCCGAAGGATCGGGCGCCCAGACCGTGCTCAAGCTTTTGGCCAGCGGCAACGAGAAATTCGGCTATGGCCCCGCCGTCTCGGCGGCGCAGGCAGTAAGCCAAGGTCTGCCGGTCAAGGTCGTCGCGCTCTACCAGACCAAGGCGCCGATGGGGGTGATTTCCTTCCCGGACGTGCCGCTGAAGACTCCCCAGGACTTGGAAGGCAAGCGCCTGGCGGTCTCGGTCGGCGAAACGTTCGGCGACATGCTCGGTCCATTTTCCCGGATCAACCATGTGGATCTTGCCAAGATCCAGCAGATACAGATGGATGCCTCCGCCCGCACAAGCCAGTTCCTGACGCGCAAGATCGACGTGATGTCGGTCTATCTCAGCAACGAATTGCCGCAGATCGAAAAGCGCGCCGGCGTCACGTTCAATCTCTTGAGGGTTTCGGATTTCGGGCTGAACCTCTTGGGCGCGTCGCTGATCGTCGGCAACGCGTATGCCGAACAGAATCCGCAAGTCGTCAAGAA
The DNA here is from genome assembly GCA_035693615.1 of Xanthobacteraceae bacterium. Classification (GTDB taxonomy): domain Bacteria; phylum Pseudomonadota; class Alphaproteobacteria; order Rhizobiales; family Xanthobacteraceae; genus VAZQ01. The sequence continues at coordinate 14,966 of DASSGH010000116.1, forward strand.
GCTTTTGCGCGCGACCGCCCTTGGTTACCGCGATGCGATGGCCGATCCGAAGGCAGCGGCCAAGGCGATGGCTAAATACATGCGGGTCCCCGAAGACCCCGACGTGCTGGAGCGGCAGGTGGAGGCCACCGTCGCTTCGACCAATGCCCCGCCGGGGAAACCGATCGGATGGCAGGAGAGCGCGGACTGGGAAGCCAATCTCACGCTGCTCAAGGAGACCGGCGGGATCTCAGAGGTGAAACCCCTGAGCGCGTATTACACCAACGAGTATTTGCAATAACGCCCCGGGAGCTGCGTGCCGATCGCCCCTCAGTGTCGGCCGAGGCGCCATCTCAACCGTGCCCGCCTGCGCAACCGGCGCGCGCCTTTGCGTAGGCGGCAATATCGGCTGGGTTTACGCGCGGCCATGACGCTGGACGTTTTGTACGCCACGGCTGAGACTTCCGCCCGTGCCCATCTCCACCCTGCGATTCTCGTTCGAAAGAAGAAGGCCATGACCATAATCGCCGCGACAGCTCCCGCCAGCGGCAACAAGCTGACGGAATGGATTTCCCGCAACGGTCCGGTGCTCGCGATCTTCGCGCTCATCTTCGCATTGTGGGAAGCCGCGGTGCAGGCGCTTGGGGTGCCGGATTACATTTTGCCGAGCCCATCGGTGATCGCCGCCAAGATGGTCGCGTCCTGGCAGCTTCTGCTTTCGAACGCCGTGGTGACCCTCCAAGAGATTTTGCTCGGGTTCGCGCTCAGCGTGCTCGTCGCCATCCCGCTCGCCGTCGCCGTCGTCTATTCGCGCATTTTCGAGCGCGCCGCGTTCCCGTTCATGGTCTCGCTGCAGACCATCCCGAAGGTCGCGCTCGCGCCCATCCTGGTGATGTGGCTCGGCTACGGCATCATGCCGAAGGTGATGGTCGCCTTCCTCATTTCGTTTTTTCCGATCGTCATCAATTCCGTGATCGGCATGCGCTCCGCGGAAAAAGAGATGATCTATCTGGTACAATCCATGGGCGCGAACGAGCTCACGACCTTTCTCAAGATCAGGCTGCCGAAAGCGCTGCCCTCGATCTTCGGCGGGCTCAAGGTGGGCATGGGACAGGCGGTGGTGGGAGCGACCGTCGGTGAGTTCATCGCCGCCGAGCGCGGCCTGGGCTACCTGCAGCTCATCTCCCAAGTTCGGCTCGACACCCCGCTTCTGTTCGCCGCCGTAGTCGTGCTGTCGCTGCTCGGCGTGCTCCTGTTCAACCTCGTGGCGATGATCGAACGCATTGCGCTGCCGTGGAGCCGTGTGGCGACCGAGGTGGCTGAGTAAGGTCGGCGATGGCGCACGACGGAGAGCTCAGAGGGTTTGCTGCAAAGGGGCGCGCCGGGGTGCCGATCGAAATCGCCGGCATCACCAAGCGCTATGCGACCGCCCGTGGGGGCGAGGTGCACGCCCTGGCCGAAATCGAGCTTTCTATCGCCGCCGGCGAGTTCGTGTCCGTCGTCGGACCGAGCGGCTGCGGAAAGAGCACCTTGCTGATGCTCATTTCCGGGCTGATTGCGCCAACCACGGGATCGATCGTGGTCGGCGGCGCGGCGGTCAACCGCGCGGTTGGCAACGTCGCCATCGTGTTCCAGCGCGACGTGCTGCTCGATTGGCGCACGGTGCTCGCCAACGTCCTCCTGCCCGTGGAGATCAAGAAGCTCGATCCGGCCACCCATCGGCCGAAAGCGCGCGAGCTTTTGCGTTCCGTCGGCCTCGAGGGATTCGAGGACAAGTATCCGGCCGAGCTTTCGGGCGGCATGCGCCAGCGCGTGGCGATCTGCCGGGCGCTGGTGCAGGAGCCCGGATTGTTGCTGATGGACGAGCCGTTCGGCGCGCTCGATGCGCTCACCCGCGAGCAGATGAACCTCGATCTGCAGCGGATGTGGCTGCGCAATCGCAACACAGTTTTGTTCATCACACACAGTATCGAGGAAGCGGTGCTCCTCTCGGATCGTATCGTGGTGATGTCGTCGCGCCCGGGCCGGATCGCCGACGTGGTTCACGACGATCTGCCACGCCCGCGCGGCGCTCACACCCGCAGCGAGCCGCGCTTCGTCGAGCATGTGGAGCGGATCAGGCAGCACTTCTTGGCGCTGGGCGTGCTATCAGAGACGTGAGCCGCGCGCATCTATGATGGCCCTCACGGCGGCGCAGGTCCCGCGACCTGCCGCCCCGCCTTAAACACCATCCGCTCGGCCGGGCGCTGCGCCAGCGCGTCGTCAAAGGACGAGGCCCGCAGCAGGACGAGATCGGCGACGGTCCCTTCCTCGATCGTGCCGCGCCCATCGCAGATAGCGGCGATAAGTTGCGCCTCATCGTCGAGATGCGCCGCGATTGCCGCAATCCGCGCAGTCTCCAGCATGTCGCCGTCACCGAAGGGAAAGAACCAGTCGCGGATGTTGTCGGTCCCGAGCCGCACCGTCACGCCCCCAGCCAGGAGCTCTCGGATAAGCGTGATGCCGCGTCTGATCGGCGTCCGCTCGCCCCGATCCTGAAGAAAGAGGTTGGTCTCCGGGAGCGCGACGACGGTGATCTCAGCGCGGGCGAGCTTGTCGATCAGCGCGGCGGCGGAGTTGGGGTCGAGCGTGGCCAGGGCGCAAAGATGGCTCAGGGCGACGCGGCGTCGCAGCCCACGCGCCATCACCGCGTCAGCGACGAGGGCTGCGAGCATCTTCTCCCGCTCGAGATGCTCATCGATATGGAGATCGAGGCTAAGGCCCGAGCGCTCGGCGAGGTCGAGCAGCGCCGCCAGCGCGCGCGCCGGATCGGCGCTTGAATTGAGACTCGCGCCGATCACGTCGGCGCCCAGAGCGACGGCGCGCTCGAGCCGCGCAAGCGCGGAAGGCTCGGCGAGGTCATTTCGTGAGGTCGAGAAGGCGACAACCTCGACACTGATTGAGCCTACGGCCTGCCGTTTGGCTGCCAAGATGCCCTCCATCGATCGCAGCTCAACGACCGGATCGACGTCGGTATGGGTTCGCATCCGCGTCACCCCGTGAGCGACCGAGCGCGCGAACAACTGCATCGCGCGCGCCTCAACGTCCGCGGCGGCAAACCCCGTGCGCGCCGAAGCCGCCGCCGCGAGCGCATCGGCGAACGAGCGCGGCCGGAACGATTGCACGGTGAAGGCGCGGTCGGCGTGGGCATGCAGATTGACGAGCCCGGGAAGCGCGAGCCATTCCGGCTCGCCCGCCGGCTCGACCGGCCGGATCGCGGCAACGCGCCCGCCGCGCAAGCTCACGTCGAAGGCGCCGCGGCGTCCCGGCAGAGCGACGGCGCTGATGGTCACTTCATCCGGCATCGCAGTCTCAAAGTGGAAATCGCAGCCACGCAGGCGTGAATTTCTAAACATTTTGGAACGGCTGCCGTGGTCCGCCTACCATTTTGTTGACAGCAGCCCCAAGAAGTAGCCAGCGTCGCCTGAACTCGCGCAGCCCTCGCGCTCTGTCCAAGCGTTGATGCGCCAATGAATCTTGCACTGTGGCTCGAACGTGCGGGGAAAAGCCATCCGGCCAGTCCGGCCGTCGGCTTCGGCGATCGCATGATCCTCGATTATGGCGCGCTCGCCGCCCGCGCCGCACGCCTCGGCAGCGCGCTGCGCACCCGCTGTAAACTCGTATCCGGCGACCGCGCCGCGATTGTTACAAAGAATTGCGTCGCCTACCTCGAGGCCCTTTACGGGATTTGGCACGCGGGCCTCGCCGCCGTGCTTGTCAATGCCAAGCTGCACGGCGCCGAGATCGGCTACATTCTCGAACATTCCGGCGCTCGCGCATGTTTCGTCGCGCCGGAGTTGGATCCGCAGACCGCCGCGTTCGCGCCCAAGTCGCTTGAGAGGATGATCGTCATCGGCAGCTCGGATTACGAGCGGCTGTTCGCAGCGGATGCGATGGCGGCGGTCGCGCGCGCACCGCAAGACTTGGCCTGGCTATTCTACACATCAGGGACGACCGGCCGCCCCAAGGGCGCAATGCTCACGCATCGCGTGCTATCGGCATTGAGCCATGCTTATGCCGCGGAGGTCGATCCAGTGATGCCTGGCGACGCCATCCTGCATGCGGCGCCCATGAGCCACGGTTCGGGCCTGTATATCATGGCGCATGTGGCCCGGCTCGGCACACACGTCATCCCGGAATCCGCCGGCTTTGAGCCCGCCGAGGTTTTTCGCCTGTTCCAGCGGTGGCCGCGCACCTCGATGTTTGCTGCGCCGACGATGATCAACCGGCTGGTCGATGCGGGCAGCGACTGTGATCCGAACAACATTCGAAGCATCATCTGGGGCGGCGCGCCGATGTATGTCGAGGATACGTTGCGCGCGCTGGATCGTTTCGGCCCGCGGCTTGCTCAAATCTACGGTCAGGGCGAGAGCCCGATGACGATCACCACACTCTCGAAAGACGACATTGCGCAGCGGAGTGATCCGCGCTGGCAGGCAAAGCTCGCTTCTGCCGGTCGGCCGTTTGCCTGCGTCGAGGTGATCGTTGCCGATGCCGAGGACCGTGCTTTGCCGTCCGGGGAAATGGGAGAAATTCTCTGTCGCGGAGATGTAGTGATGCCCGGATATTGGCAAGATCCGCGAGCATCCGCCGTCACCTTGCGAAATGGCTGGCTGCACACGGGTGACGTCGGCGCCTTCGACGCCGACGGATATTTGGTACTCAAGGACCGGTCCAAGGACGTCATCATCAGCGGTGGTTCCAACATTTATCCGCGCGAGGTGGAGGAAGTACTACTCAAGCATCCCCGCGTGCGCGAGGTTTCCGTGATCGGACGGCCGGACCGCGAATGGGGCGAGATCGTCGTGGCCTACGTCGTTGGCGATGCAGCGAGCAGCGAGCTGGACAAGCTCTGCCTTGATGCAATCGCACGCTTCAAACGTCCAAAGGAGTACGTCTTCATCGACGCATTGCCGAAGAACAATTATGGGAAAATCCTCAAGACCGAACTTCGGGCAATCGACGCGAAGCGCGGAGCGGCATCCGCGGATCGTCAATAGCCTTGCGGCCCGAACACCTCGATGCCGAACCGGCGTTCGAGCGCGCGGCCGAAACGGTATTTCATCTCCGGCCCTTCGTAGGTCATGGGCGGCGTGCGCAGGAAGCCCTGTTCCCGCTCTAGGCGCAGCACGGTGAGCGCCGGCCCGTCCTCTCCCACGATCGCTGGCAATTGCCGCTCCAGGTCGGTCAGCGCCTCGATGCTGCGCGCCCGCGGAAATCCCGCCGCGCGGGCGATGGCGGCGTAATCGGTACGTCCGTCGTTCACCATCGGCAGCCCGCCGACGGTCTGATAGACGCCGTTGTCGAGCACGAAGTGTTTGAGGTTCCGCGCCGCCTGGGACGCTTCGGTAAGCAGGCAGCCGAGATTCATGCACAGCGAGCCGTCGGCGTTGATCAGCCATACCGGTGCCTGCGGGAGCGACAGCGCAAGGCCGAGCGCAAAGCTCGCGGCAAATCCCATGGCGCCATGCATGTAGAAGCTGTCCTCGCTTTTCGTGGCGGCCCACCATTCGTTCGCCGCCATTCCGAGCGCGCAGACGGCAATCGCGTCGCCGCGATGGCGCGCGAGAAGATCGATGGCCTCGCGCGCCCTCATGCTGTCCCCCCGCCTTTCACCAGTCGGCGCGTTAGAAACAGCACGAACGGCCGCTTCTGCATGCGGCAGGTTTCAAACGCGTCCGGGATCGAACTCACGTCGTCGGGCCGATCGAGGATGTGATACGGAAAGTCGTAGGCCTGCAGCAACGGAATGGTGCGCCGGCCCTGGACCTCCTGATAGATGCGATGGTCATCGATCGAGCCGCGCTGGCTGACGATGAGAAAAACCGGGATCTGGTGGCGCAGATTGAGCGTTGCGAGCTCGCCGGTGCAGGTAAGTAGCCCTGTCGCCCCCATCAGCGCCACGGCGCGCACGCCGCCGAAGAATGCGCCGCTGCAGATCGCAATCGCTTCCGCTTCGCGCGCGACCCGCACGTGCCGGATGCGATTGTCGGTGGCGATGCGCTCGATCAGCGGAGCAACCCAGTCGTCGGGCAGCGAAGCGGCGAGCTTGATTCCGCAGTTGCTCAGTTGCTCATGAATTCGCGCGGCGACATCCATCCTCAATAGACCCGGCTGCTCATCCCATCACTCCGCTCAAGGCGCCGCGGCGATGACCTCGACCTCGACCAGGAATTCCGGCCGCGCAAATCCGGAGACGATCATGAGGGTGGAGGCCGGCGGCGGATCAGCGATGTAGAGGTCGCGGATGCTCATATAACCCTTGAGATGCTCGCGCGCGACGACGAAGGAATTGATGCGAACGATGTCGGCGAAGGTGAAGGAGGCTTCCTTAAGCACGGCGCCGATGTTGCGGAAGCAAAGGTGCGTCTGCTCCTCGAGGGTCCCCGGCACATGATCGTCGGGAGTAATCCCGAGCTGGCCCGAGCAGATGAGAATGCGGTGTCCGGACGGGATTTCCACGCCGTAACTGTAGCGGGCGAACGGCGGCCGGATTGCCGGGGGGGTTATGTGCTTCATCGGGTATCCATGCCGAAAGTTTCGATGGGTTCTTGCCCGGATGACTGACTCTTTTGCTATATCATGCGCCGGGCCGAGAATGTGAGTCCGGCTGATGGTCGCTCCCGCAGCGTCGGAGCTGGCCGCCACTGAGAGATTCGTCGATGGCTGCCAAGCGGTTCTGGGCGGAGCTCAAAACGAGCGAGTTTGCCGGGCTCAATCGCGATTCGACGCTGGCAATCCTGCCGGTCGCCGCGACCGAGCAGCACGGCCCGCATCTTCCGGTGATGACCGACACCGCAATCGGCGAGGGCCTGATCAAGACCGTGCTCGAGCGGTTGCCCGATGATCTCGACGTGCTGATCCTGCCGACCCAGACGATCGGCAAGTCGGACGAGCATCTGCGCTCTCCCGGCACCATCACGCATGCGGCGGACAACCTCGTGCGCAGCTGGTGCGAGATCGGTGAAGGCGTACATCGTGCAGGCTTGCGCAAGATGGTCATCGCCAATTCGCACGGTGGCAACATCGAGGTGATCGGCATCGTCGCGCGGGAGTTACGGGTGCGGCTGGAGATGCTGGTCGTCACCACCCAGTGGCGCCGCTTCGGTTTGCCGGCAGGGCTCTACTCGCCCTTCGAACTCAGCCATGGCATCCATGCCGGCGATATCGAAACCTCGCTCATGCTCTACTTTCGGCCCGACCTGGTCGACATGAGCAAGGCGGAACGCTTTTCCTCCAAGGCCGCCGAGATGGAGGAAGGTTATAAGTATCTGCGGCCAGTCGGGCAGCACGCCTTCGGATGGATCGCGCAGGACATCAATCCCGATGGCGCCGTGGGGGAGGCCTCCTCCGCCACGGCCGAGAAAGGCCGTCTCACCGCGGAGCATCAGGCCGACGGTTTCATCGCCTTGCTGCGCGACGTGGCGCGGTTTCCTTTGCGCAATCTGGCGTAGGGAGGCAAAGCCGTCACGACCCGCACGCCGCGCGTCCTGACTGTCGTTGCTGTCGTGCTGGAACTAGATGCTGGTTAGGGCCGCGCCGCGGGCCGTCAACGCTTCAGCGCCTCGCGCCAGTGCGTGGCGGATCTCGCGATGAGCGCGGTGGCGTCGACCTTCTCCTCGCCCGGAACGCGGATGCGCTTGAACGTCATCTCGTCGGCCGACAGCGGTTTGGTGGCGTCGAGCCCCATCTTGGCGCCCACCCCCTCGCGGGTCGAGGGATCGAGCTTCGAGCCTTGGCTCTCCGACACGACCACGAGGTCGCGGTCGGCCTGAAAGCGGGTCGCCACCGCCCATTCGACCGCGGCGGCATCGTGGATGTCCACGTCCTCGTCCACGACGATCACGTGCTTGACGTCATAGTGTCCTGCGAAGGCGCCGAGCATGATGTTCTTCGCCTCGCCTTCTTGGCGTTTGCGAATCTGGACATAGAGGTGATAGCGGCACGCGCCGCCGCGCGAGAGATGCACGTCGCGCACGTTGGGGAAGGACCGCTGCAGGTGCGCGAGCAGCGTCGCCTCGCGCGGGATCGCCCCTAAGAGCAAATGCTCCAGTCCGCCGCCGACGATCGTGTGGAAGATCGCGTCCTTGCGGTGAGCGATCGCGTCGACTTCCATCACGTGACGTTCGCCGCGTTCGCCGTAATACTGCGGGAACTCGCCGAACGGCCCTTCCAACTCGCGCACCCCGGGCAGTAGGCGGCCCTCGATGACGATCTCGGCATCCGCCGGCACCCGCAGATCGCTAGTGAGGCACTTGACCACCGACAAGGGCCGCCGATGCAGCGCACCGGCAATCTCGAGCTCGTCGACGTCGACCGGAGCGATGGCCTGGGACGCGAGCAGCGTCAGCGGATCGACCCCGATGACAACCGCCGCTTCGAGCGGGCGGCCGCCCTGCTCCGCCATCTCAAAGAACATGTGCGCGTGGCGCGGCAGAAGTAGCACGCCGAGGCGATTGGGCCCATGCAACTGGCAGCGATGGATGGAGACGTTCTGGGCGCCGGTGCGGGGGTTGCGAGTGATCATCAGCCCAGCGGTGACATAAGGCCCGCTGTCGTGCTCGTTGTGGGTGGGAAGCGGAAGCTGCCGCGCGAGATCAACGTCGCGATGCACAACCTCGTGCACAGGCGCCGACGCCGTCTCGCGCCATGGGATCGGTTGCAGGGCGGCATCGCGAAAGCAGGCAAGAACCTCGCCCGTTTCCACCCCCATGGCATCAGCCATCCACGCCCGGTCGGAAACGAGCCCTGAGACCACCGGGATCGAGTGCCCGCCCGGGCGCGGAAACAGCGTCGCCCGTACGCCGTCGAGCCGCTTGGCGATGGCGGCGAGCTCGAAGCGCAGGCCGATGCCGGGGTCGAGCACCACCAGCCGGTCGCGCGCGGCGAGGTGATCGAGCCACTCCCGCAGCGAGCGGACCGGCTGCGGGGTATTGTCGCCGTATAAGCGCGCCGCCTCGCCGTTATCCGCGTCGTGGAGCGCGTTGCCAAGCTGGGTCATACTCTGCTCGATGCGAACGGCCATGCACCGATGTATCATTGCCGGAAGGCGCGGCCAACTCGCGCGCCGAGCGCTTCGCCGGAGGAACCCCGCGGCGGAAACGGTGCCGGATGCGCCCGAGGACCGGTCGAGCCTGAGAGGGCGCCGCGATGCTTGATCTCGGCACGAGCTTTCTCGCAAGCGTCGCGCGCGACCCCGAAGCGCTGGCGATCGTCGACGGGGACGTGCGACTGAGCTACAGCGCCTGGTACGGCAAAATATCGGGGCTCGTTGCCGGCCTCGACGCGCTCGGATTGAAACCCGGAGACCACCTCGTCACTGTGCTGCAGAACCGCTGGGAAGCGGCAACCCTCCACTGGGCGTGCCAGTTCACCGGGATCATCATTACCCCGCTCAACTGGCGCTCGACCGCCGAAGAACTCGATTTCTGTGTCCAGGACGCCGAGGCAAAGGCGATCGTGTACGACGAGGTCTCCGCCGCCGCCGTGCGTTCGTCCGAGCAAGCGCGCTCATGCGCGCGCATCGCCGTCGGGGACGCGCCGGCGCAGGACTTGCCGTTCGAGTCCCTCGTCGCCGCGAGTGCCGCCAGCGTTCGGCCGCGGGTCGATGCAGAGGCCTGGTCGGTGATGCTTTATACCTCGGGCACCACGGCACGCCCAAAGGGGGTGCCGCGCCGCCAGCGCGCCGAGCGTGCCGCCGCGCTCGCGCATGTCGCGCAGAATCTATACGCCGCGCACGAGCGCACGCTCGGCGCCATGCCGCTCTACCACACGATGGGTGTGCGCTCGCTCCTTGCCATGTCCTTGATCGGCGGCGCCTTCGTCTGTCTGCCCCGGTTCGATGCGGCGCGCGCCTTGGCGCTGATCCCCGAAGAGCGCATCACCCACCTCTATCTGGTGCCGACGCTTTATCATGACCTCCTGCATCACCCGCAGTTCGAGAGGACCGATGTTAGCTCGGTGCGCAAGCTCGGCTTTGCCGGGGCGCCGATGACGGACGGCCTGCTCAGTGCCCTCAAGGCCGCATTCAAGCCGCAGCTGTTCGTCAATCACTACGGCTCATCGGAAATCTACACCTTCACCATCGACCAGAATGCCCCGGCGAAGCCCGGCTCGGCCGGCCGCGCCGGCATCAACCAGATGGTCCGCGTGGTCCGGCTTGGCGCCGACTCGCCGGATCTACTCGCCGGCCCCGGAGAGGAAGGCGAAATCATCGCGCTGCTGCAAGGCGATGAATCGTTCGAAGGCTATTGGCGACGGCCGGAGGCGGACGCGAAAGCCTTGCGCGACGGCTGGTACTTCACCGGCGACACCGGGTATTTCGATGGCGACGGTGATCTCTTCGTCACCGGCCGCACCGACGATATGATCATCAGCGGCGGGGAGAATATCTCGCCAGTCGAGATCGAAAGCTGCTTGTCGCTGCATTCCGCCGTTTCGGAAGTAGCGGTGGTCGGACTTGCGGACGAGCGCTGGGGCAAGATCGTGGCCGCCTTCGTTAAACGCCGGGGCGCGGTCGAGCCGGACGAACTCGAGGAATTCTGCCGCGCGCCCGGACTCGCCAACTTCAAGCGGCCGCGACGTTACGTCTTCGTCAAGGCGATTCCCCGCTCGCCCGTCGGCAAGCTCTTGCGCCGAAAGCTCGTGGCGGGCGAATACGAGCCCGAGCGCGCCACCGCAATGTCGGGCGAAAGCCTGACCTAGCCCCTGATCGTTCCGACGTCATGGCAATAGACGAACGGGTGTTGATTGCAGGCGCGGGACCGGTCGGGCTGGTGGCGGCCGCCAATCTGGTGCGCGGTGGCGTGCCGGTGACGGTGCTCGAGGCGGGAGCCGATCTGAGCGCGGAATCCCGCGCCTCGACCTTTCACCCGCCGACGCTCGATATGCTCGATCGGCTCGGCGCCGCGGGCGCGCTCATCGCACAGGGCCTGATCGCGCCGAGATTCCAGTACCGCACCAAGCGGGACGGTGTGCTGGGGCGGTTCGATTTCGCAGCCATTGCCGATCTCACGCGTCACCCCTATCGGGTCCAGTGCGAGCAATCGAAGCTGACGCGCATTTTGCATCAACAGCTACGCGGGACGGCGCAGTTCGAGGTGCAATTCGACGCCGAGGTCAGGGAGGTGACACAGCGTGACACGGGCGTGGAGGTTGCAATCGCGCGCAAAGGCAAAACGCAGCGGCGATCCGGCCGTTGGCTCATCGGTGCTGACGGGGCGCGCAGCGACGTGCGACGTGCAACCGGAACCGAGTTTCCCGGCTTCACCTGGCCGGAACGGTTCCTGGTCGTGAGCACCCCCTTCGATTTTCGCACCGTCATTCCCGACCTCGACGCCGTGAGCTATGTCGCAGACCCCGAGCGCTGGCATTTCTTGCTGCAAATTCCCGGGTTGTGCCGGGTGATGTTTCCGATTCGGGCCGAGGAAAGCGACGAGCTGGCCTTGAGCGGCGAGTTTGCTCAGTCGTTATTGGCCGCCGTGGTTCCCGGCATCTCGAGTTACGAGGTCGCGCACGCGACGCTTTACAAGGTGCACCAGCGGGTGGCGAAAACGTTTCAGCACGGACGCGTTTTCCTCGCGGGCGACGCCGCGCATATCAACAATCCGCTCGGCGGCATGGGCATGAACGGCGGCATCCATGACGCCATCAATCTGACATCGCGCCTCATCGAGGTCTGGCATGGCACCAAGCCCGAGGCCGAACTCGAGCGCTACGACCGGCAGCGCAGGGCGGTGACCTTGGAATACATCGAGCAACAGTCGATCCAGAACAAGCGCAATCTCGAGTCCGACGGCATCGAGTTTGGCCGCAGGCTGAAGGAGATCGCAGCGGACAAGACCCGCACCCACGATTATTTGTTACGAGTGTCGATGATTGCGAGCCTGCGCCGCGCGCAAGAGCTGGGTTAAAGCGGTCACTCCGCCGGCGTTGCCGCGACGGCTTTCTGCTCCGCTGGTTCGATTGCCGATAAGATCGCTGCCGAGCGGCTGAGGGCGAACAGGAAGACGGCCATGATCGTGTAGGCGATCGCCACCGTGGGAGTGACGGCCAATCCCACCGATTCGCCATGCATGAAGCCGAAGAAGGTGAGCACTGCGCCCGCCAAAGCAAAGGCCGAAGCCTCCACGACCTTCTTTTCGATCACGAATACGCCGATGGCGCCGAGCACCAGGCCGGTCAGGATCGATCCGCCGCCGAGAACCTCGAGCCCGTGATAGAGCACGCCCACTTGGCCGAGCTTGTCAAAACCGATTGCCGCGGCACTGGTTCCCGCCGCCCCGAGCGCGCCGTCCATCAAGGTTTTGCTCCAGGCGGCGAGATGTGGGGTGAGCGCGAGCACGATCGCGGGCGCGTGCTGGGCTGGCGTGGTTTGGAACGCCTGCGCCCCGATGAGCATGCCGATATAGAGCAGGATGGGCGAGATAGCGACCACCGGGACGAGCGCCAGCAATACCGAGACCACGCCAAACCACGACAGGATGATCACCATTATGCCGGTTGCCGCCGAATAGCCGATGCGGCCGCCCATCGCTTTCCAGCCGGGATGGCCGATATAGACCGCGTTGATGAACGGATTGCCCATCAAGCAGCCGATCAGGCTCACGACGCCGTCGGCGGTGAGCACGCGGGTGGTGGGATAGGCGTCGCCGGCCGCTTCCGCGCTCTCCACATTGTCCATGGCCTCGACCAGGTCGTAGATGCCGAACGGGATTGCAGTCACGAGGATCACCCCGAGAAACTCGAAGCCCGAGAACACGTGGTTGAAAGCCGGGATCGGCACCGAGAAGCCGAAATTCGTAAAGGCGCTGCGCAGGCCTTCAAGGCTCAAGCCACCGTAGCCGAGACCGAATAGGTTGGAACCCCAGGCGATCACCATGCCGACGGCGATAGCGACGAGCCCGGCCGGAATGCCCTTGGGATATTTGAAGCCCCCGAACCAGCTCACCAGGATGATGGCGAAGCAAGTGAGCCCTATGATGGGAGTCATATACATTTCAAGCGCCGGTCGCATGGAGATGAACGTTATGGAGACTCCGGCGAGCGTTCCGAGCAGGGCGGCGCGCGGTGTTATCTTGCGGATGTACGGGGCGATAAATCCGCCAATCATCAAGATGAAGCTCTGAAAGAACACCCACACCAGGCCGGCTTCCCAGCCCTTGATCGGGTCATTGGTCTTGAGCGTGATCGGGAGCATGATCACGAAAGTCACGATAAACATGTGCGGCACGCTGACGCCCGAAGGCAACGCGCAGACATCGCTGCGACCGGTCTTGAGCGCCAGCCGATAGGCAAGAAAAGCGTAATACATCGTGGAGAGGCACATCATCAGCCCGAGCGCGGGCATGATGCGGCCGAAGACGAGCGAGTCCGGCATCTTCAGGACAAAACGCAACAGACCGGTGAGCACCAGCATGTTGACGAGAATGTTGGTGCCGAATCCGAAAAATGCGTTCCAGTCGCCTGCTGTCCACAATGCCGGACGCTTCATTTCGGATGCGGTCGCCGTCATCATCTGCTCCTGTCGCTCAGAGACGCGATTTCCATCGTCGGCGCGCGTTCACGCGGCGGCACCTGCGAAGGAGAAGCCGGACGTCCCGCCCTCGGAACCGCGGAGGTTCTGACGGTTCGAGCCTCGAGACATCCGGCTTCATGCGAGTGTTCAGAACGTGAAGCCTAAGCCCGCATAACCGACCCACACCTCGCGGTGAGCGTTTGGATAGGAGCTCGCAGTCCCGGTGAAGGTCTGAGCGAGTAGGAGGCTGTCGTTGATGATGTGGTAATACTGGACGCCACCCTTGCCGTACCAGGTACCCCACCTCGTCGGGACCAGCCAATCCAGCGTCTCCTTGAGCGCGAGACCGGTGGTGAACACGCCGGCATTGCTGAGCGAGCACGGCTCGATGGTGGTGGTCGCTCCGCAACCCGTCACGCCTCGATTCCAGTAGCTGCTCGGACCGACCGTGACCCAGGTCGGCGCCGCAATCGTCAGCGGAGTGCCGGTGATTTTCTTCAGATCCAGCGTCGGCACCATGCCGATTTCGACGTCATACGTGTTGCCTTGGTTGCCGACGACGACGGTCGAGCTGCCGGAGATCGCGTAGAACAGCTTGACGTAGGCGTTGAAGGTGAACGCCCAGCCGGTGAGCGCGCCGTCGTCGAAGCGGATATACGGTTCAACGTTGCGCTCCTGCTGGAAGGCGCCGGGCGGACTGATGAACGTGATGTAGGTGACGCCGGTCTTCCAATATTTTGCAATGGTCCAATCGGCGCTGACCCACCAGTCGAACTCGTTCCACGACCCGACCGCGTCGAACCTCCCGGGCGTTACGGCATTCGCCCCGCCCGTCACAGAATTCTGCTGGCTCCACAGGTCGTTGAAGGTGCCAACAGTGATGCTGGCACTGTTGATGAAAGCATTCGGGTTCTTGTAGAGGTCGAACGTCAGTCCGTTGACGATCTGCGTGGTCAGGCCGGTATTGGTGACCAGCAACCCGCGCGGCGTCATGTAGTCGTTCGCAAAGGTGACGTCGAAGAACCCGTGAATGTCCAACGGTGGCGGCGACGGTGGGGGTTGCGGCTTCCATGCCGTCATGTCGGCGGCGACAGCGATCGATCCTATCGATGTGACCGCCAGGCTCAACGCGGCGCCCATGCAAGCGGCCGCAAATTTTCTCGAGTCCATGACACTTCCCCTCTGTTTTACCCCTGTTGCCCGATCCCCTGCCCGCCCTGGTGCGCAGACCGCAAAGTGTTCGTTCCGCGCGCCTTCGCGCGGGCCCAAAGCAGAGTCGATCACCGACATCGTCGGTGTTGGATCGACGCAATCGTCCCCCGATTGCGTTGTCATCTCTCGCAAGCCATGTGCCAACCACCGCAAGCCCGGCGCGGTTGTCTCAAAAGTGTCACACCAACCGGAAAGGGCGGGAGATTCCATTAGCTTAAAGAGCGCTGCAAATTTGGGCAGCGGGAATCTGCTGACAGATACAACCTCAGGTATGCAACAGAATTAAAGCAAGCGCTTAACTACGGACCATCGCGTTGCAAACCGTTTGGTCACCGACGACGGGTCCGCCAGCGCCGCGATCACTGGGCCCGCGGCAGACACGGATCCGAAGATGCCGCCCTGCGCTTTGATCATCTTCAGCCCCGCCTCATGGAATTCGGGAAAGTATGAGGCACAGCAATCGGCCAGCACGATGCAGCGAAACCCTCTGTCATTGGCCTCCCGCACCGTCGTGTTGACGCATACTTCGGTAGTGACGCCGCAGACCAGCAGCGTTTCGACGCCCCGGTTCCGGAGCATCAACTCGAGATCGGTTTGATAGAAGGCGCCCTTGCCGGGCTTGTCGATCACCGGCTCGCCTGCAGCCGGATAAAGCTCCGGGATGATGTCGTGTCCCGGCTCGCCGCGCACGAGAATGCGGCCCATCGGGCCGGGGGCGCCGATGCGCAGCGCAGGGTCACCGCGTTCGAGCTTTATCGCAGGCGCATCGGAGAGGTCGGGCCGGTGGCCTTCGCGGGTGTGGATGATGAGGATACCGGCGCGGCGCGCCGCCGCGAGCACATCCGCGCACGGCCCGACAGCGGCTTTAAGACGCGAGACATCGTTGCCGAGTGCGGCGCCAAAGCCGCCGGGTTCCAAGAAATCCCGCTGCATGTCGATGATAAGGAGCGCCGTCCGTTCGGTATCGACGGCAACCGCCGCCGGCTCCGCTTCGATGGTCCGCACTGGCACAAGAGCCTCCCTATCCGGCGCGGCTGACAGATGCCACGCCACTTTCCGGCGTGATTCTGGATACCTCCAACCGGCCTGCCCCCAGGAGGGGGAACTGACCGGGCTACGGGCGCAACGCTACGACGCGCCCCCGCACTTCTTGGTCACCGTGTTGTAGTTGCCGCATTTCAGCGTCACCCAGTCGGCTTCCAAGTCCTTCGAGCCTGGCAAGTACTTCGACCAGGCGTCGCCGGGGACCAATGCGGGCGTCTTCCAAACGACGTCGA
>DASSGH010000117.1:0-18249 GCA_035693615.1 Xanthobacteraceae bacterium
TGGCGGGATGTACCCTGGGTGTACCCTGGGGCCTTTTTGGGGTACATGGCTTTCAGCTAAGTCCTTGATTTTATGGTCGGAGCGCCGAGATTTGAACTCGGGACCCCCAGTCCCCCAGACTGGTGCGCTAACCGGGCTGCGCTACGCTCCGCCAAACGCACCTCTACGCTGCCGTGGCGCAGGGCGCAAGCGCGCGCCATCGGGACAGCGCACGCCAGGACGTATGGTTATGCCGGGCGCGACATCCAGCGAATGAGCGGCATCGCCGGCAACACCCAGCCCAGCCCGGCGATCACGTAGTAGATCACCTCGATCGCGCCATTGGCCTTCACCAGCGGCGATTGCGCGAGCGCCATCGCCAGCAGCGCCCATGCGACCACAAGGATGATCAGCATGATCGCACCGATGAGCTTGCGTAGGCGGATGGGCATAGGCTCGCTTAATTGCGGCAGCGCCCGCACGACTATATGGTCCGCATCGCCGCCGGCAACCCAGTGATCGCATGACCCGCCTTGCTCCGCGTTCCGAAACCCGCCGCCGCGCCCTCAGGCTTTGGCTGTTGGCGGTGGCAGCCTTGATGTTCGTGACGCTCACCGTGGGCGGGGCAACGCGGCTCACCGAGTCGGGTCTGTCGATCGTCGAATGGAAGCCGGTGACCGGCGTCGTGCCGCCACTCGACGCCAGCGCATGGCAGGCCGAGTTCGACAAGTACAAGGCCATCCCGCAGTACCGCGAGCGCCATTCGGGGATGCGCCTCGATGAGTTCAAGACGATCTATTGGTGGGAATGGACGCACCGGCTGCTGGCGCGGCTCGTCGGGGGCGTGTTCCTCGTTCCGTTTGTCTGGTTTCTCTGCCGCGGTTGGGTCGAGCCGCCGCTGCGCGCGCGGCTGTGGACGATTTTCGCTCTCGGCGCAGCGCTCGGCGCGATCGGCTGGTGGATGGTCGCCTCCGGCCTCGCCGAGCGCGTGAGCGTGTCGCAGTATCGCTTGGCGTTCCACTTGACGCTCGCCTGTGTGATCTTCGCCGCGATCGTCTGGACGGCGCAGGGCCTCGCGCGACGAACGCCGATTGTCGTTCCCACGCGCATTCGGGCCGGCGCGTTGGTGGTCCTCGTCATCGTCATCGTTCAGATCTACCTCGGCGCGCTCGTCGCCGGCTTGCGCGCCGGATTGATCTACAACACATGGCCGCTGATCGACGGAAGCCTCGTGCCGGACGCCTCGCGCTTGTTCTTCAATGCCCCGCTCTGGCGCAATTTATTCGAGAACACGCTCACGGTGCAGTTCGATCACCGCATGATGGCCTACGCTTTGGAAGCCGCCGTGCTGCTGCACGCCTTCGACGTTGCGCGCACCCTGCGGGGAGGCTCCGCGTTGACGACCGCGCTCGCGCTGGCGTCTGCAGTCACCCTTCAGGCGGCGCTCGGGATTGCGACACTCCTGCACCAGGCGCCGCTTGCACTGGCGCTGCTGCACCAGGGGATGGCGATGGTGGTCCTCACCATCGCCCTCGTGCACGCACAGCGGCTCGTGCGTCAACCCGCGCGTGTCCGCGCGACGGCGGGCGATCGGCCGCTGCGTCACGGGGAGCAAACCACGTGATCGAGCTCACCGAACAAGGCGGCGTGGCGGTGATGCGGCTGGGGGACGGCAAGGCGAACGCAATGAGCCTGGAGTTCTGCGAAACGCTCACCGCGCGCTTCAAAGAACTGTCATCGTCGCGCGCGGTGGTGCTGACCGGAACCGGGCGCATATTTTCCGCCGGCGTCGATCTCCTGCGCCTAAGCGAGGGCGGTGCGTCGTATGTCCACAAATTCTTGCCGGCACTTTGCGCCATGTTCGCCTCGGTCTTTTCCCACGCGGCGCCGGTCGTGGCTGCGATCAATGGGCACGCCATTGCCGGCGGTTGCGTGCTCGCCTGCGCCGCCGACCGCCGGCTGATGGCGCGCGAAGGCGGCCGTATCGGCGTGACGGAGCTTCTCGTCGGGGTTCCGTTCCCGCCGGTCGCCATGGAGATCATGCGTGACGCCACCGCGCCCCAGCTCTTTGCCGACGCGATCTCCAGCGGTGCGACCTTTACGCCGCTCGAGGCGCTCGCGCGCGGCTGGGTGCATGAGGTTGTCGAGCCGCCGGCGCTTCTCGAGCGCGCGATCGAAGCCGCCAATGCACTGGCGGCTCTGCCGCCGAAAGCCTTCGCATTGAGCAAACGACAGATCCGCCAGCCGGCATTGCAGCGCATGCAGGCGGCGGATGTCGATGCCGCGGTCGAGCAGATGTGGGCCGCGCCCGAGACGTTCGCGCGCGTTCGCGACTATGTCGCGCGCACGTTGCGTAAGTAAGGGACGCAGATCCCGCGTCCAGTCGTCAGGCCGCAGCCAATCCTTGCTCGAGATCGCCGATGATGTCGGCCTTGTCTTCGAGCCCAATCGAAAGCCGCACGACATCGGGGCCGGCGCCGGCTTGGACTTTCTGCGCGTCGGTGAGCTGGCGGTGCGTGGTCGAGGCGGGATGAATGATCAGCGAGCGGGTGTCGCCGATATTGGCGAGATGCGAGAACAGCTTCACGTTGGAAACGAGCCTGACTCCTGCGTCGTAGCCGCCTTTGAGTCCGAATGTGAAGCAGGAGCCCGCGCCCTTCGGCACGTACTTCTTGGCCAGATTGTGGTAGCGGTCGCCGGCGAGTCCCGGATAGCTCACCCAAGCGACCTCGCGCTGATCGGCGAGCCATTGCGCCACCGCCAGGGCATTGTCGCAGTGCCGCTGCATCCGCAGGGGCAGCGTTTCGATGCCGGTGAGAATGAGAAACGCATTGAAGGGCGAGAGCGCCGGCCCGAGATCGCGCAATGCGAGTACGCGGCAGGCGATGGCGAATGCGAAATTGCCGAAGGTCTCGTGCAGCACGATGCCATGATATTCCGGCCGCGGTTCGGACAGCATCGGATAGCGCTTTTCGCGCGACCAATTGAAGGTGCCGCCGTCGACGATGACCCCGCCGATCGAATTGCCGTGACCGCCGAGAAATTTCGTCAGCGAGTGCACGACGATGTCGGCGCCATACTCGATTGGGCGGCAAAGATATGGCGTGGCCAGGGTGTTGTCGACGATCAGCGGAACGCCGGCGCTCTTGGCCACCTTGCCGATTGCCTCGATATCGGTGATGACGCCGCCGGGATTGGCGATCGACTCGACGAAAATCGCCTTGGTCTTCGGTGACACCGCGCGCTCGAACGTGGCGATGTCGTCGGGCTCGGCCCACACGACGTTCCAACCGAAATTCTTGAACGCGTGATTGAATTGGTTGATCGAGCCGCCATAAAGCTTCTTTGCAGCCACCAATTCGTCGCCCGGAGTCATCAGGCAATGCAAGGCGACGACTTGCGCGGCATGCCCGGAGGCGACCGCCAATCCGGCGGTACCGCCTTCGAGCGCGGCGACGCGCTCCTCCAATACCGCGTTGGTCGGATTGCCGATGCGCGTGTAAATGTTGCCGAAGGTCTGCAAGCCGAACAATGAGGCCGCGTGATCGACGTCTTCGAACACGAACGATGTCGTTTGGTAGATCGGCGTCGCGCGCGCGCCGGTGGTCGGATCGGGCTGCGCGCCGGCATGGATCGCGAGCGTGGCAAAGCCTGGGATGCGGTCGGTCATGGCCGGTCCTCGTCTCGCCGGGACCGGGCGGTCCGCGGATCCTAAAAACTGGTTTATCGTAGCGCCTTGGCCCGTCAAGACTTGCAGCGGGTGCCCTATCCGCGCCGGACGGGCCGCGGCAAAGTTTGTCGTTAGCGGCTGCCGTTGTCGGGCTTGTGCGTGCGCGTCGCCGAGTCGGCGGCGCCGGCCAGCGTGACACGGTCGAGCGCCATGCGCTGGATGCCGCGTCCGAACAGGCGAGCCTTCTTGGCGGTCAGGGTACGGGTGTTCACGCCCATCCAGGCGATCTCCGACGACAGGCGGCCGTACTCAATCTTCGGGCAACGGTTCATCACCACCTTGAGGTCGTTCGCCTCGGCGAGCTGCGCTGCCTCGTCGTTGCGGATACCGAGCTGCATCCAAATCACCTGCGGGCGCGGACTGAGCGCAAGCGCTTCCTCGACGATGCCGGGCGCGTAGCGCGACGCTCGGAAGATGTCGACCATGTCGATGGGTTCTGGGACGTCGGCGAGCTTGGCGTAGACCTTACGGCCCAGCAAGTCTTGCCCTTCCAGGCCGGGATTGATCGGGACCATGCTATAGCCGCGCTCAAGCAGGTATTTGAACGCGAAGTAGCTTGGCCGGCTGGTATTCGCCGAAACCCCCACCATCGCGATCGTCTTGACGGTGTTGAGAATGCCGCGGATGTAACGGTCGTCGTAGCTGTCGTGGTCCATGCCGGCGTTGCCTTCGGTTGCGAAGATATGGAGGTCTGCGCGGGCTGGAAAGGGTGCGCCTACGACGCCGCTCCGGGCGCGTCCGCCGCCTCAGTGACCGCGCTTGCGACCGCCGCAGCGCGCAGCCGCGCGTTCTCCGTCTCCAACCTTGCGATGCGCTCCAGCAGCGGCGCTGTCGCCTGCGCGATCTCGTCCTCGGTGAAACGCGCGGTGATGTGCTGGGAGCAGTTGACGTCCCACGCCTCGACCGTGAACAGGATCGCGCGCTCCGGGCGCGCGCGATAACCGGCGTCGCTAAGGCGGGCGAGCAACGCGGGATCGTCCTCGACCACGCGCGCGCGTCCCCACAGCTTGATACGTCGCTGTCGCGCGAAATCGAGCAGGAACAGATAGGCGCGATCGTTATCCGTGAGGTTGCTGATCGTGATGTACTGCCGGTTCCCGGCGAAGTCGGCAAAGCCCAGCGTTTTCTTGTCGAGCACCTTGATGAAGCCCTTCGGCCCGCCGCGGTGCTGGATATAGGGCGCGCCGGCGCCCGAGACGGTGCCAAGAAACGCGGTATCGAGCTCGCCGATGAAGGCGGCGAGCTCAGGTGTCACACGATCCGGAAAGCCGGCAGCAATGCGTTTCTCGTAGGTGCGCGCCGAGCCGCGCTGGGCCTGGGTGTGCCGGGCAGCCGGAGTGAAGACGATGTCACTGTTGTTCGTCATGGCATCGGTGTCGGGTGAGGTCAGGCATCCGTTCTGTAATACTCCTAACCTTGCGATTATACTGTTGCGTGTGACGATGATAATCTGCACAAATTGCAACAGATTATTCCGGCTATGCGAACAATGGATCGCGCCGACGCCATCGCGGTGTTCGTTGAGGTTGCCGAGCGGCGCAGCTTCGTCGCAGCCGCGCGGCGGCTACGCCGTTCCCCGGCCGCAGTGACCCGCGTCATCGGCGACCTCGAAGCGCGGCTCGGGGTGCGTCTTCTCAACCGTACCACGCGCGCCGTCAGCCTCACGGAGGCGGGCGACCGGTTTCTCGCTGGCGCGCGCCGCGTGCTCGCCGATCTCGAGGAGATCGAACGGGCCGCCGCCGGCGCGGGTACGGCGCCGGGCGGCGAACTGCGCTTGACCGCGCCGATCCTGTTCGGCCGGCTGCATGTGCTGCCGATCGTGACCGAGTTCCTCAGTCAATTTCCCGACGTGTCGGTGATGCTCAGCTTGCTCGATCGACCGGTCGACCTGGTCGAGGAGGGGCTAGACATCGCAGTGCGCATCGGTGCGCTCGCAGAAAGCTCGGCGGTGGCGGCCCGCGTGGGCGCGGTTCGCCGCATCGTTGTTGCTTCCCACGATTACGTCGCACGCCACGGCACGCCGCACGCGCCGGCGGATCTCGGTGCCCACGCCGTCGTCGCGTTCTCCGGCATCGCAGGTGTGGAGCATTGGATCTTTCGGAGCGAGACCGGCGAAGGAAGCGCGTCAATAAAGCCGCGGCTCGTCGTGACCACGGCCGAGGCTGCTCTCGACGCGGTGAGAGCCGGCTTCGGCGTCACCCGTGTGCTCAGCTACCAGGCTGCCGACGATATTGCCCGCGGTTCACTGCTGCGACTGCTGTCGGCGTACGAGGGCGAGGACTTGCCGATCCATCTTCTCTACCCGGGTGGACGGCACCCGCCGCCGAAGCTGCGCGCCTTCGTCGATTTCGCCAGGCCTCGCCTGCGCCGCCGCTGCGAGGGAGTCGTGCGCGCGATCCACTCGTGAGCCCGCCTCAGTCCCCCTCCCAGGTCGGCTGGCGCTTTTCCACGAACGCGGCAATGCCTTCCTCGGCGTCCCGCGCCATCATGTTTTTCACCATGACTTCGGTCGCGTGCGCGTACGCATCGGCGATGCCCATCTCCAGCTGCTGGTAGAACGCCTCCTTGCCGAATTTCACGGCGGCGGCCGAGTTGGCGGCGATCTTGCGGGCGAGATTGAGCGCCTCCTCACGTGCGCTGCCCGCCTCGACCACGCGGTTGACGAGCCCAATGCGATGGGCGTCCTTCGCTGAGATCATATCCCCGGTGAGCAGCATCTCCATGGCGTGCTTGCGCGCCACGTTGCGTGAGAGCGCGACCATCGGGGTCGAGCAAAACAAGCCGATATGCACGCCCGGCGTGCAGAACTTCGCGGTCGTGGAGGCCACGGCGAGATCGCAGGTGGCGACGAGTTGGCATCCGGCCGCCGTGGCGGTCGCTTCCACCGCGGCGATCACCGGCTGCGGCAGCCGCAGGACCGAAAGCATCACGGCGCTGCAGCGCTCCATGATGTGGCGGGTGTAGCTGCGTCCGCCGTCCGGGTCGGCGCGGTGCGCGGTCAATTCCTTGAGGTCGTGGCCGGCGGAGAACGCGGCTCCGTGCGCTGCAAGCACCACCGCGCGAATACGCTTGTCCGCGGCGAGACTATCAAGCTCGCGAGACAGGCCGGCCAGCATCACCTCGGACAGGCTGTTGCGGGCCTGCGGGCGGTTGAGCGTGAGAACGGCTATGTTGCCGATCGTCTCCCGCAGCAGCGGCGGCTCGCTCGCGGCCGGGGCTGGTTTGGCGCGAGCGTGGGAGTGAGCTGTCATCGGCTGGCGTGCCCGAAAATCGTACATCTACTACTTAGCGCGCCGGACGGGCGGCGCAAGCGGTTGCGGAACAGGGCCTCAGCAGGCGCGTTGAGGGGGAAAGAGGCGTACTGCGACATGGTGACGTGATGGCGAGGAAAGCTGCTGCGAGCAAAAGGAGTGCCGGCCGGAAAGCGCGCGGCCGCCACAGCGGTTCGCCGCGGAGAGCCCGCACAGGCAGGCGCTGGTCGCGTCATGTGACCGAACAGAGCGATGCG
Organism: Xanthobacteraceae bacterium; assembly: GCA_035693615.1. Classification (GTDB taxonomy): domain Bacteria; phylum Pseudomonadota; class Alphaproteobacteria; order Rhizobiales; family Xanthobacteraceae; genus VAZQ01. The sequence continues at coordinate 7,218 of DASSGH010000117.1, forward strand.
CTCACCCTCGACAAGGGCGTTTTCACGTCGCGTGATCCCAAGCGGATTGCCGCGTCCTTGAAACGGTCGGCTGAAAAAAGCAGGCGCCGCAAGAGCAGCGCATTTCGCTCCGCGCTGTCCATGCTCACGTTCTATATCAATCGTGCCGGCAAAATCCTGCCCACGTCCCGCAAGAAGAACTTGATGCGGGCCAAGGACGAGTTGCGCAAGCAGTTCGGCGAGGCATGAGTCGTACGCGCCGTCGCGCCCCCTGGTCCTGGAGCGTGGCGCGGTGGGGGCACGCCAGGCAGACGTGAGCTCGCAGTTGCCGTAGACCTTTTCATTTGCTCGCAATCGTCTAGTTCTGGTGCGCCGGGAGGGCGGCGAATGCCGGTCGCGATGACAGTCGGGGAGCTCGAGGGCTTTCTTCGCCGCGAGTTTCCGCAAGGTTTCCATTCCGGCAGCGGGCTTGAAATTGAAGCCGTGTGGGAGCGCGGCTGCCGGGTCCGCCAGGCGTTCCGCCCCATGTCGCTACGCCCGGGCGGCACGATCTCCGGTCCGACCATGATGGCGCTCGCCGACTTTGCGATGTATGTAGCGGTGCTCGCCAACATCGGCCCAGTGCCGCTGGCCGTGACCATCAACCTCAATATCAACTTCTTGCGCAAAGCCGCGCCGCGCGACCTCGTGGCCGAGGCGCGACTGCTCAAACTTGGCAAGCGCCTCGCGACCGGGGAAGTCACGATCTGCTCGGACGGGGAAGCGGAGCCGGTTGCGCACGTGACCTCCACTTATGCAATTCCCCTCGGCAGCGGTATTATGGAACCGTAATTTCAAGCCATTGAAATGGCGGGAAATTAATCAATACCGCGTTGACCGCCGTGGGTGTCCCGGTGTATGAGCCCGCAAGTTTCCTACCTTCGTTGGCCAACAGTACGGACCTGCGCCATGAAAACCTTTTCGGCCAAGCCCGCCGAGGTCGAGAAAAAGTGGGTGCTCGTCGACGCGACGGGCCTTGTTGTCGGGCGCCTGGCGAGCGTGGTAGCGCTCCGGCTGCGCGGCAAGCACAAGCCGACCTACACCCCGCACGTTGATGGCGGAGACAATGTCATCGTCATCAACGCAGAAAAGATCCTGCTCACCGGCAGGAAGCGCGAGAAGAAGGTCTATCGCTATCACACCGGCTATATCGGCGGCATCAAAGAGCGCACCGCGCGTTCGATCCTCGAGGGAAAGTTTCCCGAGCGGATCGTGGAGAAGGCGGTCGAGCGCATGCTGCCGCGCGGACCGCTGGGCCGCGTCCAGCTCGGTAACCTGCGCGTCTATGCGGGCCCGACCCATCCGCATGCGGCGCAGAACCCGGAACCGCTCGATGTCGCCGCCATGAACCGCAAGAATACAAGGAGCGCATGACCATGGCTGAAACCATGCAGTCGCTCGATCAATTGTCCGCGCTCAAGCCGGCTGCCGCGCCCGAGGCGCCGAAATACGTACAAAAGCTCGACAAGCAGGGCAGGGCCTATGCCACCGGAAAACGCAAGGATGCGGTGGCGCGGGTTTGGGTCAAACCGGGCGCCGGCAGGATCACCATCAACACGCGCGACGTTGAGACGTATTTCGCGCGTCCGGTGCTGCGCATGTTGATCCAGCAGCCGTTGGTGGCGACCAATCGCGCCGGTCAATACGACGTCACGTGCACGGTTTCCGGCGGCGGCTTATCCGGCCAAGCAGGCGCCGTCCGCCACGGCCTGTCCAAGGCGCTGATGAATTACGAGCCGGAGCTGCGCGGCGCGTTGAAGCGCGGCGGGTTCATCACTCGCGACGCGCGCGTGGTCGAACGCAAGAAGTACGGCAAGGCCAAAGCCAGGCGTTCGTTCCAGTTCTCCAAACGCTGAGCCGTCAAGCTCGTCACCCCCAAAGGAAAGGGCGCCCGCGGGCGCCCTTTCAAGTTTGCATCGCACACCGCGATGCGAGGAGGACGCTACGCCGAATAGTACATTTCGAACTCGACCGGATGGGGCGTGTGCTCGAAGCGGATGACCTCAGTCATCTTCAGGTCGAGGTAGCTATCGATGAAGTCGTCGTCGAATACACCGCCGGCCTTGAGGAAGTCGCGGTCCTTGTCGAGATAACCGAGTGCCTCGCGCAACGAGCCGCACACGGTGGGGATTTGCTTGAGCTCAGCGGGCGGCAGATCGTAGAGGTCCTTGTCGATCGGCGAGCCCGGATTGAGCTTGTTCTTGATGCCGTCGAGGCCGGCCATCAGCATCGCAGCAAAGCCGAGATACGGATTGGCGAGCGGATCCGGGAAGCGAACCTCGACGCGGCGGCCGTTCGGTGAAGAGGCGAGGGGAATACGGCACGACGCGGAGCGGTTGCGCACCGAATAGGCCAGCAACACCGGCGCCTCGAAGCCGGGAACCAGTCGCTTGTAGGAGTTGGTGGTGGGGTTGGTGAACGCGTTGATCGTGCGCGCATGCTTGATGATGCCGGCGATGTAGTGCAGCGCTGTTTCCGATAGGTCGGCATATTTGTTGCCGGCGAACGTCGGCTTGCCGCCCTTCCAGATCGACTGATGGCAATGCATCCCCGAGCCGTTGTCGCCGTAGACCGGCTTGGGCATGAAGGTGACGCTCTTGCCGTAGATCTGCGCGACCTGCTGGATGCAATATTTGTAGATCTGCGTCTGGTCGGCCATCTTCACCATGGTCGCGAACTTCATACCGAGTTCGTGCTGCGCGGAGCCGACCTCATGGTGATGCTTTTCGACCTTGACGCCCATGCGAGCCATGGCGCCGAGCATTTCCGAGCGCATGTCTTGCGCCGTGTCCAGCGGCGGCACTGGGAAGTAGCCCTTCTTGAATCCGATGTGGTGGCCGAGGTTGCCGCCTTCGTAGTCGGTGTCCGAGTTGGTCGGGAATTCGACGGAGTCGAGTTTGAAGCCGGTATTGTAAGGCGTTGCCGCGTATTTCACGTCGTCAAAGATGAAGAACTCGGCCTCGGGCCCGAAAAACACGGTGTCGCCCACGCCCATGGACTTAACCAGCCCCTCGGCCTTTTTCGCGATCGAGCGCGGGTCGCGGTTGTACGGCTCTCCGGTCAGCGGCTCGAGCGTGTCGCACACTAGTACCAGCGTCGTTTCCGCATAGAACGGATCAATGCAGGCGCTCTCCGGGTCGGGCATCAGCTGCATGTCGGATTCATGGATTGCCTTCCAACCTGCGATCGACGAGCCGTCGAACATGATGCCTTCGCTGAAGGTGTCTTCGTCCACGGTCGTGATATCGACCGTGACGTGCTGCCACTTGCCGCGCGGATCCGTGAAACGCAGATCAGCGTATTTCACGTCGTTGTCCTTGATCAGTTTCATCACGTCTTTGGCGGTCGTCATGAACGAGTACCCTTTCGTCTGCTGGTCGTAGGGGCCGGCGGGGAATCGTACGCGCAGGCCCAGTTCAGATGGCGTCCAATCCGGACTCCCCGGTTCTGATCCGAATGGCTTCTTCGATGTTGGAGACGAAGATCTTGCCGTCGCCGATCCGGCCGGTTTGGGCGGCGCGACGGATCGCCTCGATGGCTTTCTCGACCATGTCGTCGCCGAGCACAATCTCGATCTTCACCTTGGGGAGAAAATCGACGACGTATTCGGCTCCGCGATAAAGCTCGGTATGGCCCTTCTGGCGTCCGAAGCCTTTGGCTTCGGTAACGGTAATGCCTTGCAGTCCGACCTCCTGCAGCGCCTCCTTCACTTCGTCGAGTTTGAAAGGCTTGATCACCGCCTCGATCTTCTTCATCGCGTTTCCTTCCCCGGGCCTGCCAGCGGCGCCCGCCGGCGTGGCCGCGCCAACGGTTAGCAGGGTCCGTGCCAAGCGCGAAGTGACCAAAAACTGGCTGCGGGTCAGCCATTTAGCCGACCTGGCGTGCGGCGTTGCGGCTGCCGCGATCAGCCCCTCGATTACAATTTGAGCAATTTGCCTATTTTATGATCGGTCTCGACTATCTCGCGCTGGGAACGAAGGAATTGACGCGGAGTCGCGCGCGCCAGCAGGCGGCATTACTCTTCGGCCCATGCTCGAATTGCTCAGCACCGCCGAGATGGCAGACGCGGACCGCCGCACCATTGCGGGAGGCGTTGCCGGGATCGACCTCATGGAAAATGCCGGCCGCGCCGTGGCCGAGGCGATCGCTGCCCGTTATCCCCCCGGCGTTCACGTCGCAGTCGTTGCGGGGCCGGGCAACAACGGAGGCGACGGTTTTATTGCCGCGCGCATGCTCGCCGAGCGCGGATACCGGGTGCGAACGCTTCTGTTTGGCGACCCCAATCGGCTCAAAGGCGATGCGGCGATCGCCGCGCAGCGCTGGCGGGGTCCTTTCGTAACCGCCGTGCCGGCGGAACTGATGCCGGCCGACGTTGTCGTCGATGCCTTGTTCGGAGCTGGCCTCGATCGTCCGGTGGAAGGCGCCGCGCGGGCGATGATCGAGGCCATGAACGCTCAGTCCTGCGTCTATGCGGTCGATCTGCCGAGCGGGATCAACGGCACCAGCGCGGCGGTCATGGGCCTGGCGGTGAAGGCCAGGGAGACGGTGACGTTTTTCCGTCGCAAGATCGGCCACGCATTGTTGCCGGGCCGGCTCCACTGTGGAACCGTCCGCATCGCCGATATCGGTATTCCGGCAACCGTGCTTGAGGACCTCAAGCCCCGCGTGTGGAGCAACGCGCCGCAGCTGTGGCGCGGAAGCTTTCCGTTTCCGCGTGTCGATGGCCACAAATATGCACGCGGTCACGCGATCGTCGTTTCCGGCGGGCTCGCCTCGACGGGTGCGGCGCGGCTTGCCGCGCGCGGCGCGTTGCGGGCGGGCGCAGGCCTGGTGACGATCGCCGCGCCACGCGAAGCGCTAGCGGTCAACGCGGCAGCGAATTTGGCGGTGATGGTGCGCCCGGTCGACGGGGCCGATGAGCTTTCCGAATTCCTCAGCGATCGACGCCGCAACGTCGTGGTGCTGGGACCAGGCGGGGGAGTGGGCCGCCCGATGCGAGAACTGGTTCTTGCCGCGCTTGCCGGCGAGCGGGCGGTCGTGCTCGACGCCGACGCCCTGACCAGTTTTGCCGACGAGCCGCAGAAGCTCTTCGCAGCCACCCGGGCACGAGCCCCCGCCACGTTAATGACCCCGCACGAGGGAGAATTCGGTCGCCTGTTCAAGGCACTGGGTTCGGAAGTTCGTTCGAAAGTTGAGAGGGCGCGCAAGGCGGCCCAGGAGGCCGGAGCCGTCGTCCTGCTCAAAGGCCCGGATACGGTAGTTGCGGCTTCGGACGGCCGCGCAACGGTTGCCGAGAATGCGCCGCCATGGCTCGCCACCGCCGGATCGGGCGACGTGTTGGCGGGCATCGCGGCCGCTTGCCTCGCCCAGGGCATGCCGGCATTCGAAGCAGCCTCGGCCGCAGTCTGGCTGCATGGAGAGGCGGGGAATGCGGCCGGCACGGGGCTGATCGCCGAGGATTTGCCCGAGGCCATGCCGGCGATTTTTCGCCAACTCAGCGGCCAGTTCACCGCTGCGCGGTGAGCGTCGAGGCTCAGTTCACTTTGATGCCCGCGGCCTTGACGAGGTGCGTGTTGCTCGCGATCTCGCCCCGCACCAGCGCCTCGAATTGCTCCGAGGTCAAAGGCATCGGGTCGGCGCCGAGGTCCGTGAGTTTCAGGCGGATCGCCGGTTGCTGAAGCGCGGTCGCGATTTCCGCATAGAGACGGCTGCGGATGTCGGCTGGAGTCTTTGCCGGCGCGAAGACGCCGGCCCAGAAATTGTATTCCGAGTTGGGATATCCGGCTTCGACCGTCGTCGGCACGTTCGGCAAGGCCGACGCGCGCGCCGACCCGCTCACCGCGAGCGCCTGCAGTTGCCCGTCTTTCAGCAAGGGCAAGGCGTTGATCAACGGTGCGAAGTAAAAGTCCGCGCGCCCGGCGACGACCTCGGTCAGCGCCTCCGGCGCGCCCTTGAACGGCAGATGCACCGCCTCAAATCCGGCTGCCAACCGGAACCGCTCGCCGTTGAGGTGGGAGGAATTTCCCGCGCCGGCCGATGCATAGTTGACCGTGCCGGGCTTCGCCCTTGCCGCAGCCACGAAGTCGGTGAGCGTCTTGTAGCCCTTGGCGGGGTTGACCACCATGACCACAGGCATGTTGCCGAGCGGAACGATGGCGGCGAGATCCGTCATTTCGAAACCCAAATTCGAGCGGGTCGCCGGCGTTACGGTGTGGGTCGAAGAATTGGCGAGGATGGTGTGGCCGTCGGGGTCGGCTTTTGCGACCGCGCTCATGCCGATGGTGTTTCCGGCGCCAGGGCGGTTTTCCACGATGATGGGCTGCGCGAGACGCGCCGACACTTGATCCATGACGAGGCGCGCCATGACATCGGTGGCACTGCCGGCGGTCAAAGGCACGATCACGCGGATCGGCTTTGTCGGCCAAGCTTGCGCCCGGCCTTGCCTGCCGGCGCCGCCGAAAGCGGTCAGCGCAATTGCTGCGAGAAGAAACCGCCGACGCGACGGGACCCTCGACACATGTGCTCCTTGACCGCGTTTTGGTTTTGTTTGGCGGACCGCGGATCAGCCCGCGATATACCATGTCGCCGCGCAAGTCGCACCGGTGCCTCTGGACGGCGGGAGCGAAATCACGGTTGAGAAGGCCCGCGCACGCGCCTATTTTTGTCGTGCGCCGCGGAGTTTGGCCGTGATATAAGCCGCGCCGCCCGGCCGCAGCGCAAGCCGGCGTCGCCGACGCGGGCGTGGCGGAACTGGTAGACGCGCGGGATTTAGGTTCCCGTGACGAAAGTCGTGGGGGTTCAAATCCCTCCGCCCGCACCACGCCGCGATAGAGGCGCCCGACTGGCTCCGCCGGGGTGGAAGGGGACTGCAGCGACCGCGCAATAGTAGATTTGGCAACATGGAAGTTACCGAAACTCTTTCCGACGGCCTCAAGCGCGAATTTCAGGTCCAGGTCCCGGCAGCCGACCTCGAGGCGCGGGTCACCGAGCGGCTTGGCGAGCTCAAGGACCGCGTCCAGATGCGCGGTTTCCGCCCGGGAAAGGTCCCGGTCAACCACCTGAGGAAGATCTACGGCAAGGCGGTGATGGCCGAAACCATCGAGGCGGTCATCCGTGAACTCAACGCCAAGATCGTCAGCGAGCGTGGCCTCAAGCTCGCCATGGAGCCCAAGGTCACGATTCCGAACGAAGCCACCGCGGTCGAGAACGTGATCGGCGGACAATCCGATCTCGCCTACACGCTCGCGTTGGAGATACTACCCAAGATCGAGCTGGCGGATTTCCAAGGCATCAAGCTCGAACGGCAGGTCGCGGAGGTCACGGACGCGCAGCTCAATGAAGCGCTCGACAAGATCGCCGAACAGAACCGGCCGTTCGCTGCGAAGGCCGATGGGGCGAAGGTCGAAAAAGGCGATCGCGTCGTCATCGACTTCACCGGCAGGATCGACGGTGCGCCGTTCGAAGGCGGCACCGGCGGCGACGTCGGCGTCAATGTCGGTGCCGGCACTTTCATTCCCGGATTCGAGGATCAGCTCGTCGGCATGGCTGCCGGAGACACGCGGGTGGTGAAGGTCACCTTTCCCGAAAATTACGTGAACTCGCAGTTTGCGGGAAAAGACGCCGAATTCGACGTGACGGCGAAATCGCTCGAAGCCCCCAGCACGGTCACCCTCGACGACGCATTTGCGAAATCGCTGGGTTTGGAATCGCTCGATAAACTCAAGGAGGCGGTCAAAGCGCGCCTCCAGCAAGAACACGCTGCGCTCAGCCGACAGAGGCTCAAACGCCAGCTTCTCGACAAGCTCGACGAGATGCACAAGTTCGCGCTGCCTCCGACGCTGGCCGAGGATGAATTTCGCAACGTCTGGAACGCGGTCGAGGGCGACCTCAAGGCGCAGGGGCGCACCTTTGCCGACGAGGGTACCACCGAAGAGAAAGCGCGCGAGGAGTACCGCGGCATCGCCGAGCGGCGGGTGCGGCTTGGCCTGGTGCTCGCGGAAATCGGCGAGAAGAACAAGATCACGGTGACCGAGGAGGAGCTCACGCGCGCGATCGTCGAACGCGCCCGTCAAATCCCCGGCCGCGAGCAGGAAATCTGGGAGTATTACCGGAAGAATCCTGCTGCCGTGGCGGCCATACGGGCGCCGATCTTTGAAGAAAAAGTGGTCGACTTCCTCATCGAGCTTGCCGCAATTACCGAGAAGCAAGTCTCGCGCGAGGACCTCCTCAAGGACGAGGAGGATGAAAAGGGCGCCGCTGGCCAATCGTGATGGATTGCCTAGCCGAATCCGACTGCGTTGCGGCGGAGCAGGCTTGGAAAATCTCTAAGTTTGAGCACCCATCCTGGTGTTGTGCCGGCGCGAATCGTGGGTATAGGAGCATGCAACGGACGCTTAGTGTCATAGCAGGGCTGCTGCGGACGCAATCGAGGCTACGCTGCTCGTTCTGCGGCAAGAGCGCCGACCAGGTCGGGCGGCTTGTGGCGGGGCCGTCCGTATATATCTGTGACGAGTGCATCAAGACATGCGTGGCGGTAGTGGAGCAGCACGGCGGCTTCCCGCCCGCGCGAGCCGCCGAGCAGGACAGGTCGACCCATGCGTGATCCCCACGACACCTACATGAACACGCTCGTGCCGATGGTGGTCGAGCAGACCAACCGCGGCGAGCGGGCCTACGACATCTTCTCGCGGTTGCTCAAGGAGCGGATCATCTTCATCAGCGGCCCGGTCGAGGACGTCATGTCGACCCTCGTCGTCGCTCAGCTCTTGTTCCTGGAAGCGGACAATCCGAAGAAAGAGATCGCGATGTACATCAACTCGCCCGGTGGAGTGGTGACCTCCGGGCTTGCGATCTACGACACCATGCAATTCGTGCGGCCGGCGGTGTCGACGTTGTGCATCGGCCAGGCCGCCTCCATGGGCTCGCTGCTGCTCGCCGCCGGACACAAGGACATGCGCTTCGCGCTGCCTAATTCCAGGATCATGCTGCACCAGCCCTCCGGCGGCTTCCAGGGCCAGGCGACCGACATCATGCTGCATGCCCAGGAGATCCTGAATCTGAAGAAGCGGCTGAACGAAATTTACGTGAAGCATACCGGTCAGCCGCTCAAGAAAATCGAGGATGCGCTCGAGCGCGACTACTTCCTCACCGGCGAGATGGCGGTAGAGTGGGGGGTGGTTGACAAGGTCATCGACAAGCGGCCGGAGGACGCGTCGAAGGCCGCGTGAGTTCGCGTTTCTGGCCAAGCGTTCTGGTCCGGCGGGCCGGGGCCAGACGGGGCGTCGGAGTCACCTCTGGCTGATTAATAAATTCTTGATTATGCCGTCGGTACCGTGGTTCGCTAGGGGGTGATTTGGCCAGGATGGCCCGGAAAGCGTGGAGGCCTGTGACATTGGCGCTACGGACTCTTAAATCAGCGCCTGTTATGGTTTGCGGCAAGGCGGCCGGTTTGCCCGCGCGAGAGTCGGCCGACGGAGAAACGGAATGAGCAAGGTCGGCAGTGGCGAGTCGAAAAATACGCTCTACTGCTCGTTCTGCGGCAAGAGCCAGCACGAGGTGCGCAAGCTCATTGCCGGTCCGACCGTATTCATTTGCGACGAGTGCGTCGAACTGTGCATGGACATCATCCGCGAGGAGAACAAATCCTCGTTGGTGAAGTCGCGCGACGGCATTCCGACCCCCAAGGAGATTCGCAAAGTTCTCGACGACTACGTTATCGGCCAGGATCACGCCAAGAAGGTGCTCTCGGTCGCGGTGCACAATCACTACAAGCGCCTCAACCATCAGACGAAGCACAACGACGTCGAGCTGGCGAAGTCCAACATCCTGCTGATCGGACCGACCGGCTCCGGCAAGACGCTGCTGGCGCAAACGTTGGCGCGCATCCTCGACGTGCCGTTCACGATGGCCGATGCGACGACGCTCACCGAAGCCGGATACGTCGGCGAGGACGTCGAGAACATCATCCTCAAGCTGCTGCAGTCGGCCGATTACAATGTCGAGCGCGCTCAGCGCGGCATCGTCTATATCGACGAGATCGACAAGATCAGCCGCAAGTCCGACAACCCCTCGATCACCCGCGATGTGTCGGGCGAAGGCGTGCAGCAGGCGCTGCTCAAGATCATGGAAGGCACCATCGCGTCGGTGCCGCCGCAGGGCGGACGCAAGCATCCGCAGCAGGAATTCCTGCAGGTCGACACAACCAACATATTGTTTGTTTGCGGCGGCGCCTTTGCCGGGCTGGAGAAGATCATTTCCGCGCGCGGGCGCTCGACCTCGATCGGCTTCAGCGCAAAGGTATTGGCGCCGGAGGATCGTAAGTCCGGCGAGATTTTCCGCGAGGTGGAACCGGAGGATCTACTGAAGTACGGCCTCATCCCGGAGTTCGTCGGCCGGCTGCCGGTCGTTGCGACGCTCGAGGATCTCGACGAGCCGTCGCTCAAGCTCATTCTGACCCAACCCAAGAACGCGCTGGTGAAACAATACCAGCGGCTGTTCGAGATGGAGTCGATCGATCTCACGCTTGCGGAGGAGGCGCTGAGCGCCATTGCGCGCAAGGCCATCGACCGCAAGACCGGCGCGCGCGGACTGCGTTCCATCATGGAAGGCATCCTGCTCGACACCATGTTCGACCTGCCGAGCCTCGAAGGCGTGGAGGAGGTCGTGATCTCGAAAGAGGTGGTGGAGGGCACCGCACGGCCCCTCTACATCTACGCCGACCGGGCCGATCGGACCGGCGACGCGAGCGCGTGAGGGCGCTGCAACCGCAAGGCGCAACCGCGGCCGATTCGCCTGAACTCGTTCCTCCCGTGGCCGTCGCCGCCCGCTATTTGCTTGAATTTCCGCGTTTACTTGACACCCGGGCGAGCCGTCGCCACCTATTGTGCTAGCGAAAAATCGTGCGAAGGACCCTTCTCCGGGGAGGGTGTGGTACCGATCCTGCGGCGCACGGCAAGAGAAAGCCGTGTCTCCCTTCCCGGCCCACCCATGCACTAGAACGTGATGCCGCAATTGC
>DASSGH010000118.1:0-8196 GCA_035693615.1 Xanthobacteraceae bacterium
CCGCTCGCTGAACCAAGTCGCCGGTTGGCGCGAGCGCGCGCCGCGCCGCCGAACCGAATTTGAGCTCGTCTTCGCAGAACAGGACAAGAACGCCTTTGGCGGGCGTGCCGAGGGGGGCAAATTCAAGCTCCAGGCGGCCAGACATAAGGCTCGTCTCCTCTCGATTGGCACGCGGCGCGCGCCCCAAAAGTGGAACCCGGTTTTGCGGAGGCGATCAAGCCTGCGCCGATTCCCGCAAGAATCATGGTCCGTTAGGCCGGGAAGAGGCCGAAACTGACGCGTTTTCCCCACCGTGGCGCCATCCGCCCCCCGACGGCGACCGAGTTCATAAGGTTAAAACCTGGTCCCAGACCACTTGTCCAAAAGGGATCTTCGGCGTCGTCGACGGGGGGCGGGACGGGCAATCCCCTGTGGCCGCCGAGACACACGGCGCCGATTAACGTTTTGTTGTGCATAGTCAAAGGCTTTGCCTTGGCCAAGCCACTTTGTTGCCGGATCAAATACGGGGTAAAAAAGGGGCTTCGTTTAGCATCGGTGCACTGCGGCGGGCATAGGGGGCCCGACGCACCGAGGCTTCGTCGCGAGCGGGGACGCGCAAATCGATGGGGTCCATCGGCCGATATATTTTTCGCACCACGCTTGGTGCGTTCCTGGTCATTTGCGCCAGCGTGACCGCGCTCATGTGGATCACCCAGGCGCTGCGCGACATCGACCTGATGACGAATCAGGGCCAGAGCATCTTCGTATTCATCGGGATCACCGGTCTCATCATTCCGCTGCTCGTGCTGATCATCGCGCCGATCGCGCTGATGATCGCGGTTGCGCACGTGCTCAACAAGCTCGGCAACGATTCCGAACTGATCGTGATGAATGCGGCCGGAATGCCGCCCTGGATTCTGTTCCGCCCGTTCCTGGCCGCCGGGCTAGTCGTCTCGCTCCTCGTTGCCGCGATCAGCATCTATGTCTCGCCCTGGGGACTGCGCGAGCTACGGCGCTGGGCAACCGACGTTCGCGCTGACCTTGTCTCCAACATCGTGCAGCCCGGTCGTTTCATCCAATTGGAACAGCGGGTCACGCTGCACATTCGCGAGCGGCGTCCCAACGGACAGTTGCTCGGCATCTTGATCGACGACCAGCGCGACCCCAAGGAGCGGGCGACCATCCTGGCCGAGGAAGGCCAGATCGTGAAAAACGAGCGCGGCGCCTTTCTCGTGCTGGAGAACGGCAGCGTGCAGCGTCACGAAACCGGGCAGCGCGATCCGGCGTTGGTCACGTTCAACAGCTATGGGTTCGACTTGACTTGGCTCTCGAACGGCAACCAGAGCCTGAAATACTCGGTACGCGAACGCTACCTCTGGGAGCTTTATGATGGCTCGCGGACCGAGGTCGCGTTTGCCGACGAGCCGGCGCAAGTCCGCGCCGAATTTCACGACCGAATCACGGCGCCGCTTTACCCGCTCGCCTTCGTCGTGCTGGCCTATGCCTATCTCGGCGCGCCGCGTACCACGCGACAGGGTCGCACCATGTCGCTGCTGGGCGCGATCAGCGCCGTGGCGGCTTTGCGCGGACTTGGCTTCGTCGGGACGATCGCAGGGGTGCACACGCCGATCGCCCTGCTGCTCCCCTATCTCGCGCTGACGACGACCTTCGTGCTGGGCTATGTCGCCATTTCGCGCGGGGTCATCATCGAGCCCCCCGTGTTCATCGCCAATGCAATCACCCGCGCCATGGAGCGCATGACGCAGCGCACGAATGCGCTGATGGGTCAAACGTCATGATCGCCGGCACCCTTTCACGATACTTCGGACGGCGTTTCCTCTCCGCCGTGATGGCGGTATTCGCGGGAACGCTGGTGCTGACGGCGCTGATCGATTATCTCGAATTGCTGCGCCGTTCTGCGGACATCAAGGACGTGTCGGCCTTGGTGATTGCGCAGATCACGCTGTTTCGCGTGCCCTTCATCACCGAGCGGGTGATGCCGTTCGCCGTGCTGGTCGGCGCGATGTTCTGCTATTTGAACTTGTCGCGCCGCTTGGAGCTCGTCGTCGCAAGGGGGGCGGGCATCTCGGCCTGGCAATTCATCGCGCCCGCTCTCATCATCGCCGGGTTCATCGGTGTCGTATTGACGACGGTTTACAACCCGATCTCGGCGACCTTGCGCGAGTATTCTACGCGCCTGGAGGCCGATCTCTCCGGACGCGACAACAGCTTCCGCACCACCGGACGCGGTTTCTGGCTGCGCCAACGCAGCGAAGACGGCCAGGCCGTGATCAACGCCAAATCGAGCCGACAACAGGGAATTGAATTGGGCGGCGTGACCGTCTTCCGGTTCGACGCCGACGGTCACTTCCGCGACCGAATCGAAGCGAAAAGCGCAACGCTCGAAGAAGGGCACTGGCGCCTAGAGGAGCCTCGATTCTACGCCAGCGCAATGGCTCCCTCGGACCGCCAGACGCTCCTGCTCAAGACCCCGCTCACGCCGGTGCAGGTCGGCGAAAGCTTCGCCACGCCGGAGACCGTGCCGTTCTGGGAACTGTCGTCGTACATCGACCACGCCGAAAGCGCAGGATTGGCGGCCGCCGGTTATCGATTGCAATATTACCAGCTATTGGCACAGCCCTTCTATCTGGCGGCCATGGTGCTGCTGGCCGCTTCCGTCAGTCTGCGGTTTTTCCGCTTCGGAGGCGTGCAGAAGATCGTGCTGGGCGGCATCGGCGCCGGCTTTGCGCTCTATATCCTGTCGAAGGTCACCGGAGATTTGAGCAAAGCCGAGCTGATGGGCCCTTCGATCGCAGCAGGCCTGCCCGCCGCCCTAGGGTCGATAATCGGCTTGGTTGCGCTGCTTTACCAGGAGGACGGGTGATGGCGCGCGCTGCCAACCGTCCGCGATTGCCGCGCCGCCGCACGTCGTGGGGCGCGCTGGTCATTTTTGCGGCCGCCGTCGCGCTGCTTGCCGGTGCCGGCGCCGTGTCGCCGGCGACGGCTCAGCTGCTGATGTTCCCGCCGCGGCCGAAACCGGTCGTGCGGCAGGAGCGTTCGCAGGAGCAGATGCTCGTGCGCGCCGAGGAGATCAATTACGACTACACCAACGAGCGCGTCTCGGCGGTCGGCAACGTTCAGCTCTACTTCGGCGGCTCCACCCTCGAAGCGGACCGCGTGATCTACGATCAGAAAACCAAGCGCCTGCACGCCGAAGGAAACGTGCAACTCACCGAGGCCGACGGCACCATCACCCACGGCGAAATCATGGACCTGAGCGATGATTATCGCGACGGCTTCGTCGACTCGCTGCGGCTCGACGCGCCCGAGCAGACTCGTTTCGCGGCGCCGCGGGCGGAGCGCTCCGGCAATTTCACCGTGTTCCACGATGGTGTCTACACCGCCTGCGAGCCGTGCGTGGAGAATCCGACCAGGCCGCCGAAATGGCAGGTCAAAGCGGCACGGATCATTCACGATCAAGACGAGAAGATGATCTATTTCGAGGACGCGCTGCTCGAATTCGGTGGCGTGCCGTTGGCCTATATGCCCTACATGTCGGCGCCCGATCCGACGGTGAAACGCAAGACCGGCGTGCTGACGCCGATGTTCAGCAGCAGCTCGGTTTATGGCGTCGGCGTCGCGGTGCCTTATTACTGGGCACTCGCTCCTGATTACGATTTCACCTTCACGCCGATGATAACAAGCAAGCAGGGGCCACTGCTGCAGGGCGAGTGGCGACAGCGGCTGCTTGACGGCGCCTATAGCATTCGTGCCACCGGCATCTTTCAGCTCGATAAAGAGCCCTTCATCAACACGCCGGGTTACCTCGACTGGCGCGGAAGCCTGGAAACATCGGGCCAATTCAACCTGTCCGACAAGTGGGTGTGGGGCTGGAGCGGGACGCTGCTCTCGGACAAGAACTATCTCTATGACTATGGGTTGATCCGTAACCTGCAAGTCCCGAGCAACCTGATCGGCGTCAACATCACCCCTGATTACGCGCTGTCCCAGCTCTATCTCGCCGGTCGCGGCGACCGCAGCTACTTTGACGCACGCACACAATATTTTTACGGGCTGTCACCGGTCGACGTGCAAGCCCAGCTTCCGGTCGTACACCCTGTGATCGATCACGATTACGTCTTCAACAGTCCGATCTTCGGGGGAGAGCTGAGCTTCCATAACAATCTGATCAGCCTCAACCGCGACCAGGCGAATTTCGACGCGATTTCGAAGGTCGCTCTCGTTGGTGGTCTCTGTGCCCAAACCGCCGACCCCGCGCTCATCAACAAAACCAATTGCGTGCTGCGCGGCGTCCCCGGCGATTACACCCGAGGCTCCACCGAGTGGAATTGGAAGACGACGGTCATCGATTCGTATGGCCAGATGTTTACCCCGTTCATCAGCGTGCGCGCGGATGTCGCCGACATGAACATCTCCAATCAACCGGGGGTCGCCAACTTCATCAATACCGGCCAGAGCGATATCGGGCGGGTGATGCCGGTCGCCGGTCTCGAATACCGCTATCCGCTGATCAACGTGCAGTCCTGGGGCACGCAGACGATCGAGCCCATCGGCCAACTGATCTTACGGCCAAACGAAACCTTCGTAGGCTCGTTTCCCAACGAGGACGCGCAAAGCCTGATCTTCGACGACTCGAACCTGTTCAAGGTGAACAAATTTGCCGGTTGGGATCGCGTCGAGGGTGGCGGGCGGGTGAATGCCGGCATCCAATACACCGCCCAGTTTAATCGCGGCGGCAACGTCAATTTCTTGTTCGGACAATCCTACCAAATCTATGGGTTGAACTCGTTTGCGCTCCCCAGCACGACCAATACCGGACTCAATAGCGGTCTCGACACGGCGGCATCGGACTACGTGGCGCGCGCGTCCTACCAGCCGAGTGCCGCGCTGACCTTCACCTCGCGCTTCCGCTTCTCCGAGACCGACTTCACCCTGCAGCGCACCGAACTCGAAACGGTTGCCTCGTTCGGCCGCTGGACAACGACGATAATGTACGGCAACTACGCGGCGCAGCCGTTGATCGGGTTCCTGGACCGCCGCGAGGGCATTCTCGGCACTGCCCGCTTCAAGCTCGACCCGAACTGGGTCCTGCTGGGCGGAGCCGGGTATGACATCCATGCCAAGTCGCTTACCCAGACCCAGATCGGCGTCGGCTATATCGACGACTGCCTCAATCTTGGCCCTGAACTACATTACAAGCTACGCCTACAGCGGCAGTGTGACCGTCAACCATACCTACATGGCGCAGATCACCCTGCGCACGCTCGGCGGAACTACGAGCACGGGCGCACAAGGCGTGAGCCCGCTTGGTGCTGGGGCACTCGGCAGCTCGCACTAGCCGCGCCGATCGTTTGAGCTCAACCGCCCGACTGAAGTATACAATCGTGGTTCTCGGGAACGGGGGTAGGACTGAAGAGGACAGCTGACGGAGTAATGATGATCGACTGTCGCCGAGCCTGTCGCAATCTATTCACCGCCGCCCTCCTCGCGGTCGGAGTATCGGCGCTGGGCGCCGCCGCGCACGCCCAGCAGATCGTGGTCATCGTCAATGGGGAGCCGATCACGGCGCTCGATATCGACCAGCGCAGCAAGCTCACTCAGTTGTCGACGCACAAGGCGCCAACGCGCCAGGAGGTTCTCGACGAGCTGATCAACGAGAAGCTCAAGGTGCGCGAGGCCAAGAAATTCGGACTGGAAATCTCCAGCTCCGAAATCGACAGTGCCTATGCCACGATGGCAGGCCGCATGCGCTTGACGGCGGATCAATTGACCGAGCAGCTCGCCAAATCGGGCATCCACGTCACAACCCTCAAGGCCCGTATCAAAGCGGACCTCACCTGGCCACAACTCGTGCGTGGACGATACTCCTCAAGCTTGCAAATCGGCGACAAGGATATCCTCACCGCGATGGACTCGAAATCGAGCGACGCCGTCGGTTACGACTACACGCTGCGGCCGATCCTGTTCCTCGTCCCAACTGGATCGGCGGAAGCGTTCGTCGAGGGACGCAAGCGTGAAGCGGAAGCGCTGCGCAACCGGTTTCAGGACTGCGACACCGGAATTGCCTTCGCTCGCGCCCTCAAGGACGTCGCGGTGCGCGATCAGGTCATTCGCAGCTCGGCCGACATTCCTGCGGAGCTGCGCAAGGTGCTCGAAGGCATCGAGGTCGGCCGATTAACAGCGCCCGAAGTGACTAAGTTCGGCGTCGAGATGTTTGCGATCTGTGCCAAGAAGGAATCCGCGGCCGACAATTCGCCGGTGCGCCGTCAGGTGCGCGAGTCCATCATGGCCCAGCGTTACGAAGAGCGATCGAAGGCATACTTGCAGGAGCTACGTCGGGGCGCGATGCTGGAGTACAAATAGGCTCGAGCGTGATGACACTGCCTCTGGCGCTGACGCTGGGTGAGCCGGCCGGCATCGGTCCCGACATCACCTTGGCCGCCTGGCGCCGGCGCGCGGAACTTGGCCTGCCTCCCTTCTATATTCTCGCTGATCCGGCCTTCATCGCGCGACGCGTGGAACGGATCGCACCCGACATGGCCCTTGCGGTGGTAGAGCCGGCAGCGGCGGTGGCGGCGTTTGCGACCGCGCTGCCCGTCGTCGACATCGCCGTGCCGGTCAGCGCCGAGCCGGGCCGACCGGACCAATCCAGCGCGCCGGCGGCGCTCGCGGCGATCCGCCGCGCCGTCGCCGACGTCCACGCCGGAGCGGCGGCCGCCGTCGTCACCAATCCGGTGGCCAAGAACGTGCTTTACCGCTCGGGATTTCCTGAACCCGGACACACCGAATATCTCGGCAAGCTGGCCGAGGAAGCGACCGGAGTGTCAGCTCGACCGGTCATGATGCTGTGGTCGCCCGAGCTCGCGGTCGTGCCGGTGACAATCCATCTTGCGCTGAAGGACGTCATCCCCCGATTGAGCGAGAGTCTCGTGGTCGAAACCGCCCGCATCGTCGCCCGCGACCTGCGCGAACGCTTCGGCATCGCCCGTCCGCGTCTGGCCATCGCCGGGCTCAATCCGCACGCGGGCGAGGATGGCGCGCTCGGCGACGAGGACCTGACCGTGGTCCGTCCCGCCGTCGAACGTCTCAAGGCCGAAGGCATCGATGCCCGCGGCCCGCTGCCCGCCGACTCGCTCTTTCATCGGGCGGCGCGGGCGAGCTACGACGTGGCGCTGGCGATGTACCACGATCAGGCGCTGATTCCGATCAAGACGCTGGCCTTCAATCACGCAGTCAACGTCACTCTCGGCTTGCCGTTCGTGCGCACCTCGCCCGACCACGGTACCGCCTTTGATATCGCCGGAACGGGCCGCGCCGACCCGGCCAGTCTCATCGCCGCGCTGCAGCTTGCGGCGAGGCTATCCTCCCGTGCCCTGCCCGTTGTGGCCACGCGTCGCGCATGAGCGCCATTGATGACCTTCCGCCGCTGCGCGAGGTGATCCGCCAGCATGGTCTTCGTGCCAAGAAGTCGCTCGGGCAAAATTTCCTTCTCGATCTCAACCTCACCGCGCGGATCGCGCGCGCTGCCGGACCGCTCGAAGGGGTGGACGTGGTCGAGATCGGCCCGGGCCCGGGCGGGCTCACCCGGGCGTTGCTCGTCGCCGGCGCTCGCCGCGTGGTCGCAGTCGAGCGCGACGAGCGCGCGATTGCCGCGCTCGAGCAGATCGCTGCGCGCTACCCCGGGCGGCTCGAGATCGTTTCGGGCGATGCACTCAAGTTCGATCCGCGTCCGCTCCTGGGCGCTGCGCCCGCGCGGGTCGTTGCCAATCTGCCCTACAATATCGCCACCGCCCTGCTCGTCGGCTGGCTGACGCTCGAGCCATGGCCACCGTGGTACGACCGCCTGGTCTTGATGTTCCAGCGCGAAGTCGCCGAACGCATCGTGGCTGCCCCGGGCTCGAAGAGTTACGGCCGCCTTTCCGTCCTCGCCGGATGGCGCTGCGAAGCTCGCATTCGGTTCGATGTCGCCGGCACGGCTTTTGTGCCGCCGCCCAAGGTCACGTCATCGCTGGTCGAGCTTGTGCCGCGCCAAAATCCGCTTCCCTGCGAGCGGCGCGCGCTTGAGCGGGTCACCGAGGCTGCGTTCGGCCAACGGCGCAAGATGCTGCGCCAAAGCCTCAAATCGCTTGGGCCGGATTCGACGACCTTGCTCGAGTCGGCGAAGCTTGAGCCGACGTCCAGGGCCGAGAATGTTCC
>DASSGH010000119.1:0-11753 GCA_035693615.1 Xanthobacteraceae bacterium
GACTGACGTGCTCTTGCGGCTTGCAAAGCCGCGCCTGTTCATGCATTTACACTCCCGCGGCGGGCCTCGGGGCCGCCGCAAGCGCTTCCGGAGGAGTGTAGCTCAATGGCTAGAGCACCGGTCTCCAAAACCGGGGGTTGGGGGTTCGAGTCCCTCCACTCCTGCCAGGCGTAGTCCGGCGCAGTCAGCTAAAGTTTAAAAAGCGCAATGAGTTGCGCCCGCAGACCCGAGACTGCGGCAGGTGCTATATGGCGAAGATCAGTCCATTCAAGTTCTTGCAAGAGGTGCGCGCCGAGGCGCAGAAGGTCACCTGGCCGAGCCGGCGGGAGACCGCCGTCACCACCGCCATGGTCTTCGTGATGGTGGCTGTCGCCTCCGTCTTTTTCCTGCTGGCCGATCAGTTCATGCGTATGTTCGTGACCTTTATTCTCGGCATCGGCGGGTGAAGGAGCCGGCGGAATGTCCGACAAGCATTGGTACATTATTCAGGCCTATTCCAACTTCGAGCGCAAAGTCGCCGATTCCATTCGCGAGCAGGCCAAGCAGCGCCACCTTGAGCATTTGTTTGACGAGGTGATGGTGCCCACGGAGAAGGTCGTGGAAGTACGTCGCGGCCAAAAAGTCGACGCCGAGCGCAAGTTTTTCCCCGGCTACGTGCTGGTGAAAATGGATCTCACCGACGAGGCTTATCACCTCATCAAGAACACGCCGAAGGTCACGGGCTTTCTCGGCGCCGATAACAAGCCGAAGCCGATTTCGGACGCCGAGGCGGCGCGCATCATGCACCAGGTGCAGGAGGGCATCGAACGGCCGAAGCCGTCCGTCTCCTTCGAAGTCGGCGAGCAGGTGCGGGTGTCAGAGGGACCGTTTGCCTCCTTCAACGGCGTGGTGGAGGAAGTCGACGACGGGCGCTCGCGGCTCAAGGTGGCGGTCTCCATCTTCGGCCGGCCGACGCGCGTCGAACTGGAAATGGGACAAGTTGAGAAGCTGTAGGCGGAAGCGCGAATGGCAATTGGCGGTGGGCACCGAGTGTGTTCATCGTCGCTGTTCGCGCGTCCAAGCGTGGGAGGTGAGGGCGGCGGCCAACCGCCTAGATCCGCACCACGGATCCTGACCCGGCCGACAGGGGCCAACGACAGGAGTTAGAGCATGGCAAAGAAAATCACCGGCTACATCAAATTGCAGGTACCGGCGGGCGCAGCCAATCCGTCGCCGCCGATCGGGCCGGCGCTTGGTCAGCGCGGCCTCGCCATCATGGAGTTTTGCAAGCAGTTCAACGCGCAGACGCAGAAGATGGAGAAGGGATCTCCGATCCCGGTGGTGATCACGGTCTATCAGGACCGCTCGTTCACCTTCGAGATGCGCACCCCCCCGGTATCCTATTTCATTAAGAAAGCGGCAAAGCTCGAGAGCGGCTCGAAGACGCCGGGCCGCGACCGAGCGGGGAGCGTAACCAAGGCGCAGGTGCGCGAGATCGCCCAGCAAAAGATGAAGGACTTGAATTGCGATACCATCGAGGCGGCGATGCGCATGGTGGAAGGGTCCGCCCGTTCCATGGGCATCGAGGTCGCGGAGTAATGCCATGACCAATCTCGGAAAACGCACTACCGCCATCCGCGAAGGCGTCGACCGCACCAAGCTTTATTCGCTGGAAGAGGCGGTAAAGATGGTCAAGGAGCGGGCGAAGGCCAAGTTCGATGAGACGATCGAAGTGGCGATGAATCTCGGCGTTGATCCGCGCCACGCCGATCAGATGGTGCGTGGCATCGTCAACTTGCCAAACGGCTCCGGGCGCAGCGTGCGCGTGGCCGTGTTCGCCCGCGGCGCCAAGGCTGACGAGGCCAAGTCCGCAGGCGCCGACGTGGTCGGCGCCGAGGACCTCGTTGAAAAAGTGCAGGCCGGCAACATCGATTTCGACCGCTGCATCGCCACCCCTGACCTCATGCCGTTGGTCGGGCGGCTCGGCAAGGTTCTCGGCCCGCGCGGCATGATGCCCAACCCGAAGGTCGGCACCGTCACCATGGATGTGACGAGCGCGGTAAAGGGTGCCAAGGGTGGCTCCGTCGAGTTCCGCGTGGAGAAGGCCGGTATCGTCCAGGCCGGCGTCGGCAAGGCTTCGTTTCCGGCCGACCACCTCGTGCAGAACATCAAAGCGTTCGCCGACGCCGTCCAAAAGGCGCGGCCCGCCGGCGCCAAGGGCACCTTCATCAACCGTGTGGCGATCTCTTCGACCATGGGACCGGGGGTAAAGGTGGAGCCGGCGTCATTGTTCGGGCAGTAGCCGCTCCGCATGCAAGTTCATGAGCAAGGCCAACGCCTTGCAAGGGAAGCTTCGCGGCCTACATCATTGAACAGACGGGCAGCCCGGGCCGCCCGGAAGGCCGCCACGGCGGAAAAGGCAGTGCCGTACCCGGTCTCCCGCCGTCCAACGAGCATCGCTCCAGCCGTGCTGCTACGCCGCGGAGCGCCGGCCCCAGAGCTCGTTCGTTGCAATCTTTGCGCCCTCGGCCAGTGACGTCAGCTTTGCCCACATGATGGTGGGGTGAACGCGTTGCGCAAACGGGCTTTGCGCGAAGCCGCAATCGGTGCCGCCCATGACGTTCTCACGACCCACGATGTTGGCCAGGCGCACGATGCGCTGCGCCACGAGCTCGGGATGCTCGACGATATTGGTCGCATGGCTGATGACGCCCGGGATCAGCACTTTGCCAGGCGGAAGTTTCACTGATTGCCAGACCACCCATTCGTGTTCATGGCGCGGATTGGCAGCCTCGAACTGATAGGCGCCGACGTTCACCTGCAGCATGAGATCGACGATATCCTTCATCGGCACGTCGAAGGCGTGCGGTCCGTTCCAGCTGCCCCAGCAGATGTGATAGCGCGAACGCTCCGGCGGGATGCCTTTGAGCGCGTGATTGAGCGCGTCGATGCGCAGTTGGGCCCAGTCGCGGTACTGGGCATGGGTCATCGGCGGCACCATTTTCTCGTGCATGTACGGCAGGAAGGCGTCGTCGATCTGCACGTAGAGGCCGGCCTCGACGATCGTCTGGTATTCCTGGTGCAGGCAGTCGGCGAGCGCCCATAACAGGCTCTTTTCGTCCGGATAAAACTCGTTCTTGGCATTCGGGAGCGCACTAGCGGGCGCAACGACCGGCAGGAAGGCTCCTCTCACCTTCGTCTTGGCCGCAGCGGCTTTGAGATTGCCGATGTCACGCTTGGCTTGAGCCTCGGAGTAGGTCAGCGCGCCATTGACCACAAAGCGGGAGCCCAGCCGCTTGCTCAAGCCCGATAGGCGGTCGTATTCCGCGTAGAATTCGGCAAAGACGACGCGATCCTGCCCGCCGCCGACGGCCGCCATGGGATCGTTAGCTTCGTCGGCGGTCAGCGGCCGCGTCGCGAGGCCGGTGAGGCGGTCATGGATGTAGAAGGCCCAGTTGCGGCCCTTGCTGAACTCACCGTCGCTGACGATGTCGATCCCGGCATCGGCCTGTTGGCGCACGACCGTTTCGATCGATTCCTTCAGGCAGGCCTCGTAGGCCGCTCGGTCGTAAGGCTCGCGATCCTCGATCTTGTGCAGGAACGCGACGAGCTGTGGCGGCCGAACCAGGCTGCCGACATGGGTGGTAAGGATGCGCTCGGGGGCGGATGCCATCTTGCTCCTCCCGTTTTTGCTTTCGTCTCTGCTTATCACCTGCGCGGGTTCGCAGGCAGCCGTGATGGAGCGCCGATCACGCTTCCGCCGGGCGCGCTCCGCCCTGTCGCGCGCTGCCGCGGCCCACGAGGGCGGCGCTCGCGGGAGTCCGCCTGCAATGCGCTAACCGGTGACGCGCTGTTAGTTGAGCGCCGCGTCGATCTTGTCGTAGTATTTTTTCACGAGCTCGATGTTGCCCGGAAACTGAATGGGTTGCGCCGAGTCGAGGGCCTCGTTGAGCTCCTCGAGCATTTGTTTCTTTTCCTCCGCGGAAATCGTCTTGTTGGCGGTGACATCCGCAATCTCCTGCTTGATCGCGGCGGCCGGCTCGGTGAATGCCTTCGTCTTGGGATCGATGCCGGTCATCACCAAGGTGATGTTTCCGAGCACCTCGTCATAGTCATTGAAATCCTTAAATCCATGCTTCTTGGCGGCGGCGTCGAGCTCGGCCAGGACCGGCGGGGGTAGTTCATCCGGCGGCGGTCCCTGGATCTTCTCCAGGATCGCCGAGACGTCCTTCTGCGCGGCGATGACGCCCTGCACCTGCTTTTCGGTCAGCTGGATTTGCTTGACCTCGGGGCGGCCCCCCTGCGCCATGACTGCGCTGGACAAATGGACGATCGCGACGCCTAGAAACGCGGCGATCGCCAGACCAAATCGTTGTTGCATCCGCTAGCCCCCCCCGCATGCCCGGTTTTGCCATCGATCCCGGGGCGGGAGCGTCCTAGCGGCCGCCGATGACCAAATTTGGACCTGCGGTGCCGGCCGGAAAAAACGGCCTGGAATGACCGGCCCATGGCGTGCAATTGGGCTTGGCAAAGCCCGCGAAAGGCTCTACATAGCGGGTCAGGGCGTGCCGGCCCTAATGTGTCGGTGCGCCTTTGCGCGCTTCAAGGAAAACATGGCGGTTAGGACTTTATTCCTTTTGGGTATCCTGCGGGATTTCTCGGAAAGGAGCCGGAACCAATCGCGGGCTTTCTCTGGAGCGTCGGTTTCCGGCAGTTGCCGGAGACCCGTCCTGTCCGAGACTGCAGGTGCCGGTTGCCGGCTTAATGTCAATCGCCTGCATAGATGGGGACGACCGTTTGTGGGCTCGAGAGCCCTGCGACCGGTTCGAACCTTCAGGCGCGGGTGCGGCTTGAGCCGGCCCGCAGGGCAGGACTTCAGCAGCGCTGTCTTGCCCGCGTTGTACAGCGCCAGGGTCGGACGGCGAGTCGCAACCGGCGGTTCCCGGATATTGAACACGGGTCGCCAAGCGGAAAGAGTTTGCAGTGGATCGAGCGGCTAAGAAAGAGCTCGTCACGACGCTCAATGGTGTCTTCAAGGACACCAATGTCGTGGTCGTCGCTCATTATTCTGGGCTCAATGTCGCCCAGATGCAGACACTGCGCAGGCAAATGAAGCAGGCGGGCGCGGCGGTGAAGGTCGCCAAGAACCGGCTCGCCAAGCTCGCGCTCGAAGGCACGGATGCGGCCGCCATTGTACCGTTGCTCAAGGGCCCGACTTTGATCGCCTATTCAGGCGATCCCGTGGTTGCACCCAAGGTTGCCGCCGAATTCGCCAAGGCCAACGAAAAGTTCGTGATCCTCGGCGGAGCGATGGGCAAGACCGCGCTCGATGCCAACGGCATCAAGGCGCTCGCGGCGCTGCCCTCGCTCGATGAGCTGCGTGCCAAGATTGTCGGCCTCATCCAGGCGCCGGCCACCAAGGTCGCGCAAGTTGTCAATGCGCCCGCCGCCAAGCTCGCCCGCGTGGTCCAAGCCTATGCCACGAAAGCCGAGACCGCTTGATAGGCCTCGCCAACACGACTGGTTCGAACCAAGGATGTCCAATGGCTGATTTACAGAGAATCGTCGACGACCTCTCGAAACTCACCGTGCTCGAGGCCGCAGACCTCGCGAAAATGCTCGAAGAGAAGTGGGGCGTATCGGCCGCGGCCGCCGTGGCCGTTGCTGCCGCTCCGGGCGCCGCTGCTGCCGCCCCGGCGGAAGAGAAGACCGAATTCACCGTCATGCTCACCGCCGCCGGCGAAAAGAAGATCGAGGTGATCAAGGAAGTCCGTGCGCTCACCGGTTTGGGCCTCAAGGAGGCCAAGGACCTGGTCGAGGGCGCACCCAAGCCCGTCAAGGAAGGCGTGACCAAGGACGAGGCCGAGAAGGTCAAGGCTCAGCTGGAAAAGGCCGGAGCCAAGGTGGAACTCAAGTAAGTGTGAAGTCAGTGGGGATGATGCCGGGGTACGAAAACCCCGGGCTCTTCCATATCTCTGCCGCACGCCGGCAGAGGGACGGCGCTTCGGTGGGCAGCCGAATCGCAATGACTTAGAAGGGCTTCGACGCCTGTCCTGATGGTCGCGATGGATTGCGGCCTTCCGGAGAGTCGCCCGGCCCGACGGTTCGACAACGCGAGAGATGAGATGGCGCAGACGTTTACCGGTCGCAAGCGCGTTCGCAAGTTTTTCGGGAAAATCCAGGAAGTCGCAGAGATGCCGAACCTCATCGAGGTTCAAAAGGCGTCTTACGACCAGTTCCTGCTGGTGCAGGAGCCGGTCGGCGGCCGGCCCGACGAGGGCCTGCAGGCCGTATTCAAGTCGGTGTTCCCGATCTCGGATTTTTCCAACACGTCGATGCTTGAATTCGTCAAATACGAATTCGAGGCTCCGAAATACGACGTCGACGAGTGCCGCCAGCGCGGCATGACCTATGCCGCGCCGCTCAAAGTGACGCTGCGCCTCATCGTGTTTGATATCGACGAGGAGACGGGCGCCAAGTCGGTCAAAGACATCAAGGAACAGGATGTCTACATGGGCGACATCCCGCTCATGACCAACAACGGCACCTTCGTCGTCAACGGCACCGAGCGGGTGATCGTGTCCCAGATGCATCGCTCCCCGGGCGTGTTCTTCGACCACGACAAAGGCAAGACCCATTCATCGGGCAAACTTCTGTTCGCCGCCCGGATCATTCCCTATCGCGGCTCCTGGCTCGACATCGAATTCGACGCCAAGGACATCGTCTATGCGCGCATTGACCGGCGCCGGAAGATCCCAGTGACGTCGCTGCTCTATGCGCTCGGCATGGACGCCGAGGAGATCCTCCACACCTTCTACCGCAAGGTGAGCTACAAGCGGCAGAAGGACGGCTGGCGCGTGCCGTTCGATGCCAACCGTTTCCGCGGCTACAAGGCGATCAACGATCTGGTCGACGCCGATTCCGGCAGGGTTGTGTTGGAGGCCGGCAAGAAGCTTACCGTGCGCCAGGCGCGCCAACTCGGCGAAAAGGGACTCAAGGCGCTGCGGATGACCGATCAGGAGCTGGTCGGCCATTACGTCGCGGAAGATCTCGTGAACCCGAAGACGGGCGAGATTCACGCCGAGGCGGGCGAAGAGATCACCGAGAAAAATCTCAAGGTATTGAACGAAGCCGGCTACAAGGAGCTGCCGCTACTCGACATCGATCACGTCAATGTCGGCGCCTATATCCGCAATACCCTGAGCGTCGACAAGAACATGACGCGCGAGGACGCGCTGTTCGACATCTATCGCGTCATGCGTCCGGGCGAGCCGCCGACGCTCGATACCGCGCAAAACATGTTCCAGTCGCTATTCTTCGACGCCGAGCGCTACGATCTCTCGGCGGTAGGCCGCGTCAAGATGAACATGCGGCTCGACCTTGATGCTCCCGACAGCATGCGCGTGCTGCGCAAGGAAGACATCATCGCGGTGATCCGCACCTTGGTCGATCTGCGGGACGGCAAAGGCGAGATCGACGACATCGATCACCTCGGCAATCGCCGGGTGCGCTCGGTCGGCGAACTGATGGAGAACCAGTATCGCATCGGGCTCCTGCGCATGGAGCGGGCGATCAAGGAACGCATGTCATCGGTCGATATCGACACGGTGATGCCGCAGGACCTCATCAACGCCAAGCCAGCAGCGGCAGCGGTGCGTGAGTTCTTCGGCTCCTCGCAGCTCAGCCAATTCATGGATCAGACCAACCCGCTGTCCGAGATCACGCACAAGCGGCGGCTGTCGGCGCTCGGACCGGGCGGTCTCACGCGGGAGCGTGCTGGATTCGAGGTGCGCGACGTGCACCCCACCCATTACGGCCGCATCTGCCCGATCGAGACGCCGGAGGGTCCGAATATCGGCCTGATCAACTCGCTCGCCACCTACGCGCGGGTGAACAAGTACGGCTTCGTCGAGACTCCGTATCGCAAGGTCAAGGATGGCCGCGTCACCGACGAGGTCGTCTATCTCTCGGCGATGGAGGAAGGCCGTTATACGGTCGCGCAGGCGAACGCCTCGGTCGACAACCGCGGGCGCTTCACCGAGGACCTGATCGTATGCCGCCACGCCGGCGACGTGCAGATGGTGCCGGCCGACAAGGTCGACTTCATGGACGTGTCGCCGAAGCAACTGGTCTCGGTGGCAGCGGCGTTGATTCCGTTCCTGGAAAACGACGACGCCAACCGCGCCTTGATGGGCTCCAACATGCAGCGCCAGGCGGTTCCGCTCCTGCGCGCCGAGGCGCCGTTCGTCGGCACCGGGATGGAGGGCGTGGTGGCGCGCGATTCCGGCGCTTCGATCGCGGCGCGCCGCACCGGCGTCGTCGATCAGGTCGACGCCACGCGTATCGTGGTGCGCGCGACCGAGGAGTCCGATCCGACCAAACCGGGCGTCGACATCTATCGGCTGATGAAATTCCAGCGCTCGAACCAAAACACCTGCATCAATCAGCGTCCGCTGGTGAAGATGGGCGATCAGGTCACGAAGGGCGACATCATCGCGGACGGTCCGTCGACCGAGCTCGGCGAGCTCGCGCTCGGCCGCAACGTGTTGGTCGCCTTCATGCCGTGGAATGGCTACAACTTCGAAGACTCCATCCTGCTGTCGGAGCGCATCGTCAAGGACGACGTCTTCTCCTCGATCCATATCGAAGAATTCGAGGTGATGGCGCGCGACACCAAGCTCGGTCCGGAGGAGATCACCCGCGACATCCCGAACGTCTCGGAAGAGGCGCTCAAGAACCTCGATGAGGCCGGCATCGTTTACATCGGGGCCGAGGTGCGCGCCGGCGACATTCTCTGCGGCAAGATCACGCCGAAGGGCGAAAGCCCGATGACGCCGGAGGAGAAGCTCCTGCGCGCGATTTTTGGCGAGAAGGCTTCCGACGTGCGCGACACGTCGTTGCGCGTCCCGCCTGGGGTCCAGGGGACGGTGGTCGAGGTGCGCGTGTTCAACCGTCACGGCGTCGAGAAGGACGAACGTGCACTCGCCATCGAGCGTGAGGAGATCGAACGGCTGGCCAAGGACCGCGACGACGAGCAGGCGATCCTCGACCGCAACGTCTACGGCCGCTTGGCGGAGATGCTGGAAGGCCGCCAAGGCATCGCCGGACCGAAGGGCTTCAAGAAGGATTCGAAGATCACCCGCGCGGTGCTCGAAGAATATCCGCGCTCGCAATGGTGGCAGTTCGCCTCGCCAAACGACAAGCTTATGGCCGAGATCGAGGCGATCCGCAAGCAGTACGACGAGTCGAAGAAGGGGCTCGAGCAGCGGTTTCTCGACAAGGTCGAGAAGCTGCAGCGTGGCGACGAGCTTCCGCCGGGCGTGATGAAGATGGTCAAGGTCTTCGTCGCGGTGAAGCGCAAGATCCAGCCGGGCGACAAGATGGCCGGGCGTCACGGCAACAAGGGCGTGGTATCGAAGATCGTGCCGATCGAGGACATGCCGTTCCTCGAAGACGGCACGCAAGTCGACATCGTGCTCAATCCGTTGGGTGTGCCCAGCCGAATGAACGTGGGGCAAATCCTGGAGACCCATCTCGGTTGGGCCTGTGCCGGACTCGGATCGCGGATTGGTCAGGCAATCGATGCCTATTACGGCAAACGCGATACCCGTCCGCTCAAGGACACGCTCAAGAAAATCTACGGTGACGATGAGACGATCAAGTCGCTGGGTGAGCCCGAGCTGGTCGAACTCGGAAACAATTTGCGTCACGGGGTGCCGATCGCAACGCCCGTCTTCGACGGCGCCAAGGAGGCCGACATCGAGAAGATGCTCGACCTCGCCGGGCTCGATCATTCGGGCCAAGTGACGCTCTATGACGGGCGAACCGGCGAGCCGTTCGATCGCGAGGTGACGGTCGGTTACATCTACATGATGAAACTGCATCACCTCGTCGACGATAAGATCCATGCACGCTCGATCGGCCCCTACAGCCTCGTCACCCAGCAGCCGCTGGGCGGCAAGGCGCAGTTCGGCGGCCAGCGGTTCGGCGAAATGGAGGTGTGGGCGCTCGAAGCCTACGGCGCCGCCTATACACTACAGGAGATGCTGACGGTGAAATCGGACGACGTCGCCGGTCGCACCAAGGTCTATGAAGCGATCGTGCGGGGCGACGACACATTCGAGGCCGGTATTCCGGAATCCTTCAACGTGCTGGTCAAGGAGATGCGTTCGCTCGGCCTCAACGTCGATCTGCACAATTCGAAGCAGCAACGGCAAGGGCCCGGCGGCGAAATCGCGGAAGCCGCGGAATAGTCAGTCAAGGAGGCGGACGGCGGACGGCATGGACGCAAGGATGGTCCGCACGTCCGTCGTCTGAACGGAGAGAGCTATGAATCAAGAGATTATGAATCTTTTCAGCCCGCAGGTGCCGGCTCAGGTCTTCGACCAGATCCGCATCTCGATTGCGAGCCCAGAAAAGATTTTGTCGTGGTCCTACGGTGAGATCAAGAAACCGGAGACCATCAACTATCGGACCTTCAAGCCGGAGCGCGACGGCTTGTTCTGTGCGCGCATCTTCGGTCCGATCAAGGACTACGAGTGCTTGTGCGGCAAGTACAAGCGTATGAAGTACAAGGGCATCATCTGCGAGAAGTGCTCGGTCGAGGTCACGCTCTCGCGCGTGCGGCGCGAGCGCATGGGCCACATCGAGCTGGCGGCACCGGTCGCCCACATCTGGTTCCTCAAGTCACTGCCGTCGCGGATCGGGCTCTTGCTCGACATGACGCTCAAGGCGCTCGAGCGCATTCTCTATTTCGAGAGTTACGTCGTGCTCGAGCCGGGATTGACCCCGCTCGAGGATCGCCAGCTGCTGAGCGAAGACGAGTACCTTAAGGCGCAGGAGCAGTATGGCGCGGACAGCTTCACCGCCGCGATCGGCGCGGAGGCGATCCGCGAGATGCTCAAGGCGCTCGACCTCGACAAGATGCAGGCCGATCTGCGCGCCGAGATCGCGAACTCGGATTCCGACATCAAGAAGAAGAAGGTCGCCAAGCGGCTCAAGATCGTCGAGGCATTCCAGCAGTCCGGCAACAAGCCGGAATGGATGATCCTCACCCAAGTGCCGGTGATCCCGCCGGACCTGCGGCCGCTCGTTCCGCTTGATGGCGGCCGCTTTGCCACCTCCGACCTCAACGATCTCTATCGCCGCGTCATCAACCGCAACAATCGGTTGAAGCGGCTGATCGAGCTGCGCGCGCCCGACATCATCATTCGCAATGAAAAGCGCATGTTGCAGGAGGCGGTCGACGCGCTGTTCGACAACGGCCGCCGCGGCCGCGTCATAACTGGCGCCAACAAACGGCCACTCAAATCGCTCGCCGATATGCTCAAGGGCAAGCAGGGCCGTTTCCGACAGAACCTGCTGGGCAAGCGCGTGGATTACTCCGGCCGCTCCGTGATCGTGGTCGGCCCCGAGCTCAAGCTGCACCAGTGCGGCCTGCCGAAGAAGATGGCGCTCGAGCTGTTCAAGCCGTTCATCTACTCGCGGCTTGACGCCAAGGGTCTCTCCACCACGGTGAAGCAGGCGAAGAAATTGGTCGAAAAGGAGAAGCCGGAAGTTTGGGACATTCTCGATGAGGTGATCCGCGAACATCCGATCCTGCTCAACCGCGCGCCCACGTTGCATCGTCTCGGCATTCAGGCGTTCGAGCCGGTGCTGATCGAAGGCAAGGCGATCCAGCTGCATCCGCTGGTCTGCGCGGCCTTCAACGCCGACTTCGACGGCGACCAGATGGCCGTGCACGTTCCGCTGTCGCTCGAGGCGCAGTTGGAAGC
>DASSGH010000120.1:0-9784 GCA_035693615.1 Xanthobacteraceae bacterium
TCGGCTACACGTTCGACGGCACGTGGGCCGTGCGCAACCGATCCACGGTGGAGCGCTTCCTCGCCGCCGCCCGCCAAGCCAAGGACATCCTTGCTTCGTCGCAATCCGAATGGCAGCGGCTGGCGCCGCGCATTCGCGTCATCGACGCGACTGCGCTTGCGATCTACCGCCAGCGCTACGGCGAAGGCATCGCGCGCCGGCCGCTCGCGGAGGAGGAGGCGGACGCACGCGCCCTCTATCTCGTGCTCGCCGAGGTCGGCGGGGCGGAGCTCGTCGGCCCGGCGCGCGAGCTCCCCGCTGGAACCTTCTACCGCCCGGCCGGTGCGGAGTGAGCGTGGCTATGCGGCTGGTCTCGCTCGCACTGCTGCTCGCGGCCTGGTATGCCGGCTCGCAACTGGCGGGAGCACGCCTACTTCCCGATCCCCAAGCCGTGGCGCTGGCCATCATCGATGAGGCGCGTTCGGGCGCGCTCGCCTTCAATCTCGGCGCGACGCTCGCGCGTGTCGCGGTGGCTTTCCTCATTGCCATGACGCTCGGCTCGGTGATCGGCCTCATCATGGGGCGTTCGCGCATCGCCGACCGACTCGGCGACCCCTGGCTGATCGTCTTGCTCAACCTGCCGGCCCTGGTGATCATCGTGCTCGCCTATGTCTGGGTGGGGCTCGTGGAAACCGCCGCCATCGCCGCCGTGGCGCTTAACAAGCTTCCGATCGCAATCGTGACGGTGCGCGAAGGCGCCCGATCGCTGGACCATGGTCTAGATGACGTGGCGCAGGTATTTCGCATGGGGGCATGGACCCGCTTGCGCCATGTCATGTTGCCACAGCTCGCGCCCTATCTCGCTGCCGCGGCCCGCTCCGGCTTGTCGCTGGTTTGGAAGATCGTGCTCATTGTCGAACTGCTCGGGCGGCCGAACGGTGTCGGTTTCGAGATCGGAGTCGCCTTTCAGCTGTTCGACGTCACCCGCATCCTGGCCTATGCTCTCGCCTTCATCGCCGTCATGCTGGCAATCGAAACGTTTCTGGTGCAGCCGCTTGAACGACATGTCGCCCGCTGGCGCCCGAGGCCGGCTTGACGTCAACATCAAGCAAAAGTCTTTTCGCGCCGCCTCCGGCGGGAAGCTCCACGTGCTCGGCGAGCTTGTGTTCAGCCTTCGCAGCGGAGAAGTCGCCGCGCTGGTCGGGCCATCCGGATGCGGGAAGACCACGCTGCTGCGGATCGTCGCGGGGCTCGACCGTGATTTCGATGGCCACGTTGCATTCGCGGCCGACGGTACCCTTGCCATGGTGTTTCAGGAGCCACGCCTGTTACCATGGCGCACGGTCGAGCAGAACGTGCGGCTTGCCGCCCCGCGGGCGAGTGATGCCGGGCTCGAGGTGCTGTTCCAGACGCTCGGCCTCAACGCTCATCGCGACCATTATCCCGGCGAACTTTCGCTTGGGCTCGCCAGGCGGGTGGCGCTGGCGCGCGCCTTCGCGGTCGAGCCCGATCTGCTTCTCCTCGACGAGCCGTTCGTATCGCTCGACGACGCCCTTGCAGCACGACTGCGTGAAGAGCTCGCCGAGCTCGTCAACCGCCGGCCCATCGCCACGCTGCTGGTGACGCACAACGTCGAGGAGGCCATCGGGCTCGCCGACCGACTTCTGCTGCTATCGATCGGCCCGGCACGGATTCTCGCCGATGTTCCGGTGGCGCGGCCGCGCGCGGCGCACACGCCGGCGGAGCTCGCTGCCCTGCGCGACGAGATCGCGCGGCGGCTCAATCAGCCGTTTTCCCAGGCAAATCGCTGAGGGCCGTTGCTGGTCGAGTGCTCTGCCCGTAGCGCACCGACTGTGCGCCCGGCAATCGCCGGGCAATCCACGGCGGCACCCTCCTCAAGGCTCTCGACGGTCGCCGCCAATGCATTATTCTCTTCTGCAATAGGTCGGGTGAACCGACCGCCAGTGGGGCCGAGGGACGGCTTATTTGTGGAGGGACCCCATGAAGACTTTCGCACCGGCTATATGCGTTCTGGCGCTGCTGAGCACCGGTGCCGCGGCGCAGACATTTGATGACCTTAAGAAGGACGGCAATGGCGGTTCGACTGATAACATTCTTACCTATGGCATGGGCTATCACCAACAGCGCTATAGCCCGCTCAAGCAGATCAACAAGCAGACCGTAAAGCGTTTGGTGCCGGTGTGGAGTGTCAGCCTTGATAACAATTGGGGCGAGCAGGCGCAGCCGATCATCTACAACGGCGTGATGTACGTCACCAACGCCAAGGCGACCGTCGCAATCGACGTCGCCACCGGAAAACAGATCTGGAAGCAGACGCTCGATTGGCCGCCGGAGACCCCGCGCGTTATCTGTTGCGGCGTCTCCAACAAGGGCGCAGCGATTTACAACGGCAAGGTCTTCCGCACCACGCTAGATGCTCACGTCATCGCCTACGACGCCAAAGACGGCAAGGAGCTGTGGAAGTCCAAGGCGGCGGAATGGCGGGAAGGCTATTCGCTTACCGTTGCGCCGCTGGTTGTGAACGGCGTGTTGGTGACCGGCATTTCCGGCGCCGAGTTTGGCATTCGCGGCTTTATCGACGGCTGGGACACTGAGACCGGCAAGCACCTGTGGCGGCGATATACCATCCCCGCCCGCGGCGAAAAGGGCAACGAGACCTGGCCGCAAGACAACAATGCCTGGGAGATCGGCGGCGGCTCGGCCTGGATCACCGGCTCCTACGATCCCGAGCTGGATCTGA
Source organism: Xanthobacteraceae bacterium (assembly GCA_035693615.1). GTDB lineage: Bacteria > Pseudomonadota > Alphaproteobacteria > Rhizobiales > Xanthobacteraceae > VAZQ01. Next base: position 2,741 of record DASSGH010000120.1, read on the forward strand.
TGTACTGGGGCATCGGCAATCCAGCGCCATGGGCGTCGCAGAGCCGCGATGGCGATAATCTCTACACCTCATCGGTCCTGGCGATGCGGCCGACGACCGGCGAGACCGTCTGGCACTACCAGTTCACGCCCAATGATGCCTACGACTACGACGCTTGCTGGGAACTGATCAACGCCGACATCGACATTGGCGGCCAGAAGCGCAAGGTGATCATGCAGCTCAACCGCAACGGCTTCCTCTACGTGATCGACCGCACCAACGGCAAACTGCTGGCGGCAAATGCGTTCGAGAAAGTGAACTGGGCGAGCCACGTCGACAAGGAAACCGGTCGGCCAGTCGAGACCGACATCGCCAAGAGTATCCGCGCGGGTAACGCGACCGAGCATTGGCCCTCGACGCGCGGCGGAAAAAACTGGCCGCACGCGGCATTCAACCCGGAGACCGGCCTGCTTTACGCCAACACGCTTCACGAAGGGCGAATGTATAAACACCTGGAGATAAAGCCCCACGTGGTCGGCCAGCGCTACCAATTCATCGACAACCTGCCGCTGCCGCGGGCGGCCGATGAACCGATCGGCCATATGGAGGCCATCGATCCGCTCACCGCGCAGAAGAAGTGGCGAACTCCGCTGATGGATTTTCAGATTTGGTCGGCGATGCTGGCGACCGGCGGCGGGCTACTGTTTACCGGAAAGGAAACGGGCGAATTCATCGCCGTCGATGCCGACACCGGCAAAATCGTTTGGCAGTTCCAGACCGGGTCAGGCATCAACGCAATGCCGGTCACGTACACGCACCAGGGCCGGCAATACGTCACCGTGCTGTCCGGCATCGGCGGGCTTTACTGGAACATCGCCCGCGAGCAGCTCAAGGACAAGGTGCCGCAAGGTGGATCGGTCTGGACCTTCGCGCTGTTGCCGGAGTAAAGGCCGGACTTTGCGTCATCGCTCAGCGTGTCATCGGCATGCGTCCTGTCGTGCAGCGTCGGGGTCGGACTGTGATGTCCGCCCCGGCGGGCATGCAGCAAGCATCGAAGTTCCCGGCATGACGCGAATGGCGTTACCGATCGTCCTGGCATGTCTCGTTATGAGCATACCGGCCGGCGCCGAAGCGCAAAGCTTCTCCCAGGAGCAGATCGGGACCGGCGCCGAACTCTACGCCATCAACTGCTCGCCGTGTCACGGCGCGCACATGCAGGACCCCGGTGCGGCATTCAATTTGCGGAAATTTCCAGTCGACCAGCACGAACGCTTCATCACCGCGGTGACCCGCGGGAAGAACCAGATGCCGCCCTGGGGAGATTTCTTCAAGCCCGAACAGCTCGAGGCATTATGGGCGTATGTCGTGGCGGGAGAGCGATGACGCTCGCAAGAGATCATAGCTTCGCGCGCATCCCGACATAGACCGAGAGCGGCTGCGCTGGCGTGACCATGCGGGGGTCGTTCAGCACGTTCGGGATCGCGACCGCGACCGTCGATTGCGTATCGAAGAAAGTGCCGACGGTCGCAAATTTGCGATTGAACAAATTGTTGATGACGCCGTAGATCTGCAGCTCCTTCGTGAGCTGGTACGAGCCGTGCAGGTTCGCGACCCAGTAGTCGGCGAGCTTAGGGTTCTGGTTGGCGTCATCGCCAATAAACCATTGGCTACTGACCCAGACGATGTCGGTGCCGAGCTTCAACTCCGGCGTAAACCAATAATCGACGCCGCCCTTAACCTGGTGCCGCGGTATGCCGGGAATCTGCTTGCCTGGCGTGACGAAGATATTTCCATTTGCGTCCGCGAACGGATTGTTCGGTGACGCCAGCTCTCCGGAGAACTGATAGGTGGCATCGATGAACGCGTAGTTCGCGTAGACGAGATATTTCCCCGTCTGGTAGTTAGCGCCCGCCTCCACCCCTTGGCGACGTGTCAGCGGAACGTTCTGGAACACGCCGCGCCCCTGAAGCGCGCTCGCGACTTGAATGATGTCGTTCTGGCTGTCGGTATGGAACAGCCCGAGCTTCCAGTCGCCGCGACCGTTGCCGGTATTGATGTTTCCACGGAACCCGACCTCAACGGTTTTCGCAACCACCTGTTGCAGCGGAGGATCGGACACAAGAAAACCCTCCAACAGACAGGGCTTTTGCGGGTTTGAGCAGCCGAGCTCGAGCGGCGTCGGTATACGGTTGGCTTCCGAATATCCGGCATAGAACGTCATCAACTCCGGGAGAATTTTGTAGGTGAAGCCGGTCACCGGATTAAAACGGGCGTAGGTTAAACTGGAATTGAGATCAGGGCTGGTGCCGAGCAAATCGGCGATGTCGATGGCGGCGAGGTTGTAACGTCCGCCCACGGTCAGCGACAGCCGGTTGGTCAGATCGAATGTTTCGTTGAAGTAGGCACCATAATAGGTCTGCCACGCACCGAGACTGACGGGGCTAAAGCCGATATTGCCGGCGGTATGTATGATCTCTCCGGTACCCGGCACCGCAGCGTTGGGACCGACGAATAAATCGGGGTAGATGACGCCAAGCCCGCTGCTGCCCAGGAATCCGATCTTGCTGCGATCGACGCTGGCGCCAATCACGAAGTTGTTGTCGTGACCGAGCACCTTGTCGTCGCTGAGTGCCTGCAACGAGGCGCCTGTCGTCAGCCCCTTGGTGAAGGTGCGGTCGACGGTGGCCCAGGGCGTGGCCGCACAGGTATTGCCACTACCAGGCGGACAATTGATCGGCTGGCCGCTCTGGTTGAGGATTTGGAAGGCGGCCGCCGGCGGTCGCGGCTGCGGAAAGGCATCGTTTTCTAGGCAGAGTGTGTTGAACAGCGGATTGCCGGCAGCCGCGCTGCAGCGCTCGACCTCGGCGGCGTTGCCGTCGACATGCTGCTGGTCGAACCGGCGGTAATAAAGGTTGCTCTGTACGGTCCAATGGTCGGTCACGGAGTAGCGGCCGTTCAGCGCAATCAGTTCCGCCTGGTTTTTGGTGGTCTGCGGCCAAGTGTAAATCGCGCGATAGTCGTTGGCGAGCAATTCGACCGGTGTCGGTCCGACCACGCCGAAGAAATTGTCTGCTGCGGACGTGACGAGATGAATCTCGGCATCGGTCCCCTTCCAGCCGAGATCACCGTAGAAACGCGCCAGCCGCGATGGCGACTGGTAGCGCCAGCCGTCGTCCTTAAGGCCCTCGGCTGCCAGATAGAGCCCCCATTCCCCGTTACGTACACCGTATTGCAGGGAGCCGCCGACCCGGCCGTAGGAGCCGCCTGAAGTATCGAACTCGGTGCCACTGTAGGTGAAGCCGTCCTTCATCTGGAAGCTGATCGCGCCACCAAGGGCGTTGAGGCCGAAGGCCGGATTGTTGGTCCAGATATCCGAACGGCCGATCGCCACCTTCGGAATCAAGTCCCAGTTGACGGTGTCGCCGAAGGCTTCATTGACGCGGATGCCTTGCATGTAGACGGCGAGCCCCTGCGGCGTGCCCTGCACCGGGGAAGCCGCGAAGCCGCGATAGCGCAGGTCGGTGGCAAATTCGTTGCCCTGGACGTTATTGGTAGTGACGCCGGGAATGCGCTGCACGAAGGTCTCGACCACGTTAGGCGAATAGGTGCGCGAGAAATCTTCGGCGGGAAGCGTCTGCACCATCGCCGGCACCTTGTTGCGGTCGATGCCCAGACCGGTGATCGGCGTCGGAGCGACGAACTGAAATGGCGACGGCGTAGTGACGGCGGTCGCGGGTGCAGGCTCCGGCGCCGCCGGTGCCGGTGAGGCCGCCCGCCGCGGTGTCGGCTTTACGGGCCGAGGCGTTTGGGGCCGCCGGGGCGCCGGTCGCGGCGCCGTCACCGTAACCTCCGGCAATGTTTCGGATATCTGGCCCCAGGCCGCGTCCGCTCTTATCAAGGCGCAAGATGATGCCAGCGCGCCAAGCGTGGCGGCCTGCAATAGGCGATGTTTCGCGGCGGCAAGCCGCGACGCTCCTCGACCACGTCCCCCCGCCCCACGCATGGCACCGATCGGCGAATGTCTCACAAAGTGTGAAACATTCGCCCGGCGCGGGTCTCATGATGTTTTGCCAATTCATGTCGGGAACATTAGGCAATGTGGCCGCGGGGACACACAGGCTGCCTGCTCACGAGGGGACCCTCAGGACGGCTGCCGAGCGCTATCGGGGCGACGGTCGAGGGGAGCTTTCGCGAGCTTTGGGGCCGGAACCGGCCGGGCGTAGGCAGGTTTGGGGAGAGTATTATGGATCTCCCTCGAATCGGAGGACACGAACATGAGCATCCGAGGAAAGAGCATATTCACTACGCTTGCGATCATGCTGATCGCGACCGCGCCGGCATGGTCGCAGAGCTTGCTGAAAAGGCTCGATCCGGATAACGACGGCACGGTCGATCTTGCCGAAGCAAAAAGCGCAGCCTCGAAGCTGTTTGACAAACTCGATCGCGATCATGACGGCACCCTCGACAAACGCGAATTGCGCGGTCGGGTCAACGCCAAGGATTTTGCCGCGGCCGACCCGGACAATGACGGAACTCTGGACAAAAATGAATTTCTCGCGCTCGTGGAGAAGCGGTTCACCGCTGCCAACCCTGACAATGACGGCACGATCGACGCCAAGGAGCTCAAGAGTGCCGCCGGGCGGTCCCTCGCGCGACTGCTGAACTAATCGGCGCTCGTTGCTGAGCTTCAGCCGCGCCGAAGCTTGGAAAGGTCGAGTGTCCTTATGATTCGGCCGAGACCAGCTGCACCGCCACGCGGATCAACTCGGGCAGGTTCTTGGCATTGAGCTTTTGCTTGAGCTGCGAGGAGGCGTTGACCACGGTCTTGTAGCTGACGTTGAGCTCGTCGGCGATGCGACCATAGGGCTTGCCCTCCGCCAACAAGGACAAGATTTGCAATTCGCGGGGGGTGAGGTCGGCGAGCGGATCAGGCCGCACGCCTGTGCGCACCAAGGCAACCTGCATGGCGAGATCATTGCTAAGGTAAGGCGTGCCGGTGCGCACCTGGTCGAACGCCTTCATCAACTCGTCTGAGTCCTTGAGCACGTAGCCGGTCGCCCCCGCCTCGAGCGCGCGCGCGGCGATGATCGGATCGCTGTGCATGCTGAACACAAGAATGCGCGAGCGCTGATCATGCGACCGCATCCGCCGGATCACGTCGAGCCCGCGAAGTCCGCCTTCCTGCATCGCCAGGTCGACGATGACCACGTCCGGACGGTGGCGGCGGTAGAGACGATAGCCGGAGGCCGCATCGCGAGCTTCGAGCACGGTCTTGACACCCGCGTCCTGGAGCATGCGGCGGCACCCCTGCAGAACGATGGGATGGTCGTCGATGATCAGAACGCTGGTCATGATCTTCTCTCGCCGAGCGGGATGACGATGCGGATCTTGGTGCCGCACCCGCTCGCGCTCTCCACCTTACAGCTGCCGCCCAGGGCTTGCACGCGCTCCTGCATGCCACGCAAGCCGAACCCCGGGGCCATCGAAGGATCGATGCCACGCCCGTCGTCGCGGACGGTGAGCGCAAGCTGCGATGCGCCGTTCGTGCTCGCATTCGCCTCGCTCATCGTCTGGGCGAGTTCGACGGCCACATGCTTTGCCTGCGCATGTCGAATGGCGTTGGTCAAACTTTCTTGCGTACAGCGATAAATCGTAAGGTCGACGGAGTCGCCGTAGCTGCGCATGAGATTTTGGGCGGAGATAGAGAAGTCGATCTGCGGATACTGCCGCGCGCGCTCGCGCACCAGCTCAGAGAGAATGTCCCGTAAAGGAACGTGCCCGAGCGCCATTGGCCGGAGACGGTTGAGCATGCTGCGATTGATGCCCTGCAGCCGTTCGATGATTGCGAGCATGTCCTGGACGCGCTCGGTCATTTTGCGCGCGACCTGATCCTCAAGCGCCGCGGCCGCGCTAGCGATCGAAGCCGCATTGGCCCTGAGTCCGAACAGGTTAGGACCAACCTCGTCGTGCAACTCGAGCGCGGTGCGCCGCCGCTCGTCGTCCTGCGCCGTGATCAGGCGATGGTTGAGCGTTTCGTTTTCGGCGCGCAGGGCATCGAGCGCTTGCGCCAGCGCGTTGAACCGATCGGTGATGGCGGCGAGCTCTTTCGCCCGCGGCCGCTCCAGCCGCACCCGATAATTGCGCTGTTCCAGGTCGGCGAGGCCGTGAACGATGCCGCTCAGAGGGCCGAGCACCCGTCCGAACAGAACATAGAGAATGCCGATGACGGCAATATTCACGCCGAGCGCAACGGCCCCGAGCGCTACGGTGTTGCCCCACACTTCTGCTATCTCGTCGCGGGGTTCCGCCACGATCTCGACCGACCCGACGCGCGCCGCGTTGACGATGACCGGCATGTCACGGCTCGCGATCGGAGGAGCGATCAGCGCCGCGAACCATGCCGGTGCGCGATCGTCCCGCGTTGTGTCGGAGGCGCTAACGGCACCGCGTGGCACGAGCGGAGAGCCGGCGGCGTCCTTCACAACGATCCGCACGTGGCGTACGAGCCGCAATTGCGAGCTGAGGTCGGCGAGAAATTTTTCCGCCGGAACCTCTTGCTGCATGACGGCGACAGCCTCGCTTACGAGCAGCTCGGCGAGCTCCATCGATGCGGCGATCTCGACCCGCGTGGATGCGCGGGCCTGAAGGATTGTTACGGCGCCCGCCACCAAACCGGCGATCACGTCGATGGCAATGAAAACGATGAGGAGCTGCGCGCGCACTGAGCGGCCATGCCAGAGCGCATGCGACAGGGCTGGTACAGACAGCCACGCCGGCGGCCAACGCAATGGCCTTGGGCTTTCGGATGGGGCGCGGATGAACGTCCTCCCCATGGCGGAAGATTTGGCGATCGGACCCGGGACGGAGCCTGGGGTAATGGTAATTTAGCCGCCGTTCCGGCGCCACAGCGGCGGCGAGGATAGACGCAGGGAAGGCTGGCGGGCTGGTGCAGCCCCCAGCCACGCCGCTCTCCCTCGGGCTTCGCGCAGGAATGGACGGAAAAACGCGCCGCGCCCGAGGGCGCTATTCCGCCGTGCTCTGGCGCAGAATGTCGCGGAACTCAGC
>DASSGH010000121.1:0-8882 GCA_035693615.1 Xanthobacteraceae bacterium
TCGGCACCGAGGTCTTGTACATGGAGATGGTCATGAATTGGCCTCCGATTACAGTTTGTCATTCTGGCCGGGCTGCGATCCGCAGTCATTGCCGGGCTCGACCCGGCAATCCATCGTCTTCGTAAAAAGTTCTGCGAAGAAGATGGATGCCCGGGTCAAGCCCGGGCATGACGACTGGGACCGACGACGCACAGCATTCCCGCGCGCTGGGATCATGTAATGCGATCCCAGCCCGGATCGGGCTTGAAGCGCTCGCCGTAGCGCTGCGCCAGCCGGTCGAGCTCGTCGCTAACGTTCGCCGCACCGCGCGTGCGGGCATAGTGCATGGGCCCGCCGCGGAATGGCGCAAAGCCGGTGGCGAACACCATCGCGCCGTCGACCGTGTCCTCGTCGGCGACCACGCCTTCGCGCAGGCAGGTGACGCAGATGTCGAGCATGGGCAGGATGAGACGATCCGTCATCTCTTTTGAAGACGTGGGCGCGTCGGGATCTTTCACCGCCTCGCCGTGGCGCCACTCGTAAAACCCCCGGCCGCTCTTGCGCCCGAGCTGGCCCGCATCGACCTTGGCGCGCAGCGCCTGCGACACGTCCGGCATCGGGCGCTGAAGACTTGCCTTGAGCGTCTCGGCGACGTGCAGGCAAATGTCGAGCCCGACCGTATCGGCGAGCTCGATCGGCCCCATCGGCATGCCGAAACTTACCGCGGCGGCATCGATGCTCTCGCGCTTGTAGCCCTCGCCCAGCATCACGAGCGCTTCGAGCATGTAGGGCGTGAGCGCGCGATTGACCAAGAACCCCGGCGCGCTCTTGACCGGCGCCGGCAGGCGATCGATGCGCCCGACGAAGGCGCGCGCCTTAGCCAACGCGTCGGGCGATAGCTGATCATGGCTCACCACTTCGACCAGCTGCATGCGCGAGACCGGATTGAAGAAGTGCAGGCCCACGAAGTGATCGGGCCGCCGCAGCCCGAAGCGCAGCTCCTCGAGCGGAATGCTCGAGGTGTTGGTGGCGAGAATGGCGTCGGGCTTCATCTTGGTCTGGATCGCGGCGTAGACCTTGCGCTTGAGTTCGAGCGTCTCCGGCACCGCCTCGATGACGAGGTCGGCCGAGCGCACGCCCTCGCCCTCGAGATCGGGGATGAGCCGGTCGAGCGCGTCGCGCGCGTCGATGCGCCGGTGCCCGATCTTGCCGTAGAGGTCGGCGGCGCGGGCGATCGCCTTGGCGAGCGGCTCGGCCTGCATGTCGGCAAGCGTGACGATCAGGCCCTGCCACGCGCACCAGGCGGCGATGTCGCCGCCCATGGCGCCGGCGCCGATGACGTGCACGCGCCGCGGCGACCAGGCGCTGCCGGCGAGACGCTTGAGCTTCTCGCGCAGGAAAAACACGCGCACGAGGTTGCGCGAGGTTTCGGTGACAAGAAGGCGGGCAAACGAGGCGATTTCCGCGCGCTGCATGTCCTGCGCATTACCGCCGTGCGCCTCCCACAGCTCGATGAGCGCGTGCGGCGCCGGATAATGCGCGATCGGCGCCTTCTTCGCGGTCTCCTTGCGCATGCGCTTCGCGGCGAGCGCACGCCCGTAGTGGCTGTTGACGACGGGAATGAGCAAGCTGCCGCGCCTTTTCCGCATGAGTCCCGTAACCGCGGCAGTGGCGGCGGCCTTGACGTGGCGCTCGGGCACGACCGCGTCGACCAGGCCGAGCGACTTCGCGCGGTTAGCGCGCACGTTGCGGCCGGTCAACATCATGGTCATGGCTTCGAGCGGATTGATCAGCCGCGGCAGGCGCACCGTGCCGCCGAGGCCGGGATGCAGGCCGAGCATGACCTCGGGAAAGCCGAGGCGCGCGTCCTCCACGGCGATGCGATGGTCGCAGGCGAGCGCGACCTCGAGCCCGCCGCCGAGGCAATAGCCGTGGATGACCGCGACGGTGGGCACTGGGAGATGATCGAGCCGGTCGACCACCGCGTTCGCCTCGCGCAGGCGCTCCTTGATCAGTGCCACATCGGTCATGCCGCCGAATTCGCCGATATCGGCGCCGGCGATGAAGCCCGCGGGCTTGGCCGAGCGCAGCACCAGGCCTTTCGGTGGATCTTGCTCGAGGCTAACGAGCACGCTGTCGAGCTCGCTCAGCACATCCACGGACAAGGTGTTGGCGCTGGCGTTCGGCTTGTCGAGCACGAGCCAGGCGATGCCGTCCTCGTCGCGCGCGAGCTTGAAGTTGCGCCAGGGCGAGCTCACGTCCGCGCGGCCGGCAAGCGGACCGAGCTCGAGATTACGCGGCGCAAGTACCTCCCAGGTCTTTCCCATCTAGCGCAGTCTCATCGGTGCTGGATGCATCATCACGCCGCAGACTCGGTGGGCTCCCTCTCCCATAGGGAGAGGGGTGGGGTGAGGGGTTATGCTCTCTCGATAGATGCGAACCCCCTCACCCCAACCCTCTCCCCTCCGGGGAGAGGGAGCGCACCGAGTTCGCCGCGCGCGCAGAGAGTCCATGAGCGCCCTCATCGCACCGCCTCGATCAGCATGGCGCCGCCCTGGCCGCCGCCGATGCATTCGGTGGCGATGCCTTGCTTGACGCCGAGCCGTTTCATCGCGTTGACGAGATGCAGCACGATGCGATTGCCGCTGGCGCCGACGGGATGGCCGAGCCCGATCGCCCCGCCGTCGACGTTGAGCTTGTCGCGGGGGATGCGCCCGGCGGCGCGCTCGAGCCCGAGCACCTCGCGGCAGAACGTGTCGTCCTCCCAGGCGGCGAGGCAGGCGAGCACCTGCGCGGCGAACGCCTCGTTGAGCTCCCACAAGCCGATGTCTTCCAAGCTCATGCCGTGCCGGCGCAGGATCGCGGTCGCGCACAGCACCGGGCCGAGCCCCATGATCGAGGGATCGAGCGCCGACCACTCGCTGTCGATGATTTTCGCCCGCGGCGTCAAACCATGCTTCTGCAGCGCGGCTTCCGAGGCGAGGATCACCCACGAGGCGCCGTCGGTGATCTGGGAGGAGTTGCCGGCGGTCACCTTGCCCCACGGCCGCTCGAAGGCGGGCTTGAGCTTGGCGAGCGTCTCGACCGTGCTGTCCGGCCGCACGCCGTCGTCGTAATCGTAGGTCCTGCCGTCGCGGCTGAACGCCGGCTCGAGTTCACCTGCGAAGCAACCTTCCTTCTGCGCGCGGGCGAGGCGCTGCTGGCTCTCGGCGGCGTATTCATCGGCGTCGCGCCGCGAGATGTGGAAGACGTGGGCGAGCACTTCGGCGGTCTGGCCCATGTTGAGCTCGACGATGGGGTCAGTCAGCCCGCGCTCGAGGCCGATCACCGGCTTGAAGAACGAAGGACGGAATCCCGCGAGCGCGGAAAGCCGCGAAGCGAGGTCGCGCGCGGCGAACAGGTTGGCGTACCAGTCGACCGCGCGCTTGCGGAAGATGAGCGGCGACCAGCTCAGCGCATCGACGCCGCCGGCGAGGACGAGATCGGACTCGCCCTCGCGGATGTGCTGATACGCGGTGTCGATCGACAGCATGCCGGAGCCGCAATTGATCTGCACCGTGAACGCGGTCATCGCCTCGCCCATGCCGAGCCGCAGCGCGGCAATGCGCGCGGGGTTCGCCTCATCGGCGAGCACGACGACGCAGCCGAGGATGACCTCGTCGAAGGCATCCGGCGCGAACGGCTGGCGCAGGAGCAGCGGCTTGCCGCAGGCGACGGTGAGATCGACCGGCGTGAACGGGCCCGGTCGCCCGCGCGCGCGGATGAACGGCGTGCGGCTGCCGTCGACGATGTAGACCGGGCGTCCCGTCATTCCGCGGCCGTTACTCGAAGCAGCATTGGCGATGGCAAATCTCCCTTTCGACTTACCTGAGTTCGATGCGGAGGCTTTTTTCGAGTTTGATACGAAAACCGAACCACGGGCTCGGTCTGCTCCCCTCCCCCTTGTGGGGAGGGGCTGGGGGTGGGGGTGGTGCGGCGTTTCGCAACTGGCGCGACTGAGGCTCTCACTGCGCCACCCCCACCCCGCCTGCCTTCGCTGCGCTTCAGCAGGCGACCCTCCCCACAAGGGCGAGGGTAAAGACCGAGTTTGCCGCTCGCGATGATTCTTACACCAACGCGCGACAGCGTCTGCGACCTGATCCGCATCACCGCCCTCCCCAGCCCTCGCCGACGAGCGGCGAGGGAGCGGCGCGGGCTTGGCGCTTGCGCTCGTTCCATTGCAGCGGGACGGCGTCCTCCGCCTGCCGCGGCGCGAGCTCCTCGGGCGCGAAGTCGTCGACCGCGATGGCGGCGGCAACGGCTTGCTCTGTGGCGCGAAGCTCGCTCGCCTCCCCCTCGTTGATCAACCCCTGCCGCCGCGCGTCATCGATGTCGCGCACGTGCGCATGGTGCATGCGATCGCGGATCGGCTGCGTCTCGGTGACGCGCGCGAACGCGCGCTCGAGCCGCGCGAGCCCGTCGTCGCCGATGCCGTGGAAGATGTCGACGGTGAGGCGCTCGCGCGTCGCCGACGGCGCGAGCAGGATGTCGGCGCAGGCTTGCGTGAGGCGATCGGACGGCCCGCGCCAGCGCAGCCCGAACGGCAGCAGCATGAAACGCAGCCACCACGCCGCCGGCCGGTTCGGCAGATTGGCGAAGATCGCGTCGAAGCGCGCTTCGATGGTGGCGAAGCCCGCCTCCATGCACCAGGCCAGCACGGGGAAGTCGGCCTGCTGCCGCCCCTCCTCGTCCCAGCGCTTGAGCGCGGCGGTCAGGAGATAAAGCTCGGAGAGGATGTCGCCGAAACGCGCCGAGAGCATCTCCTCGCGCTTGAGCGCCCCGCCCAAGGTGAGAAGCGCCACGTCGACCGAAAGCGCGAAGGCTGAGGCATAGCGGCCGAGCTGCTTATAGAAGCCGCGCGCTGGCCCCGCCGACGGCGCCGGCGCGAACGCGCCAGCGGTCCAGGCGCGGAAGGCTGCGCGCCCCGCGGTGGCGAAGCCGTGGCCGACATGCGCCCAGAACGCGCGGTCAAACTCCTCGAGCCCGCGCGCGCGGTCGCTCTCTTCCAGCGCCGCCACCTCCTTGAGCAAGTAGGGGTGGCTGCGGATCGCGCCTTGGCCGAACTGGATGAGGCTGCGCGTGACGATATTGGCGCCTTCGACGGTGATGCCGATGGGCACCGAGCGGTAGAGGCTGCCGAGATAATTGTGCGGGCCTTCCTGCACGCCCTTGCCGCCGTGCACGTCGAGCGCGTCGTTGGCGACGACGCGCAGCCGCTCGGTCGCCTGCTCCTTCATGATCGCGGTGACCACCGCGGGCTTGTGGCCGGCGTCGATGCCGGCGCAGGTGAAGCGCCGCGCGGCGTCGAGGAGGTACGCGGTCGCGGCGATGCGGCCGAGGCGCTCTTGGATCCCCTGGAAGCGGCCGATGGGCATATGGAATTGCTCACGGATGCGCGCGTAGGCGCCGGTCACATGCGCGACGAAGGCGGCGCCGGCGGCCGAGAGCGAGGGAAGCGAAATGCCGCGCCCGGCGGCGAGCGCGCTCATCAGCATCTTCCAGCCTTTGCCGGCCTGCGCCACGCCGCCGATGATGTTGTCGATGGGCACGAACACGTCGCGGCCCCAGGTCGGGCCGTTCTGGAACATCTGCAGCGCGGGGAGATGCCGGCGGCCGATCTCGACGCCGGGCAGATCGGTCGGCACCAGCGCCACCGTGATGCCAATCTCCTCGCGGTTACCGATGAGGTGCTCGGGATCGTAGAGCTTGAAGGCAAGCCCGATGACGGTCGCGACCGGCGCGAGCGTGATGTAGCGCTTGTGCCAATTCAGCCGGATGCCGAGCACCTGGCGGCCTTGCCAGATGCCGCGGCAGATGACGCCGGAATCGATCATCGCGGCGGCGTCGGAGCCCGCTTCCGGGCTGGTCAGCCCGAAGCAGGGGATCTCGTCTCCGGCGGCGAGGCGCGGCAGCCAGTAATCCTGCTGCGCCTTGGTGCCGAACTGGTGGAGAAGCTCGCCCGGCCCGAGCGAGTTCGGCACCATGGCGGTGACCGCGCCGGGGAGCGAGCGGGTCGAGAGCTTGCGAATGACCTCGGAGTGGGCATAGGCGGAGAAGCCGAGCCCGCCATAGGTCTTCGGGATGATCATGGCGAAGAATTTGCGCCGCTTGAGATAGTCCCACACCTCCCGCGGCAGGTCGTGCAGCTCCCAGGTGATGCGCCAGTCATCGAGCATGCGGCAGAGCTCCTCGACCGGGCCGTCGAGGAAGGCCTGCTCTTCGGCGGACAGCTTCGCCGGCGCGAAGGAGAGAAGCTTTGCCCAATCGGGGTTGCCGCTGAAGAGCTCGCCGTCCCACCACACGTCGCCCGCCTCGATCGCCTCGCGCTCGGTGGCGGAGAGGTGCGGCAGCACGCGCTGCGCCAGGCGGAAGATCGGCTTCGTTATAAAGTCGCGGCGGAAGGAGGCGGGGGTCATCGCGTAAGCCTAAACCACGGCGCAGCGCGCCGCATGGTGCCATTCGACCACATCGCCGTGATGGGAATTTTCGCGCTCAATGAGACAAACACGCTGCGGTTGCAAAATCCATTGATAAAAACAATGGGAAACAATGGGCAGGAATTTCGTACACCTGTCGGTTGCATTCCGATGGGTGCCGGCAAGTGTCGGCGGCCTCGCTGCGTCCGCCGTGATGGCCGGGCATAGCGCGTCGGAAGACGCGCGTGAACGCGCTTACGTCCCGGCCATCCACGTCTTTTGCCAAGGAGAAAAGCAAGACGTGGATGCCCGCGCCAAGCGCGGGCATGACGAGCGAACCGTTGGGCGGTGCCACTTGTCATTGCCGGGCTTGACCCGGCAATCCATCCCTCTTTGCAAAAGCTTTTCACGAAGACGATGGATGCGCGGATCAAGTCCGCGCATGACGCCTCAGGAACAAGCTCTGTCCGTACCACTCCGCTCTGCACAATACCCTTCCTTTCCGCCGCGTTTTCGCGCGCGGATTGATTCACCGTTGCTCCGATCGCCCCCGAACGAGGGGAGTAGAGCGCCGAGAGACGTTCGGGTGCAGCGGCACCCGTTAGACGTGGCTGATGCGTCAAAGACGCGCGTGAACGCGCTTATGACGCCGCACGCCAGGCGCCTAGCGAGGCGCCTTGCGTCCCATGACGCGGGACGCTCGCCTCTCGGCGCTCCACCGTGGCGGTTTTAGGCTCCGGGGCCGCGCTTCTCTCACCGGCATTTGCGCCGGATCGGTCACAGCGAGCTCCTCGCATCCAGGTCGTAGTGCCTGGACGGCGGGATCCCGAGCCTCCCGGGGCGAGCGGTTACGAGCCGCCGCCGCAGGACGCCACTCCCCGCTGCGCCTTCAGGATCGTCTCCGGAGACGCCCCTCAATGAGCGAGGATGCGAATCTTTATCATTGATGCGAAATGTAGTCAATAGCGTAGTCGGGATGTAGTTATGACCGCGATTCAATTTTCGAGACTGCGATCAACCCCTGGCCACACCCCTCCCTCCGCTTTCTGCGTCGACCGCTCTCATGGAGCATTGATATCCAGTAATCTTTCCACACTCTCCACTACAGCGAGGGCTTCATTCCTTGTAACACCCCTTCCGAAGTGAACCGCTTCATTCCGCAGTCGTACCCATGCAGAAATTTCTTCGTCGGATGGGAACTCGAAGCCAGCATGTTTCGCTCGATACAAAAGCTGGCGAAGCGACATGGGCCGTTGTGCTTCCTCCAAAGGCGCTTTGTCCAGCCGTCGCCGCAGCGTCGCTTCTAACAGTGCCATGGCAGCAATCACAGCCGCTCGGTATTCCCTCGCTTCGTACAGACGACGGGGCTCCATTTCTTGCGCGATGCCTAACTCATTTGCGACAGCTTGGAATATCTCCGCTAGTTCCTGCACGAAATACACGCTGTCCTCGGACAGCAAATCAGGCCGTATCAAAACCCGAATCTCCTTTTCGTAGGACATTGCTTCGTCCAGCCGACTTGCAATAGCGATCAGCCTTAATCGTTGACGATCGGGTTGGAAGGGCTCTTTGATGCGCGACATCGCCATGCCAAGCTCCACGCGAGCTTGAGGCGAACTCAAATCCACGCACATCACGGCTGCGCGGTCGATCAGTGTATCAATTTTCGCGCTGATGCTGTCTCCCAGATTAACAACATCTGCTGCCGTGATTGGGACCAGCCCAACTGCCTCCGCAAGCGGAAACGCCCGCTCGCGATAAAAAGGGAGAACATCGAGTGACACCGCAAAAAAACAAAGACGCGATATCGAATCGCGCGGCAGCAGCAATTGCTCCAATGGCTTTTCGTCTGTCGGCTTAAGCGTCGGAGCAGCGTTGTCTCTCCGATACTCGCGAAGCTCGATAAAAGCTTCCGCTAACACCTCACCATAGCGCTGGCGAGATCCCGGAAGATTCACGACCTTCACTCCGCGCCGTTCGAAGCGCGCAATATCCCCCGGTCGCGCATTCACCAGGACGGCATAGGC
Source organism: Xanthobacteraceae bacterium (assembly GCA_035693615.1). Classification (GTDB taxonomy): domain Bacteria; phylum Pseudomonadota; class Alphaproteobacteria; order Rhizobiales; family Xanthobacteraceae; genus VAZQ01. The sequence continues at coordinate 8,462 of DASSGH010000121.1, forward strand.
CATGCGCCTCGTCTTGCCGAGTCGGTTGGAAACCACGTGCCAGATTTGCCGAAAGTCGGGATCATCGAGGCTATAGCCAATGAATACAGCTGTCTTAGTGATAAGTTGATGAGAAAGATAAGTGGCCATTAGGGGGTAGTTCGAGAGAAAGCCATCGTAGTCAGCCTCAGTCACCACGAGACGCTTTGGATGACGCAAGTTGCCGTGCAGCTTGAGAAGCAGCGTTCCCGCGCTGCCGATATTGATCGACAGCTGGTCCTCGTCGACGACGGGGTGAACGGTTCGATTATCCTGCCGTTCGAAATCGTACTGTCTTTCGAGCAGAAAGTCGAAATTCGTCGTGCAGACGATGTCAAACGGAAGACTGCAAAACTCCCGATGCGCAACACCAGGCTGGGCATCGTTTACATGCAACAGGTCG
>DASSGH010000122.1:0-42555 GCA_035693615.1 Xanthobacteraceae bacterium
CATAAAGGCCGAACCGGTGATCTGGTTGTTGCTGATGTTGTAGACCTGCATTCCTCCGGTGTTGACGTTGCGCAGGATCATGTCGTTTTCGCCGCGGCTACTGAAATTGCCGAAGCCCATGACCTGCCAGTTCAAGCCGACCGTGCCGAGCAATGCCGAGCCGCTGATCTGGTTGTTCCTGATGTCATAGACCTGCATGTCTCCGGTGCCGGCGTCGCGCAGGATCATGTCGTTTTCGCCGAGGCTACTGAAATTGCCTAAGCCCACGACCTGCCAGTTCAGGCCGACATTGCCGAGGAACGCGGAGCCGGTGCTGTCGTTGGTGATGTCATAAACCTGGAAGCCGCCGGTATTGGAGTTGCGCAGCAGCATGTCGCTCGTGTCGCCATCGTTGAAACCGCCGAGCGTGACGAACCCCCAATCGGTTCCGACCTGACCCAGGGAGTAGGCGGCCAGGATCGCGTTCTTTCCTATGTCGTAGATTTCATACAATCCGTCGGCGCCGTGGCGCAGAACCATGTCGGCGGTAGTGCCGGCAGGCGCCGGCGGGTTCGGCACGCTGGTTGCAAGAAAACCATGGCTGCCGGTGCCGTCGCTTGCAGAATAAGTCCCGATGATCTGACCATTGTTGTTGATGCCATGTGCAGAGGTGCTGGCGGTGGCCAAGGGATCGTCGATGGTGGTGAAGACGCCACCGCTATAGAGGAAGCCGTGGGCGCCGGTGGCGTTCTGGTAAGTCCCGACGATCTGGCCCGCATCATTGATGCCGTAGGCGCTGGTGCCGCTGGTGGCCAGGGGATCGTCGAGGGTGGCGTAAGTGCCGCTGCTCGGATTGTAGAGGAAGCCGTGGCTGGCGTTGCCGGCATCGTTGTAATGGCCGACGATCTGGCCAGAGACATTGATGCCGTGGGCAAACGTGCCCCGGGTGCCCGAAGGATCGTCGAGGGTGGCGAAAGCGCCGTTGCTCGGATTGTAGACGAAGCCGTGGGTGAAGCTGCCGGTCAGGTAATACCCGACGATCTGGCCCGAGGCGTTGATGCCCTGCGCAAAGGTGCCATTGGTGCCTACGGGAAGCTCGAGGGTGGTGTAAGTGCCGCTGCTCGGATTGTAGAAGAAGCCGTGGCTATCGTAAGTCCCGACGATCTGGCCCGCATCGTTGATGCCGTAGGCGATGTTGTCGACGGTGGCTAGCGGATCGTCGATGGTGGTGTAGGTACCGTTGCTGTTGAGGAAGCCGTTGGTACGATCTGGTCCGTACCATTGACACCCCATCCCTCGGTGGCAAAGGCGGAGGGAACGTCGAACTGGCTGAAGAGATAGATTGGCAGGGCAGCTAACCCGAAATGCGCGAATTTTGGGATGACATAGCCGCTGCCAATCGTCACGGCTGGTCAGCAGCGGCTGCAGGGATATATGCGCGGAGGGCGGCGCTGTTCAAGCTGTTCGGCCGCCTTGCGCTGGCGCTTTGATCTCGACGAGGACGTTGCGGTACTGCCAATCGCTGCAGTTGCGAAGCTCGTGGGGGATGCCGGGTTCGCGCCAGATCACCTCGCCCGGCTTTTCCTGGGTTTGCCTGACGCGACCGTCGTCGAACGTCATCTCGTTCTTGCCTTCGGTCAGCGGCACGATGAGATACGGCAGCAGATGCTGGTGCCATGGCTGGCGCCCCCCGGGATCGAGCGTGACGCTCCATACCCGCACGAATTCGTTCTCGAACAGGATCTTGTCGCCGATCGGTCCCAACACGCGCATCGTTGCAGTCTCCCTAGATACTCACGGCCATTGGTCGGGAGCCATCCACCGTCATGGCCGGGCATAGCGCGTCGGAAGACGCGCGTGAACGCGCTTATGCCCGGCCATCCACGTCTTTGTGCCATAAGGAACAGAAGACGTGGATGCCCGGCAGCGCAGACAAGTTTACGCGGTCTGCGCAAGCTTGACTGCGTGCCGGGCATGACGAATCAATATGACATTGATCGTTCATCCACTTACGCCCACTTTCGCGGGAGCGACGACGTGACGATAGAGACTCTCCGCCGATGCGCCGCGCATCGACGCAATCGCGGCGATGTGGTCATCCGGGCGGACGAGGAGGAGCGTATCGCTCGGGCAGCCGACGAGCTGGCGAAAGCGGTCGCCGACGTCGAATAGCGAGCGATCGCGCAAGCCTCCGTCGAGCGGAGCGTCCCGGTGGGAAACGACGATGTGCCTTAAGCCCGCCCTATCGGCGGGAATATTCGGGCGCCGCCGCACGTCGGTGAAATAGAGCCCCAGGAAAGTGTCGTCGATGAGATCGTGCAGCCGAACCGGCCGGCCGTCGCCGCCGTGCAGCAGCGCGTCGGGGATGCGATCGCCGACGCGGAAGGGTCCGCGATCGGTCTTGACCATGGACCAGTCGCCCGTGTCATCGACGCCGAGTCTCACCCCCAGCATGGTCCGCGTGGCGGCGTTGGCCCATGCCGTGCCCGACATTGCCTTCACGCTCGCGGCCTGGCCTGCCATGTACTTGCGCGCCGCGCGCGCCATCTCGCCGGAGCCTTCGGCGGCGACCGGCCGCTGCTCCCGCGCGTAGCCGTCGAGCAGCGCGTCGCTCGCCCATCCTCGCGCCACCCAGGCCAGCCGCCACGGCAGACTGATCGCATCGAGAATGCCGGTGTTGAGGCCGAGCGCCCAGGTCGGTGTGATCAGATGCGCGGCATCGCCCATGAGGAAGACGCGGCGGTCGCGCCACTGCGCCGCCACGCGGTGGTGGACGCGGTAGACGATGGTGTTGAGGATTTCCAGCTCATCGACGGGGCCGATGAAGGCAATGATCTTGTCGCGGAATTCGGCGGCGCTGGGCTCGGCGACGCCGGGAGCGAGCGGATAGAGAAAACGCCAGCAGTGCGGATGGCGCACCAGGATCATCCATTCGCGCGGATCGGCGAAATAGGCGAGATAGGGATAGTCGCGCGGATTGGCGACGTCGAGATCGACTTTGACGTCGACCAGCAGCACGCGCTCGTCCGGCGATTCTCCCTCCACCGGCACCCCGAGCTGCGCGCGCACCGTGCTGCGCCCGCCGTCACAGGCCAGCAGATAGGAGCCTTCGACCTCGCGCGCGCCGTCCGGCGTGTCGACGCGGGCGACGACGCCATGCTCCGTCTGCCGAAAGGAGGTCAGCCGATGCCGCAAATTGAGCGCGCCGGGCCGGCGCGCCTCGATGGCCGCGCGCAAGATCGGCTCGAGATGATGCTGCGGCATGTTGATGACGAAGGGATATCGCGTGTCGTCGTTGAGCAGGCTCGTTTGCACCGACGGCCGCGCGGTATTGGTGGCGCGCTCGACGTCGCCGATCTCGTCGACGCGCAGCGCCTTGGCCAGCACCGCATCGGCGACGCCGTAGCGGCGAAAGGCCTCGAGCGTGCGCGTCAGGATCGTTCCGGCCTTGGTATCGAGCGATAGCTCCGCGTCCTCCTCGAACAGCGCGAACGGCAGGCCGAAGAAATCGAGCCCCAGCGCCGTCGTCAGGCCGACCGGGCCGGCGCCGACCACGATGATGGGCGCGATGGCATGCATCGCTCAACGCTCCTGCGCCGGGTAGGCGATGTCCCGGCTGATGACCGACGCGGTCATCGTCGCCTGATCGGACAACAGGAAGAGGAGCGGGCCGACCGCGTCCTCGGGCCGTCCCACTCCGACCGATGCACGCCAATGCGCATCGTCCGCGCCGGCGTTGGCCGCGCGATATTGCGGCGTATCGATCACGCCTGGCGCGATGAGATTGAAGCGCACGCGATGCTGTGCGACCTCCTTGGCCGCGCTTTTCGCGAATGCGACCAGCGCGGCCTTGCTGGCGGCGTAGGCCGACGCGCCGGGCCAGCCCTGGTGCGCAAGCCCCGAGGTAAACGCAATGATCGATCCCGACCGCCGCGCGATCATGCCGGCGACCACCGCCTGATAGCACCACACGACGCCGTCGAGGTTTGTCCGCAAGACGCGCTCCCAGGCCGCCGCCTCCATCAGATGCACAGGCGAGCGCGGTTGAATCGCCGCCGCGCAAACGAGGCCGTCGATCTTGCCGAACCGGCGTTCCACTTCGCCGAGACCAGCGAAGACGTCGGCGCGGTTGGCGACGTCGAGGCGCCGGATCGAAATGCCGGACACCTCGGACAGCGTGGCCATGGCCGGCTCGTCGATGTCGCAGACGACCACGCGCGCGCCTGCTTGCGCGGCGGCGCACGCCAACGCGCGGCCGATGCCGCCCGCGCCGCCGGTCACCACGATCACGTCCCCGTCGCCCTCGAAGCGTGCCCGCATGATATTAAAGCCCTCCTGCTCGCAACAACGACGCTTCGAAATCGGCAACTCCCACTCGCGCGGCGGTCTCGAGCAGGCTGCGCACCGTCGCTGCGTCAAGACGGCAGACGCCCTCGCTCGCCTGGCGCGTCGCCCAGACGAGCTCCCCCGGCGCATAGACGCGCTCCACCCCAGGACCGCGTTTCGAGGCGCTCACGCGCGTCGCTTGATCCCGCACCCGTTCGGCAAAGCGCTCGCCCGCGGGGAAGTGATCGGCGTCGATCGCCAGAAATAAATGCGCGCAGCGGTAGGGCTCGGCGGGATCTCCGTAGAGCGGGCGCACCTCGGCGCCGACCGCGCCGTCCGATAAGCCGCCGCACAAGAGATCGATGACGAACGCCAGCCCGAATCCCTTGGGCCCCGCCGCGGGCAACAGCATGCCCGTGATGGCCGCCGCGGGATCGGTCGTCGGCCGTCCTTCCGAATCGACCGCCCAATCCTCGGGAATACGCGCCCCCGCCGCCGCGGCAAGACGGATCTTGCCCATCGCCGTTGCGCTCAACGCCATGTCGGCTTCCGCGGCAAACTCGCCCGCCGAGGGCAGCGCGATAGCGATGGGATTGTTGCCGACGAGCGCTTCGGCGCCGCCCGGCGCCGGCATCAGCGGGCGCGTGTTCGAGAGCACCACGCCGACGCAGTTCTGCTCGGCCATCATGCGCGCGTAGCGCCCGGCGGTGCCGAAGTGAAAGCCGTTGCGCACGGCGACCGCCGCGATCCCGATCTGCCGCGCCCGCTCGACCGCGAGCTTGAGCGCCTGCCGCGACGTCAATTGCCCGAGCGCGTTGCCGGCATCGATGACGATCGCCGCGCCGCGATCGCTCACGACCGCGCCGGCGCTCGCGCGCGAGACCGATCCCTTCTCGATGCGCTCGACGTACATGGGAAGGAGCATCACCCCGTGCGAGGCAACGCCTTCGAGATCGGCGGCGACCAGATCCGCCGCGACCAGCCGCGCGTCCGCGGCGGCGATCCCCACGGCCGTGAGAATGTCGCCGACGGCCGAGATCAGCCGCTGCGCGTCGACCGCGACGGAGCCGGCCGCCTCGGCCGGCATCAGCGCGCGTCCTCGTCGTTGCTGTACCAGGACGGCCGCACGGGATAATGCGGGCCATCGTAGATTTCGAGCACGATTGTTTCTTCGTGCGCCCGCGTCGGCCCGTGCACGTTGCCTTTCGGATTCCAGTAGAACGACCCCGCCGTCAAGGTCACACCCGTCTTGATGTACTCGTAGCGTCCCTTGAGGCAGAACATGAATTGATTCGCTGCGTGCAGATGCGGCTCAGGAATGCCCGCGCCCGCGTCGAACTTGATCAGAGCGATCGACGATCCGCCCTTCTCGTCCCGCCAGAGCATTTTCTCCGAAACGCCGGCCAGCGACTTCGCCCGCCAGGGAATGTCGTTGCTTTGCAGCAGCACCTCCTCGACGCTCGGCATCCCCGCGGGCATCGGCGGCACCGTGTTTTGCTTGCTCATTGTGATCTCCACTTGCTTTCCTGCGAGATGTTCAGCCGGCGCGATGCTCATTGGTGGGCGGGCGCCGGCGGCAGCCACGACGACATTAGCCGCTCGCCCAGGCCGACCAGCGCATAGACGAATATCCCGAGCACGGACAAGGCGAACAGGGCGGCGAACGCTAGCGGCGTATCGAGCTGCGAGGTGGCGCTCTGCAACAGAAAGCCGAGCCCCTCGCTCGAGCCCACGAATTCGCCGATCACCGCACCGATGACCGCCAGCGTGATGGCGACCTTGGCGCCGGTGACCACGAACGGAAGCGCCGCCGGAAGCTGCACCTTGAGGAAGATTTGCAGCGGCGAGGCGTTCAAGCTCTGCGCGAGTTCCAACAGCTCCTTCGGCGTCGCCCGCAATCCCGCCGCGGTATCGACGATGATGGGAAAAAATGCCACCAGCCAGACGATGGCGAGCTTGGATTCGAGACCCGTTCCGAGCCAAACCAGGATCATCGGCGCCAACGCCACTTTCGGGACCGATTGGAGCGCAATGAGCAGCGGATAGAACATGAGGTTGAGCGGCCGCGAGTTCGCGACCGCGACCGCGAGCGGAAGTCCGACGAGCAGCGCCAGCACGAACCCGTAGAGCGTTTCCTTGAGCGTGACCCAGCCTTCGCTGAGCAAGAGATCGCTGCGGATGACCAGGGCGCGCAGCACCTTGTCCGGCGAGGGCAGGACGACGGTGGGAATATTGAGCAGCCAGCAGGCAAGGACCCAGGCGGCGATGATCAGGATGACGCCGGCGAGCGGATAGAGGAACTGGGAAACGAAGCGCGGTCTCATTGAACCCCTGCCCCTTGCGCCGCATGCGCCGACACCTCGTCCGCCGTCGGCGCGACGACGCCGAGCGCCTCGCTCGCGATCCGCTCGGCGGCGGTGAAGGCCGACGTGAAGCGAACCTTTTGGCTGCGCGGATAAGCAAGCGGGATCGCCATCTCCTTGACCACCCGCGCCGGGCGCTTGCTGAAAATCACGACTTTGTCGGAGAGGTAGACCGCTTCCGAAATCGAGTGCGTCACGAACAGAACCGAGGCCTTGGTTTCATGGCGGATGCGAAGCAGAAGATCGTTCATCTCCATCCTGGTGAGCTCGTCGAGCGCGCCGAACGGCTCGTCCATGAGCAAGAGCCGCGGGCGATGCACCAGCGCGCGGCACAGCGCGACGCGCTGCTGCATTCCGCCGGAGAGCTGATGCGGCCGCGCCGAGAGAAAGCCGCTCAGCCCCACCAGCTCCAGAAGCTCGTGGGCATGGCGGCGCGCCGCGCCGTCGTTCTTCCTCAGGATCTCCATCGGAAACAACACATTGTCGAGCACATTGCGCCACGGCATCAGGCTCGGCGCCTGAAATACGAAGCCGTAGTCGCCCATCGGCTTGGTGACCGCGCGGCCGGCGATTGCGACCGAGCCGGCGGATTTCGCGATAAGCCCGCCGACGATGCGCAGCAGCGTGGTTTTGCCGCATCCGCTCGGGCCCAAAAGCGCGACCAGCTCGCCTTCCTCGAATTCAAACGTGGCGTCGTCCAGGGCGACGACGGGCTCGAGCGCGGTCCAGCCGATCTCCTCCAGCTGGAACACCTTGCGCACGTTCTTGATGACCCCGAACGCCATCAAAGAGCTCGCTAACCACCGGCCCGCATGGGCCTGACGAAGCATGCGCTGAACGAAGCACGCGGAGCTCGATCGCGGCGACCGCAGCGAGCGGCGTCTTGAGTATCACGTGAAATATCTTATGGTGTTTCGGGCGTCAAATGCCGCCGATGCGACGGCCGCACTTGCCACTCGATTGCGCGCGGACGGCTTACAAATGAGGGAGGGACGGATGTCTCGAGCGTTGATCGCACGCGTGCTGGGTGCCGCCGCCATCGCCGCGTGCCTGCAATCCGCGGCCGCGCAAGCGCAGGAGCGCGACCTCAAATTCGTGCTCGATTTCATCAGCCTCGGGCGCCACGCGCCGTGGTACGTCGCGCTCGGCAAAGGCTATTTCAAAGAGGAAGGCTTGAACGTCACCATCATGCCTTCGAAGGGCACGGCGGATGCGATCCGCACCGTCGCAACCGGAGGCGCGGAGATCGGCTTCATCGACATCCCGAGCCTGGTCGCCTCGGGCAGCGCCGGCGGCGCGGTCAAGATCGTCGCCGCCAATTATCAGAAGCCGCCCTACTGCATCTTCACCTTGAATCCCGGCGCCAACGTCACCGAGCCGAAGCAAATGGCCGGCCTCGAGCTCGGCTCGAGCACGGCATCTTTCGTGCCGAAGATCTGGGCGGCATTCATGGAAATGAACAAGGTGGACAGCAAGACGCTGAAGGTCGTGAATATCGACGCGGCCTCGCGCGTTCCCATGCTCGCCGCCGGCAAGGTGCAATCGATCGATCAGTTTCTGATGAGCGAGCCGGCCATCCGCCGCGCGGTGACCAGCGCCAAGCCGGTCTGCCTGTTTGCCGGCGATTACGGTCTCGAAATCTATGCCAACTCGATCGGCGTCGCGGAAGATTTTCTTGCCAAGAATCCCGACGTCGTGAAGAAATTCGTGCGCGCGGCGCTCAAGGGCTGGAAGGACGCGCTCGCCGATCCCGAAGAGGCGTCGCGCATCGAAACCCAATACGTCAAGGCGCTCGATCCGCAGATCGTGGTCGAGGAAATTCAGATCCTCAAGCGCATCGCCGTCACGCCGGACGTGGAGGCGCACGGCTTCGGCTATGTTTCACCCGAGCGCGTGAAGAACACCGTCGACTTCATCAACAAGAACATCGAGGTGCCGGGGGAAAAGCTTACCGCCGAGCAGATCTACCGCGCCGGCTATCTCCCGGAGGTCCCGATCAAGCCGTAACGGATCGGCGCCGGCGCCCGAGACCAGCGGGCGGCTGCGGCTGAAACCGCACCCGCAGCCGTCATGGCCGGGCGTAGTGCTATGCCGGCTCCCTTCTAACGCTCAGCGCTCACGAGCTGATACGTGCTCCGCTCGAAGGCGTCGTAGACAGCCAACGCCTTGGCGTCCGCGAATGGCAAGTACTGCATCAAGATCACGCCGGCGACGCCGCGATTCGGGTCGATCCAGAAATAGGTGTTGTTGATGCCGCCCCAGCTCAAGCTGCCGGGAGAGCGCTTGCCGGGCACTTGATCGGTCGTGATCAGGAATCCGAGACCCCACTTGTCGCGACCATCCGCGATGAAGCTGAAGTCGGCGCTGCGCGCCAGCGCGGTCTTGAGCGCCGGCACCGACACGGCGCCGATGTGGTTCTGACCCATCAGCGTTACTGTCTCGGCTTTGAGCACGCGCTTCCCATCGAGCTCGCCGCCATTGAGCAGCATGCGCATGAAACGGCCGTAGTCCTGGGCGGTCGAGGCGAGACCACCGCCGCCGACTGGTTCGGATATGGTGAGTCCGGGCTGCGGCGTCTGCAACACGATGGCGCCGTCCATGCGCTCGCCCGCGCGTTGCTGCCCGGCGACGAGGCGCGAGGCCTTCTCCTGCGGCACATTATAGGAGGTGTCCGACATCTGCAGGGGTGCGAAGATATGCTCGCGGAAATAGTCCTCGAGTTTCTGGCCTGATACTTTCTCAACCAGCTTGCCGACGACGTCGGTGCTTGTGCCGTAGTGCCAACGCTCGCCCGGGTCGAACAGCAAGGGACCGCCGAACGGATAAGTCTCGCCCGGCTGCGGCTTGAAATCGCGCAGGATCGCGCTGGTGAACGGATAGCCGAGCCCGGACGTGTGGGTGAGGATGTGCCGAACGGTCGGCGGCCGGGATGCCGGGCGCAGCCGATAGGTGCCGCTCGCCGGATCGAACGACTCGAATACCTTCAGGTTTGCAAACTCCGGCAGGTACTTTTCGACCGGATCGTCCAGACCAAAGCGGCCCTGCTCGACGAGCTGCATGGCCGCCGCGGATGTGATCGGCTTGGTCATCGAGGCGATGCGGAAGAGCGCGTCGGCCGTGAGCGCGCGGCCGGTCGAGACGTCTGCCACGCCGAAGGCGCCCTGATAGAGCACGCGCTGGCGATCGGTGACCAGCGCGACCACGCCCGGCACGTCCTTGCGCTCAACCGCGCCACGCAGCGCCGCGTCGGTGCCCGCGCCGCCGGTCGAACTTTGGGCATGCACCGCGCCAGCGGACGCAGCAAACAGGATGCCTATGTTGAGGACCATTCCAACGATCTTCCCACGCATGAAGACCTCCCTATGAACGCATCGCCCATGTGTCGCCTGGAAACCGAGGTCGTTCCAGTCTGTACCCCTGTTCCGACGCCCGCAACGGCCTCTTTAGGAAACTTGCACGCGTCCTTGGGAGCGTTTACGCGCGTCTTCCGACGCGCCAAGCGCGGGCATGACGGCGCCTGGCAGCCTCTTGCTGTTCCCACTTAAGTTGAAATGGAGCCGCCTCGTCAGTACACGTATGAATATCACGTACGCATAACAGATCGTCGAGAGCAGACGACGTAAAGGGGGAGGCACGCGTGAGACGCAGTGATCGGCGGATAATCACGACACATGTCGGCAGTTTGTCGCGCCCTCCAGAGTTGCTCGCACTGAATGCTGCCAAGCGCTCGGGAGCAGCGGAAACCTCGGCTTACGCCAAAGGTCTCACTGCTGCTGTCGCAGCGGTGGTGAGGAAGCAGCGCGAGGTCGGAATCGACGTCGCCAACGACGGCGAGTTCGGAAAACCGATGAGCGCCGCATACGACTACGGCGCTTGGTGGAACTACGCGTTCGAGCGGCTGGAGGGTTTTGCAGCGCCCGATTCCATACCCGAGAGCGAACACAAAAAGTCGGCCGTCGCCGAACTCTCTCTTACGACTTTCGCCCAGCGTCGCGACTGGCAACAATTCAGCGAATTTTATCACGATCCGACGAGTGGACTGGTCGGTAGCGCTCCGGCGCGACGGCAACGGCGACCGGTTTGTGTCGGGCCTATTCGTTACAAGGACCACGCGCAGACAAAGGCGGACATACACCGTTTGAAAAGCGCGCTTGCTCAAGCCGGCATCGAAGAGGGTTTCATGACCTCCGTCGCACCGGCCAGTTTCGCTCGCGGAGAGGACCTGTATTACAAAACCGAGGAAGACTTTGTGGCGGCCGCGGCTGAGGCCATGCGTAAAGAATATCAGGCCATCATCGACGCGGGCCTCGTTCTTCAGATCGATGATCCGAGTCTTCCCGACAATTGGGACATGATCAATCCCGAGCCGCCCTTGGAAGAATTCAAGAAGTTCTCGCGCGTGCGCATCGAGGCGTTGAATTACGCGCTTCGCGGCCTACCTGAGGACCGCATTCGCTATCACATCTGCTGGGGGAGCTGGCACGGTCCCCACACCACTGATATCGCACTCGCGGATATTGTCGATCTCGTGCTCACAGTTCGCGCGCAGGCCTACTCGGTCGAGGCCGCTAACGTGCGGCACGAACACGAGTGGCGCGTGTGGCAGGACGTCAAGCTTGCGGACGGCAAGATCGTCGTTCCAGGGGTCGTCAGTCACGCCACCAACGTGGTCGAACATCCGCGCCTGGTGGCCGACAGGATCATCCGCTTTGCCGAGATCGTTGGCCGCGAAAACGTCATCGCCAGCACCGACTGCGGGCTCGGCGGCCGGATTCATCCCCAGATTGCTTGGGCAAAGCTCCAAGCTCTCGCAGAGGGCGCAAAACTCGCGACCGGCGAGCTCTGGCGATAGCGACATCTACGGAGACAAACAAGATGAAGCGCAGCACCGGGCGAGTTTTGACCACGCACGTCGGCAGCCTGCCGCGTCCGGACGACCTGATGGCGCTCTATCGGGATAATGCGTCCGACGAGAGCCTTCAGCTGCGACTGCGCTCCGCGATCGGCGACGTCGTACGCCGCCAGGTGGAGAGCGGCATCGATGTCGTCAACGACGGCGAATTCGGTAAGGCGATGCGCAGCGCGATGGACTTCGGCGCGTGGTGGTCCTACGTCTATCCTCGCCTTGCCGGCTATGAGCTGCGCGAGGAGCAGGCGAAGAAAGGTCGCGCCGCCTGGACCTTCGGCAGCAAGGAGCGCAAGGAATTCGCCGAGTTCTACGCCGCCGAAGCCAGCGCGGCTGCCACCGCGTCGCAGGGTGGCACCAGCACCGCGCGGCTGTATGGCCTCACCTGCACGGCGCCGGTCAAATATGTCGGCCACGCCGCCATCAAGCGCGACACCGAAAACCTGACCGCGGCCGTGCGCGCCAACCGCGCCGAGGAGGCGTTCATGACCGCCGTGTCGCCGGCGACGCTGCAAATCCTTCCCAACGAATACTATAAGAGCCGCGAGGACTACACCTTCGCTTTGGCCGAAGCGATCCGAGAGGAATACAAAGCAATCGTCGACGCGGGCTTCATTCTGCAAATCGACGATCCGGCGCTGGTCGACATCTACGACTGGTGGTTCTCGATGAACGACGATCTCGCCGGCTATCACAAGTGGGCTGAAATCCAGGTCGAGGCCGTGAACCACGCCTTGCAGGGCATCCCCGAGGATCGCGTCCGCTTTCACATCTGCTGGGGGAGCTGGCACGGCCCGCATAAAGGCGACGTCGAGCTCAAGGACGTGGTTGACCTGCTGCTCAAGGTGAAAGCGCAAGGCTACTCGGTCGAAGCCGGCAACGTGCGTCACGAGCACGAATGGAAAGTCTGGCAAAACACCAAACTGCCGGACGGCAAGCTCGTCGTTCCCGGCGTGGTCAGCCACGCCACCAACGTGCTGGAGCATCCGGAGTTGGTGGCCGACCGCATCGTGCGCTTCGCCAAGGCGGTTGGCCGCGAGAACGTCATCGCCTCGACCGATTGCGGATTGGGCGGCCGCGTGCATCCGCAGCTTGCCTGGGCGAAGCTCCAAGCTCTCACCGAAGGCGCTAGGCTTGCGACAAAGGAGCTTTGGCCGTGAGCAAGCGACGCCGCCCCGGAATAAAGAAGGACATCAGGGCGGTAGATCGTGTGCACAGCCCGGATGTCGCCAAGCGACGCCCGGGACGTCTCCGTATGTCCCTCTAGCGCGTTGAAGACGCGCGTGAACGCGCCTGTGGCCAGTGCGGACCGCCCAGCCTCCGCCTGCGGGGGCGCGCCTTAGAAAAACGCCAGCGTGCGGATTTCGATGCTCTCGCGCGGCCGCGCATTGGGCGGCGAGGTCGGGTCGTCGAACGCGGTGTGGGCAGACCAGCGGGCGCGGCCGTCCTTCTCCGAATCGTAGACCTTGAACACCAGCGCCTCCTCGCGGCGCATGCGCGGCAGCCAGTACCAGCGGTGCGCAGGATTGTAGGTCACCGCGTAGGTTTGGCCGATGCGATTGGGATAGCGCCGCTCGCTTATCAGAAAATCGTCGAACGAGATGCTGCGCGCATCGCAGATGCCGAGCGGGAAGCTCTCGACCGGATGGCGGATCGGCCGCCACACCTGCACGATGGCGAAACGGCGTTGCAGCAGCGTGTCGGCCTCTTGCGGCAGCAGGTCGCGCACGCGCTGCGGGCCGGACCATTCGGTGTAATCGTTGTGCGCGCGGCGCACGACTTCGCGGATCTTGCGCGCCTCGCGCTGGTCGTCATCGGCGGTGCGCAAGGTATGGTCGAACACGACGACGCGCGAGGCGCCGCTCTCGGCCTTCACCAGCGCCTCCATCTCCGGGTAGTAGACGCGGCGGATCTCGTCGTCGTCGAAGAAGTCAGCGACCTTGGTGTCGTGGCGAACGAAACGGAAGCCGTGGCGATCGAGCGCGAACGGCTCGGTAGTGCGCCGCGCATTGTGGATGGTCACGCGGTGCGGATCGAGCGTGCCGCCGGTGCGGGTATCGGTTGCGCCCGGCGTCGCCGTCTGCGTGAACAGCTTCTCGCCGTTGTCGAGAACGTAGTTGACAGTCGCCTCGATGGTTTCGCCGACCGTTTCCCGTTCGATAACCTCTACCATGGAGCAGCTCCTTCGCGTTGCCGGCTGCATCGCGGGGCGCCGCCGCCGGCCGCAGCGCACTGCAGAATGATATAGGCCGGCGAGGCAGGCGGGACAATCGCCCTGTCCCGCAAGCGCCGCTCTGACATGCCGGCGCGGCAGGGCAGAAACGGTGATTGCTGTTTGCGGCCGAGAACGCGGAATGTTCTTCTCCACAATCCGCCGTGGGAGGCATATCTCCAGGGCCGGAGGGGCGTTTGTGATCAAGCGCGCGCCGCTTGACGGCCGGCGGGACGCTTGCCGATGATCGCGAGGATAAATGGCAGCCCTTTCAGGGGAGATTCCCATGAAGTCCTTCGCAGTCCTGATCGCTCTCGGCTTGATCGCCGCCGCGGCGCCCGTTGCGAGCCGAGCGCAGGGACAGGCGCCAAGCCCAACGGCGCCGGTGACGGGAATGAAACCCGATCGCACCGTCGCCGACCCGGCCACGCGCAAGGCGATCCGCGCAAGGCTCAACACGTTGCGGGAGAAACGCGCCGCTTGTCGCAAACAGGCGCGCCAACAGAAAATCCCGTTGTTGAAGCGGCGTGGCTACGTCAGAGCCTGCATGTCGCGTTCATGAGGAGAGGCGCAGCGCCGCCATGCGCTGACCGGCTGCGCCATCGCCGTTTTTGACGGCGGAGCGGATCTTCACCTGACCGGGAAGAACCCCAGCGTCTTGAAGGTCAGCCGGGCGCGGACGAGTGCAGACCCCGCATTTCGCTCCGCTCGATAGGCGGTGTGCTGCGCGCATCGACGCGCGTTCGCGGCGGCGGCGCTGCGGAAAAATGTAATTGTTCTCTGCTCTTAATTCATTCCGCAAAAATCTGTTGACTCATGTAACGAGAATCTTTCAGAAACGCGTATTCACCGAAATTGCGCCGGAGGCCCGGGCGGCATTGCCGCACCGGGCTTTTTGCTGCGCGGACGCAAGCTTGCGGCCGCGCGCGGCGCATTTCCCTCCGAACAGAAAGGGCTACGTCATGCCGTTTGAGAAAGGCGAGAGTGGAAATCCTGCCGGCCGGCCGCGCGGCGCGCGCAACCAGGCAACGCTGTTCATGCAAAACCTTCTGGCCGACGACGCCGAGGCGATCGGGCGCAAGGCAATCGAGATGGCCAAAGCCGGCGACCTGGCGGCTATTCGCTTGTGCATGGACCGGCTTGCGCCGGCGCGCAAGGACGAGCCGGTCGCGTTCGAGTTGCCGCCGATCGAAAAGCCCGCCGACATCGTCGCCGCGACGGCGAGCATCGTCGCCGCGGTTGCCGCCGGTGAGCTCACGCCGTCGCAAGCCGCCGAGCTGTCCAAGGTGATCGACGTCCACGTGCGGGCGCTCGAGAGCAAAGACTTCGACGAGCGCCTCACCAAGCTGGAAAACCAGCGGAGGCTGCGATCAGATCCGTAGGCATCACTGCGCCCGCGCATGTCGAGGTCGCGACACATACCGCCGGTTGCAGAAAACGAGCGGCCATTGTTTCGGGATTGTTATTTACAATGAAAATACCCACCAGCGCGTGTATAGGCGCAGCACCATGCCTGACGCACTTCACGCGCCGCGCTCGGCGCGTTGCAACTTGGGACCGATCTCGCTTTTGGAGAGAGCTCATGAGTAAGCCAGCGGTCAAACAGATCGTGCTTGCCTCCCGCCCCAAGGGGCTGCCGACCCGCGAAAACTTCCGCACGGAGGAGGTGCCGATGCCAGAGCTGCCGCCGGGCGGCCTGTTGCTGCGCGTGCTCTACCTGTCGCTCGATCCTTACATGCGCGGCCGCATGGACGACCGCAAATCGTACGCGCAGCCGGTTCGCCTGGGCGGGGTGATGACCGGTGAAAGCGTGTGCGAGGTGATCGCGTCCGACCAAGCTGGCTATGGCGTGTGCGACATCGTGTTGGCGCAGACCGGCTGGCGCACGCATGCGGCCTCGGCCGGCGCGGCTTTGCGCAAGCTCGACCCGGCGGTGGCGCCGATCACCACCGGACTCGGCGTGCTCGGTATGCCCGGATTCACCGCCTATGCGGGTCTCAACCTGATCGGCAAGCCGAAGCCGGGCGAGACAGTCGTTGTGGCGGCCGCGAGCGGCCCGGTTGGGTCACTGGTCGGGCAACTCGCGAAAATCGCCGGCGCAAGAGCTGTCGGCATCGCCGGCGGTCCGGAAAAATGCCGCGCTGTTGTCGACGAGTTTCGCTTCGATGCCGCGGTCGATCATCGGCTATCCGACTTTGCCGAAAGGCTGCAAGCTGCCTGTCCGAACGGGATCGATGTCTATTTCGAAAACGTCGGCGGCGCCATTTGGCAAGCCGTGCTGCCCTTGCTCAATACGTTTGCCCGCGTCCCGGTGTGCGGGCTGATCGCCCAATATAACGCCATGGGTCCCGCTGCCGGGCCAAATCTCCTTCCCGCGACCATGCGTGAGGTACTGACCAAAAGTCTTACGCTGCGCGGCTACATCAACTACGAATTCGCCGCCGATCACTACCCGGCGTTCCTGCGTACTGTCAGCGCTGCGATCACCGATGGGCGCATCCGCTATCGCGAGGACATCACCGACGGGCTTGAGAATGCGCCAGCCGCGTTCATCGGCATGCTGGAAGGCCGCAACTTCGGCAAGGCATTGGTACGTGTCGCGCCGCCAACGTGACATCGCCGCTCAGACAAAGCCTCAATGGTCCAAGGCAAACGCGGTTCGGCGCGGCACGGCCGATGTCCGCTAAACCGAGCGTGCGGCGCGCCGGGCCGGAGAGGTTCCCTCGCTGACGGAGCTTTCCGCGTCTTCGCGCGCGCCGGGCGGATTGAGCGTCGCGGCGACCGCGTCGTCCACCCGCTCGAGCCAGATGAAACGCACCTGCTGCCGCGCGGCTTCCGGCACGTCCTCAAGATCCTTGTGATTGCGCGCGGGTAAGAGCACCGTGGTGATGCCGGCGCGCGCTGCCGCCAACACCTTCTCCTTCACGCCGCCGATCGGAAGCACGAGACCGCGCAGCGATATCTCGCCGGTCATCGCCGTGTCGTTGCGCGCGGTGCGGCCGGTGAGCAGCGACGCCAGCGCCACGAACATGGCGACACCCGCGCTGGGGCCGTCCTTAGGGATGGCGCCCGCCGGCACGTGGATGTGGATGTCGGATTTCTCGAACAGCGCGACGTCGAAACCGAGCTCTCCCGCGCGCGCCTTGGCCAACGTGAGTGCGGCCTGCGCGCTTTCCTTCATCACCTCGCCGAGCTGGCCGGTCAGGATCAGCCTGCCATTGCCGGCAACCCGCGTCGCCTCGATGAAGAGGATGTCGCCACCGGTCGGCGTCCAGGCAAGCCCAGTGGCGACGCCCGGCACGCTTGTGCGCATGGCGGCCTCGTTCTCGAACCGGCGCGGCCCGAGGATCGCGGGCAGCGCGCCGGCCTCGATGCGCATGCGCTCGACCGTGCCCTCGGCGACGCGCATGGCGACGTGGCGGCACACCGCGCCGATCAGGCGCTCCAGATTGCGCACGCCGGCCTCGCGCGTGTAGTCGCGCACGATGGTCCTGATGGCGTCCTCGGTGATCTCGCACTGCTCGGCGGAGAGCCCGTTGGCCTCCAGCTGGCGCTTGAGCAGATAGCGCCGGGCGATCTCGAGCTTCTCGTCCTCGGTGTAACCGGGGAGCTCGATCACCTCCATGCGGTCGCGCACCGGGCCGGGAATGGTGTCGAGCACGTTGGCGGTGGCGATGAACATCACCCTGGAGAGATCAAAGGCGACGCCGAGATAATTGTCGCGGAAGGTCGAATTCTGCTCCGGGTCGAGGACTTCGAGCAGCGCCGAGGACGGATCGCCTTGAAAGCCGGCGCCGAGCTTGTCGACCTCGTCAAGCATCATCACTGGATTGCGCGTTCCCGCCTTGCGGATCGACTGGATAATGTTTCCCGGCAGCGCGCCGATATAGGTGCGCCGATGCCCTCTGATCTCCGCCTCGTCGTGCACGCCGCCGAGGCTCAGGCGGACGAACTTGCGCCCAGTCGCGCGCGCGATGCTCTGTCCGAGCGAAGTCTTGCCCACGCCGGGCGGCCCCACGAAGCACAGGATCGGGCTCCTGCCGTCAGGCTTGAGCTTACGCACCGCGAGATATTCGAGGATGCGCCGCTTGATCTTGGGGAGCCCGTAATGATCCTCGTCCAGGATGCGGCGCGCCTCGGCGATGTCGATGTTGTCGGTGTCGGCTTTCGACCAAGGCAGATCGATGAGCCAATCCAAATAGGCGCGGATCATGCCGTATTCGGCGGCGGCCTCGGGCATGCGCTCGAGCCGCTTGAGCTCCTTCGTCGCCTGATCTTTGGCCTCCTTCGGCATGCCCGCCTTTTCGATAGTGTCGCGCAGCTCGGCGATCTCGGCCGATTTCTCGTCGCCCTCGCCCAGCTCCTTCTGGATGTGGCGCAGCTGCTCGCGCAGGATGTGCTCGCGCTGCTGCGAGGACAGCGATTGCTGCGTCTGCTCGCCGATCTGCTTCGAGAGTTTGAGTACCTCGATGCGCTGCGCAAGGAGCGCAAGCACTTTGTCGAGCCGCTCGCGGATGTCGACCGTCTCCAGCACGTCCTGCTTTTCCGACGGCTTGGCGTCGAGGATGCCGGCAATGAAATCGGCAAGCGCGGAGGCCGAATCCAGGTTCTCGATCGTGCCCGCCACTTCCGGAGGAACATTGGCGAGGAGTTGGATGGCTTCGCGCGCGCGGCTTCGCACGAGGCCGATGCGGGCCTCGATCTCGGGCGTGATCACCTCGGCCACGCCGATCTCCTCGACGCGAGCAACCAGGAACGGAAATCCGGGAAGCTGCTCGACGACGCGGAAGCGCCGCACGCCTTGGACAATGGCGTGATGCGTCCCGTCGGGGGCGGTGACGTAGCGCAGAATCTGCGCCGCGGTTCCCACCCGGTGCAATTGCTCCAGCGTCGGCTCCTCGACCGCCGGATCGATCTGCAGGATGACGCCGAGCGGGCGCTGGTTGCGCACCGCGCTCTGGGCCGCCGCGATGGACGATTTGCGACCGATCGTCAGCGGCAGCACGATGCCGGGAAACAGCACGATCTGCCGCACCGGCAGCAGGATCATGCTGTCGGGCGGGAGCGGCGGATGGGCCTCGCCCGGATCTGGAGGTCTGCTCTGTGCTTGCTCTGCCATGGCGCGCGCCGATGTCACCGCGAGTGCGTGAGGGTGAGAACGAGACAGCCGTTCACGAGCGTGAAGCGGCCCAATTGCCAAGCTTGATCGGGCAGCCGCAGCCGGCGCTCGAAACGCCCGTGCGGGATTTCCAAGCGATGGATGGCGGCGCCCTGCACGCAGGCGGGCAGTTGCCGCACGCCGGCGACGCGCAGCACGCCGCGTTCGACCGCGACCTCGATCGCCTGGGGTTCGACGCCCGGCAGCGCCGCGATAATGGTCAATTCCTGCTCGCTCTCGTACACATCGATCGGGGGCTCCCAATTGACGCCCGCGGCCGGCGCCAGCCCGGGCTGGAAGAAGCGGCGGTGCAATTGCTCCGCCCGCTCGATCATCGCGCACGCTTCGGCCCACATCCAGTTTCTCGGATCGGCTGCGCTCATGGCACCTGCCCTTCCCGCAATCGGGTCATCTCGTCCAAGTCTTCGTCCAACAAGCTTGTCGTCCAACAAGCCTTCTCGTCCAAGTCTTCGCTCTCGTCCGGCCGAGCCGCGACGGCGGCGAGAGCCGCGATCGATCCGCCGCCGGCAGCGATTATAGAGTCCGCTTGCGGGTTTCGCCGCCCCCGGAATGACGGCTCATTCCGTGCCGTCCGGCATTAGATATAGGAATGCAGACCATCAAATTGGAGGCTGGCGAGCGCCTCATCGACATCGGCATGTTGGCGTGAACGCGGCTGGGCGGCGCCGCCGACGCGGGGGGCGGTTTGCGGCCGCCGCCGAAAGCGTGTACCGCAGGCAAGCCTTTCCACGCGGAGCGAGCACGCGATGCCTCGTTACTACTTTCACATCACCAATCAACAAGAACGCCTAGACAATCCGAAAGGAATGGACTTGCCGGGCAACGCCGCGGCGCGTGAGGAGGCGGTGGTGCTCGCGGGCCAGCTCAGGCACGGCAAGGTGATGCCCGGGCGAAGCTGGCAGGGCTGGTTCGTCACCGTGGTGGATCAGCACGGGCATGAGGTCGATTCCGTGCCGATCGCCGACATGCCCGACGAATAAAGGCCGCCGCGCGGTTCAGTGCGGCCGCTTCGCCCGCATCGCGCGGAAGTAGGCCCATTCGTCCACCACGCGCCCGTTGGGCAGGCGGCATACGCCGTATTGGCCGCGCGGCCCCTTGCGGATCTCGGTCTTGCCGCCGCTCTTGCCGCAGAACACCGATGCCGGATTTGCCAGCGCCCAGGCGCTCTGCGGTGCCATGAGGAGGATGGCAACGAAGATCACTCCGCTCGCGCGCCCCATCTTGCTCTCCCGGTTCGGTCGCATCGACCCGCTATAACATGACGTCCTAATAGCATGACGCGCTCTCGCATTAGAGACGAACAACGAGCAACGCGTCGACGCGGCCGCGGACGACGTACGGCCAACGCCGGCGAGCGCGGGCTGCGACAAGCCTAGCAATCGCGGCAGATGCGCAACTTGCGGTCGACTTCCTGTTCCTCGGGCGACCTGATCGGCGCGCTTCCATTGGGGCTCGCCGGCAGGTCCCGAGCCCGGGGCTGGCGGTGGCCGACAGGGGCCTCCCTTCCGCTTTCGACCTGCCCGGCGGTGCTATCGGTTTGGCCGGTTGTCTGCGCACCGCCGCTCGGCCGTGAGGCGGGATCCGGATTGTTCTGCGCGGCCGCAGCCCCCGCCAGGACGGCTACCGCCACCAGGGCGTAACTCACTGCAACGACACGCATCGTCATACCTCTTCGTTGTGGACCGGAGCGGAAATGATCGCTCCACTCGATCGTTCGCACACACGCCCGTGACAGGGCTGTTGTCGCGCGCGGAGTTCCCCTCAGTGACGCTTGAAGTACTGCACCGCGCGCTCATGCTTCTCGGCCGCCGCACGTGTCTTGAATGTGCCAAGATTGCGCCTGCGGCCGCTCTTCGGGTTGATTTTGCGCGAATAAAGCCGGTATCCGCCGGATTTGAGCTTGCGGATCATCACCGCCTCCATCCCCCGGCAGCGCCGGATGCCGCGCGCTCGAGCGCGCCACCTCGACAAGCCAAAACCCTAGGGAGCGCACGCAGTTCCAACAGGGCTGCGGCGCGTTTTCTGCAGAGGTTTCAACAAGGCGGGCTTAGGACGCGCGCCTAGCGGCGAAGCACGACGGCCGAGGGCTGTCGCTGCTCCCAATCCTTGCGTGCCAGATCGGGCAGGTCATCCTCGGCCTGCGGAAATCCCAGGCAGAGGTAGGCGATGAATTTCCAGTCCGCGGGAACGTCGAGGATCGCCGCAACGGCCGCCGGCTCGAGGATCGACACCCATCCGACGCCGATCCCCTGGGAACGCGCCGCAAGCCAGATCGTGTGGACGGCGGTCACCGCCGAATACTCGATCATTTCCGGCATGGTATGGCGCCCGAGCCCATGCCCTTGCGCTGTCGCGCGGTCCGCGAACACCGCGAGCTGACACGGCGCATCGTCCAACCCTGCAAGCTTGAGCCGGGCGTAGGCGGCGGCGCGTTGCGGAGTTTGCGCTGCCAAGGCGTCGGCGTTGCAGCGCTCGAAATTGGTTCGAATGGCTGCGCGACGCATCGCATCCTCGACGATGACGAACCGCCAGGGCTGGCTTAATCCCACCGAAGGGGCAAGACACGCCAGATGGATGAGCCGCTCCAAGGTCCCGGCCGGGAGCGGATCGCGCCGGAAGCAGCGGACATCACGCCGCCACACGAGCAACTCGCGCAGCCGCGCGCGAAAAGCATCGTCGAACTCCGTTCCCGTGCTGCTGTCCGCGGCGAAACTTTGGGTCTGCGCCATCCATCGTTCCTTAATGCCGCCACCACCGCGACGTGCGTACCGCGTCCGACCGCTCATCCGCCGGCAGTGGCCGCCGCGACCAACAGGATAGTCATCTCGCCGATTTGCTCCAGGGCGCCCAGTACATCGCCGGTCTGACCGCCCAACTGCCGCATGCACAGCCACGCCAGCAACGCGAACTCGGCCGCCATGAGCACGACCGCAACGAGGCCTGCCGCCGGCCCAAGCGCGAGCACGAGCGCCAGGACGCCGATAACGGCTGCGGCGATGGCGCTGGCGCCGGGCGGGCGGCCGACACCGACGGAGAGACCGTCCGCTCTCGCCGGCGGGAGAAGCCGCAGGAACAGCGCCATGCCGGAACGGGCTGCCATGTGCATGGCAACGAGAACCGGCGCAGCGAGTGCCGGGTCGGCGATGGTCGCGAGCGCGCTCGCGCGCAGCAGCAGCGAGACGAACAACGCGCAGACACCGTAGGTACCGATGCGGCTATCGCGCATGATCTCGAGCTTGCGCTCGCGCGTTAATCCCCCGAAGGAGTCGGCGACGTCCGCCAGTCCGTCCTCATGCAAGCATCCGGTCGCGAGCAGGCTCGCCGCGAGGCTCAAACCGGCAGCGGGCAATGGGGGCAGACCGGCGAGCCAAGCGAGCCAATAGATGGCGGCTGCGATCAGCCCGACGATGGCGCCGGCGATCGGCAGGGCCCAACCTGCGCGGGCGATATCGCCGCCGCTGATTGCCCATGCGCCGGGAAGTGGCAGTCGGGTGGAGAACAGCAGCGCGGCTGCGACATCGGCCGCGAGTTGCCGCAGCGAGATGACCGCAGGCGCCGCGGGTCCGTGCATGAGGCCTCTCCGCTCCCGCGCCGCTCCGCCGGCAGGGCGGTATTGCGCGTCGGGACAACTCGGCGCAACTTACCAGCAGGTCCCCGGTGACAACAGGAGCGGTGTTGAGGCTTCGCCTGCTCAGCGACGGCCGATCATGACCATGCGCCCAGCGCCCGCCGACGCTATCGGAGCCGAGTCGCCCATCTTCTCCTCGCTGCATGATCTGCGGGTGGCTTGTTTGGATCTGCCCTCCGCAGACGCCGACGCGGCGGCGCTGGCAGCCGCGCGTCAGAGCGAGCTCACCAAGCCGCCCGGCAGCCTGGGCCGGCTCGAAGAGATGGTCGTGTGGCTTGCGCGCTGGCAGGGACGCAGCATGCCGCGCCTCGACCATGTCGATATTCTCGTGTTCGCGGGCAACCATGGAGTGACCAAGCAAGGCGTGTCGGCCTATCCCGCCGAGGTGACCGCGCAAATGGTGGCGAATTTCTCCGCCGGCGGCGCCGCCATCAATCAGCTCGCGCGCACCGTCGGCGCAACCCTCCGCGTCGTTCCGCTTTCGCTCGAGCAACCGACGGCAGACTTCACCCGGGCGCCGGCTATGGACGAGAACGCGTTTCTCGCCGCGGTGACGGCCGGCTACCGGACGGTCGCATCCGGGACGGACCTCGTTTGCCTCGGCGAAATGGGAATCGGCAACACCACGGCGGCGGCGGCGCTTGCGGCGGCGCTGTTCGGCGGCGGCTCGCGCTGGGCCGGTCGTGGCACCGGCGTGGACGAGGCGGGGCTCGCGCGAAAGCGCGCGGCGATCGAGGCGGGTCTCGCCCGCCATGCGGCGTTGCTGCACGATCCGCTGGCGGGCGCAGCCGCGTTGGGCGGACGCGAGCTTGCCGCCATTCTGGGCGCGACGCTTGCGGCGCGGCAGCGCCGCATCCCGGTACTGCTCGACGGCTTCGTCTGCGTGGCGGCGGTCGCCCCGTTGGCAAAGCTGCGCGCCGACGCGCTCGATCATGCCATGGCGGCGCACGTCTCGGCGGAAGCAGCGCATCGGATGCTGCTGAGCGAGCTTGGGCTCGAGCCTCTCCTCGACCTTGGACTGCGGCTCGGCGAGGGAACCGGCGCTGCGCTGGCCGTGTCGCTGCTGCGGGCCGCGCTCGCCTGTCACGCCGGCATGGCCACCTTCACCGAGGCCGGCGTCGCGAACGCACCGCGTTAGCACGCGTTCCCTTGATGCGTGTTTGCGCCGCCGACTCGGTGCATCCCGGAGACCGAATTTGCCGTCCGCCCAGATTCCCCCGCACCCCTTGGGATCACTCCATCTCCTTGCGCGCGATCGCGTGAAAGAACGTGCCGGTGACGTGGCCGCGGCGGCCGCCGGCGGTACCAACCGAGCGTCCCTGCGCATCCGCAAGCTCGACCAGCGGCTCGTCACCGCCGGCCGTGAGGGTTGCGTAGTGAAATTCGTGCCCGCGAACAATCGCTTGCGCCGGTCCAATCGGACTGTCAGCGCGAAGACGTGCCTCCCGATAGCCGAGATGCAGCTTACGCTTGGCGAAGCTCGTGGAATGTCCGAGCAGGCCGGTCATCGCATGACCCACGCCCGCCGCGTCTTTCATGCCTTCGCCCAGGACCATGTAGCCGCCGCACTCGCCGTGCACCGGCCGCGTCTGCGCAAACCCCGCGAGCCCAGCCTGAAATTTTCGCGCAGCAGCGAGCGCGCCGGCATGCAGTTCCGGATAACCGCCGGGTAGCCAGCAGACGTCGCAGGTGTCGGGCGGCGGCTCGTCGGCGAGCGGCGAAAAGACCGCGATCTCCGCACCCGCTTTGCGCCAGGACGCGAGCAGATGCGGATAGATGAAGGTGAATGCCGGGTCCGTCGCGAGCGCGATGCGCTGACCCGGCGGCGCTAGCGCGGAAACGGGTCCCGATGCGACGGGTTCGACGGGACGCGCGCTGGCAAGGACAGCGTCGAGATCGATGTGCCGTTCGGCCATGTCTGCCAGACGCTCAAGATGTTCTTGCAAGTCGCCGTGCTCGCTCGCCTGTACAAGTCCCAGATGCCGTTCCGGTAGCACGATGCGTTCTTCGCGCGGCAATGCGCCGATGACGCGAACGCCGAACTGGGCGATCGCGTCGGTGATCAGGCTGCGATGGCGCTCGCTGCCGACGCGATTGAGGATCACGCCCGCGATGATGACGTTGGGATCGTGCGCGGAGAATCCGCGCACCACGGCCGCGGCGGATTGGGCCTGCGCACGCACGTCAAGCACCAGAATGACCGGGACGGCAAAACGCGCGGCGAGGTCGGCCGCCGCGCCGGTGCGCCCCCTCGGACCCGGCACGCCGTCGAACAGCCCCATGACGCCTTCGATCACCAGGAGTTGGCAGTCGCATGCGCTTTCGGCGACGAGTGCGTCGACCAGCGACGGCGGCATCGCCCAAGTGTCGAGGTTGAACCCCTGTGTTCCAGTGGCGGCGGCGTGAAACGCCGGGTCGATGTAGTCGGGCCCGGCCTTCGCCGCCTTGACCGCGATGCCCTTGCGCTTGAGCGCTGCAAGCAAGCCAAGCGTGACGGTCGTCTTGCCGGCGCCGGAATTCGGCGCTGCGATGATGAGCCCGCGCGCCGTCATGATGCGGCTTCGCTCTGTCCCGCGTGAACGCCGCCCAGAAGGCCCTCGCGCAGCTTCACGATGTCTCCGATTACGATGATCGCGGGTGTCCCCAACTGATATTGCTGCGCGTCCGCTGCCACCCGCTCGAGGGAGGACACGATGACGTGCTCGTCGGCCGTGGTTGCGCCCATGACGACCGCGGCCGGCGTGCTCGGTGCCAATCCGCCGCGCATCAGCCGCTCCGCGATATCGGCGAGATTTCGCATCGCCATGTAGAGCACGATGGGTTGCCCGGTTCGTGCGAGCGCAGCCCAATCGAGAGCCTCGTCGTCCGCGCCGTAGCCCGCGGCAAGGATCAACGCTCGGTTCATGCCGCGAAACGTCGCAGGGATGGCGGCCGCGGTTAATCCCGCCAGCCCCGCCGTGACGCCGGGGATGATGCGGAAGGGCACGCCGGCCGCCATCAGCGCCAGCGCCTCCTCGCCACCTCGCCCGAAGACACACGGATCGCCACCCTTGAGCCGCAACACCCGGTGTCCGGCGCGCGCGAGCGCGATGAGACGAATCGAGATGTCGTTCTGGTCGGCGGATGGACGGCCGCCACGCTTGCCCGCGAATTCAAGCCGGGCCTGCGGGCGCGCGAGGGCCAGCACACGGCGATCCACCAGCGCGTCGTGAACGACGACGTCGGCCTGGGAGAGGCCAGCGAGCGCGTCGAGCGTCAGCAGCCCGGGGTCGCCGGGGCCGGCGCCGGCGAGCCAGACATGCCCCGGCGCGAGCACGGGGGCATCGGCACGCGTGGGCATGGCGGCGCGGCGGTCGTTCATGGGGTGTCCCCGCAGCCGTGACGGCGCACGATGCGTGCATTATAGCCAACCGCATGGGCGATCTGCCGCTGCGCCGAGGTTGGACCACCGGCACCTGCGCCGCCGCCGCGGCCAAGGCCGCGTACTCGGCGCTGCTCACGGGCGAATTCCCCGATCCCGTGGAAGTGACTTTGCCGAAAGGCCAGCGCCCCTCGTTCGCGCTTGCCCTCACCAGGCGGGACGAACAGTCCGCCACCGCCGGCGTCGTAAAGGATGCCGGCGACGATCCGGATGTGACTCATGGCGCACTGGTGCTCGCCACCGTGCGCAGCGCGGCGCCGGGCGCCGGCATCGTATTTCGGGCGGGAGAAGGCGTGGGCACCGTCACGCGTCCCGGCCTGGCCATCCCGCCGGGGGAGCCAGCGATCAATCCCGTGCCGCGGCGGATGATCCGCGACGCAATAGCGCAAGTGTCCGGTGCGGCGCAGGCGCTCGATCTCGAAGTGGAGATCGCCATTCCGGGCGGAGAGGGGTTGGCGGCGCGCACGCTCAGCGCGCGGCTCGGCATCATCGGCGGGCTTTCGATCCTGGGTACGACCGGAATCATCATCCCGTATTCCTGCTCGGCCTGGATTCACTCGATTCATCGCGGCATCGACGTGGCGCGAGCGAGCGGCATTATCCACGTCGCCGCGTCGACCGGATCGACGTCCGAAGCCGCGGTGCAAAAGCTCTATGGCTTGCCCGACGTGGGCTTGATCGACATGGGCGACTTCGCCGGCGGGACGCTCAAATATTTGCGCAGGCATCCGGTGCCGAGAGTCACCATCGCCGGGGGCGTAGCGAAGATGACGAAGCTCGCGCAAGGGCTTCTCGACCTGCACTCGAAACGCGGCGCGGTCGACCTCACCGCGCTTGCCGCGCTCGCGCACGACGCGGGCGCGTCTTCTGCGATGCGGCAGCGTATTCTCGCCGCGAACACGGCGGCGGAAGCCTTCGCGCACGCGCTGGGCGAGGATGTTCCGCTCGCAGACCTCGTCGCTCAAGCAGCATGGCGCACCGCCGCGCGCGTGCTCGAAGGCGCCGACATCGCTCTCGAGGTCGCGGTCTTCGACCGCGACGGAAAGCTCCTCGGCCGCGCGCCGCCCGCGCTTGCTCAAGGCGCTTCCTCCCCGCGAAAACGGTGATGGTAAGCCGGATCGTAAAGCGCGCTCTCCCGGAAATCCTCCGCTGCCAAGGCACGCCCGATCAGGATCAGGGCAGTCCGCTCGATCTGCTCGGTCGCGAGCTTTTCGCCGATGTTGCCCAGCGTGCCCCGCACGATGCGCTCATCCTGCCAAGTCGCGCGCGCCACCACCGCGACGGGACAGTCTTCGCCGCAGACCGGGATCAGTTCGCCGATGACCTTGTCGATGGCTTGAATTGCCAGATGTAGCACGAGGGTCGCCCCCGTCGCAGCGAACGCCCGCAGCCGCTCGGCAGCCGGCATGTGCGAGGCCCGCCCCGGCACCCTCGTCAACACGACGCTTTGGGAAAGCTCGGGCACGGTGAGCTCGCGGCCCAGCAGCGCGGCAGCCGCGGCGAAAGCCGGCACGCCGGGTGTCAAAGTGTAAGGAATGCCGCGCCGCTTAAGCCTGCGGATCTGTTCGGCGACCGCGCTGAACACGGAAAGGTCGCCGGAATGAAGCCGCGCCACGTCTTGTCCGGCCGCGTGCGCGGTGACGCACTCGGCTTCGATCTCGTCGAGCGTCATCGGCGCCGTGTCGACCAAGCGGGTGCCGGCCGCACAGTAGTTCAACAATTCGGACGGGATCATCGAGCCGGCGTAGAGGCAGACGGGGCATCGCCCGAGAAGATCGCGTCCGCGCACGGTGACGAGGTCCGCCGCGCCGGGACCGGCGCCGATGAAATGGACAGTCATGTTCGCTCCCTGCTGGCGGCAAGGGCGCAAGTGGCGATCCCGACGCTCATCCGCGGCACGATCAGCCGGGACGCCGGGCCCGAGGCCGCGAGTGCCGCCGCTTCGGCGACGGAGGGAACGCCCATCAGCGCGAGCACGCGCTCGGAACGGGTTTGCGTACGCGCGCCCGCCGCCTGAAGGTCGGCCCTGGACACGAGAACGAGCGGCACGCCGAGCGCCGCGGCGGCTGCGCTGACGCCTTGCTCATCGGCTTTCGAGTCTGGCGCCGCGATGACATCGAGCGCGTGGCTCGCCAACCCTGCGCGCGCGAGTGCGCGGGCGATCACGGCATTAATGTCGGCCGCTGACGCGCCTTTGCGACAGCCGATGCCCGCGACAATCATGGTTTGATCCACGCCCATTGGGTGACCGGCAGCGCCGGACGCCAGCCTTGTCTGCGACCGACGGGCTCCAGGCGCGCGATCGCAATACGCGTGAGTTCGCCGCCAAGCCTCGCTTGGCGCTGCAGTATCAGCGCCTCGGTTTCGGCCGTGACGGCGTTGACGACCAGCCGTCCGCCCGCCCGCAGCGCCCGCACGGCGGCGTCGAGCACGATCGTCGCGCCGCCGCCGATGAAAACCGCGTCGGGTCGAGCGAGTCCTTCGAGTGCCGCCGGCGCCGCGCCCTCGACGATCTCCAATCCCGGCACTCCGAGCGCGGCTGCGTTGCGTCGGATACGTGCGGCACGTTCGCTGCGCGCTTCGATCGCGACGGCGCGCATCGCGGGATCAGCGAGCATCCACTCGATCGCCACTGAGCCGGCGCCCGCGCCCACATCCCAGAGCAATTCGCCGCGGCGGGGCGACAGCGCGGCGAGCGTGACCGCGCGGATCTCGCGCTTGGTGATCTGCCCGTCGTGCTCGAACAGCGCATCCGGCAGCCCCGCGGCGCGCGCGAGCACGCGTGCGCCGGGTGAGGCTTCGACCTCGAGCGCGACGGCGTTGAGCGGGTCGACATCGCCGAGGTCGAACGCCGCCACTGTCGTCGCGCGGATGCGTTCGCGCGGGCCGCCTAACGCTTCGAGCACCGTCAGACGCGAACGGCCGAAGCCGGCATCGGCGAGCAACCGGGCGAGCGTCGCCGGCCCCTCGCCGTCCGAGGTCAGCGCAAGCACTCGCGCACCCGGCTGCAGATGTGGGCGCACGAGTTCGAGCGAGCGGCCATGCAGCGACAGCTGGATCGTCTCCGGCAACGCCCAGCCGAGGCGCGCGGCCGCAAGACTGAAGGTCGAAGGCGCGGGCACCGCCACCATCTCACGGGGGTCGATATGCCGCAACAGAACCGAGCCAACGCCGTAAACGAATGGATCGCCAGAGGCGAGCACACACACATCGCGGCCGCGGTGCGTCAACACGTCTTGGATTGCGCCCTCGAACGGACTGGGCCACGGTCGCGATGCGCCGCGAATGAGCGGTGCGGCGAGGGCAAGATGCCGGCGGCCGCCAAACACGATCTCTGCCGCTTGGATGAGACTTCGCGCAATCGGAGCAAGCCCTTCGACCCCGTCCTCGCCGATGCCGACGATGGACAACCAGCGAGACGCTGCGGCAGTGTCGTGCGCAGGGAGTTCAGCAACCGACATGCGACGCGTCCTCATTCTCGGCGGCACGACGGAAGCGCGACGGCTGGCGGAACGTCTCGCCGGACGCACCGATCTCGCCGTAACGGTCTCGCTCGCCGGGCGCACCACAACGCCCGCCGCACAAGCCGCGCCGGTGCGAATCGGCGGCTTCGGCGGGGCGGACGGCCTTGCGCGATATCTCATCAACGAGCGCGTCGACGCTCTCATCGACGCGACGCACCCCTACGCCGCAATCATGTCCGCGAACGCAGCCGCAGCCGCCGCGACCACGCGCGTCCCCTTGCTCGCACTGCGGCGCGCCCCATGGGCGCCTGTACCCGGCGACCGCTGGATCGAAGTTGCCGACCCCGCGGCGGCAGTGGAAGCGCTCGGCGAAGCGCCGCGACACGTGTTTCTCGCGCTCGGCAAGAGCGAGATTGGAATCTTTGCGCGAGCGCCGCAGCATCATTATCTCGTGCGCAGCGTGGAGCCCGTTGATCCGCCGCTTGCGGTACCGCACGCGTTCTATGTCACCGGTCGTGGGCCATTCAGCGAGGCCGACGATCGGAGACTGCTGGTCACCCACGCGGTCGACGTGGTCGTCGCCAAGAACAGTGGCGGCGCCGCGACCTACGGCAAGATCGCGGCGGCGCGCGCTCTCGGTGTTCCCGTCGTGTTGTTGCGCCGGCCGTCGCTGCCGGAGGTGCCGACGGTCGGGACGCTCGAGGCCGCAGTGGCGTGGCTCGATCATGGGAGCGTGCTCCGCGGGGTATAGACGAGCGGGGCATGGCCTGGCCGGGGCACCAGGCGTGTCTCGGCCGAGCCGATGATGACGAGGGTCGCCATGTCTGCAGCCGAGGCATCGGCGCATTGAAGGGTGGTGACCGCGATGCTCTCGTCCGCCCGGCCGACCGCGCGGCCAAACACCGTCGGCGTGCTCGGCGGGAGATGACGTCGCAAGCGCTCCAATGCGGCGTCGAGCTGCCACTTCCGCGCATGCGAACTCGGATTGTAGAGCGCGATCACAAATCCCGCTTGCGCTGCCGCATCCAGCCGCCGCTCGATCACCGACCATGGCTTCAAATTGTCGGAGAGCGAAAGCGCACAGAAATCGTGACCGAGCGGAGCGCCCACCCGTGCAGCGACCGCCAGCATGGCGGTGACGCCGGGCACGATTTCTACCTCGAGCGAACGCCACGCCGTGGGCCCGCCCTCGATCTCTTCGCAAACGGTCGCCGCCATCGCGAATACGCCGGGATCGCCGCCACAGACCAGTGCAACGCGGGCGCCGGCGGCCGCCCGTTCGAGCGCAGCGCGCGCGCGTGATGTTTCCTGGCGATTGTCCGAAGAATGCCGGCTCTGCCCTTCTCGAAGCGGGGCGCGGTCGAGATACGGCCGGTAACCGAACAATGCATCGGCGGCGGCCAAGGCGGCGTCGGCTTCCGGCGTGAGCCAGCGCACGTCTCCCGGGCCAAGCCCGACCACCGCCAGCCGGCCGCTCATGACCGCCCTTCCCAGCCGGGCACCAGCACCACCGCAAAATAAGGTGCACGGTCGTCCGCCTTGGTGGCGAGCGGGATCGCCCGCTCGCCCGACATCGTGCCGCGCTCAACGTAAACGGCGCGATCGAGCCGGCCGGTCCGCTCGAGCGCGCGACGCACCTTCGGGAGATTGCGTCCGAGCTTGATCACGACGGCGGCGTCCGCCTCCCCCAGCCGGCGTTCGAGCTCCGCTTGTGCCAGCGTACCGGGAAGGACGGAGAACACGTCGTCGCCCTGCGCGATCGGAGTGCCGATCGCCGACCAGCAGCCGGACATTCCGCTCACGCCCGCAACGATCTCCGTGCGAAAGCGGGGCGCCAGGCGCACGTGCAGGTGCATGTAGGAACCATAGAACAGCGGGTCGCCCTCGCAGACGACGGCGACGAGGCGTCCTTCGTCCAGATGGGCGGCGAGGTCGCGCGCCGCGGCATCGTAGAAGGCGCGAATGATGTCGCAATAAGGCGCTTCATCCCTCGGCAGCTCGGTCGTCACCGGGAAAACCAGCGATAGTTCGCGCACCCCGGGTCTGAGATAGCGGGCAGCGATGGTGCGGGCGTTTCCGGCGTGCGCGGCCTTGGCGAAGTGTGCCACCACGTCGGCTTCCTCCAGCACGCGCACCGCTTTGAGCGTGATGAGCTCGGGGTCGCCGGGTCCGACGCCGACGCCGACGAGCTTTCCGGCCACGTTCATATTCCCGGCCTCGCAAGTGCGTTGATTGCGGCCGCGGTCATCGCGCTTCCGCCCATACGGCCCAGTGCGGTGAGGAATGGGACGCCACGCGGGTTCGCGGCCAGCATATCCTTCGCTTCCGCGGCGCCGACGAACCCGACGGGAATACCGAGAATCGCGGCTGGCTGGGGCACGCCGCCGTCGAGCATTTCGAGCAAGCGAAACAACGCGGTCGGGGCGTTGCCGATCGCGACTACTGCGCCGCCAAGCCGATCTTTCCACAACTCGAGCGCAGCGGCCGAGCGGGTTGTGTGAAGCTCTTGCGCCAAGCGCGGGACGCCGGGATCGCGCAGCGTGCAAACCACGTCGTTGTTGGCAGGAAGACGCGCCCGCGTTATGCCGTGCGCCACCATCTCGGAGTCGCACAACACAGGCGCACCATCGGAGAGTGCCGCCCGCGCCGCGGCGACAAGACCCGCGCCAAACACGATCCGGCTAGCGATGTCGACACAGCCGCAGGCATGGACCATACGCACCACGATTTCGGCTTCCTCGCTGGAGAAGCGCGACAGATCGGCCTCCGCGCGAATGACCGCGAACGAACGCTCGTAGATTCGAGCGCCGTCGCGGAGATAATCGAGCTGCTCAGCCATCGCTCGCCTCGCCGAGCATCAACCCCACGATGTCCTCCCCCTCGAGCCGGGATAGCACCTGGGCGGTGCTCTCATTGGCTTTGCGCATGCGCCGCACCGTCTCCGCAAGCCGCGAAAACGCGCTTGGCAGCGCCTCCGGCAGCAGCATCGCGACGGGAGCATCGCGGGCGGATCCGTTCACCACCACGCCGCATCGCGCTTTAGTGCCGACCACCGTCAGCGGTGTAGCGCGCGCACAGGCGCAACCCTTGGCACAGCCGGACAGATGCAGCACCGGCGCGCCGGCGGCGAGGCTGGCAATGTCCATCGCAAGCGTCTGCGCGAGCGTGCGCGTGGCGATCTCCGCCGCAGCACAGATCGGCGCCCCCGCGCAGGCAAGAACCAGCCGGCGCGGATCGCTCGCACGCACGACAAAGCCAAGCCGTTCGGCAATATCCGCAACGGGCGTCGCGCCCTGTGGCGGAAGCCCCACGATGAGTAGCGCATGCGCCGAAGCGGTACGGAAACCGCTCGCGCCGGAAGCGGCCGCCGCCTGTGCAAGCTCCCCGAGCGCGCTCGCATCCGCATGTCCGAAGGCAAGGCCGACGCCGATTGCGACATCACCGTCGCGAAGCGCGTGGATGCCAATCGGCTCGGCCGGCCGCCGACGCGGCGGGCCCGGCAGCTCGAAGAGGCGATCAGCAATCGGGCGGCGAAATTCCGCCGCGCCGCTCGCGGCGACGATATCCCGCGCACGCGCGTTAGGCCCGTGCGCTGCGATCACGCGCACGATGTCCATCGCAGCCTCGACAGCATGCGCGGTCATGATGGCGCCAAGAGGCGTCGCGCTCTGGGCATCGCCCGCGAGCGCGAGGTGAAGCCATTTACCCTTGCCCCCTGCTCGCATACGCACGTCGGCGGCAACCGCGTCGAGGTGGAGCGCACCGCCGCCATCGAGCGCGATCGAGATCTTCGGAGCGATGTCCGCCGAGAAGGCGGCTGCAGCGAGCGCGCGCCGCAGCTCGGCGGCGATAGGGCTCGTATCGAGCGCCTCTTCCGGAGCCAGCCCGACGAGAGCATTGCTCAAAACCGCCGGACCTTCGCAAAATGGCACCTCGATTCTACCGACCGCCGCCGCCAAGTCTCTTGACGAGGCTTCCGTCAGACCGCGGATCTGGATGCTTCCGCGCGAGGTCACCTCGATGATTCCGTTCCCACAGTGGCGCGCCGCGGCGCACAAGGCCGCGAGTGCTGCGCAAGACATGGTCGCGCCTGTGGGCACGATCCGCGCGAGCAGCCCGTCCCCCGTAGGCATCGGTTGCGAAAGGCCGGGGCAAGCGCCGCGTCGCGGCAGAGCATTCATGGCGCTTTCCCTTTCGTAAGCGCTGCCAGGCTCACGTCGACGTCGTTGCGCCGGGGATGCCAAAGTCCGCGACGGCGGGCCGCCTCGAAGCGAGCGGCGATCGCGGCCGCTGCGGCGGGATTTTCCCGCACAAGGAAATCGCGAACCGTGTCGTCTGCGACATAGGCGTCGTAGAGGAGATCGAAAAAGTAGCTCGCGACGCCGTGCGTCGTCTCCGCAAAGTCGACGAGCCGGTCGACGGTTTCCGCGAATTCGGCTGCTCCGCGCGGCCCATGCCGCAACTGTCCGGCGATGAATTTCGGGTTGGTCGCACGCGAACGTACGATTCGTGCCAATGCGGCCGATAACGAGCGCGCGCGCGGGCGAGCGGGGTCGGTGGTATCGAGAACGATGAGATCGGGCGCACGGCCGAGGACGGACGTGGCCGCGGCGAAGCCGCCGATGAAGGCAACGTCTTCGGATCCTTCCAACAGGTCGCGCGCGGGGTCTTCGGCGCCATGCACGAGCATGTCGGCGCTGGCAAGTCGGGCTTCGAAGCCTCCGGGAGCGGGCACCGCATTGCCTTCCGAGCCGCCGTAGGCGTGCGAAACGGCCGCGACATAGGCCTGTCCGACCCGCGCGCGATCAATATCGCGGCCCAGCAGATCCTCGACCCCGGCGCCATAGGCTCCCGGCGCGGTGCCGAAAATGCGTGCGATCGATGCACCTGTGCGCGAGAACTCCTGTCGAGCGGCGGCAAGCGGATTTTCCTCGGGTGACTCGTCCCGTGCCGCGACTGCACGCACGGCGGCGTCGATGAGCGCAATCTGGGCGGGAAACAAATCGCGGAACAGGCCTGAAATCCGCCACGTGACATCGACCCGAGGCCTGCCGACGCTCGCCATGGGCAGCACCTCTACTCCGGTGACGCGACCGGTCGCCGGCTCCCAGGCCGGACGGCATCCCATCAGCGCAAGGCCCTGCGCGATCTCCTCGCCGCCCGTGCGCAGGGTAGCGCTGCCCCAAAGATCGATCACTGACGCACGCGGCATTTCACCGTGAACTTGCATATAGGCGCGCAGCACCTCGTCGGCGGCAAGCCGGCCGAGGTCGGTCGCGGTTGGCGTGGGCAGCATGCGCGCATCAGCGGCGAACATGTTGCGTCCGGTCGGCAGGACGTCGCGGCGACCGCGCGCGGGAGAACCGGCCGGCCCGGGCGCGATGCGGCGAACGTCCAAGGCGGCCAAGATCGCAGCGCGTTCCGCTTCGGCGCTCGCTCGCCAAGCCGGATCGGCAACGCTCTCCGGCGCGCGCCCGTAGACATGAAGCCCGTCCTTGATCGCAAGCTCCTTGAGATCGCAGAGCCAAGCGTCGATGCGTCGCAATGCATCGTCCGGCGTACCGTCGGGATCTACTCGCGCCTCGGCGGCAAGCCCGCTTCGTTCGGCCTGTTCAAGGATTGCCCGCGCCAGTCGCGCCCGTCGGCGCCGATCGAGGCCGTCCGCCTGCGCGTATTCATCGACAAGCCGCTCGAGGTCGTGGGCGTCTCCCGCCAGCTCCCCTTCGACGAGCGGCGGCGGCAGGTGCCCAATCGTCACCGCTGCGATCCGCCGCTTTGCCTGCGCCGCTTCCCCGGGATTGCTGACGAGGAAGGGATAGATGACAGGCAGGGAGCCGACCACCAATTCCGGGAAACACGCGGCGGTGAGCGCGACTGCCTTGCCAGGCAGCCATTCGAAGGTGCCGTGCGCACCCATGTGAATGAGCGCATCGACCTTGGCGACATGCCGAAGCCAGAGTGCAAACGCGAGCAGCGCGTGACGCGGCGGCAAAGTAGCGTCGTGATAGTCCGCCCGGCGCTCGGTCGAGCGTCCGCGGTCGGGAGGGAATGCGAGGATGACGTTGCCGAACGTCCGCGCGCGAAAACGAAATGCGCCGTCTTGCACGTCGCCGTCGTTTTCGGCGTCGCCCCAGGCAGCGCGCACGCGCTCGATGGCCTCAGCGGGGATGGATGCCGCGAGCTCGCGATAGCGATCGAGCGACAGGGCCGCGTCGTTCGAAGGCTGACGCAGTGCGTCGAGAACGGCGCGTGGGCTTTTCGGCGCCCCCGCGACGCCGTAGCTCGCCTTTTCCATATCCGCCAGCAGCGCGACAACGCTCGCCGGCACATCGAGGCCAACGGCATAGCCGGCCCGGCCCGGCGCGCCCGGGTAATCCGGCAGCAAAATCGCGACGCGCCGTTCAGGGCGCGGTTTCGTCTGCACCGCAACCAGGGCCGCAATTCGGTCGGCCAGAATCGCAACCCGATCGGCCTCGGGCAGGCTGCCAAATGCGGTGAAGCACAGATCCTCCTGCGTCGGCAGCGGCCCCTTGAAAGCAATCACGCCCTGCAGCACTCGGCCGTCGAGCTCGGGCAGAAGGACGTGCATCGCCAGATCGGCGGGCCCGAGCCCGCGCGGACTTTGCGTCCAAGCCGAACGCCGCGTGGTTGCAATCACGGCCTGGAGCACGGGCACATCGATGTCGTCGAACGGCGTCGGTTCCCCGCTGCTCGCAGCCGCGGCAAACGCGGTCGCGGTCACGACGATCGCGGGCTCGAGGCGCGCGAGCGCCGTGCGTATGAACTCCGCCGCCGCTTGATCCTTGAGGCTCGGAACCACCAGGGGGGCGGGCGCGAGGCCCCGCTTTGCCAGAGCATGGCACAGCGCATCGATCGGCGCCGTATCGGCGGCGAGCAGCATCGCGCGATAGAAGATGATCGGAATTCGGGGATGGTCTTGGGGGCAATTCGCGACGAGTCGCTCGAGGTCGACTGCGCCTATCTCGGGGATGTATCCCGCCGTGCGCGGCACTGGGCGCGGCTCCGACACATCGATGAACGATCCCGCATGGCGCGCGAGGCGCTGAAGCAACGCTGCCAGATTTTCTGACCCGCCTTCGCGAAAGAAGCCGAGCAGCGTGTTGAGTTCATCCACCGGAAAGGTTGAGGCTTCGGCGAGGCGAGGATCGTCGCGATCCTCGCCAGGAAGTACTGCAAGCGCAATGGCGCTTTCGCGCGCCAGCGACGACAGCCGCTCGATGCCGTAACGCCACCAGTCGAGTCCTCCGAGCAGACGCACCAGGATAACCTTGGCGTGCTTCCCCACTCCGTCTATCCAAAGGTCGACCGACAGTGGGTGGCGCAGATCCCGCAGGTTTGCGAGCCGCACACTCGGGAGCTTATTGCGCTGCGCCGTCCAGGCGGCCGCCAGACCGGACAAATCGCTGTCTGCGAACGAGAGAATCGCGATGTCCCCGGGAGGCTGGCGCAGATCGACGGCTTCGACCAGATCGTCGACGGAAGCCGCGGTGGTGGCCAGCAGATGCATCTTTCATCCCAGCAACGAGCGTGCGATACCTTCGTGATCGAGTCCCTTCATGCCGATAATGACAAGCTGACCTTCCCTTGCCTCTTCGGCGGTCCACGGGCGATCGTAATGATGGCTGACGCGCGCGCCGACCGCCTGTACGAGCAGACGCATTGGCTTGCCAGTCACGGCCGCAAATCCCTTGACGCGTAGAACGCTGGCTTGCGTAGCCGCCGCCGCAATGCGCGCGGCGAGGCTTGCGGGATCGGAAATTTCCGGCAGCGGCAGAACGAAGCTTTCAAAATCGTCGTGATCGTGCTCCGCCTCCGCGTCATGGCGGGTGCGACGATTGGCAATGTCGTTTTCCGTGCCTATACCCAACCCGAGCAATGCCGCGGCATCAACCTTGCCGTTGGCGACGGGCACAATCTTGACGGCACGCGGCAGCGCCCGCTGGACCACCGCCGTTGCTTTGTCAGCCCCGGTGGCATCCAACAAATCAAGCTTGTTCAGCACGACGAGATCGGCGCAGGCGATCTGATCGTCGAATACTTCGTCGATCGGGTTATCGTGATCGAGGGCGGCGTCAGCATCGCGCTGACGTGCGAGCGCGTCAGGATCGGCGGCGAAGCGGCCCTCGGCCAATGCGGCACCATCGACAACCGCGACAACTCCATCCACGGTGACTCGGCTTTTGATCGCCGGCCACTGAAAGGCTTGCACCAGCGGCTTCGGCAACGCGAGCCCAGATGTCTCGATGACGATGTGCTCGACCAGCGGTGTTCGCGCGAGGATCGTATCCAGCGCCGGCACGAAATCGTCCGCAACCGTGCAGCAGAGACAACCGTTGGCCAGCTCGACAATGTTATCTTGCGGACACGCCTCGTCGCCGCATCCCTTGAGAATTTCACCGTCGATGCCGACATCGCCAAACTCGTTGACGATGACCGCGAGCCGCCGTCCATTGGCATGGGTCAACACATGCCGGATCAACGTTGTCTTGCCGGCTCCGAGGAACCCGGTCACGATGGTACACGGCACGCGCGCGGACGAATCGCTCATTCGAACTCCTTGAAATCGAGAGGTGGCACGCGGGCAATGAGGCCGCGCTTGAGAGCTTCTGGCCGTCCCCGCCATGGCATCATTCCGTCAGTCGCGCTCGCTAGCAGACGCGCACCGTTGACGAGCGCCGGACCGCAAGCCGCGTCAAGGCCTCCGAACACATAGGTCCAAGAGCCATTGCAGCGCACGGCGGCGCTCAAGCCGCGCGTGCAGTTCGCCAAGCACCGCACCGGCCGGATCACGACACCGCTGCCGTCGGCAGCTTGCGCCGTCGCCGCTGCCAGGATTGCGCCGGGTCGCGGTTCGCTCTCTCCTTCGCCGGCGTGTCGGCACGTAATGCAGACATACACAGTCGCAGCGTCGGTGGATGCCGCGGCATCGGTTCGGCTCGACTGTCCGATAAGACTCACCCGTGCTGTGCTCCACAGGGCGATGGCCCCGACCGGGTGCTTGATTGCGATCGATCCGCCCCCGAGGCACCCCGCCCGAGTCATGACCGGATCAACGGCAGGTCTCCTGGCTCACGGGTCGCCGCCCGTCACCGCCTTCCCGGGATTCGTCCCAGTGGCAATGTGGCACGGGCTCGCCGCTTACAGTTGCGGGGGCAGCTGCGGCATTGGAACATCGTTCCGCACCGCATTCCCTATTCGCTCTCGACTGAGAGACCGTCGATCGCAGGCACTTAACGGCGGCCGTCCTCGCTTTGTCAATGCCGATGCGCCGTGCGCGCTTGCGATCGATCTGCCGCCAGCTATAGTCGTGTGGCCGTCCACTCCCACCCGGTTGGGACGAAAAAGGAAACGCGGCGAGGGCGTTGCCCCAATCCGCGACTAATCCTCAAGGCGCATAGGGGATGTCATGAGCTTACGTCTGCTTTGCCGCACGGCGCTTGTCGCGGGCTCGTCTTTTTTTTCAACGTCAGCGTTTGCCCATCATGTGATGGGCGGCAAGACGCCCGCGACCTTTGTCGAAGGGCTGTTATCGGGGATCGGTCACCCGGTCATTGGGCCGGATCACCTGGCTTTTCTGTTGGCGATCGGCATTGTGGCCGGCGTGGGCGGCCTAAACCTGGCGTTGCCGGCACTGTTCGTGATCGCCTCGGCGGTCGGCGTCATGCTGCACGTCAACGGCATCAATTTCCCAGGCGCCGAAATTATTGTTGCCTGTTCGGTTCTGTTAGCAGGGTTCCTGATTGCGCGTGGGCGTGCTCTATCGGTTTGGTGGTGGGCGGCGCTTTTCGCCGTGGCGGGACTCTTCCACGGCTACGCATTCGGCGAATCCATCTACGGCGCGGAGCGCTCTCCGCTCCACGCGTATCTTCTCGGTCTCATACTGATTCAGAGCGCACTCGCCGTCGGAACGGCGCTGTTCGTGCGGTGGAGATCCGTCGGTGTCTCCGAAATGGCATCGCGGCTTGCGGGAGCGGCGATCATTGGGGTGGGATTAACAGCTCTCATCGGTCAGCTCGTTCCCGGCGCGTAGTCGTCTTGGCGACCCCCGCTGCATCGTGCAGCGCCCGGCTCACGCTCGTTCTCGGTGGCGCTCGCTCGGGCAAGAGCGGCTACGCCGAGCGCTTGATCACCGCCTCGCCACCGCCCTGGATCTATGTGGCAACTGCCGAACCGGGCGATTCGGAGATGGTGGAGCGCATTGCCAGGCATCGGGCCCGGCGTAGGGCCGGTTGGACAACCCTCGAGACGTCGCGCGATCTCGTCGGAGCGCTTGCCGCCCACGGAACGACGCCCATGCTCGTCGATTGTTTGACGCTTTGGCTTTCCAATGCGTTGCTCGCGAGGGCGGATGTCGATGCGGAGATCGAGTGTCTTGAGGCTGCATTGGCCCAAGCCGCGGGACCGCTCGTGCTGGTCGCCAACGAGGTCGGCTTTGGCATCGTGCCCGATAATCCTTTGGGCCGTCGCTTCCGCGATGCGCAGGGGCTGCTCAACCAGCGCATTGCCGCGCGCGCAGATCGCGTCGTCCTCATGGTCGCCGGATTGCCGCTCACCATCAAGGGGGAGAAATGAGCAGACCGGTCGAAGAGAACGAGGCCGAGCGTCATCGCAGCAAGATGGCTAAGCGCAAGGCGGTGCAGGATGCCGAGGTTGCCGCCAAGACGATCGAGAAAGGTCTTCTCATCGTCCATACCGGCACGGGCAAGGGCAAATCGACCGCCGCCTTCGGACTCGCGCTGCGCATGCTCGGCCGCGGCCATCGCGTGGGTGTCGTTCAGTTCATCAAAGGAGCGTGGCATTCGGCTGAGCGCGACGCGCTCGCGGTGTTTGCCGATCAAATCTCGTGGCATACCATGGGTGAGGGCTTCACCTGGGAAACGCAGGATCTCAAGCGTGACATCGCCGCCGCGGAGCAGGCCTGGGCGAAGGCGGTAGAACTCATGGCCGATGCGACGTTCGGCCTGGTTATCCTCGACGAACTCAATATCGCGCTCCGCTATGACTATCTCGACGTGCATTCCGTCGTCACCACGTTGAAGGCGCGACGGCCAAGCCTTCATGTCGCTGTCACGGGCCGCAATGCCAAGCCCGAATTGATCGCCGCAGCCGACCTTGTCACCGAGATGACATTGGTGAAACACCATTTTGCGGCCGGCGTGAAAGCCCAGCCCGGCATCGAGTTCTGAGCGTGCCCGCGCGCGCGCTCATGTTCCAGGGTACGGGCTCCGATGTCGGCAAGTCGCTGATCGTTGCGGGCCTGGCACGGGCTTTGGCAAACCGCGGGCTCGATGTTCGACCGTTTAAGCCACAAAACATGTCGAACAACGCGGCCGTGACGGCGGACGGCGGCGAGATTGGCCGCGCACAGGCGTTACAGGCGCGCGCCGCCCGGACGCCGCCAAGCGTGCACATGAATCCCGTACTGCTCAAGCCACAGAGCGAGGTCGGCGCACAAGTGGTGGTGCAGGGCTGCGTTCACGGGGTCGCAAAGGCCGCGGCCTATCAACGCATGAAGCCGGATCTGGCGCGGTTCGTGCTCGACAGCTACGGCCGCCTCAAACGAGAAGCGGACATCGTGCTCGTCGAGGGCGCCGGCAGCGCGTCGGAAGTAAATCTGCGCGCGAACGACTTCGCCAACATGGGATTTGCGCGCGCGGCCGATGTACCGGTTGTGCTCATAGGCGATATCGACCGCGGCGGCGTGATTGCGAGTCTCGTGGGCACCAAAATCGTGATCGACGCGACCGATGCTGCGCAAATTAGCGGCTTTCTCGTCAACAAGTTTCGCGGCGACCCAACGCTGTTCGCCGACGGCATGGCGACGATCGCGAACGCCACTGGATGGGAGCCACTCGGCCTCGTGCCTTTCTTTGCCGATGCCCGACTACTTCCGGCCGAAGACGCTCTGGGCCTCGACCGTCCCCGGACCGCCAAGACTAACGCGCGGATCAAGATTGCAGTCCCAATTCTTCCCCACATCGCCAATTTCGACGATCTCGATCCACTGGAAACCGAACCGGCCGTCGATCTGGTGCGGGTTCGGCCCGGTGATGCCATCCCCGGCGACGCCGATCTCGTCATACTGCTCGGCGCCAAGGCGACGATCGCCGACTTGGCCGCGCTTCAGAACGCGGGGTTCCACACCGATATCGCTGCGCACGTACGGCGCGGCGGTAGGGTTCTAGGCCTGTGTGGCGGATATCAGATGCTGGGACGCACGATACGCGACCCGCTTGGGCTGGAGGGCTCTGCTGGCGCGGCTGACGGCCTGGGTTTGCTCGATGTCGAAACAATACTCACCGACGACAAGCGACTCGAGCGCGTGCAGGGCTTGACCAGCGATGGCATCCCAATTTCCGGCTATGAGATGCATATGGGGTTGACCGAGGGTCCCGATCGCGCGCGGCCGTTTGCGCGCCTATCCAACGGGTCGGCCGAGGGAGCGGTTTCGCCCAACGGACGAGTGGTCGGGACTTATATCCACGGCCTGTTTGCTGACGATCGCCAGCGCTCCGCGTGGCTTCTACGCTTTGCCGCAGGTGGCGCGGCGATCTCCTATGATGGGTTAATCGATGAAACCCTGGATCGGCTCGCGGCCCATCTCGAGGCCCACATCGCCATCGATCGCCTTCTCAGCCTATCGCGATGAGCGCAGCCAACGAGGCAATAATCGCGATGAGGATTGCGTTGGCACAACGGTAAAGTCCGAGCGCAGCCCGAATATCGGCCGTTTGTGCCGCATGGCGGCCATCCCCCATGAAGGCGCCCTCGACACGAACCCCACCATAGGCGCGGGGGCCCCCCAGCGCGAGACCGAGCGCCCCTGCCATGGCCGATTCAGGATAGCCGGCGTTCGGCGAAAGGTGACGGGGCGCGTCACGGCAGACGGCGCGCCACGCTGCTGGAGCCGAATGCCCTTTTGTCACGGCGGCTGCGGCGGTGATCAGCAGAGCCGAAAGCCGCGATGCCGGCAGGTTGAGCAAGTCGTCGAGGCGTGCAGCGGCCCAGCCGAAGGCCTGGTAACGCCGACTCTGATGCCCGATCATGCTGTCGGCT
>DASSGH010000123.1:0-121970 GCA_035693615.1 Xanthobacteraceae bacterium
TGTCGATCAGCATCGGGCTCCTGAGCGCGTTCGTGACGCTGTGCTCGTTCGTGGTGATCCTGTGGACGCTGTCGGCCAACGCCCCGCTCCACTTGTTCGGCATGACCCTGGCGATTCCGGGCTACCTGGTCTGGTCCGCCCTGCTCTATGCGATCGTCGGCACCACGCTGACCCATCTCGTCGGCTGGCCGCTGGTCAACCTGAATTTCCGGCAACAGCGGTTCGAGGCCGATTTCCGTTTCAACCTCGTCCGGGTGCGCGAGAACTCCGAGCAGATCGCGCTGCTCGCGGGAGAGGCCGCCGAGCAGGAACGGCTGCTCGATCGCTTCGGCTATGTGGTCGGCAATTTTCTTCAGATCATGCAGCGGACCAAAAAGCTGACGTTTCTGACAGCGGGATACGCGCAAATCTCCATCGTCTTTCCCTTCATCGTGATCAGCCCCGCCTATTTCGGCGGGGCGGTTCAACTCGGCGGATTGATGCAAACGGCCTCCGCATTTACCAGCGTGCAGGGGGCGCTCTCGTTTTTCGTCACCGCGTACCGGCAACTCGCAGAGTGGCGCGCCGTGATCGCG
Source organism: Xanthobacteraceae bacterium (assembly GCA_035693615.1). GTDB lineage: Bacteria > Pseudomonadota > Alphaproteobacteria > Rhizobiales > Xanthobacteraceae > VAZQ01. The sequence goes on from DASSGH010000123.1 coordinate 576, forward strand.
CGGCTCGACGGCTTCAACATCGCCGCGGAGCGAGCGCGGGCCGCCACGACGGCAACGCCGGCGATCGCGGTGTCGGCGCGCGACGGCAAGGACCATCTGGAGATCGACGACGTTCTGGTGCGGCTGCCGCAGGGGACCGCGCTGCTTGCGGCCAGCGATCTTGCCATCTCGACAGGGGAGCGGGTGCTGCTCACCGGCCCATCCGGCGCCGGCAAATCGACTTTATTCCGGGCGATCGCGGGCACCTGGCCATTCGGCGGAGGCACGATCCGCGTACCCAAAGGGGCCAAGCTGATGATACTGCCGCAACGGCCGTATTTCCCGATCGGCACGCTGGCGGCAGCGGTGACCTATCCGGCCGAGCCCGGCACCTTCGACGCCGAGACGCTGCGCGATGTGATCACCGCCGTCGGCCTGCCGGCGCTCGCCGGTAGGCTCGGCGAGGAAGCACACTGGAACCGGATGCTCTCGCTCGGCGAGCAGCAGCGGCTTGGAATTGCCCGCGCCATTCTGCAGGCGCCGGATTATCTGTTCCTCGACGAGGCGACGGCCTCGCTCGACGAACCGGCGGAAGCCGCGCTCTACCGTCTTCTCAACGCGCGGCTCAAGCGCAGCGCGATCGTATCGATCGGCCATCGCTCGACACTCGCCGCCTTCCACCGCCGCGGTCTCGTGCTGGAGCGCGACGGCGAGATCAGTCGCCTGCGGCAAGCCGCGCTCGCGCCCGCCGCGGAATAGCCGTCCGTTCGCAACGCACGCCCTAACCCCGCGGCGGAGAGCGAAGGAGAGCCGTATGAGCCCAGAGACCCGCCTGAAGTTGGGGGTGGCCCTGCTCATCGTGGGCCTCATCATGCCGGCGGGCACACTCGCGGTCGCGGCCACGGACTGGCCCATCGCCGTGAAGACGGTGCTGAGCAGCATTCTCCTGTTCGGTTTCGAAATCATGATCATTCCGGCCGTCGCGCTGATGGGTAAGGACAACTTCAACCGCATCTGGGCTGGCGCGATGCGCTTTCTCAAGACGCTTAAGCCGGCGGGCGGCGTCAGCAAGAGGCGCTACACGATCGGTCTCTATATGCTGGTCGTGCCCATCCTGTACGCCTGGATGGCAAGCTACGTTCCATCCTGGCTGCCGGAGAACTACGTCATGCGGGTTTGGGTCAATCTGGGGCTCGATGTCGTGACCCTCGCCAGCTTGTTCGTTTTGGGAGGAGATTTTTGGGACAAGGTGCGGGCGCTCTTTCTCCACGACGCCCGCGTCGGGTCGCCCTCTTGAGCGACTAACTCAAAGGTGCGCAGCTCGGATGCGGGCGGAGCACGCTGCAGGCCAGCCGCGGCAGCACCAATCAGGCGGCAGCCGCTTTCTTGCGGTTGGCCTCGAGACGGGCATCGACCAATGCCACCGTGGCATCGATGACGGGGTTGCGCAGGCCCTTCTGTGCCGCGATCCCCTGCACCAGCTTGTCGGCGCGCTCGATGTTCGGCACGCCGTTGTTGAGCGCGCGGGCGGCGGATGAGGGGCGCGTCAGGCTCTGCGCCGCCGCCGCGTATTTCTCGAACGGCACCAGGTCGTTCCGATCGGCGCCGAGCTTCACGCACAGGTCGACGACGAAGTTGTAGACCGTGCGCGAGGCCTCGACGTCCCCGTGCACCGCATCCTTGATGTCGATGGCGCCGTCCTTGGTCACGCAGCGGTAATTGCCCGTCAACAGCATCGCCCATTTTGCCAACGGCACGAAGATAGACTCGTGCACCTTGAGCTTCACCGGCAGTTCGATCTTGCCGTCGCCGGTATCGAACCGCACCGCTTCGATGTCGTCCTGCAGGCGGCGAAGAATGGCGGTGTGCGCGTCGGAGTCGAAACGCGCGACCTTGAAGTTCGTGGGGAGCGTCACTTGCAGCACGTTGACCTTTTCGTCCGGAGGACGGATCGCTTGCGGATCCGGACTGCACAGCGTCAAAAACGCGGGATCGACGCTGTCCCAGACGCTCGCGTCGGTATAGGCCGATTTCAACGTGTCCGTGTTCAGCCCTGGAATGCGCTTGAGGTAAGGCAGCGGCGGCATGTTCATGATCGACATGCAGGGCACCTTGGATCGTCCCACGGCATCCAGCAGTTGGCGCACGCCGGGCGATCGATATTGCGGCTCCTGCATGGCGAGGCAGATGAGGTCGTATTCGGTCGGCTCGACGTCGGCGGCGCCGCCAGCGGACACTTTGCCGGGAAGCTTGCGTGAATCGATCTCCACCGGTTCTTTGCGGCCTTTGACCGGCAAGCGCACGCGGAAGCCCTCGGCATTGATCAAGTCCGCCTCCGCGGGCAGGCAGACGAGCTTCACCTGATGACCGCCGAACAGCAGCTTGGAGGCAAGCAGCGAGCCGTAGGAGGCCCCCATGAGCAAGATGTTGTAAGTCGCCGGCATCGAAACCTCCTCCGCGTTGGAAAGAAGGAGAGACCTCATCCTTCTCGCGCTGGCAATGCTATTCGGCTCGCCGTGCCCATGCAATCCGGGCTCGCCGCGCAGGTGAGCGACGCGACGCACACGCGGTGCTTAGGGGATAGTTATGCCAACCGCCGGAACGCTCATCGCCGCGTCGCTGAGATGGCGACGACGCGCGGTCGAGATTTGCGCGAGGAGGGGCAACGGGGTCGTGGCCGTCGTCGCGATGCCGCGAGCGAATTGATCAAATCGTCGCCATCGCGCGGCAGCAGCTCGATCGGCTCACTCGGCAGCGAGCGAGCCGATCGCCACGTGGTCGGATCCGTCGCGGCGGTTACGAGGTTCCACCGCCCGAACCGCCCCCGGAGCCGCCCGTCGAGGACCACGAGGGGGGGATGAAAGAGGGTGCCGGAGCGGGCTCGGGCGCCTTGGGGGCGGCCTTGGCCTTCCGCTTCGCTTTCTTCGGGGCGCTCTTTTTCGCCGCGACGCGCTTCTTCTTCTTACGGGCCGGCGCGGCTTTCTTCCCCGCCTTCCGCTTTTTGGTCTTTGACTTCGCCTTCTTCGCTTTCTTCGCCATTGATCGCCTCCCGATCTTTGCGGCTTCGCTACTCACTTCGCCGGCGCGACGGGCGCTACCGCCGCGCTGGATCCCCGTTTCCCGGCGAGCGCCTCGGGTTCGGGGCCTCCGGTCGCCCAGTCGATCAGCTCGACGGTGTGGACCACCGGGATCACGGTGCCCGCAGCGATCTGCGTCATGCAGCCGATATTGCCGGCGGCGATCACGTCGGGCTTGAGCTTTTCGATATTGCCGACTTTGCGCTCGCGCAACCTCCTCGCAAGCTCCGGCTGGAGAATGTTGTAGGTGCCGGCCGAACCGCAGCACAGATGTCCTTCTGCTACATCTTTCACGACGAATCCCATCTTGCAAAGCAATTCTTTCGGCGTGCCTACAATTTTCTGACCGTGCTGCAGCGAGCAAGCTGAATGGTAGGCGACCACAAGGCCGGACGGGCTGCGCTTCGTTGCGACGTCGAGGCCGTGCAGATACTCGCTGATGTCCCTGGCAAGCCGCGATACGCGGAGCGCCTTCTCGGCGTAGGCACCATCGGTGCGCAGCACATAGCCGTAATCCTTCACCGTGGTGCCGCAGCCCGAAGCGGTGACAAGAATGGCATCGAGGCCCTCGCCCTCGATCTCCGCGATCAACGCATCGATCTGGCGCCGGGCGGCCGAGAGCGCCTCCCGCTCACGGCCCATATGGTGGACCATCGAGCCGCAGCAGCCCGCGTCCGCGACCACCACCTCGATGCCGTGGCGGGTCAGGACGCGGATGGCGGCCGCATTGATCGAGGGAGCAATAACCGGGCTGACGCAGCCGGTCAGCAGCGCCACCCGGCCCCGGCGGGGCGCCGTGGGCGGGAAGCGGCCCGTGCCCGGCGCGGCGGCCTTGGCCGGCAGCCGCGAGGGCACCAATCGCAGCATGGCGGCGATCGGCGCCAGCCCTAACGCTGCAAATGCGCCCGAGAACGGCTTGCCCAGCCGCGCCGCGGCGAGCGCCCAGCGCAGCAGGGTATTGTCCGGCAGCACGCGGGCGAGGAACGCCCGCAGCCACCGATCACTACGAGGCCGCGCATAGGTGTTTTCGACATGGACGCGGGCATGGTCGACGAGGTGCATATAGTGCACGCCCGAGGGACAGGTGGTCATGCACGCCAGGCACGATAGGCAGCGGTCGATGTGCTTGACGACGTCGGCGGTCGCCGGCCGATCGTGCTCCAGCATGTCCTTGATCAGGTAGATGCGTCCGCGCGGCGAATCGAGTTCATCGCCGAGCAGCACGTAGGTCGGACACGTCGCGGTGCAGAACCCGCAGTGCACGCATGCACGCAAGATGCGATCTGCTTCCGCGATGTTGGGGTCGGCGAGCTGCGCCAAGGTGAAGCTCGTTTGCATAGGATCACACCCCGGCCCACATCCGCCCAGGGTTGAGCACCCCTTTGGGATCGAAGCTTTCCTTGACCCGCTTGGTCAAAGCCGCGACCGCGGCATCCTGTGGGGTAAACACATCGATCGCCGCGCGCGCGGACGCGGGCGCGCGGATCAGCGTCGCCTGTCCCCCGGCGGCCGCCACCGCCCGGCGCACGAGGGCGGCACCCGCATCGTCGCAGGCGCCGAGCATGGCCCAGATCAGGCCGCCGGCCCAATCGAAGAACATTTGCGCCTGCGCGGCAGTTTCGATCATCGCGGCGAGCTCCGCGCCCCGGCTCGGCGGGGTCGAAATGCGCCAGAGCGGCGACGCGTGTTGACCCGGAGAAGCTGATCCTCCGTCAGCGGCAAACGGCGTCACGTCGCGGATCGCGGTCCAAAGGGCGCGGGAGGCCTGCTCATCTGCGGTGGCGAGCTCGCCGAACGGTTGCATCAACGCCGCGAGCATGCGCTTGCGCTCGATCACCGAGGGCGAAAACCCTTCGAGCCGTAGCGCCGTGACGGCGCCGCCGGCGCTCTCGAGCACCGGCATGCGCGCGGCAACCTCCGCCGGCAGGTGCGCGGCGCCCGAGACGTCGCAGGACGATCCCATGGCGCTGGTCATGGCCGCGACCGCCCGCGCCGGATCGAGGCCTCGAACCAGCAGCGTTTGTTCGGTCTCGGAGCGGGGCAGCACTTTTATCGTCACGTCGGTCATCGCAGCAAGGGTGCCCCAGGAGCCTGCTATCAGCTTGCATAGATCGTAGCCGGTGACGTTCTTCACCACCCGTCCGCCGGACTTGAAGCTTTCGCCGCGACCGGACACCGCGGAAACGCCAAGGAAATGATCCCGCGCTGCACCGATCTTGAGCCGGCGCGGACCGGAAACGTTTGCCGCCAGCGCGCCGCCGATGGTGCCGCGCCCGGCATCCCCACCGAGGACGGCAGCGTAGTCCATTGGCTCGAATGCGAGCTGCTGGCCGTGGGCGGCGAGTAGCGCTTCGATCTCGGCGAGCGGCGTGCCGGCTTTGGCCGAGAGCACGAGCTCCTCCGGCTCGTAGAGCGTCACCCCAGTGAGCGCGGACAAGTCAAGGGTGAGGTCGGTTTGCGCCGGGCGGCCGATGACGCGTTTGGAGCCGTGGCCCATGATCTCGACGGTCTTGGCCCCGGCCAGCGCCGATTGCACCGCCGCTTCGACTTCCTTGGCATCGCAGGGTCGCAGGGGGTCGGCCATCGCCGGGTCAGAATCTCGGAATGTCGGGAAACGCAACCCGACCGGCGTGGACGTGCATGCGCCCGAGCTCGGCACATCGGTGCAGCGTCGGAAATACCTTGCCCGGGTTGAGCAGGCCCTTGTCGTCGAACGCGCATTTGAGCCGCTGCTGCTGCTTGAGGTCGGTCTCGGAGAACATTGTCGGCATGAGGTCGCGCTTCTCCACGCCGACGCCATGCTCGCCGGTGAGCACGCCGCCCACCTCGACGCAAAGCCTCAGGATGTCGGCGCCGAACTTTTCCGTGCGCTCGAGTTCGCCCGGCTTGTTTGCGTCGTAGAGGATGAGCGGATGGAGATTACCGTCGCCGGCATGAAAGACATTGGCCACGGCAAGGCCGTAGCTTTCCGACAGTTCACGCATGCGCTTGAGCACCTGCGGCAGCCGCGCCCGCGGGATGGTCCCGTCCATGCAGTAGTAATCCGGCGAGATGCGGCCGACCGCCGGAAACGCCGCCTTGCGTCCGGCCCAGAACAGGAGGCGCTCCTGCTCGGAGGTCGAGGCGCGGCAGCTCACGGCGCGGCAGGCCTTTGCGATCGTCTCGATGCGGGCAATCAGATGATCGACCTCCGCGTGCGGACCATCGACTTCCACGATCAACAGCGCCTCGACGTCAAGCGGATACCGCGCATGCACGAATGCCTCGGCGGCATGGATCGCCGGGCGGTCCATCATCTCCATGCCGCCGGGGATGATGCCGGCGCCGATGACCTTGCTCACGCACTCGCCGGCGTCCTCGGAGGACGCGAACCCCACCAGCACGGCGCGAGCGCCATCGGGTCGCTTGAGAATGCGCACGGTGATCTCGGTGACGACCCCGAGCAGACCCTCCGAGCCGGTGATGACGCCGAGAAGATCGTAGCCGCCGGCGTCGAGATGCTTGCCCCCGACGCGCACGATCTCGCCCGTGATCAGGACCAGCTCGCAGCCGAGCAGATTGTTCGTGGTCATGCCGTATTTGAGGCAATGCACGCCGCCCGAATTCTCCGCCACGTTGCCGCCGATCGTGCAGGCGATCTGCGAAGAGGGATCCGGCGCATAGTAGAAGCCGGCATGTTCGACCGCTTGCGTCACGGCGAGATTGGTCACGCCGGGTTCGACCACGGCGACCCGGTTGGCGAAATCGATCTCGCGGATGCGGTTGAATTTGGCCATGCCGAGAAGAACGCCATCGGCGAGGGGCAGTGCGCCGCCGGACAGCGACGTGCCCGCCCCGCGGGGCACGACCTTGACACCCTCGCGGTGACAGAAAGCGAGCACCCGGCTCACTTGCTCGGTGGTCTCGGGCAGGACCACCACCATGGGCAGCTGCCGATATGCGGTCAGCCCGTCGGCCTCGTAGGGACGCATCTCCCGCTCGGCGGCGATCACCCCCTCACCAGGCACGATGGCGCGCAGCGCCGCGACGATGCGTTCGCGGCGGGCGAGCACAGCCTGATCCAGTGGGGGCATGGTGACCGACACGTGGGCGCTCCTTGGTGACACGCCGATGGGATACCGATGGCGTCCCCTCTCGTTCGGCGGCTATCGCGGCAACGCTGCCTGAAGACCGCGCTCGCCTGCGGACACCGGCGCACGTCACGGCAGCGGGAGGCATTGTCGCTTTGGGCCGTTGACACTGCAAGCTGGTAACGCCATTCGGAACGGCGTGGCGAGTGCATTGCAGGTCGGCCCCGGCCGACTTGCGCGTTTATGAGGGGTCTTTTTCCGGTCATCCAATCGCGCCTCGGACCTTGGTATGGTGCTGATGGGAGCAGGGTGAGCGGGCTGAAGAGGAGAAGATGATGCGAACATGGGTGATTGTCGTCGTTGCGCTGGTGGGTTCGAGCGGGGCGGCGTTGGCGCAGGATGCCGCCGCCGGCGAGCAAGCGTTCAAGCGTTTGTGCTCCCCCTGCCACGACATCGGACCGGAGGCCAAGATCAAGCTCGGACCCCCGCTCAACGGCATCGACGGCCGCAAGGCCGGCACGTTCGAGGGTTTCAATTATTCCCCGGCCAACAAATCTTCCGGCATCACCTGGAGCGAGCAGGCCTTCGACAAATACATCCGTGCGCCGATGCAAGAGATGCCAGGCACCCGCATGGCGTTCGTGGGCATCAAGAACGACAAGGACGTTGCCGATGTGTGGGCCTACCTGAAGCAGTTCGGGCCCGACGGGGCCAAGAAATGAAAGCCGCGTAGGGCGACGGAATCACGCCGGCGCGGCTACTTCGCGTTGCAAGTAGGCCGAGCCGGCATAGACTTGCGTAGGTTTTGCGTGAGCTGCCTCCGCGGGGTGCCGTGGGCCGGCTCCGTCGTGAGGGAGGTCGAGCCATGCTCAAGGACATCGTCGTCAACCTGTCCAGCCGGGGCGACTTTGCCGCGCAATATGCAACCTCGATCGCGGCCATGTTCAGCGCCCACATCACAGGCGTCTCCTTCGTCTACGAGCCGGTCATTCCCGATGGCATGCTCGGCGGCGTCCCCGTGGACCTGATCGAGCTGCAACGGCAGGAGAGCAGCAAAGCTGCCAATGAAGCGGTCAGCCGGTTCGAAGCCGGGGTGAAAAAGGCGGGCGTTTCCGCGGAAACACGCCTGCACGACGCGACCTTCGGCGGGGCCGCCACGCGCTTCGCCGAGATTGCGCGCCGCTTCGACCTCGCCGTGGTCGGGCAAGCCCAGCGGGAAGGCGGAACAGCCGACGATCTCGTGATCGAGGGAGCGCTAGTCGAGTCCGGTCGCCCCCTCGTGATAGTCCCCTATATCCAGAAACGCGGAATAACGCTCGAACGCGTGCTCGCGTGCTGGGACGGCAGCCGCACCGCCGCGCGGGCGATCGGCGATGCCATGCCGTTTCTCGAGCGCGCCAAGGCCGTCGACGTCGTGATCGTCGCCGAGGAACGTAAGAGCGAAGAAATGACCGGCGCCAATATGAGCGCGCATCTTGCCCGGCACGGGGTCAAGGCCAGCGTCAAGCGCATTGCCAAGGGCGACATTCACATCCAAGACGCGCTCTTGTCCTACGCCGCCGACAGCGGGGCCGATTTCATGGTGATGGGGGGCTACGGACATTCCCGCTTGCGCGAGTTCATTCTCGGCGGCGTCACGCGCGGCATCTTGGAGTCGATGACCGTGCCGGTGCTGATGTCGCATTGACGGCGATCCGCCGCAAAACATTGAACGAAAATGGTTTTTGGCGAGGAGGAACTTCGCGTTCCTGCCCGCGTTATCTGCCCGCTTTTCCTGCTGTTGTCTCGTCCGAACCGCGTCAACCCGTGCTGGTTCTGCTCGGTGCCCAATGGATTATGCCCTCGCAACAAGGCCCTGGACGCAAGGTCGACGAATGGCCGGTCCTTTCACCTTCGGAATCGAAGAGGAGTACTTCCTGGTCGATGCCGAGACCAAATCGCTGGTCCGTGAAATGCCGCAGGCGTTCTTGGATGCCGCCAAGGCCGCGGCCGACGGGCGCATCTCGCAGGAGTTCCTGCAGCCGCAGATCGAGGTGATCTCCTCCCCGCACGAGATGATGGCGGATGCAGTGGCCGAGGTGCGCGAGTTGCGGCGAACGATCGCCGCGGTAGCGGGTGAGCACGGCCTTGCCATCCTCGCCTCCGGCACCCATCCGACCGGTACTTGGCGCAAGGCGCGGCAGACTGAGAAAGCCCGCTACGACAACGTCATGAACGACCTGCAGATGATCGGCCAACGCGACCTGTTATGCGGGCTGCACGTACACGTCGAGCTGCCGGACCCCGACGCCCGAATCGATCTGATGTACCGCATGCTGCCTTATCTGCCGTTGTTCCTCGCGCTCTCAACCTCCTCGCCGTTCTGGCAGTCGCGAAGCACCGGGCTCAAAGGCTATCGGCTCGCCGCTTACGACGAGCTGCCGCGCACCGGCGTGCCGGAGCTGTTCCGCACCCGGCAGGAATTCGATGCCTATGTGGCCGCGCTGGTGCAGGCCGGGGTGATCGAGGATTCGAGCTACATCTGGTGGGCCATCCGCCCATCGCTCCACAATCCCACGCTCGAATTGCGTGCACCCGATTCCTGCACGCTCATCGAGGATGCAATGGCCATCGCGGCGCTCTATCGCACGCTCGCGCGTCACCTCTACCTCAACCCCTCGCGCAATTGCGAGCTCGACCCGGTCGGCCGTGCCATCATCATTGAGAACAAGTGGCAGGCGCAGCGCCATGGGGTGCATGCCACATTCGCGGCGGAGGACGGGGCGGTCACGGTTGCGGAGATGCTCGAGCGCGTGATCTGCGAGACGGCGGCGGACGCCGAAGCGTTCGGTTGCTCCGCCGAGATCCACCGCTGCCGTACCATCGTCAGCTCCGGCAGCTCCGCGGACGCGCAGCTTGCGGTATTCGCGGCGCACAGCCGCAACGGAAACCGCGGCGCCGCGCTGCGCGCGGTGACCGAGTGGATTGCCGCCGCAACGCTGCAATGAGCGGCTGCGCGCGCTATTCCGCTGCCTGCTGAGCTTCCTGGTTGACGGCAGACTCGGCGAGCTCGGTCAGCGCCTCGTCGGTCTTCTTTTCCTCCTGCAAAGTCTCCTCGAGCAGGTTCACCGCATCGTCCAAGCCGAGCTCCTTTGCCCAAGTCTTCAACGTCCCGTAGCGGGAAATCTCATAATGCTCGACTGCCTGCGCCGCAGCGAGGAGACCCGCGTCAAGCGCGGCGGAACCCCGGAACTCCTTCATCACTTCCTTGCTTTCGTCGATCATTCCATTGATTGCGTCGCAGGTCTTCCCTTTCGCCGGCTGGTTAATCAGCTCGAAAACCTTTTCGAGGCGGTCAACCTGACCTTCTGTCTCTCCTTCGTGCTTCTCGAACGCTGCCTGCAACTCCTCGGACTGCGCGGCCTTCGCCATTTTCGGAAGTGCGGTCAGGATCTTCTTCTCGGCGTAATAGATGTCTTTGAGGGTCTCGTGAAAAAGCTCATCAAGCGTCTTCTGCTTTTTTGCCATGGAATTTCCTCGGCGTGTTAACCCCTGCGAGAGATCAACGCCGCGCTGGGTCGGCAGTTCCGATGCCCCCGCGGCGGAGTATTTGCCCTCTGCACGGCCGGTGAGTTTGACGCCTCGTCCGATTAGGAGTCGCGTGGCTCCGGCATGACGATCTGCACCACCAGGCCGCGCGCGCGCGCATCATTTACCCCCAGGGCACGCAAGGCGAAGAGCGTGAGCATCTGCACTCGCGCGCGTGCTTCCCCGGGATTGGTGGGGGCGGTAGGCGCATGCTCCCCGATCAAACCCTCGATCAGCGCGCCAAGCAGCGCCGGCGCCACCAGGGCGGCGTCCTGCTCGGGAAGGCGCCCGGCATCGAGAGCCCGCCGGATAAGTCTTGCAAATTCGCCGGTCAGCTTCTGGCGGTAAGCGGCGCGCGCACGGTCGATCTCCGGCTCGACCGGCTCGGCGGTCAGAGCGAAGGCAAGTCGCCGCCGCGCGAGCGCGCGCGCCGCGAAGGTGGCGATCGCGGCCGCAAGCGCCGAGAGCGGCCCCGGCGCCGACTTTGCTGCTTCGCCGACGGCGGCCATCTCGCGCTCGGCCAGCGCCGCCACAAGCGCCTCGACGAGTTCGGTTTTGGAGGGGAAGTAGCGGTAGACCGTGCCCGTCGCGACACCGGCGCGCTCGGCGACGGGCGCTATTTGAACGGCCCCCATGCCGTCGGCCGCCGCGATGTCGCAGGCCGCCGCCAGGATTGTGTCGTGACGGGCGGCAAGCCTGCGGACCACGTTTTCCGTTCGGCGGTACGGCATGCGAATCTCGGCAGCAACAAATGAAGCATCGTTCATGACGATGCAACTATCGGAGCGCCGTTGATATGTCAGAGGTAAAGCTTTTGGGCGCGCGAAGACTCACCCGCCTGCTTGCGCCTTCTCGCGCGTCGCGGTGAGCGACATCGTCGGAGTGAGCGCCTCGGGATCGACCTTGAGGTGAAGGATCGCGGGCTTGCCGGATCGTTGCGCCGCCTCGAAGGCGGGCAAGAAATCCGCAGTCCGCTCCACCGTCGCGCCGTAGCCGCCGAAGGCCCGGGCATAGGCCGCAAAATCCGGATTCCGCAAGCCGGTCGCCACCACTCGCCCGGGATAATGACGCTCCTGATGCATGCGAATGGTACCGTACATACCGTTGTCGACGACAACGATGATGACCGGCAGCTCGTATTGCACCGCGGTCGCGAATTCCTGGCCAGTCATGAGGAAATCGCCGTCGCCGGCAAAGGCAATCACGGTGCGTTCCGGCGATAGACGCTTCATCCCGATCGCCGCGGGCACGCCGTACCCCATGGAGCCCGAGATTGGCGCGAGTTCGCTGCCGTAGCGGCGGTAGCGGGCGTAACGATGCACCCAGACGGAGAAATTGCCGGCCCCATTGCAGATCACCGCATCCTCGGGAAGCTTGCCGCGCAAGCCAGCAATAATCTCACCGAGATTGACGGGACCGGGAACCGCGGTCGGCTTGTCGGTCCAAGCGAGAAAGTCGGTGTGGGCACGCGGCGTCTCATTGCGCCACTTGGGCTCGTTGGGCGGCTCGAGACCTTCGAGCGCGGCGGCGAAGGCGGTGGGGGTCGCGTTGATCGCAAGATGGGCTCGGTAAACGCGGCCAAGCTCTTCGATACCGGGGAAGACGTGCACCAGCGTTTGCCGCGGCGCTGGAATATCGAGAAGCGTGTAGCTCTGCGACGGCATTTCGCCGAGCCGGCCGCCGACGAGGAGGATGAAATCGGCGCCTTTCACGCGCGCGAGCAGTTTGGGATTGGGCCCGATGCCGAGGTCGCCGGCGTAGCAGGGATGCTCGGGATCGACGAGGTGAGCGCGACGGAACGTGGTCGCGAGCGGCAGCGCAAAGCGATCGGCGAAGCGCGCAACGGCGGCGCAGGCAGTCTCCGACCAGCGGCTGCCGCCCAGAAGCATGATCGGCCGTTCGGCTGTGCGGAGAAGCTTCTGCAGCCGGCTCATATCGGTTGCGCCAGGCCAAATCTCCACCGGCTCGAACGCCGGTGCGTCGGGGACGGCGAGGCGCTCAACCAGCATGTCCTCCGGCAGCGCCATAACCACCGGCCCGGGCCGGCCGCCGGTCGCGGTGTAGAACGCGCGCGAAACGAGCTCGGGGATGCGCGCGGCGTCATCGATCTCGGTCGCCCATTTGGCAATCGTCCCGAACACCGCGCGATAGTCGAGCTCCTGGAAGGCTTCGCGCTCGCGCATCTCGCGGGCGATCTGGCCGACGAACACAATGAGGGGCGTCGAATCCTGCCGCGCGATGTGGAGCCCCGGCGCCGCATTGGTGGCACCGGGCCCGCGGGTGACGAAGCAGATGCCGGGCCGTCCCGTCGCCTTGCCGCAAGCTTCCGCCATGATGGCGGCGCCACTCTCGTGCCGGCAAACGGTGACGGCGATATCGCGGTCATGAAAGGCATCGAGCGCCGCGAGATAGCTCTCGCCGGGCACGCAAAACACGTGCCTCACTCCATGCACGACGAGCTGATCGACCAGAACTTCGGCGGCGGTCCTCGTGCCGTCATTGGCGCGCATCACGCGTCTCCATGGCTGTGCAGCTCACGTCTACACCATGCCGCAAGCATGTGGGGTGGGCAAACGAGCCGCAGGCACGCGTCGGGTCGCCGGCTCGACCGTGACCACGCGGAAGGAGTGCATCTCGCCATCTTCGCCGCGGATCGAGACCTATTCGCCAAGCGGGATGCGCTTGAGCACCTGCGGCAATTGCGTCATGACGGGATGCGCTTGGACGGCGAAGGAAACAGCATAGCATGGCGAACACTTCGACTGCGCCGACGTTGACATGCCTCGGCGACAACCCATGCCGCCGCCGCATCAGCGCTGGCGGCGCAAGGAAATGCCGGGCATGAGCGAAGGCGACCAGGACGCGGTATTCGCGCTTCTTGCCGACCCCGCGACACACGGCGGCAGCGCGGTCAAGCGCATCGACACCCACGCGGCCGCGGTGTTTCTCGCCGGCGAGCGCGCCTTGAAGGTCAAGCGCGCCGTTCGCTTTCCGTTTTTGGACTATTCAACCCTGGCCAAGCGGAAGGAAGCCTGCGAGGCGGAGCTTCGCATCAACGGATCATTCGCGCCCGACATTTACCGCCGCGTGCTCGCAATCACGCGCGAGGACGGCGGCCGGCTCACGCTCGATGGCGCCGGCCCGGCGGTGGAGTGGGCGCTCGAAATGCGCCGTTTCCACGAGAACGCGACGCTCGACCGACTGGCGCAGGCGGGCAAGATCGATTCGGCCCTTGCCGACGCGCTCGGCCGCGCAGTGGCGGCGCTTCACGCCGGCGCCAAGCCGGTCGCGCCCGAGCCGTGGATCGCGGCGCTTGGCGACTATATCGAGCAAAACGACGCCGCGTTTCGCGACATGGCTGAACTTTTTCCTGCTGCGGAGGCTGACACGGTGGCGAGGCGCAGCCGCGCCGCGCATTCCCGCATCCGTGCGCTCCTTCACGAGCGCGGCCAGCGCGGGCTGGTCCGGCATCTGCACGGCGACCTGCATCTCGGCAACATCGTCCTGCTCGGCGGGCGGCCGGTTCCGTTCGATGCCATCGAATTCAGCCCGCTGATCGCATCGGGGGACGTACTCTACGATCTCGCCTTCCTGCTCATGGATTTAGTCGAGCGCGGTCTCAACGGGGCAGCGAATCGCGTGTTGAACCGGTATCTCGCCGAAACGAAACGGGCCGAAGATTTGGACGCACTCGCAACGCTGCCGCTCTTTCTGTCGCTGCGCGCAGCGATCCGCGCCAAAGTGACCGCGGCGCGGATCGATCATGCCGCTCTCGATCAGAGGGGCGCGATCGCGCGCAGTGCGCGCGCCTATTTCGAATTCGCGCACCGGTTCATTGAACCGGGCCCGCCGCGCCTGGTCGCAGTCGGAGGGCTCTCGGGCACGGGCAAATCGGCGCTCGCCCAGGCGCTGGCGGGAGAACTCGCGCCTGATCCCGGAGCGGTGGTGCTGCGCTCGGACGTGGAGCGCAAGGCGCTCTTCGGCAAGGACGAGAACGTGCGGCTGCCGCAGGATGCCTATTCGCCGGCAGTGACGACCAGGGTTTATGCCGTCATCGCCGACAAGGCCCGCCGGGCGGTGGCAGTGGGGCATTCCGCCATCCTCGACGCGGTTTTCGCGACGCCGCAGGAGCGCGCCGCGGCGACGGCATCGGCCGAAATCCTCGGCGTGCCTTTTCATGGCCTTTTCCTCGAGGCCGATCTCGACACCCGCCTCGCCCGCCTGAGCGCGCGCGGCCGCGATCCCTCCGATGCCGACGCGGCGGTCGCCCGCATTCAGCAGAGCTACGACCTCGGCACTCTCGACTGGACGCGCATCGATGCGTCCGGCACGCCGGAAGAAACCCTCGCGCGGGCGCGCAAGGCAGTAAACCCATGAGAAGAACTTCCCCGTTCTGCGAGTCGACCTAAACGCCATGGCCGTCGATCCCCGCAAAATCGCCGTCGCCATCGCCGGCTTTTGCACGTTCCTCAACCTCTATTCGCCGCAGGCGCTGTTGCCGGCGCTGGCATGGGAGTTCGGCGTCGGCGCCGCCGAGATCAGCACGATCATGACCGCAAGCACGCTCGCCATCGCCTTGACGGCGCCGTTCACTGGCGCCATTGCCGACGTGCTCGGCCGCAAGCGCGTGATCGCCGCCGCCATGCTGGCGGTGGTCGTGCCTACGATCGGCGCCGCGTTCGCGCCGGACGTACCGGCGCTCGTTGTTTGGCGGTTCATCCAAGGATTGCTGCTGCCGCCGATCTTCGCCGTTACGGTCGCCTATATCGGCGATGAGTGGCCCGCAACGCAGGTGGCGGGGGTTGCCGGCATCTACATCGCGGGATCGAGTCTCGGCGGATTCTGCGGCCGCTTCCTCCCGGGCCTACTCAGCGATCTCATCAGCTGGCGCGCCGCCTTCTTGGCGCTTGCGGGCTTGTCCTTCGTGGGCGCGGTCGCGCTCGCCCTCTTGCTGCCGCCGGAGAAGCGCTTCGTTCGCTCGCCGGGCCTCACCGCGTCGGCACTCGGGATGTTGCGGCATTTGAGGAATCCGCAGCTGCTCGCCACCTATGCCATCGGCTTCGGCGTGCTGTTCAATTTCATCGCGGTGTTCACCTACGTGAGTTTTCATCTCGCCGCGCCGCCCTATCACTTTTCCTCGACCTTGCTCGGGCTGATCTTCGTCACCTATCTCGCCGGCACTGTGATCGCGCCGATGACCGGCTGGATGATGGCGCGCCTCGGACGTCGGCGCTTCATTCTTGCGCTCATTGCCGCCTGGGCGGGCGGCGCGCTGCTGACGCTGCTGCCGCCAATTGCGGCGATCATCGCGGGGCTTACCCTTTGCGCCGGATGCGGCATGCTGTGCCAGACGGTCGCCACCGGCTATGTCACCGAAATCGCGAACGAAGGCCGCTCATCAGCAGTCGGGCTCTACGTGACGTCGTTCTATGCCGGCGGCAGCATGGGCGCGTTCCTGCCGGGGCTCGTCTGGGAGCGGGGCGGGTGGCCGGCGACCATCGCCTTGGTGGTGACGATGCTGGCGGCCATGGCCCTGATTGCAACGCTCGCCTATCGCCGCGGGACGGCCTAGGGTCCCTTTTTCACGCCCAAGGGGGACATTGAATGACCGCGCCAAGCCGAGCCCAACTCGAATTTCTGCAATCGATCGATACTCCGACCGTGTGCAACTTGGTTGAGATCGTCGCGCCGGATCGCCGCGGCTTCGGCTACACGGTCAGGCACCTGCATTGTCCGTTTCCCGAGCTTCCGCCCATCGTCGGCTTCGCCAAGACCGTGACCTTCAAGGCGAAGGACGCCGTCCCGCTCGGCGAGGTGGGCTATATGCAGAAGCGGCTCGACTACCTCGATTACGTCGCAGGCTCGCCGCAACCCAGCATCATGGTGATGGAAGATCTCGATGGCGAGCACGTCGGCTATGGTGCGTTCTGGGGCGAGGTCCAGTCGAACGTGCACAAGGCGCTCGGCTGTCTCGGCGTGGTCACCAACGGGTCGGTCCGCGATATCCCGGCGATCGCGCCCGGCTTCCAGATGCTGGCCGGCTCGATCGTTCCCTCCCACGCTTATGTGCACGTGGTCGATTTCGGCGTCGAGGTGACCGTGCACGGCATGGCGGTCAAGGGCGGCGACCTCGTCCATGCCGATCGTCACGGCGCGGTGGTGGTCCCGACCGACAAGATCGACGCCATGCAGGCGACGCTCGGCGCGGTTTCCGCGCGGGAAGCGAAGATCATCGCGGCGGCGAAGGCGGGTGGCGATGTCGCGGCGATCAAGGCGGCGATGAAGGGCTAACGGCGCGCCGCCGCACACGATGGCAACCGGGTGCCGGGTGTCGGCGTTGGGACGAGGGTTTGCCCCGTGCGAGTTTTTCGGAGGCATGCCGACACCGCAGGGAGGTTCAGCATGGACGCGCGCGAGGAGGTCAGCCTTTGGCATGCTCTTTATCGCCTGGAGGTGAGGTATTGGCATGAGGTCGACTGCAACGGCGGCCGCCGCGCCCATGAATTCTATGCGCCGGACGGCGTGATGTGCGTCGGCCACAACCGATTCGAAGGACGGGAAAAGATCCGGGAATTCTACGCCTGGCGTGAACGCCAGGCGCTAACTGCCATCAGCAGTGTGAAGACCACGCGCCATTTGATTAACAATCTAATCGTCGATGCGACCACGGAAGGTCGCGCCCGGGTGTTGGGCGTTGTCAGCTTTTATGGATCGGCGGCGCGGCCGCCGGCGCAGCAATCCAAGCCGCCGATGTTGATCGCCGATCTGATCAACGAATGCGTGCTGGATCCCGACCACGGTTGGCAATTCAAATCGCATTTGCTGCAGCCGGTATTCATGAGCCACGAGGCGCCTCCGTCGATCGCGGTCGACACCCGCCGTTAGGTCGCCGCGGGTCAGGCTTCGGGCTGATCGACGATTCCGTCGAGCCGCTTTGCATCGCAAGCGCCGCAGACTAAGAGTGGCGCGATGAAGGACCCGCGCGGTCTCGATATCAGCGCCAATGATCCATCTGCTGTCGCGGCGGCGGACGACTTTGCCGCGCGTCTTTTGCGTCTCGATCAAGGCGTCGAAGGCATTCTTGAGAGTGCAAAGCGCTGGGCCCGACACGCCGATCATTCAACTGTATGCTGCGGCGTTCTGGCTTTACGGCCAAACCGACGGCGGCCGCGAGACCGCCGCGGCCCATCTACGTGCGTGTGAAGCGCTCGCGATGAACGGGCGGGAGCGCGCATCGCCGATGCTGCGGCCTATTTCGACCGCAACACGCAAACAAAGTCGCTCACACCACTCGATCGCGTGCTGGCAAATTGATCGAGGCGATTCCGCAAAGAAATCGCGATCTACCGCTCCTCGATCAGCGGTCAGGCCTGCGGCTGCGGCTCGAGACCACCGGTTTCAGGGCGCGGCCGCGGCTTGCCGGCCGGGGGCACCGCCGAGCCGCGCGGCGTCGCCGGCTCGATCACGGATTCGCGCGACGGCCGCTTGCCGGCGAGCAAATCCTTGATCTCGTCGCCGGTCAGCGTCTCGAATTCGAGCAGCGCCTTGGCCAACGTCTCGAGATCGCCGCGCTTTTCCTGGAGAATCTGCTGCGCCTCTTCGTAACCTGCCTCGACCAGACGCTTGATCTCGGTGTCGATCTTGCGGCTCGTCTCCTCCGAGACATTCTGCTGGCGCGCCACTTGATAGCCCAGGAACACTTCATCCTGGTTCTCGCCGTACGCAACCGTGCCGAGCGTCTCGGACAGGCCCCAGCGGGTCACCATCATGCGCGCGAGCTTGGTCGCCTGCTCGATATCCGAGGCGGCGCCCGAGGTGACCTTCTGACGCCCGAACACCAGTTCCTCGGCCACGCGCCCGCCCCTCATGATGGCCAGGCGCGAAGTCATCTGCTCGAGACTCATGGAGAGTTTGTCGCGCTCGGGCAGTTGCATCACCATACCGAGCGCGCGACCGCGCGGTATGATGGTGGCCTTGTGCACCGGATCGGTCGCCTGCACGTTGAGCGCGACGATGGCGTGACCGCCTTCGTGATACGCGGTCAGGAGCTTCTCCTCCTCTGTCATCACCAGCGATTTGCGCTCGGCCCCCATCATCACTTTGTCTTTGGCGTCCTCGAACTCGACCTGCGTGACCATGCGCTTGTTGCGCCGCGCTGCCATCAAAGCCGCCTCGTTGACGAGGTTCATGAGATCGGCGCCGGAAAAGCCCGGCGTGCCGCGCGCGGTGGTCTTGAGATTGACGTCCGGCGCCAACGGAACCTTGCGCACGTGAACCTTGAGGATCTGCTCGCGGCCGACCACGTCCGGATTGGGAACGATCACCTGGCGGTCGAAGCGCCCGGGCCGCAGCAACGCCGGATCGAGCACATCGGGTCGGTTGGTGGCGGCGATCAGGATGATGCCCTCGTTCGCCTCGAAGCCGTCCATCTCGACCAAAAGCTGATTGAGTGTCTGCTCGCGTTCGTCGTTGCCGCCGCCCAGCCCCGCGCCGCGGTGGCGGCCGACCGCGTCGATTTCGTCGATGAAGATGATGCAGGGCGCATTCTTCTTGGCCTGCTCGAACATGTCGCGGACGCGCGAGGCCCCGACCCCGACGAACATTTCGACGAAGTCCGAGCCGGAAATCGTGAAGAACGGCACGTTGGCTTCGCCCGCGATCGCGCGCGCGAGCAGCGTCTTGCCGGTACCGGGCGGACCGACCAGCAGCACGCCACGGGGAATTCGCCCGCCGAGGCGCTGGAACTTTCCCGGATCGCGGAGGAACTCGACGATCTCCTGCAGATCCTGCTTGGCCTCGTCGACGCCCGCCACATCCTCGAAGGTGACGCGCCCGTGCGCTTCCGTCAGCAGCTTGGCCCGGCTCTTGCCGAAGCCGAGCGCTTTGCCCCCTGCCCCTTGCATCTGCCGCGAAAGGAAGATCCACACCCCGATCAGCGCGATGAAGGGAAGCCATGACACCAACAGCGACACGAACCAAGGCACGTCGTTCTGCTGCGGGCGGGCGGTGATCGATACGCCCTTGCCGTAGAGGCGTTGGATCAGGCTTGGGTCGTTGGGGGCGTAAGTCTGGAAGCTGCGGCCGTCGGTGAACGTGCCGTGGATTTCCGGCCCCTGGATCAAAACGTCGCGCACGCGACCCTGATCGACTTCATTCAACAGCTGAGAGAAAGAAATGTCCTGCGACGTCGTGCGCTGACCCGGGTTCTGGAACAGGGTGAACAGCGCGAGCAGCAAGAGAACGATGATCACCCAGAGGGCGAAGTTGCGCAGATTGGCATTCATCCCCGTGTCCTTCAGCGGCGGGTGCAGTTCCGCGAACGTTCCATACCGTAGGTTATAGGCCGATTCACGGCCATCCCGGTAGAAATCGCCATCCGGACACAATTTATGTACCGGGGGGAGCCCTGCCAAGGGAAGCCGGTCGATTCGTCCTAGCCTTTCTGCCGCGGCTCGCGCCGGCCCGAGCGGCCCGTTTGCCTGCCCTCGCCACGGGCGCGGTCGCCCGGCGCGGCGGGGCGAGCTCGAGCACGAGCTTTGATGGGGTCAGAGTCACCAGCGCGCTTCCCAGCGTGCGGCGACAACGAAGCGTTTTGGTTGCGCGCGCGTGGACGAGCGCCGCGTAGAGGCTTTCGAGCTTGCCGAGCCGAATGCCCGCTTGCCCGCCGGCACTTGCGATCGCGCGACCGAGCAGGCGCAGTGCCACTTCGGCGGGCAGGCGGACGAATTCTTCGGCATCGAGAACGATCTGATCGGCCGACTGCTCGGACAGCCTTTGCATCGCGTCCTCGACAGCCGCTTCGATCGCGGTGTCCGCGCGCCGCAGCCGGACCGCGAGCCGAGCGAGGCTGCGCGCGCTCAGCCCTTCGCGTGCGAGCGCGGGCATCAGGGCGCGCAGGCGCGTGCGGGCGAAGCGGGGATCGCGGTTCGATGCATCGTCGGCGAATTGGATCTTGGCGCGCGCGAGCGTCGCCATGAGCCGCGCCTTCGGAATCTCGAGCAGCGGCCGGAGCAGCACGATCCTCGGCCCATCTCCGGGCAGAGCCGATTCGCGCGCGATCGCGCCGAGTCCGCCGAGACCGCTGCCGCGGCTCATGCGCATCAGCACGGTCTCGGCCTGATCATCGAGCGTATGCGCGGTGACAATGGCGCCGGCTCGCGCCGATTTGGCGGCTCGGGCGAGCAGCCGATAGCGCGCCTCGCGCGCCGCCTCCTGCAATCCGCTTGCGGGCTTCTTGCCGGTCCAACGCAGCGTGCAATGGGCAACGCCCAGCCGACGGGCGAGTGCCTTGACCACGCGCGCTTCGCCCGCCGAGGCGCGCCGCAAGCCGTGGTCGATGGTGACCGCGAGCAGCTTTGGCGCAACCGTCAGCCGGGCATGCCAGCGCGCGATGAGCAGCAGCAGCGCGGTGGAATCGGGCCCGCCGGAGACGGCGAGGACCAGGCTGGGGAAACGCAGGAGTGAGGCAAACAGCGCCTTCGCCTCGGCGGCGGAGACGGGCGCCGCAGCCTCAGCAGTGGGCACGCTTTTGTTCTCGCTCGACCCCCTGCTTCACCCCCACCGACGCGCGGGGGAATTTGCGCAACACTTCGCCGAGCGATGCGCAGGCCGCCTCCTTCTCGCCGAGCGCGGCGAGCGACTGTCCCAGGCGCAGAAGCGCATCGGGGGCCTTGGCGCTGGATTCATATTTGGTCGAGACGTTGAGGAAGGCTTCCGCGGCATCGCGAAAGCGCTGCCGTTGGAACATGCTTTCACCCAGCCAATAGGTCGCGTCGCCGACCAGCCGATCATTGGGATATCTGCTCAGGAAGCTGCGAAAGGCGCCTTCGGCGAGGGCATAGTCCTTGCGCAGCATATATCCATAGGCGAGATCGTATTCGTCGCGCGGCGTCTGCGACGGTGCGAGCGTGGCAAGCGCGCCGCCGCCGGCAGGGGCGTTGCGCGTCGATGGCCCGGCCACAGCGCCGTTGAGCGGCGGGATGGTCGTGACATCGAGCGGCGCGCCGGCGCCGCGTCCGGCGGGAACACCGACCGGCTGATCGCTCGCATCCGCGCTCATGCCGGGCGCGGCGGCGGGGGCGTTCGTCGACCCCAGCGCATGCGGCGCACCGGGTGCGTTCGGATTCTGCAAAGGGTCGAAGGCGTCGCTGCGCCTGCCGGGTGGCGTGGCGGACGGCGGGGCCGGATTTTGCAGGCGCGACTGCACCGCCGATCGCGGCGCGCCCTCCTCCTGCATGCGGCGGATCTGGCTCTCGAGCTGCTGGTTGCGAAATTGCAGCTGTTCGATCGTTCCAGTCAGCTGCCGGATTTGGCTTTCGAGCCGCTCGATGCGTAGCACGGCGTCGGGACCGGAGACTTGCGGCGCGCGATCCGCGTCCGCGGGTGGCGCGCCGCGCTCGCCGCCCAGCCGTTCGCTTCCGTTGAAAATTCCGAACAAGCCGAACGAGCGTTCGCTCTCCTGCGCCCGGGCCGAATGCAAGGCGAGGGACGCCGCAATCATCGCTGTCAAGACGAGCGCGGATGCCGTCGTCACACGAAGCGCAAATCGTGCCATGTGTTTTACGCGTTTGAGCCCTGGACCACCACGAGCCCGGGAACATCATAGGAATGCCTGCGTCCAAATTGTGACTGACAATCGGTTAATAAATTCCGCAACCGCTTGAAGTAACCCGCGTTGCCGCCGGTGACGGGCTACTCGGCCGGCTTGGCGGGCGCCGAGGCCTTGCCCGCTATGCGCCATTCCTCGAAGCGCTGCACCACGGCGAAGAATGGCGGCACGAACAACACCGCCAAGCAGGTCGATGCGAGCATGCCGGTGAACACGGTGATGCCGATCGATACCCGCGCGCTGGCGCCGGCGCCGCTCGCGAGCACGAGCGGCACGACGCCGAGAATGAAGGCGAATGACGTCATTACGATTGGACGAAAACGCGCACGCGCGGCCTCGGTCGCCGCATCGAGGATCGGCTTGCCGGCAGCGCGCAGTTCGCGCGCGAACTCCACAATGAGGATGGCGTTCTTTGCCGACAGCGCCATCAGCAGAACAAGCCCGATCTGAACGTAGAGATTATTGTTGAGCCCGCTCTCGACCAGCGCCGAGAGCGCCACGACCGGCCCGATGAACGACAGCGGCACGGCAAGAATGACCGAGATCGGGGCGTACCAGCTTTCGTACTGACCGGCGAGCACGAGGTAGACGAGCAGCAACGCCAGTGCGAACACGATGTACATCTGATTGCCGACGAGCTTCTCCTGGTATGACATCGAGCTCCATTCGAAGCCGGTGCCTGGGGGAAGCGTGCGCCTGGCAATCTCTTCCATGAGCGTGAGCGCCTGACCGGAGGAGACCCCTGCGCCGGCAGGCCGATGATCGTCGCCGTCGGGTAGAGATTGAACAAGCTAATGAGCGAGGGACCCACCATCGGCGTGATCGTCACGAGCGTGCCAAGCGGGACCATTTTCCCGTCGTTGTTGCGCACGAACATGTTCTCGATGTCCTCGAGCCGCAGGCGCGACTGGGAGTCGGCCTGCACGTAGACCTGGAACACCCGGCCGAATTGATTGAACTGGTTCACGTAAGTCGATCCGAGATAGCCGGCGAGCGCCGAGAACACCTGGTCGAGGGAAACCTGCAGCGCCTCGGTTTTTACGCGGTCGACCTCGAGCCGATATTGCGGAACGCTCGAGCGGAACGATGCCAGCACCAACTGCAGCGCGGACTGCGTCTTGGCATTAGCGACGATGGCGTTGGTGACGCTCTGCAGCTTGGCCATGTCGAAGCTGCCGTCGCGCAGCTCGACCTGCATGGTGAAGCCAGCGTCGTTGCCGACGCCCTGGATCGGCGGCGGCGGCATGACCAGAATGTCCGCCTCCTCGATCGCGCCGAGCGTCGTGTTGAGCTTGGTGAAGAGCGACATGAGATCTTCGCCTTGCCCGCGCTCGCTCCAATCCTTGAGGATGATGTAGGCCACGCCGGCGCTCGACAGCGTCGCGCTGTTGTCGAGCGCGGACACGCCGGCGATGTTGACGACGCGGGCGACGCCGGGCGTGTTGCGGGTGACCTCGTACACCTTGTCCAGGGTCTTCTGCGTGCGCTCGAGCGAGGCGCCATCGGGCAACTGCACAATCGCGATCATGTAGCCCTGGTCCTCGATCGGCAGAAAGCCGGTCGGTACCCGCGAGAAGCCGTAACCGGTCACGGCGATGAGCGCGAGCGCCAGCACCACCATCAGCCCGCTGCGGGAGACCATGCGGGCAATCAGTCTCGCGTACCAATCTTCGACCCGTCCATAGGCCCGATTGAAACCGCGGTAGAACACGTTGCGCCGCTCCGGCGAGATCGCCGGCCGCAGCCACATCGCGCTTTGCGTCGGCTTCAACGTCACGGCATTGATGGCGCTGAGCAGCGCGGTCGCCGCGATCACCAGCGCGAACTGCGCGTACATGCGGCCGGTCAGGCCGGGCAGGAACGCAGCCGGCAGGAAAACCGACATCAGCACCAGCGTGATGCCGATGATGGGACCGAACAGCTGGCGCATGGCGGCGCTCGCCGCCTCGCGCCTCGACATGCCCTTCTCGATGTTGTGGACGGCCCCTTCCACGACCACGATGGCGTCGTCCACCACGATGCCGATCGCCAGCACAATCGCGAACAGCGTCGAGAAGTTGATCGTGAAGCCGAGCGCTGCCATCGCCGCGAAGGCGCCGATGATGGTGACCGGCACCGTGGTCGCCGGGATCAGCATGGCGCGCCAGTCCTGCAGGAACACGAGGATGACGACGAGTACCAGCAAAGCGGCTTCGTAGAGCGTCTTGTAGACCTCGTGAATCGACTGTTCGACGAACTTGGTGGTGTCAAAAGGAATTTCGGAGATCAGACCCTGCGGAAACTCGCGCTTGAGCACGGCGAGTTTCTGTTGCACTTCGTGCGCCACGTTGAGCGCATTCGCGCCTGGCGCCTGGTAGATCGCCAGTCCCGCCGCCGGCTGGCCGTCGAGCGTGAAGACCTGGCCGTAGGTCTGCGCTCCAAGTTCGACGCGGCCCACGTCGCTGAGCCGCGTGATCTCGCCGGCGCGGCCGGTCTTGACGATCACCCGCGCGAATTCGGCCGGATCGCTGAGCCTGCCGGTGACGTTGAGGGTATATTGGAAGGTTTGGCCGCGCGGCGCCGGTGGCGCACCGATCTGCCCCGCCGTCACTTGCGCGCTCTGCTGCCGCAACGCCGCGATTACGTCCTGGGGCATGAGCCCGCGCGCCTGCATTTTGTTCGGATCGAGCCAGATGCGCATCGAATATTGCCCGGCCCCGAACACAACGACGTTGCCCACGCCAGGCAGTCGCGCGATCTCGTCCTTGAGCTTGATGGTGGCGTAGTTGGCGAGGTAGAGGCTGTCGTAGCGTCTGTCGGGCGACGTCAACGTGACGATCTGCAGGATCGCCGTCGAATTCTTCTGCACGATGACGCCCTGCGCCTGCACCGCCTGCGGCAGCGAGGAGAGCGCGCTCGACACGCGGTTCTGCACCAGCACCTGCGAAATATCGAGGTCGGCGCCGATCTTGAAGGTCACAGTCAATGAATAGCTGCCGTCGGCGCCGCTGTAGGACTGCATGTAGATCATGTCCTGGACGCCGTTCACCTGCTGCTCGATGGGCAAGGCGACGGTGTCGATGACGGTGCGGGCACTTGCTCCGGGATAGCGCGTGGTGACTTGCACCGTCGGCGGGACCACGTCGGGGTACTGCGCCACCGGCAGCACAAACACGGCGACGCCGCCGATGACGACCATCAAAATGGCGAGCACGTTCGCAAGAACGGGCCGTGCGATGAAAAAATCAGAGATCATGTGCCGCCGTTACTTGGCGCCCGCGCGAGTGGCCGGCGTCGCGGAGGCGGTCTCAAGCTGCGGGTCGACCTTCTGACCTGGGATGGCGCGCAGAATACCGGCGACGACCACCCGATCCTGCGGTTTGAGCCCGCTCTCGATCACGCGCAGGTCGCCCACTTTCGGACCGATCATGACTTTGCGCTGCTCGACCGTGTTGTCCTTGTCGAGCACGAGCAGGTAGCGCCCTCCCTGGTCGGTACCGAGCGCGGCGTCGGGCACCAGTAGCGAGTCGTGCTCGTCGGCGGCGCCGACCCGCACGCGCACAAAAAATCCCGGCACCAGCACCTGCTCGCGATTCGGCAGGATGGCGCGCACCGCGAGTGTCCCCGTTGCCCGGTCGATTGAGGGCGCCACGTAGTTCAGCGTGCCCCGGTGGGGATATCCTTCATCGGTTTGCAGGCCAACTTCGATCGGATACTGCTTGAGCTCCTCAGCGCTGATGCCGAGGCGCCGCATATCCGCGCGAATGTTGAGAACCTCCTGCTCGTTGATATTGAAATTCACGTAGATCGGCGCAGTTTGCACGATAGTGGCGAGTTGGGTCGGGCCATTGGCCCCGACCATCTCGCCGAGCGACACCAGGCGCGCCGTGACGATGCCGTCGAAGGGCGCCTTAACCTCCGTGTAGCCGAGGTCGAGCGCGGCCTGCGCGGTATCGACCTCCGCCTCTTTGAGCCGGGCGCGCGCGGAATCGCGATTGGCCGTTGCATTGTCGAGCGCCTGCTTCGACGCGACTTGGCGACTCGCGAGATCGGCCTGGCGTTCATATTCGGCTTCCGCCTGCTTCAACGTCGCTTGCGCGGCAGCCTGGGCGGCCTGCGCCCGCTCGAGCTTGAGCTTGTACGGCTCGGGTTCGATGACGAAGAGCGTCGTTCCTTCCTTTACCTCTTCGCCCTCCTTGTAGTTGATCTTCTGCAGGAACCCTTGCACGCGCGCGACCAGATTCGTGGTGTTTATCGCCGACGTATAGCCGGTGGCCTCGAGGTAGCGGGTGACCTTCTGCTGCACCGGAATGGCGACGGTGACCTTCGGCGGCGGCGGCGCTACGTAGTGGTTCTCCTGCCCGCAGGCGCAGAGAACCGCGGCGAGCGCGCTTGCGACGGCGCAGGTGGCAAGCTGCGCACGCGCCGGCCGACCGATCCTCATCGCACGACCCTCAATTGCTCTCGCCGATGTTGCCGGTTTGTTGTGAAGGACACCGGCTTTCATACGCGCGCCGCCGCAACTCGCGGGCGGCCGTTGGCCGCCAAAGTACGATCCCGCGTTTGAAAGGGGAAGCCTGGAGCATGGCAAAACACAGCCGGCGCCCGTAGGCGCCGGCTGTCCCCTTCCCCCGTGTTCCTTGGGCTTTAAGAGCTGGTATTGAGCACCGTGACGGCGCGGCGATTCTGCGACCAGCAAGAAATGTCGTTGCACACCGCGACCGGGCGCTCCTTGCCATAGGAGATCGTGCGCATGCGCTGCGGCTGAACCCCGCGCGAAGCGAGATAATCGCGCACCGTCTGCGCGCGCCGGGCACCGAGCGCGATGTTGTACTCGCGCGTGCCGCGCTCGTCGGCATGGCCTTCGATGGTGAAGGTGTATTGATTGTAGACCTGCAGCCATTGCGCCTGCTTCTCCAGCGTGGCGATCGACTGCGACGTGAGTTCGGACGAATCGGACTCGAAGAACACCCGATCGCCGACGTTGACTACGAAATCCTGTTGGCTGCCGGGCGGCGCGCTGCCGCCGGCCTGCGGATCGTTCGGTCTGTTCGCGCAAGCGGACGCGGCAAGGGCCAGGGCCAGGAACCCCGCTAGCTTTGCCGCGCGGACGACGCGCACGACGACATTCGTCATTCCGCTGCCTCCATGGTTGCGTCGTTAGCGCACATGCAGCAGGTCTAGCAGATGCGTGGTTAAGCGAAGGTTCTTGTCGACCTTGATCGGGTGTTGCCCGGATCGCTCAACGGCAAGGAAAAAGCGGAAAACCCCCTCCGGTGGTTAATGCCCCGTGAATGCGGCGCCTTCTAGACCTCCGCGAGTTCCATTCGCTTCGCTACGCTGCTATGGCGTTATTGCAACAGCGGCGACCACGCGGGATCGGACGCGTAGCTGGGCGTTTTCAAGATCTGTTCGTTGCGGCCGGTCACGTCGACCGTGTAGAGCATCGGGCCGGCATTGCCGCCCGGATCACGGAAGAACATGATCACGCGCCCGTTCGGCGCCCACGTCGGTCCTTCGTTGTGATAGCCCTCGGTGAGGATGCGCTCGCCTGATCCGTCGGTTCGCATGATGCCGATGGCGAACTTGCTCTCGGTCTGCTTGGTGAAGGCGATGTAGTCGCCGCGCGGCGACCACACCGGCGTGGAATAGGCCCCGTCGCCGAAGCTGATGCGTTGCGCCGACCCGCCCATGGCCGCCATGACGTAGATCTGCTGCTTGCCCCCGCGATCCGACTCGAAACTGATCTGCGTGCCGTCGGGCGAATAGGAGGGCGCCGTGTCGATGACCTGCGTGTCGGTCAAACGCGTGGTCGCTTTCGAGCGCAGGTCCATCACGAACAGGTTGGAACTGCCGCCGCGTTGCAGACTGAAGATGACGCGCTGGCCGTCGGGCGAGAAACGCGGACTGAACGTCATGCCGGGAAAGTTGCTCACGATCTCCCGCTGCCCGGTCTCGATGTTCATGAGATAGACCTTGGGATCGCCCTCCCGGTAGGACATGTAGGTGATGGTGTCGGCCGACGAGGAGAACCGCGGGGTGAGCACGAGGTCGTCTCCGCGGGTGAGGTAGCGCACATTGGCGCCATCCTGATCCATCAGCGCCAATCGTTTGATCCGCCGCTCTTTCGGCCCGGATTCGTCGACGAAGACGATGCGGGTGTCGAAGTAACCCTTGTCGCCGGTGATCCGCTCGTAGATCGCGTCGGAAATGATGTGGGCGATGCGCCGCCAATTGTCGGCCGTGGTGTTGTACTGCTCGCCGCGCAGTTGCTGCCCGGCGAACACGTCCCACAGCCTGAACTCGGCCTTCAGCCGGCCCTCCGTCTGGGTGATGCGGCCGGTGACCAGTGCCTGGGCGTTGATCTGCCGCCAATCGGCAAAGCGGGGAAGCGAGTCGATGGTGGAGACTTTCTCGATATACGCGGCCTGATCGATTGGGGCGAACAAGCCAGAGCGGCGCAAGTTCCAGGCGATGATCTCGCTCACATTGCGCCCAGTGGCCGGTTCGTGCAGTCCGATCCCGACGAAATCCGGGATCGCAATCGGCACAGGCTGGACGTTACCTTCGGTGACGTTGAGCTTGAGCACCGCCGCGGCCGGCCGCGGCGAAAGGCTCGCGAACGCGCCCGCCGCTCCGCCCAGCATGATCACTCGGCGGCGGCTTAGGACGCTCGCCGTCGAATCGGCATTGCTCGTCGCACGGACGCCTTGCGTACCGGCGGCGCCAGCTAGCCCCGGATCATGTCGCGGGGGTCGAAGGTAATCTCGACGTCTTTCCATTGCTCGTAGTGCTCGGGCTTGAGCATGTCGTAGGGCTGCCCCCGAAAGAGTGCGCGAATGGCGCTGTCGCGTGCGGCCATGAAGAGCGGACTATTTCCGCTGGTCAGCACCATCGGCGGCGCCGCCAGCTTGCCATCCCGGTTGAGCTTGACCCTGATCAGCACCACCAACTCCTGCGGATCCTTGGCTCCCGCGGGTACGGTCCACAATTGCGCGAGCCGCGCGCGCAAAGCCTCCAGCTCGGTCAGCGACAACTGCGCCGCGTTACCGTTCGACAAGCCGAGCGACGGCGCGTTGTTGAGCGTCTCGCCGGCGGCGGCGAGACGGGTCGACTCGCGCTTGTCGAGCAGCGCCGCGACCTGTTTGGGATCGAATTTGGGCGCCGGCGGGGCAGGCTTTTTCGGCGGCGTCGGCGGCTTGGCGTCGGCCTTTTTCGGCTCCGGCTTCTTTACTTCCTCCTTCGCCAGCGCGTCGGCGATCGGGTCGGGCGGCGTTTCGGCCTGCTTTTTGGCCGACTCGGATTCGGCAGGCTTGGAGTCCGGCGCCGGCGGCGGCTCGCGCGCGGCTTTGACTTCCTTCTTTTCCACCACCTTGGCGGTGGGGTCCTCGACCGGCTTCGCCTCCGCGACCTTTTCGACCAGGGGCTTCGGCGTCTCGGTTTTGGGCGCGCTCTTGCTGCCGGCCGCGATGTTGGAAAACTCGGATACCGTGATCAGGTCGACCGGTAGACCCTCGGTCGACGACACCGGGAGCGGGTTCGCGGCAAGCGACCACACGCTCCACAGCAATACGGCTGCGTGCCCAATAGCCGATATGGTGTAGGCCGTTTTCATTCCCTCTTTCACGCAATCAACGCGCGGAGGCCTGCTGCTCGCTCTCGGTCACCAAGGCCACGCGGTGGAAGCCGGCGGCCGATATGCTGCCCATCACTTTCATCACGGTGCCGTACTCAAGCTGCCGGTCGCCGCGCACGAAGATGCGCTCCTCCGCCCCGCGGCGGGCCTCGGTTATCGCCTTGAGCTTGGGAACAAGCTCCTCCGCGGTGATCTCGGTGTTTTGTAGGTAGATCTGGCCGCCCGCCTTGACCGAGACCGTCAGCGGTTCCTTGTCTTGATCGAGGCTCTTGGCCTGGGTCTGCGGCAGCTCGAGCGGCACTCCCACCGTGAGCAGCGGCGCCGACACCATGAAAATGATGAGGAGAACCAACATGACGTCGACCATCGGCGTCACGTTGATCTCGGCCATGACCGGGCGACGGCGATGCCGCCTGCCGGCGACTGCGGCAGTGTCGCCGTTCATTCCCATTTGCGTCCCCCCCTATCCCCGTTCATCGATCTGCCGCGAGAGAATGGCGGCAAATTCGTCGGCAAACCCTTGCAGGCGCTGCGCCTGTTTGTTCACGTCGGAAACGAACTTGTTATAGAAAATGGTCGCCGGTATGGCGGCGATGAGGCCGACTGCGGTCGCAAACAGGGCCTCGGCGATGCCAGGGGCGACCACGGCAAGCGAGGTCGACTGCTGGCCGGCAATCGCGCGAAAACTCGTCATGATGCCCCAAACCGTGCCGAACAGGCCGACAAAGGGGCCGGCCGATCCTATTGTGGCCAAGACGAGAAGATGACGCTCCAGGCGGGCGATCTCGCGCTGGATGGTCACCTCCATGACCTTCTCGATGCGCATTTGCAGGCCGGCAAAGGAGCGCGGCTGGCCCTCGAGACTGCGCTTCCACTCGCGCATCGCGGCCACGAACAGCGCCGCCATTGAATGGGTTGGCCGCGAGGCGAGCGCCCGATAGAGTTCCTCCAAGGATTGGCCGGACCAGAACGCCTGCTCGAAACCGTCCATGGCGCGCCGGGTGCGCGAATAAAGAATGAGCTTCTCGATCGCGATCGCCCAGACCATGATCGATGCCACCAAGAGCCCGATCATCACCAGTTTGACCACCAGATCCGCGTTCTGGAACAGATCCCAGATGGAAAGCGGCGCGCCGGATGGCATGGCATCTCCTTCCCGGGTGTCCAAGGCTCCCGGCTGTCCCGCCAAAGGTGACCAAACTAGGGCGCAACGCGCGCTTTTGCGAACTTAGCTGCCGCCTCCTGCATTAACGCCCGGTTACCGAGTGAGAAGGGCGACCGATGCGCTCCCGGTCGGCCCGCATGGCGGTGCGCAGTCCCTTGGGAATTGGACGCGCCCGCCCCTCGCAAACGCAGGCGACCCGCACATGCGCCTCGACCAGAAGTTCATCCCCTCGCAGGATGCGTTGGTTGAGTGTGATCGAGGCGCCCTTGACCTCCTCCGGCGCGGTCACCACCGCCAGCACGTCGTCCATGCGCGCCGGCTTGAGGAACTCGAGCCGCATCGAGCGCACCACGAAGGCAAAACCCGGTGCCTCCGCGCTCGCCTCTTCGAACAACGCGAGATGATGTGCGCCGAGCAGGCGCAGATGATTGGTGCGGCCGCGCTCCATGAAGCGCAGGTAGTTGGCGTGATAGACGATGCCGGAAAAGTCGGTGTCCTCGTAGTAGACGCGAACGGACATGACATGACGGCCATCCCGCAGTTCGCCGTCGAGCGCATTCATCGCCAGGGCACGCGGGCGCGCATCGCTGCCTCCCACTGCTTGCCGTCAAACGGTTTCGGCGAGACCGCGCCGAGATCGATATCGTCGAGGCAGCGCACATTGACGTCGATTTTGTCCGGATCGGAGCGCGGCACGTAGAACGGGTGGATGCCGCAATGTTTGCAGAACGTGTGTTTTGCGGTGCCGGTGTTGAACTGGTACGTCGTCAGGTCGTCCCCGCCGCTGAGAAGCTCGAATTGCTCCGGCGGCACGATCAGATGCAGGAATCCTTTTTTGCTGCATATCGAGCAGTTGCAATCGGTCACGCGCGTGAGATCCGCCGTGACGCGGAACCGCACGCGGCCGCAGTGACATCCCCCCTCCATCGTCTTACGCATGGTGGTCTGCGACGCCATCGTGCCTCCGCCTCGTTCTAGCTCTCCGGTCCTTCGCCGAACAGCCCGAATTGCGCGGGATCGCGCGGCGGCTCTGCGAGCCCGAGATGACGGAAGGCATGCGACGTCAGCAGTCGACCGCGCGGCGTGCGCTGCAGGAATCCGCGCTGGATCAGGAACGGCTCGATGATTTCCTCGATCGCGTCGCGCGGCTCTGACAGCGCCGCCGCGATGGTCTCGATTCCGACCGGACCGCCGCCGTAGTTCTCCGCAATCATCGTGAGGTAGCGCCGGTCCATGGCGTCGAGACCCGCAGCGTCGACCTCGAGCTCAATGAGAGCGCGGTCGGCGGCGGCGCGGTCGATCGCGTTCTCGCCGGCTACCAGCGCAAAGTCGCGCACCCGGCGCAACAGGCGCCCGGCGATACGAGGCGTGCCGCGCGCGCGGCGCGCGATCTCGTTCGCCCCGTCCGCGGTCATACCGATGCCGAGGACGCGCGCGCCGCGGTTGACGATCGCTTCGAGCTCGCCCACGGAGTAAAAACCGAGCCGCACCGGAATTCCGAAGCGGTCACGCAACGGATTGGTGATGAGACCCGCGCGCGTGGTCGCGCCGATCAGCGTAAACTTCGCCAGGTCGATCTTGACCGAGCGTGCGGCCGGTCCCTCGCCGATGATCAGGTCGAGCTGGAAATCCTCCATGGCGGGATAAAGAATCTCCTCCACCGCCGGGTTGAGCCGGTGAATCTCGTCGATGAACAGCACGTCGCGTTCTTCGAGGTTTGTCAGCAGCGCGGCGAGATCGCCGGCCTTAGCGATCACCGGGCCCGAGGTGGCGCGGAAATTGACCCCGAGCTCGCGCGCCACGATCTGCGCGAGCGTGGTCTTGCCGAGGCCCGGCGGACCAACGAACAGCACATGATCGAGCGGCTCGCGCCGTGCCCGCGCCGCCTCGATGAACACCGACAAGTTCGAACGCGCCTGCTGCTGGCCGATGAACTCGGCAAGCCGCTGCGGGCGCAGCGAGCCGTCGGCGGCGTCATCGTCATCGCGGCGCTCGGCCGTCACCAGGCGGCGGGGAGTCGGGCTCAACGAACTATCCTCACAGCGTGCGCTCGCGGCTGTATTTGTTCGGCAGCAATTCGCGGATGCCGGCGACCACCGGGCCGTCGGCGCCGGGCACGATGACGCGGGCGTTACGATCATAATCCCAGATCAGCTCGCGGCAGCTCCCGCACGGCGACACCACCGCGATCTCCTGATCGGGCTCCTCGGGGTCGGGATGGCGCACCGCCACGATCGTTTCGATTCCGGTCTCGCCGACCTCGGTCACCGCCTGGCCGAGCGCTACCGCCTCCGCGCACACGGCCATGCGGCCCAAATAGGCGTCGAGATTGACGCCGGCATAAATGCGTCCGTCGCGCGTGCGCAACGCGGCGCCGACTTCCTGCCAATCATAGCGGTAACGCCGTTTGATCGCCGCGCTGGCGGCAGCGATCAGCTCCCGGTCGCGCTCGCTCAGCATCGCGCACCACTCCAACTCATTTCGCCAGTTCCTTCAAACCGAGGCGGATCAGCCGCGCGGTGTCGGCGTCCTCGCCCGCGCTGCGCGCGGCGGCGGCGATGGCGGCCGCCGCCTGCGGCTGTCCATAGCCGAGGTTGATCAGCGCCGAGACGGCGTCGACGATCGGCTGCGGCGCGCGTCTGTCCTCGATCGCCCCCGAGAGCCTGATCACCGCCGGATCGACTGTGGCGTAGGCCGGCGCCTTGTCCTTCAATTCCGTCACGATGCGCTCTGCGACCTTGGGGCCGACGCCCGGAGCGCGCGCGACCATCGCCTTGTCGCGCATGGCAATGGCAGAGGCGAGATCGGCCGGCTTGAGCGTGCCGAGCACGGAGAGGGCGACCTTGGCGCCCACGCCCTGCACGGTCTGTAGCAGGCGAAACCATTCGCGCTCGACGTCGGTGAGAAAGCCGAACAATCTGATCTGATCCTCACGCACATACGTTTCGATCGAGAGCGTCGCCGGCTGCGCCACGCCGGGCAGTTCCTGCAGCGTGCGAGCGGAGCACTGGACGAGGTAACCCACGCCGTTCACGTCGAGAACGATGAAATCCTCGCCGTAGCTGTCGATGATACCTTTGAGTTTGCCGATCATGAGGGTCCCTCAACCGGCCACCGCCTTGAGCAATGTGCTGCGGCGATGGTGCGCGTGGCACACCGCAATCGCGAGCGCGTCGGCGGCATCGTCCGACTGCGGATCTGCTTTCGGCAGCAACACCCCAACCATCATGCGGATCTGCGTCTTCTCACTGTGACCGGCGCCGACGATGGTTTTTTTCACCAGGTTGGGAGCGTATTCCGCGACCGGAACGCCGGCGATCGCCGGCACCAGCATAGCGATGCCGCGGGCCTGGCCGAGCTTGAGCGTCGCGGAGGCGTCCTTGTTGACAAAGGTCGCTTCCACCGCGGCTTCGTGCGGCGCGTGTTCCTCGACCACGCGCCGCAAGCCGTCATGGATGACGACGAGCCGCGCGGCAAGCCCCGCCTTATCGTCGGTCGCAAGCGAGCCGCAAGCGAGGAAGCTCAAGCGATTGCCCTCGAGCGCCACCACGCCCCAGCCGGTGCGGCGCAGGCCGGGGTCGATGCCGAGGATGCGAATCAGGCGACGCATGGCGATCCCGTTGATAGCCCCGCCGGCGGCGCGAGCCTAGGCCGCTCGCGCTGCTCTCCCACTCTGGATTTTCGAAGAGTCGTGCCGGGCAGGCCCCTCGCGACCCGGGCCGGGCGGCATCGCCCGTCCTCCTCCCGCTCAGCGCGGTGCCGTCGGCCCGCTCGCCGGGCTCTACGCGCCGAGCTTCTGCATCAGCGCGTCCGAGACCTCGAAATTGGCGTAGACGCTCTGGACGTCATCGTGCTCGTTGAGCGTCTCGATCAGCTTGAAGAGTTTCTCGCCCTGTTCGTCGTTGACCGTCACCGTGTTCTGCGGCTTCCATACCAGTGCGGCTTTGCGCGCTTCGCCGAATTTCGCTTCCAACGCTTTCGCCACCTCGCGCAGCGATTCCTGCGTGGTGTAGATTTCGTGCCCACCGTCGCTCGAGACGACGTCCTCGGCGCCGGCCTCGATCGCGGCCTCCAGCATAGCATCAGCGCTCGCCACCTTGGCGTCGTACTCGACCACGCCGACTCGATCAAACATGAAGGAGACCGCGCCGGTCTCAGCCAAATTTCCGCCGGACTTGGTGAAAGTCGCGCGCACTTCGCCGGCGGTGCGGTTGCGGTTGTCGGTCAACACCTCGACGATCACGGCCACACCGCCCGGCCCGTAGCCTTCGTAGCGAATTTCGTCGTAGCTCTCGGCGTCGCCGCCGCTCGCCTTCTTGATCGCGCGATCGATATTGTCCTTGGGCATGTTCTCCGCCCGCGCGGCGATGATCGCCGCGCGCAGGCGCGGGTTCATGGCCGGATCGGGCAAGCCGAGCTTGGCGGAGACCGTGATTTCCCGCGCCAGCTTTCCGAACAGCTTGGATTTGGCCGCATCCTGCCGCCCCTTGCGGTGCATGATGTTCTTGAATTGGGAATGGCCAGCCATGGCGTGCTCCTCCACGGCCTGCCCCGCGCCCCGCAAAAGCGCGATCAGCAAGCCGCGGACAACCGATTGATCTCGAACGCGCGATTAGCCGCGCTCGCGGTGAAAATAGGATGCGGCTCAGCGGAAATCCAGAACGGGGGTAAGCGTACCGGCCGGCCCAGCCGACGGTGCAGACGCCGAAATTGCGGATGGGACCGACCGCGGTGAAACGCGGTGCACGCGAGCCTATTCCCAAAATTTTGGCCGCGCCTCTTCCAGGCGGCCTCCCAGACGCACGACGGCGACGCGCCGCGCGAGCCCGCTCGCGTCGTCGGTCTCGACCGCGAAGGCGCACAGGGTGGCCTCGCCTACCGCCGGCTCGAACCGCGCGCCGGAAATTTTGCGCAGGAATCGCGCGAGCGGTTCCTCCTTATCCATTCCGATCACCGAGTCATAATCGCCGGTCATGCCCACGTCGGAGATGTAGGCGGTGCCTCGTGGCAGGATCTGGTGATCGGCGGTCGGCACGTGGGTGTGCGTGCCGACGACCAGGCTTGCGCGTCCGTCGCAAAAATGGCCTATCGCCTGCTTTTCGCTCGTGGCCTCGCCGTGAATGTCGACGATGATGGCGTCGGCCGCCTGCCTCAAGGGACAGGCGGCAAGCTCGCGCTCGACGGCGGCAAACGGGTCATCCAGCGGATCCATGAATATGCGGCCCATGGCGTTGAGCACGAGCACGCGCGCGCCGTTCTTGGCCTCGATCACCGCCGCACCGCGGCCAGGCGTGCCGGCGGGATAGTTGATCGGGCGCAGCAGCCTCGGCGCGCGTTCGATAAAGACCAGCGCCTCCTTCTGGTCCCAGGAATGGTTGCCGCCCGTGATCACGTCGGCGCCGGCACCGACGAATTCCTGGTAGATCGCCTCGGTGATGCCAAAGCCGCCGGCGGAGTTCTCGCCGTTGATGGCGACGAAATCGAGCTTCCAGTCGCGCACGAGCCCGGCAAGGCGCTCGAGCAAAATAGCGCGGCCGCTGCGCCCTACGATGTCGCCGATGAAGAGGATGCGCATCACACGGTCCGGCAGTCGATGACCTCGCGCTCGGTTAGCACGAGATCGAGCCGCGCGTCGCGCGAAGTCGTGGGCACGTTCGAGACTTCCTGCGCGGCAAAGGCGAGGCCGCAGGCGGTGATGCTCTTGCGCGCACGCAAGGCAGCGATGGTCAAGTCATAGTACCCGGCGCCATAGCCGATGCGGTGGCCGCTGCGATCGAAAGCCAAGAGCGGCACGAGTAGGATGTCAGGGAAGACCTCCGCAGCGTCGGCCGCAGGCTCGCGAATGCCCCAAACGCCGGGGAGGAGCCTCTGGCCAAAGCCAAAGGCGCGCATGCTGAGCGGCTTGCCGCGTCCGCAGACGACCGGCAGCGCGAGCTGGGCGCCGGCGGCTGCGAGCTTGCGCATTAGCGCGATCGGACTGATCTCGCTGCCCAGCGGCATGAAGCCGGAGACGATCGTCCGCGGCGTCAGCGCGACGGGGAACGGCCGCGCTGCAATCGCCCGCGCCGCAGCGGCACGCGCGCTGGCGGGCAAGGCATCGCGGCGCCCGCGCGCCTCGACACGCAGCTCGGCCTTGGCATCTTCGATCGCGGTGGATTGAGCCATCGAGCGGGGGCGTCAGTGCGGAGCCGCAATGGCCGTTGGAGCGTCGATCCCGGGTTCCCTACGAAAGTAGGTGGGCGCCATATGTCCGAGCCCACGAGCCCGGTCAGGGACAGCTCCCTTAAGGATCGATAAGGCCCCGGGGATATGGCTCCTGACGCGCCTCGCAGCCCCGCGCGATCCAATGTAGTGCCTGTGCCCCGGCGATGCTACTGGGCTCAGTCCGCTTTGGCGCCGGAGAATTTCACCACCTTGGCCCACTTCTCGGTTTCATCGGCAATGAGCTTTCCGAACTGAGCAGGCGCCATTGGCATCGGCTCGCCGCCAAGCGCGGCAAGCCGCGCCTTGAGCTGGGGATCGGCGAGGACCGCGTTGACTGCGGTATTGAGCGTATCGACCACCTCGGGTGGCGTGCCCTTGGGCGCCACGATCCCATACCAAATCACGGCTTCATACCCGGGCACTGTTTCACCGATGGTCGGCACATCAGGCAGCGCCTCCGCGCGCTTGCCCGCGGTCACGCCGAGCGCGCGCAACGTACCGGCCTTGATGTGGGCCATCGAGCCCGGGAGGTTGTCGAACATCACCTGGACGCGGTTGGTGAGCAGGTCCTGCATCGCAGGCGCCGAGCCGCGATAAGGCACATGCTCCATATTGATGCCGGTCATCACCTTGAACAATTCCCCTGACATGTGCACCGAAGTCCCGCTGCCCGAGGAGGCCATATTGATCGTACCCGGATTGGCCTTGGCGTAGGCAATGAACTCGGCGACGGTCTTTGCCGGCACGTCCGGGTGCACCACCATCACATTGGTCAACAGCATCGTTCCCGCGACCGGCACGCTATCGCGAACGAAGTCGAACGGAAGCTTCTCGTAGAGCGTCGTATTGATGGCATTGTTGGGAGCGACGAAGCCGATCGTATAGCCGTCGGGCGGCGAACTCAGCACCGCCGCCATCCCGATGTTTCCGCCAGCGCCGACTTTGTTCTCGATGACGAATTGCTGGCCCAAGCGGTCCGAGAGGTATTGTCCGATGATGCGTGCCACGGTGTCGTTCGGCCCGCCGGCCGTGAACGACACGATCCAGTGCACCGGGCGGGTTGGATAGGCTTGCGCGCTGGCGACGGTCGAAGCGGTTCCCAGCGCGGCAGCGCCTGCGGCGAGCTGCAGAAAATCACGCCGGCGAAGTGTCACTGCAGAGAAAGCGGAGCTCATGGCGCGCATGAATGGACCCCTCCCTCAGCCCATTGGCACCGCTGCATCGACGACCGTCTGATTGAGACGTCTCGTGAGGCCCTCGATGCGCTCGGCCGCCGCGTTGAGAGCGGCGACCACCGCTGCCTGGGTCGCCTGGGCCCGGTCTGCGGAGATCACGCTCGCCTCCTGCAGCGTGGCGAGCTCGGGCTCGAGCCGGGCCAGCTTCTCCTTCACCTCCGAGAGTTCGTCGGCGACCGCCAGTGCGGCCATGACCGTGAGCCGCGTGTCGCCGATCTCACCGAAACGCGCGCGCAGCGTTGCAATGCGCGCATCGAGATCCGCGGCGAGATTGGTCACCCGCGCCTCTTCGCCGTTCTCGCAAGCCATCCTGAATTGACGGCCGTTGATGGTGACGCTCACCTGCGGCATGACACCCTCAGCGCGCGTTGGTTGCGAGCACGGAGCGGATGGTATCGATAGCGGCATCGAGCCGCCGAGCGACCTCGCGATTGGCGCTTTCCAGCGCCCGGTTGCGCGCCGCCGCGGCATCGAGTTCCTCAGCAAGGCGCGAGCGGTCGGCGCCGAGCGCGTGCAGCTGGTCGTCCAGCGTCTGTTCGCCGCGGTCGGCTTCGTGCCGCCGTTCGACGGCGGCCGCCAGCGCATCGAGCGCTAGGGCGAGACGTTTGCTGGCCGCATCGACGGCGCTTGCTTCGGTCATTCTCGGCGACCCTTTGGCTCGGCCGATTACATAGCGGATTCGTCAGCCGTGTGGCCGAAAAAATCTTTTGCGTGCGCAAGCGGTTAGTATGAGAAGCCTACGTTGCGTGCGGCCTTACCGTCAACGCTCGGCCAGAATTCATCCTCGCCGCTTGTGAATGGCGCATGCGCCACGCGCCCGCGTTCTTTGACTCCTCTCGCCCGCGTGCTAGAGCCTCGCCCCACAACCGCTTGGCCCGGTGATGACCAATCCGAATTCGCTCCTTGCTGCAGCGGCATCCACTGCGCACACCGTCCGCCGGGACGAGCGCGCAGCGGCGGCACGCGCTCGGCACGACCGCATGGCGAATGCGTTGCGCGCGCTCGCCATGGACGCGGTTGAGCAGGCCAAATCCGGTCATCCCGGTCTGCCCATGGGGGCGGCCGACATCGCAACCGTGCTGTTCACGCGCTTCCTCAAGTTCGACTCGGTGGAGCCCACCTGGCCCGACCGCGACCGTTTCGTGCTGTCGGCCGGACACGGCTCGATGCTGCTCTACGCGCTGCTCCATCTGCTCGGCTATGAGAAGATGACGATCGAAGAGATCAAGCGCTTCCGCCAACTGGGCTCGATCACCCCGGGTCATCCCGAAAACTTCGTCACGCCGGGCGTGGAGACGACGACCGGTCCGTTGGGACAGGGATTGGGCAATTCCGTCGGCATGGCGATTGCCGAGCGCCACCTCGCGGCCGTGTTCGGCCCCGAATTGGTCGATCACCGCACCTACGTGCTCGCCTCGGACGGGGACCTGATGGAAGGCGTAAGTCAGGAGGCGATCGCGCTCGCCGGGCACCTCAAGCTCAACAAGCTCATCGTCCTGTTCGACGACAACGGCATCTCGATCGATGGGCCCCTATCGCTCGCCGATTCCGTCGATCAGGTGAAACGCTTCGAGGCTGCCGGCTGGGCGGCGACCCGCATCGACGGGCAGGATCCGGAGGCGATCGCGCGGGCGCTCACCCAGGCGCAGTCGTCCGAGCGGCCATCGCTGATCGCCTGCCGCACCATCATAGGTTTCGGCGCGCCGACCAAGGCGGGTACCGAGAAAACGCATGGCTCGCCGCTCGGCAGCGAGGAAATCAAAGGAGCGCGGGAACGACTCGGCTGGCCGGAACCCGCCTTCGTCATTCCCGCCGAGGTGCGCGAGATGTGGCGCAGCGCAGGAGCCGCGGGCGCCGCGGCGCACCAGGCCTGGCGCGAGCGCCTCAACGCCGCGCCGGGGCCCCGTCGTTCCGAATTCGAGCGTCGCCTGCGCGGCGAGTTGCCGAAGGGTGAGCTCACTGCCGCGGTCCGGTCGGTGAAGGAAAAGCTTGCGGCCACGCCGAAGGAGGTGGCCACCCGCGCCGCCTCGGAGACGGCGCTTGAAGCACTCACCCCCGCGGTGCCGGAGATGATCGGCGGCTCCGCCGATCTTACCGGCTCCAACAACACCAAGCCCAAGGGCATGACGGTACTCTCCGCCGCCGATTATTCCGGCCGGTTCATCCACTATGGCGTGCGCGAGCACGGCATGGCCGCAGCCATGAACGGCATGGCGCTGCACGGCGGGATCATTCCCTATTCCGGCACGTTTCTCGTGTTCTCGGATTATTGCCGTCCGGCGATCCGCCTCGGCGCGCTCGCGGGCGAACGCGTCATCTACGTGATGACCCACGACTCGATCGGGCTGGGCGAAGACGGTCCGACGCATCAGCCGGTCGAGCATCTCGCCGCGCTGCGCGCCATTCCGAACCTGCATGTGTTCCGCCCGTGCGACGCGGTCGAAACCGTAGAATGCTGGCAACTCGCGCTCGAGAGGCCGCGTTCTCCGAGTATTCTAGCGCTCACGCGCCAGAACGTGCCGCAGCTGCGCCATGGGTTCGAGGAGACCAACCGTTGCGCCACCGGCGCGTACGAGATCGTGCCTGCGGAGAAAGACGCCGAGGTGTCGCTGTTCGCCACCGGCTCCGAGGTGTCGATCGCGGTTGACGCGCGTAAGTTGCTGCAGGAGCGCGGCGTCTCGGCGCGCGTGGTGTCGGTGCCCTGCTTCGAGCTGCTGCGTGAGCGTCCCGCGGCCGAGCGAGTGCAGATCCTTGGCAGGGCCAAGGTCAAGGTCGCGGTCGAGGCCGCTGTGCGGCAAGGGTGGGACGAGATCATCGGCTCTGACGGCGTCTTCGTGGGAATGACGGATTTCGGCGCGAGCGCCCCGTACAAGGATCTCTACCGGCACTTCGGCATTACGCCGGACAAGGTCGCCGAGGCGGCGTTGAGCAAACTCGGAAAGGCTTAAACCGCGGGCGGCAAGCCACTATCTAACCGTGACATGCTCCCGAACCGCGGTGTC
This sequence comes from Xanthobacteraceae bacterium, assembly GCA_035693615.1. Taxonomy (GTDB): domain Bacteria; phylum Pseudomonadota; class Alphaproteobacteria; order Rhizobiales; family Xanthobacteraceae; genus VAZQ01. The sequence goes on from DASSGH010000123.1 coordinate 42,098, forward strand.
GGCCAAAGCGGGGGCGCCACGAAGGGGAGTCAAGGAGCCGGGAATGTCAATTCGTATCGGTATCAACGGGTTCGGCCGCATCGGCCGCAACGTGCTGCGCGCCATTGCCGAAGCGGGGCGTAACGACATCGAGGTCGTCGCCATCAACGATCTCGCCCCGGTCGAGACCAACGCCCATCTGTTGCGCTTCGATTCCGTGCACGGCCGCTTTCCCGGCGAGGTCACGGTCAAGGGTGACGCGATCAACATCGGCAACGGCCCTATCAAGGTGACCGCCATCAAGGACCCGGCAACACTGCCGTGGCGAGAGCTCGGCGTCGACGTCGCGCTCGAGTGCACCGGCATTTTCACGGCGAGGGAGAAGGCCGCCGCGCACCTCGCCGCCGGCGCAAAGCGCGTGGTTGTCTCGGCGCCCGCCGATGGCGCGGATCTCACGGTCGTCTATGGCGTCAATCATGACAAGCTCACGCGGGACCACAAAGTGGTTTCCAACGCCTCGTGCACCACCAATTGCCTCGCGCCGGTTGCGAAGGTACTCAACGATGCCGTCGGCATCGACAAGGGCTTCATGACGACGGTGCATTCCTACACCAACGACCAACCCTCGCTCGACCAGGTGCACAAGGACCTCTATCGTGCCCGCGCCGCGGCGATCAACATGATCCCGACCTCGACGGGGGCCGCCAAAGCCGTCGGGCTGGTGCTTCCAGAGCTTGCCGGCAAACTCGACGGCGTGGCGATCCGCGTTCCCACGCCCAACGTCTCGGTCGTCGACTTCAAGTTTGTCGCCAAGCGCGCGACCACCAAGGACGAGATCAACGGCGCGGTAAAGCGCGCCGCCGAGCAGCAGCTCAAGGGTATCCTCGGCTATACCGAGGCGCCGAACGTCTCCAGCGATTTCAATCACGATGCGCACTCGTCCGTCTTTGCCATGGATCAGACCAAGGTGATGGACGGCACGCTGGTGCGCGTGATGTCGTGGTACGACAACGAATGGGGTTTCTCCAACCGGATGGTCGATACCGCGGTTGCGATGGGCAAGCTGATCTGATCCCGCCGGCGATCAGCGATCGTTCCGTCGCGGCGGGTTCGGTTCGCACCACCGGACGCGCGGGCTAATGACATGTTCCGCACGCTCGATCAGGTCGACGTCAGGGGCAAGCGCGTGCTCGTGCGCGTCGATCTCAACGTGCCGGTCGAAAACGGCAAGATCACCGACACGACTCGCATCGAGCGCGTCGCTTCGACCATCAGGGAGATTGCGGACAAGGGCGGCAAGGTGATCCTGCTCTCCCATTTCGGACGTCCGAAGCGACCCGATCCGACCCAATCGCTCAAGCTCGTCGTGCCGGCGCTCGTCGACGTTCTCGATCGCCCCGTGGCGTTCGTGGAGGATTGCGTCGGCGAACGCGCGGCGGCGGCGGTGAACGCCATGAAACCTGGCGACATCCTGTGCCTGGAAAACACCCGCTTCCATCCTGGCGAGGAGCGCAACGATCCGGCTTTTGTCGCGCAACTGGCGGAGCTCGGCGACGTCTTCGTCAACGATGCCTTTTCCGCCGCGCACCGCGCTCATGCGTCGGTCGAGGGCATCGCCCGCAGATTGCCGAGCTACGCCGGCCGCAGCATGCAGGACGAGCTCGAAGCGCTCACAAACGTGTTGCACACGCCGATGCGTCCGCTCGCGGCGATCGTCGGCGGAGCCAAGATATCGACCAAGCTCGACCTGCTCGGCAACCTGCTCGCCAACGTGGACATCCTCATCATCGGCGGCGGCATGGCCAACACTTTTCTCGCCGCGCGCGGCCATTCGGTCGGAAAATCGTTGTGCGAACACGATCTCCTGCCAACAGCGCGCGACATATTGGACAAGGCCGCCGCCAAAGGCCGTGAAATCGTGCTGCCGGTCGATGCAGTGGTTGCCAAAACCTTCGCGGCGAATGCGCCCTCGCGCGTGGTCGCCGTGGACGCCGTCGCGGAGGACGAGATGATCCTCGACATCGGCCCGCGCAGCATCGAGCATGTCTGTTCCGTGCTCGCGCGCCTGAAGACGCTGGTCTGGAACGGGCCATTCGGCGCGTTCGAGCTTGAGCCTTTCGACATCGGCACGGTGGAGATCGCGGAGGCGGCGGCGGAACTCACAGCTGCCGGAAAGATTGTCACGGTTGCCGGCGGCGGTGACACCGTCGCGGCGCTCAATGCCGCAGGCGCGGCCGATCGCTTCACCTATGTCTCCACCGCCGGCGGCGCTTTCCTCGAATGGCTGGAGGGCAAGACTTTGCCCGGGGTCGAGGTGCTCAAGACCGGATGATTCACCCTTTGCAACGGCTGAAAGAGCCGGCAAAATTGCCGATGACTGCGCAACACGACAGAGGAGGCCGCGATGAACCTCGCTGAACTCAACAAGGTTGCCGAGGCCATGGTCGCGCCGGGCCACGGCATTCTCGCCGCCGACGAGTCCGCAGGTACAATCAAGAAACGCTTCGATGCGATCGGGGTGGAATCCACCGCGGACAGTCGGCGCGACTATCGCGAGATGCTGTTTCGCTCGTCCGAGGGGATGTCGAAATGCATTTCCGGCGTCATTCTCTACGACGAGACCATTCGGCAGAACGCCAAGGACGGCACTCCGCTCGTCAAGCTGATCGAGAACTCTGGTGCGATCCCCGGGATCAAGGTCGACAAAGGAACGAAACCGTTACCGTTCTGCCCCGGCGAAGTCATCACCGAAGGTCTGGACGGTCTGCGCGAACGGCTCGTCGAATATCGCGGGCTCGGCGCCAAATTCGCCAAATGGCGCGCCGTGATTGACATTGGCCCCGGCATCCCGAGTTACGTGGCGATCATGACCAACGCGAATGCGCTCGGGCGCTACGCCGCGCTTTGCCAGGAGGAGGGTATCGTTCCGATTGTCGAGCCGGAAGTCCTCATGGACGGCGATCACGACGCGGACCGCTGTTACGTCATCACCGAGTGGGTGCTCAAGACGGTGTTCGAGCAACTTTACTATCAGAAGGTGGCGCTCGAAGGCATGGTGCTCAAACCAAATATGGTCGTCGCCGGAAAAAAAGCGAAAAAGCGTGCCGGCGTTGAGGAAGTGGCGGAGAAAACCGTGCGACTGCTCAAAGCCTGCGTGCCGCCTGCGGTCCCAGGTATTGCTTTTCTCTCGGGCGGCCAGTCGGACGAGGATGCAACCGCGCATCTTGATGCGATGAATCGGATGGGCGATCTGCCGTGGCGGCTTACGTTCAGCTACGGCCGCGCGCTGCAGGCGGCGCCGCAAAAGGCTTGGTCGGGTAAGAGCGAGAACGTCGCCGCCGCCCAGCGCGCCTTTACCCATCGCGCCATGATGAACAGCCTGGCGACGCGCGGGCAGTGGAAGCAGGATCTCGAGAAGAAGGCTGCCTGACAGAACTCCACTCTGCGTCGGCGCGCCCGGATGGGGCGCCGATTCTCTCGCCGAGGGGCTGCTTGCCGAACGGTCCGCGCATGCAGAGCTCAGTGTCGCGATCAACGCGTACGTGCGCTTCGCTCCTTCCAAATCGAGCGAGCCTTTACCGTCTCGTAGGGTTGAGGCTCTATAACACGCCCCCAAACCGCCCGATTGCGGGGGCATTTGAGATCCATGGCATCCAGAGAAAGCTCGGCCGAACCGAGGCGCCCGGCTGCGCGCCTTTATCTCCTAGCCCCGCCGGATCCTGCCGGACTCAAGGATCGGCTCGCTGCAGCGCTCGCCGCCGCCGATATTGCCGCCGTGCTGCTGCCCTTGCCGCAGCCCGACGAACGCGCGCGGATCGACCATGCCAAGGCGCTTGCCGCGACGGTGCAGGACAAGGGCGCGGCCCTCCTCCTCGACGGGCATGCCGATCTCGCCGCGCGCGCCGGCGCGGATGGCGCCCATCTCGGCGGGGTCGAGGCGCTGACGACAGCGCTGCCGACGCTCAAGCCTGCGCGCATCGCCGGCTGTGGCAGACTTGCGACGCGGCACGAGGCCATGCTGGCCGCCGAGGCTGGCGCCGACTACGTCATGTTCGGTGAGCCCGATACGACCGGACGCCGGCCTTCGTTCGATGCCGTCGTCGAGCGCGTGGCGTGGTGGGCAGAGCTGTTCGAAATCCCCTGCGTCGGATTTGCCGCTTCGCTCGACGAGGTGAAGCCGCTGGTGGCGGCCGGCGCCGACTTTGTTGCGATCGGCGATTGCATCTTTGCCGACGCGCGCGGCGACGCGGCGGCGGTAGCGGAGGCGGCGCGACGGCTTGCGGTTGCGGAGACAGTCGCATGAGACGCGTGCGAGGCACCGCGGCCGCCCTGCTGACGCTGGCGCTCTCGGCCGGCGCGATCGCGTCTGCTATGGCGCAGTCGCCGGGGGAAGCCGCTCCTCCCATGATGCAGCCCATTGGCAAACCGGGCGCAAAACCGGCCGCGCCGCGCAACGCGGCCGCGACGCAGCCGCTACCGGCGACGGCGGCGCAGCACGAACCCGACCTCGCTTACGGCGCCTATCAACGCGGCTATTACGTCACCGCCTTTGCGGAAGCGACTCGTCGCGTCGAGCAACTCAACGACGTGAAGGCGATGACGCTCTTAGGCGAGCTCTATTCCAACGGCTTCGGCATCAAGCGTGACGACAACAAAGCCGCCGAATGGTACCGCATCGCCGCCGAGCGCGGCGATCGCGAGGCGATGTTCGCACTTGCCATGTTACACTTCGGCGGGCGCATCAAACCCGCGAGCCGCGAAGAAGGGGCAAAGCTGCTTGCCACCGCCGCCAAGCTCGGCCAAGCCACGGCCGCCTATGATCTCGGCCTTATTTATATCGAGGGCCAATTGTTTCCGCAGGATTTTGCGCGCGCCGCCGCGCTCTTCCGCAGCGCCGCCCAGGTCGGAAGCCCCGAAGCCCAATACGCGCTCGCGACCTTGTACAAGGAAGGCCGCGGCGTACCGAAAGACGTGGTCGAGGCGGCTCGGCTGCTCGCCGCTGCCTCCTCCGCCGACAACACCGATGCCCAGCTCGAATATGCCATCGCGCTGTTCAACGGGACGGGTGTGGCCAAGAACGAACACCTAGCGGCGATCCTGTTGGCAAAAGCGGCGCGCAAGGGCAACCCGGTGGCGCAAAACCGTCTCGCCAATATTCTCGCGGTGGGGCGCGGCGCGCAGGCCAATCCGGTGCAGGCCATCAAGTGGCACATCATCGCCAAAGCCGGCGGCGTGACCGACATCCCCCTCGACACATTCGTGCAGCAGCAGCCGCCCGATATCCGCGCCGCCGGCGAAAAGGCGGCCAAACCATGGGTCGACGCGCTCAAGGAACTGCGCCAGTCCCGCTCTTGACGCGAACCCCGTCTGCAGGCAGACCCCAGCTTCGAGCTAACGCCCGCCCGAGCGGGCATGCAGCACACATTGCGGAGGGCATCTCGCGCGACCGACCATGCTCCGCTCCGCCCTCCTCAACGTGATGATCAAGGCCGCGCGCAAGGCGAGTCGCACGCTCAAGCGCGATTTCGGCGAAGTCGAGCACCTGCAGGCCTCGCTCAAGGGCCCGGCCAATTTCGTCACCGCCGCGGATCGGCGGGCCGAGGAAATCCTGCGCGAAGAACTCGAGCTTTCGCGCCCAGGCTACGGCTTTCTCGGCGAGGAAGGCGGTGCTCGGGAAGGTAGTGATAAGACGCATCGCTGGATCGTCGATCCGCTCGACGGCACGCTGAATTTTTTGCACGGCATTCCGCATTTTGCGATTTCGATCGGGCTTGAGCGTGAAGGCACGATCGTCGCCGGGCTCGTCTACAATCCGGTCACCGACGAGCTTTTCACCGCCGAACGTGGCAAGGGCGCCTTCCTCAACGACCAGCGGCTGCGGGTGGCCGCCCGCAAGCGGCTCGACGACGCGGTGGTTGCCTGCGCATTGCCGCATCCCAGCCGCGGCGATGTGGAACTCACGCGCAGCGAACACAACGCAGTGCAGGACAGAGTCGCCGGGCTGCGTCGGTTGGGGGCTGCCGCGCTCGACCTCGCGTGGGTCGCGGCCGGCCGCTTTGACGCTTATTGGGAGCGCGGCCTCTCGCCCTGGGACATGGCGGCAGGGATCGCGCTGGTCCGCGAAGCCGGCGGCTTCGTCACCGACCTCGAAGGACGCGAGGACATGATCAAGACCGGCGGCATCCTCGTCGCCAACGAAGACATTCACCGTCAGATGTTGCGCGCGCTCAAGGACGCGCCACACAGTCTATCGGTTGCGCGGCGCTCCTCCGCCTGAGGCCGCCGCAGCCCCGGCGTTCCGCCGGCAAACCCTGCGTACCCGTTCCCTTGGCCGGGCGAATCAGCCTCGCGGCGCGGCTGACGCGCTGCGGTTCCAGGGCAGCCGGCGGCGGATCGGGCTAGGGAACGCGACCGTCTTCCGCGGTTTTGCGTTTGAAAACGGGTCGATGCCCCTCGGCGACGTTGTGCGGCGGGCCTCCTTCTTCCTTCCGCCGCGGCGCTGCCTTATTGTGAGTCGATGAGGGGCGCTAATCGCCATGGCGCAAGACATCGACCCATTTAAGCTGTCGTCGCCCCGGATTTTTCTTGTCCGGATGGTGGTGTTCCTGACCTTGTGCGCGCTGGTCGCGGTGGTGCTCTACAAGCAGATTTGGGTTGCCTTTCTTAACAATCCCGGGCTCAACGCGTTGATTATTGGCGTGCTTGCCATCGGGATCGCGCTCGCCTTCCGGCAGGTCATCCGCCTCTTTCCCGAGATCGATTGGGTGAACGGTTTTCGCCTCGCAGACCCCGGCCTCGCGGTCGAACGTCCGCCGGTGTTGCTCGCGCCCATGGCGGTGCTGCTGCGCGACCGCATCGGCCGCATGGCGATCTCGGCACAGATGATGCGCGGGATCCTCGATTCGATCGCCGCCCGCCTGGATGAGGCGCGCGACACCTCGCGCTACATGACCGGCCTGCTCGTCTTCCTCGGGCTGCTCGGCACATTCTGGGGCCTCATCGAGACCATGAGCTCGGTCGGCAGCGTGATCAGCGGCCTAAAGCCCGGCGGCGACGCGACCGCCATATTCGAGTCGCTCAAAGAAGGTCTTGCCGCCCCGCTCAGCGGCATCGGCATCTCGTTCTCAGCCTCGCTGTTCGGGCTTGCCGGCTCGCTCGTTCTCGGTTTCCTCGACCTGCAGACCAGCCAAGCGCAGAACCGTTTTTACACCGAACTCGAGGATTGGCTCTCCACCACCGTGCGCGATCTCGGCGTGGGCAGCGATGCAGCGATCGTCGCCCCGGCCGCCGGCGCTGGCTCGGGCGACTTGCGGATGGCCATCGAGCGGCTGCGAGAGACAATCGGCGACGGCGGCTCGAGTCGCGCCACCACCACCGCCATGGCCAATCTCGCCGAGGCGATCCAGGGGCTGGTGCATCATATGCGCAACGAGCAGCAGATGATCCGCGATTGGGTCGACTCGCAGGCCCAGCAACATCGCGAAGTGCGCCGCCTGTTGGAAATTCTCGTGCGCGAAAACGTCCACAAATAGAACCGAAGGTAACGGCTAACTAGGATCCCATGGCTCTTGCACGCGCCCGCCGCGACAGCGGCATGAATTACTGGCCCGGATTCGTCGACGCGCTGTCGACGCTGATCCTGGGCATCATCTTTCTGCTGACCGTGTTCGTGCTCGTGCAGTTTTACTTGACGCAGGAGGTCACGGGTAAAGACACCGCGCTCAACCGGCTCAACGCGCAGATCGCACAACTGACCGAGCTTTTGTCGCTGGAGAAGACCGGCAAGCTCGGCCTCGAGGAGCAACTTTCGATGTTGCGGTCGAGCCTGACGGCGGCCGAGAGCGAGCGTGACCGCATCAAGGGCCTCTACGACGGCGTCGGCGGCGACGCTCAGGGGAAGGCCGAACTCAGCGGCCAACTCGACGCGGAAAAGCGGATCAGCACCCGCGCGCTGGCCCAGGTCGAGGTGCTCAACCAGCAGATCGCGGCGCTGCGACGCCAACTTTCCGCGCTCGAGGAGGCGCTCGACGCCAGCGAGAAGCGAGACAAGGAATCGCAGAACCGGATCGCCGATCTCGGCCAACGGCTGAACGTGGCGCTCGCCCAGCGCGTGCAAGAACTCTCGCGCTATCGTTCCGACTTCTTCGGCCGGCTGCGCGCCATCCTCGGCAACCGGCCCGACATTCGCATCGTCGGCGACCGTTTCGTGTTCCAGTCGGAAGTGTTCTTCGATACCGCCAAGGCCAGCCTCGACAACCCCGAGGGCCGCGCTGAACTCGACGGACTTGCCACGGCGCTGCTCGAGCTCGAAAAGAAGATTCCGGGCGAGATCCCCTGGGTGCTGCGCGTCGACGGTCACACCGACGTGCGAGGTATCAACAGCCCGCAGTTCAAGAACAATTGGGAGCTGTCGGTCGCGCGCGCGATCTCGGTCGTGCAATACCTCATCGGCAAGGGCGTGTCCCCGCAACGGCTCGTCGCGGCAGGCTTCGGCGAGTTTCAGCCGATCGACACCGACAAGACCGAGGAAGCCTATAGCCGCAACCGCCGCATCGAGCTCAAGCTGACCGAGCGATGAGGTAGCGGCGTGCCGGAAATGAGCCAGCGCATTCAGACCGACCCGATGGTCGGCGCGCCTTTCACACTGCGGCGCTATACGCCGGCGGACGAGGCCGCGGCCATCGAGCTGTGGCGCCGCACCTGGCAGATCGCCTATCCGCGCATCAACTTCGACGATCGCGTCGAGTGGTGGCGCCAGCGCTGGCGCGCCGAACTCGTCCCGGCGGCAACCATCACGCTGGCGGAAGCAGGCGGAAAAATGCTCGGCTTCATCACCGTCGACCCGAGCACGTTCGATATCGACCAGACGGTGGTCGCGCCGGAGGCGTGGGGGCTGGGCGTGGCGGCGGCGCTCATCTCAGAAGCTAAGCGGATATCCCCCTTGGGGCTCGACCTGCACGTCAACAAGGACAACGCGCGCGCCATTCGCTTTTATGAAAAGCACGGCTTCGTCGTCTCGGGCGAAGCGCTTAACTGGCGTTCCGGCGCGCCCGTCCACAAGATGAGCTGGCGGCCGTAACGGGTCCGACGGAGCGACCCCCGGCCGGACGCCACGGCTGGCGGGTATCACGCCTGGAATTGCAACCGCGCGAGCCGCGCGTAGAGCCCCTGGGCAGCGGCAAGCTTTTCGTGCGTCCCCTGCTCGACGATGCGACCCGCCTCCATCACCAGAATGCGGTCGCAGGAGAGAACGGTTGCGAGCCGGTGCGCGATCACCACGGTGGTGCGGCCTTGCATCAGCCGCCCGAGCGCGTCCTTCACCAGCGTCTCGCTTTCCGCATCGAGCGCGGAGGTCGCCTCGTCGAGCAGCAGGAGCGGCGCAGCGCGCAACACCGCGCGCGCAATTGCGATACGCTGACGCTGTCCGCCCGACAGCGTCACGCCGCGCTCGCCGACCAATGTTTCGAACTTTTCCGGCAACAGGCTGATGAATTCCAGTGCATGCGCGAACTCGGCCGCGCGTTCGACGTCGGCGTCGCTCGCGCCAGGCCGGCCGAAGCGGATGTTGTCGCGGATCGAGGCGGCGAAGACCACTGCGTCCTGCGGCACCAGGGCAATGCGCCGGCGCAGCTCGAGCGGGTCGACGGCGACGAGCGGCACGCCATCGAACTTGATCGCGCCGGAACTCGGATCGTAGAACCGCAGGATGAGATGAAAGATGGTGCTCTTGCCGGCCCCGGATGGGCCGACGATCGCCAGCTTTTCTCCCTGCCGCACGTCGAACGACACACCGTTGAGCACCGGACTTCCCGGCCGTGCCGGATAAGCGAACCGAACGTCGGCAAAGGCGACTTCGCCGCGCGGCGGTTGTGGCAGCGCCATCGGCCGCGGCGGCGGCACGATTGCCGGCCGCACGTTGAGGATCTCGAACAGCCGCTCGGCCGCGCCGGATGCTTGTGACAGCTCGCCCCAGACTTCCGAGAGCTGGCCCAGTCCGGCAGCGGCCAGCACGGCGTAGAGCACGAATTGAGAGAGCCGCCCCGGCGTCATGCGGCCCGCGAGCACGTCCTGCGCACCCACCCACAGCACGACGACCACGCTGGCAAAGACGAGGAAGATTGCAATCGCCGTGAGGATCGCCCGCGCCTTTATCGAGTCGCAGGCGGCCTGAAAGGCGCGTTCGACCGCGGCGCCGAAACGGTGCCTCGCCAGTGCCTCGTTGGTAAAGGCTTGCAGCACGCGCACCGCGCCGATCAGCTCCGAGGCATAGGCGGTGGCGTCCGCGAGCGTGTCTTGCGCCATGCGCGAGCGACGGCGCACCGCGCGGCCGAAGCCATAGAGCGGCAGCACGATCACTGGGATGGCGGCGAGCACAAACGCGGAGAGCCGCGGACTGGTGACGACCATCATCGCCGCCGCGCCGACGAACAGCACCGAGTTGCGCAAGGCGACCGAAACCGAGGCGCCGACCGCGGCCTTGACCTGAGTCGTGTCGGCGCTGAGCCGCGAAATCAGCTCCCCGCTTTTCGCCTCGTCGAAATAGGCAAGCGAGAGCGAAATGAGATGGCCGAACACTCCCTCGCGCAAGTCGGCGACGATGCGCTCGCCCAGCGTGGTGACGAGATAAAACCGGGCAGCGCTCGCCAACGCGAGCACCGCGACGATGGCGATCATGACCGCGAAGTAGCTGTCGATCAGGTTCGCGCTCTCGCGCGAGAACCCGAAATCGATCATGCGCCGGACCGCGATCGGCACGAGCAGTGTGGCGAGCGCGGCGAGCAGCAGAGCGACGAGCGCCGCGCTCGCGCGCCAGCGATAGCGCGCGATATAAGGCGCAAGCGAAAGCAGCGGCTTGAGCTTGCGGCTTTGTTGCCGCTCGGACGCTGCCGCGGCCGTCGGCTGCGGCTCATCGACCGCCGTTCCGACCGCGCGGGCGGCGTCTCGCTCGCTAATGTTCATCTCAATCGGCCACCTGGAAATCGGCACCAAAGCCAAGGCCGCGCGACAATGCCCCGCCCGACAATGCCCCTGCGAATTGCAAGTGGCAATCCGCCCGCGGCCGCGCGGGGTGCGGCTTGTTTCCCTTGCGGGCGTGGGCTATAGAGTCGCACTTTTCACCGCCTCACGGGCGCATCGCGCGCCCAGGACGACCGCCGATGAAAGCAGACCTGCATCCGGACTACCACACCATCAAGGTGGTGATGACCGACGGAACCGAATTCACTACCCGCAGCACCTGGGGCAAGGAAGGCGACACGCTGCACCTCGACATCGACCCAAAGTCGCATCCGGCCTGGACCGGCGGCCAGCAGCAACTGGTGGACCGCGGCGGTCGACTCTCGCGGTTCCAGAAGAAATTCGCGGGCATCGGGCTCAAGAAATAGCGCTCGTCAGCGTCTCGCGCCGCAGGCCCCCGCTCCGGGGGCTTTTCATAGCCCAGGACCTATCGCTCCTGCTCGAAGGCTGCTTTGAGTAGCCCGATCTGGCGCTCGACCGGATTGGCGCGTTCGGCGCGGCTGGGCGTGGCATGCATGGTGGCATCGAGCCGGCGCACCGCCCTTTGCAGCGCTTTGGAACGATCGATCAGCGCGCGCAAGCGCTCCGGTAAGAGCTTGATGTTCTGCTCGTCGTTGTGCTCGGCGACGGCGAGCTTCACCTTGGCCTTTTCCTTGCTGGCCTGGGCGAGCGTCATCTCGCCTTCCTTGACGGCGCGATGGAGCAGGAGCCAGGACGCGAGCTGCATCAGCCGCGTGGTGAGCCGCATGCTCTCGGTGGCGTAAGCGAGGGCGGCATGGCGAGAAAGTTTCTTTGCCTCCTGGCGGCCCGGGCCGTCGAGATATGCTGCGGTCTGCTCCACGAGCGCCATGCCGTCGCGGAACAGGTCGGCGAAGGCTTGGGAAGCCGCGACCCGCTCGCCGAACACAACGGTGTCTTTGACCGACTTCTCGGACATCGTCCACGCCTCACGCTACGCAACCGTTTTTGCTTTTGCGCCAGCCCCTGGCGAGACGGGAATGATTGCGCAGGGGCCGATCGCTGTCCAGCGCCCGCCGCGCAAACTGTTGCGCATAGTTGCCGGGCCGCAACGCGGTCGCGCGACCGAGAACGGATCGCGAAAACGAAAGTGCTGGGCGGGGAGCGGACTTGTGGAAAAAAGAGCCGCCGGAGACGGCGGCTCGAAGTTTTAACAGGGAGGCGTCAAACAGAGTGGACAGGAGCCACTCAGCGTCCAGAAGATGGACGCTCCCAGTAATGATCATGAAAGCTTAACAAGGCGTTAAGAGTTCAAACAATTTGCCGCGCGGGCGAAGTCGGCGGCACGCTCCCGCGTCCGGCGCCGAGCCTGCGCAACGCACACGCTGACAACGTGAAAGGCGCGAGCTTATTTCTTGAAGAACTGGTCGGCGACATTGCGCGAACCCTGCTTGCTGGCAATGCTCGCTTGCAGCCGCGCGATTTCCTCCTTGAGAAGCGCGATGCGCTCCTCGAGTTCCTTGATCGAGAGCAGCGCGAGATCCTGACCGATCTCGTGCACGATCTTTTTCTTCGGGCGGTCGTCTTCATCCATTGCCGGCATCGCTCGCCTCCGCGCGAAAGCGCGGGAAAAAATACTCTGCGCCGCCGCCATTGTCACATCCGCGACCGCCGAGTAAGCAAGCGTGGCAAGCCCTGTCAGCCAAGGACTTTTGCCATGCCCGCACTGCCGGCCCACATGACCGCGATCGCAATCCGCGCACCCGGCGGACCGGACATGCTCGTCGCCCAACAGCGTCCGCTGCCCCGTCCCGCCGAAGGCGAGGTGCTGGTGAAGGTGGCGGCCGCGGGCGTCAACCGGCCTGACGTGATGCAGCGCCAAGGACTTTATCCACCGCCCGCCGGCGCGACCGATATCCCCGGTCTTGAGATTGCGGGCGAGGTGGTCGCACTGGGTGCCGGCGTGAGACGCTGGAAGCTCGGCGACAAGGTGATGGCGCTCGTGGTCGGCGGCGGCTACGCCGAATATTGTCCGGCGCATGAAAGCCACGCGCTGCCGGTGCCGGAGGATCTCACGCTGATCGGGGCCGCGGCGATCCCCGAAACCTTCTTCACGGTCTGGCACAACGCCTTCGAGCGCGGCCGACTGCAATCGGGAGAGACCTTGCTGGTTCACGGCGGTTCATCGGGCATCGGCACCGCCGCAATACAGCTCGCCAAAGCATTCGGCGCGCGCGTGATTGCCACGGCGGGTTCGGCGGAGAAATGCGAGGCCTGCCGGCGCCTCGGCGCCGATGCCGCGGTTAACTATAAGGAGGAAGATTTCGTCGCCGCGGCCAAGGCCGCCACCGACGGCAGGGGCGCCGACGTGATCCTCGACATGGTCGGCGGCGATTATATCGAGCGCAATTACGAGGCCGCTGCCGTGGAAGGTCGCGTGGTGCAAATCGCTTTCCAGACCAGCTCGAAGGCGAGCGTCGACTTCCGCCGCATCATGCTCAAGCGCCTCACCCACACCGGCTCGACCCTGCGGGCGCGCTCGGTCGCCGACAAAGGCGCGATCGCGCGCGCCGTGGAGGAGCGCGTGTTGCCGCTGATCGCGGCGGGGCGGGTGAGGCCATTGATCGACAGCACGTTCCCGCTCGGTGAGGCGTCTGCCGCGCATAAGCGCATGGAGGCGAGCGCGCATATCGGCAAGATCGTGCTTGCCGTCACAAGCCTCTGAAATTGCGACGATTTTCTCCCTCGGCGGATCGCGCCGCGGCCCCTTTGCGGGGCGCGCGCGGTGCGGGTGGGCCGCGAAATCGACGTAAATCGACGTAAAGTTCATCCCTTGGGCGCTCGCGGAATTGCGTCAGTCCGGCGAAGCTCGGCGAAGGGTCGACAGGGGTGCTGGGAGAACGTCGGTTGCATTTCGTGCGCGCCTGCCTCGCGGCGGTGCTGACCGTGGCCGCGGTCGGCCTCTCTCCCGCGCGCGCGGTGGAGGCGATCAATGTGCGCACCGACGCGCAGGCCATCGACCTCACCGATTCCGCCGAACACCATCGCACCGAGGGCGACCGGCTGCTGGTCTCGGCCGCACCGGGACCCGACGGCATCATTCGCCGCATGGACGTGCGTGCGCGCGAGGGAAACACCAATTGGGCAGTGTTTGCGCTCGCTAATTCCGGCGACGAGCAGATCGAGCGGCTCATCGTCGTACCGCATTATCGAATGGTCGGCTCGGGCGTGTTTTGGCCCGATCTCGGCCTCTCACGCGTCGCCAGCATCACCTCGAGCGGGGAGCGCCCCGAACGTCAGGACAGCGCCACCGCGGATATCTTCTGCATCACGCTCGATCCCGGCAGCGTAATGACCTACGTGCTCGAGCTGCGCACGGACAAGCTCAACCAGCTCTACCTTTGGCAACCCGAAGCCTACAAGGACAAGGTCAACAGCATCACGCTCTACCACGGCATCGTCATCGGTATCGCCGGACTCCTGGCGCTGTTCTTGACCATCCTGTTCGTGGTCAAAGGCAGCATCATGTTTCCCGCGGCCGCCGCGCTCGGCTGGGCCGTGCTCGTCTACATCGGCATCGATTTCGGCTTCTGGGGCAGAGTGTTCGCGCTCTCGGCCGCCTCCGAGCAGATCTGGCGCGCGTCGGGCGAGGCAATCCTGGCAGCGACGCTGGTCGTGTTTCTGTTCGCCTATCTCAACCTCAACCGATGGCACGTGCGCTACGCCCACATCACGCTGGCCTGGCTCGCGTTTCTCGCGGCGCTTGTCGCGCTTGCGCTGTACGAGCCGCCGATCGCGTCGGGGATCGCGCGCGTCTCGCTTTTTGCCGTCGCTCTGCTCGGCTTCGCCCTGGTCGTCTATCTTTCGTTCCACGGCTTCGACCGCGCCGTACTGTTGATCCCAACCTGGCTCCTGCTCGTGCTCTGGGTGATCACGGCAGCGCTGGCCGTGACCGCGGTCATCACCAACGACATCGTCGGCCCGGCCCTGCTCGGCGGGCTGGTTCTGATCGTGATGCTGATCGGCTTTACGGTGATGCAACACGCCTTCGCCGGCGGGGTAACGACCGGCATCGTGTCCGATGTCGAGCGCCGCGCACTTGCGCTCACCGGCGCCGGCGACATGATTTGGGACTGGGACGTCTCCGCCGACAAGGTCTTCACCAGCCCGGAAACCGAGGCGTTACTCGGGCTCAAGCGCGGCTCGCTCGAGGGCCCGGCCGCAGGCTGGCTCGACGTGCTGCATCCGCTCGACCGCGACCGCTTCCGCGCCGTGCTCGACAGCGTGCTCGAACAGCGCCGCGGGCGGCTGAGCCAGGACTTCCGCCTGCGCACGCCAGACGGCCACTATCTCTGGTTCGCGCTCAAGGCGCGGCCGGTCGTGGGCTCGGACGGGGAAGTCGTGCGTCTCGTGGGCACGCTCACCGACGTCACCGAGTTCAAGAATGCGGAAGAGCGCCTCCTGCATGACGCGGTGCACGACAACCTGACCGGGCTACCCAATCGCGAGCTGTTCCTCGATCGATTGGAGGGGGTGCTCGCATTTGCCAAAGCCGATCCGGCGATCAAACCGACGGTGATGGTGATCGATCTCGATCGTTTCAAGCAGGTCAACGATTCCGTCGGCATTGCCGTGGGCGATTCGATCCTGCTGACCCTGGCGCGGCGGCTCGGCCGACTGCTCAAGCCGCAGGATACGCTCGCCCGGCTGGCGGGCGACCAATTCGGGCTCATCCTTTTATCGGAGCGCGAAACCGAGCGCATCATCGGCTTCGCCGAGACGCTGCGCAAAGGGCTGCGCGCGCCCGTTACCTTCAACGACCGCGAGCTGTTTCTCACCGCGTCGATCGGGATTGCGCTCGGCGACGGCGAGCCGCGTCGCACGGAGGAAGTTCTCAAGGACGCCGAGCTCGCGATGTATCACGCCAAACGTATCGGCGGCGACCGCATCGAGGTGTTCAAGCCATCTATGCGGGCGCGGCAAAGCGACCGGGTGACGCTGGAAACCGAGCTGCGGCGAGCGCTCGAGCGCGAGGAGATCACGATCCTCTATCAGCCGATCGTGCGCCTCGAGGACCGCTCGGTCGCCGGCTTCGAAGTTATGCCGCGCTGGCGCCATCCCAAGGCAGCGCGCGCTTCGCCCGCCGAATTCATCGCCATGGCTGAGGAGGTCGGCCTAATCGTCGATCTCGGCATGTTCGTGACCGAGCGCGCCGCTCGCCAGCTGAGCGGCTGGCAACGCGTCGTGCGCCGGCGCGATCCACTGTTCGTCAGCATCAATCTGTCATCGCGGCAACTGCTGCGGCAGGAGCTCGTGCACGACCTGCGCACGGTGATCGCCCGCGCGGGGCTTGCGCGTGGCACGCTGAAGCTTGAACTCACGGAATCGCTGGTCATGGAAAATCCCGAGCATACGGCGCAGATGCTGCAACGCATCCGCGACCTGGGCGCCGGCTTGACGCTCGGGGACTTCGGCAGCGGTCACGCCTCGCTCGCCTATCTGCAGCGCTTTCCTTTCGACAGCATCAAAATCGACCAGTCTTTCGTACGCACGAATGGCAAGGGCGCCCGTCCCGTGATCCTGCGCTCGCTGATTGCGCTCGCGCACGACCTCGGCATGGAGGTCATCGCCGAGGGCGCCGAAACCGATTCGGATTCGGTCGAGCTCTATCAGCTCGGCTGCGAGTATGCGCAGGGCATTTGTTTCGGCGAGCCGATGAGCAGCGACGACGCCAAGGCGCTGTTGCAGGACGACGGTGTGGCCGAAGAGAGCGAGCTGGCGCTAGGCAAGCAGGGCGTTCAGTAAGGCTCGCGTCGGCTAGGCGTGCCCCGATTGGCTCGAGAGCATGCCGAGATCGATTCCGATCTTCTTCAGCGCCTTCTCGTATTTCCCGCCGGTGTCCTGGCCGAAGATCAACTCGGCATCGGCCGCGCAATGCAGCCAGCCGTTATGCTGGATCTCGTTCTCGAGTTGCCCCGGAGCCCAACCGGCATAGCCGAGGGCGAGAATGGCGCTTTGCGGCCCCTCCCCACGGGCGATGGCCTTGAGGATGTCCAGTGTTGCCGTGAGGCAGATGCCTTCGTCGATCGGCAACGTCGCGTTCTCAATGAAGAAGTCGCTGGAGTGCAGCACGAAGCCGCGCTGGGTATCAACCGGTCCGCCCTTGAGCACTTTCACGCCGCCCGCGCCGCTCGGGAGCCTGATCAGCTCCGCCGCGGGGACGACCTCAAGCTGCACCAGAAGGTCGGCAAAGCTGATATGCGCCGCCGGCTGGTTGACGACGATGCCCATGGCCCCCTCGGTCGAGTGCGCGCAAACATAGATCACGCTGCGGGTGAATCGGTCATCGCCCATCGACGGCATGGCGATCAGCATCTGCCCGTCGAGGTAGCCGCGCTTGGAACCCTTGCCCGCCTGCTTGAATTTTGGCCGCTTCGCCGCGCTCCTCGCCTCGGGCAGAGGCGCGTCGGAGTCGTCACCAGGCAACGCGTCGCCGTCGTCTTGCACGCGTGTCTTGCGAGGAATCTTCATGACGAAATGCTACCTGATTGAGCGCCGATTGCAAACGATGCGACCCGCATGTGCATGCATGGTTTGTGCCATGATTGGAGACGCCGCACGGTAGGCGTCGGTCTTTTCGTGTGTCTTTCCATGCACCTTGCGCGCGCCAGTCTGTTCCACTCACCACCCGCTCACGATGAATTCAGTGGCGCGCCAAAAGTTTCGACCCTAGATCGAACCGTATGACCATCGGCTTCAATCGGCTGCGGCGGACCGCCGCCCCCCGTGCAATCGCGATCTGCGCGATGAGCCTCCTCGCCGCAGGCAACGCGAGCGCCGCCGATGACGCTTCGCCTTGGGACGGCGACGCCCGTAGCGCCATGCGTGTCGTTGCGGGTTCCTCAGCGACGCCGGAGCGAGCGGCGATTCGGGCCGGAATCGAGATCAGGCTCAAGAAGGGCTGGCACACCTACTGGCGTTATCCCGGCGACGCCGGCGTGCCGCCGCGCTTCGATTTTGCGGGATCGCAGAACGTCAAGTCGATCGAGGTGCTTTGGCCCGCGCCGCAACGGATTCCCGAGCAAGGTCTGGTGACGATCGGATATACCGGCGACGTCATCCTGCCTCTGGCTATCGTACCCCAGAACAGCGGCGAGCCGATCAAGCTGCGCCTCAAGCTCGACTATGCGGTATGCGAGACGCTTTGCGTCCCGGCGGAAGGAAAGGCCGAGCTGACGCTGGGCGGCGGTCCGTCCCCGCACGACGGCGCGCTCACCGCGGCCGAAGCGCGCCTTCCGCACAAGGCCGCGGTCGGCGAGGGTTCGACGCTTGCCATCAAATCGGTCCGGCGCGAGGCGGCAGGCAGCCGCGCCCGCGTTCTCGTTGACGTCGCAGCGTCGCCCGCAGCGGCGGTCGCGCTGTTCGCCGAGGGGCCGACGCCGGAGTGGGCGCTGCCGGTGCCGGTGGCGATCGATGGGGCGCCGAAAGGCCTGCAACGGTTCGCTTTCGATCTCGACGGCGCACCTCCCGGTGCGACATACGACGGCGCTGCCATCGCGCTCACCGCAGTCGCGGGCGACGCCGCGATCGAGGTCGTGACCCGTCTCGACTAATTCGCCGGGCGCGCTAATTTGGGCGGGGCACGGTGCCCGCAGCCGAGCCTTCAACGCGAGCGGGGCTGGAGAGCACGCATCTGTAACCGAGAGGACGAGGATCATGCCCATCAAGGTCGGAGATCGACTGCCCGAGACGAAGTTTCGCGTGATGACGTCGGAGGGGCCGGCGTGGAAAAGCACCGACGAAATCTTCAAGGGCAAGAAAGTCGCCCTATTCGCCGTGCCCGGCGCCTTCACCGGCACCTGTCACAAGATGCATGTTCCCTCGATCATGCAGAACGCCGACGCCATCAAGGCGAAGGGCGTCAACACCATTGCCGTGACCTCGGTCAACGACGTGTTCGTGATGGATGCCTGGAAGAAGGCGTGCGCCGCCGAGAAGCTCGATTTTCTGGCCGACGGCAACGGCGAGTTTGCTAAGGCACTCGATCTGACCTTCGACGGTTCCGGCAACGGGCTCGGCACGCGCTCGAAGCGCTACGCCATGCTGGTCGAGGACGGCGTAGTGAAGAAGCTCAATATCGAAGAAGCGCCGGGCAAGGTCGAAGTCTCGGGCGGCGACGCCTTGCTCAAGCAGCTCTAGCGTGTTTCGGCGGCATTATCGATCTTAGCGCTAATCGCCTGCCGAGGCGGCAGGGCGGCGCGGGGCGGCGCGTGAACGCGCCTCCTCGAGTCCGTCGCGCGCCAATCGATCGGCGCGCTCGTTGCGAGCGTCGCCGGCATGGCCACGCACCCAATGCCAACGCACGCGGTGGCGCGACAACGCCGCATCGAGCCGCTGCCAAAGGTCGACGTTCCGCACCGGCTTTCTGTCCGCCGTGCGCCAACCGTTACGTTTCCACTGGTTGATCCATGACATGATGCCGTTGCGCAGGTACTGGCTGTCGGTGTGAATGTCGACCAAGCAAGGCCGCTTGAGCGCTTCGAGCGCGGCGATCGCCGCCATCAGTTCCATGCGGTTGTTGGTGGTGTGAGCCTCGCCGCCCTTCAACTCCTTCTCGTGATCGCCGAAGGCGAGGATCGCGCCCCAGCCGCCCGGCCCCGGATTACCGGAGCAGGCGCCATCGGTGTAGACGACGACGTTCGGCTCGCTCATTGGTCGATGCCGTAATCGCGCGCGCTCCCGATCGCCTGATGGAAGCGCAGCTTGCGATAATATTCGAACGGATCCTTCGGCCGTACCAGCGCCCCGGGCGGCACGTCGAACCAGTCGACGAGCCGCGTCAACAGAAAACGCAGCGCCGCGCCGCGGGCGAGCAGCGGCAGCGCGTCGCGCTCTTCGTTCGAGAGCTTGCGCACCTGCGCATAAGCCTGCAGCAGGCTCCTGCCCTTGGTCACGTTATAGGAATGGTCGCTCTCGAAGCACCAGGCGTTGAGGCAAATCGCGACGTCATAGGCGAGTGTGTCCGTGCAAGCGAAATAGAAGTCGATCAACCCCGACAGCTTGTTGCCGAGGAAGAAGACGTTGTCGGGAAAGAGGTCGGCGTGAATGACGCCCTGCGGCAACTTCGAGGGCCACGCACTTTCGAGATACGAAAGCTCAGCGGCGAGAAACGGTTTCAAGTCGGGTTGCACTTCGTTTGCGCGCTCGCTGCAACTCTCGTAGAGAGATCGCCAGCCGTCGACGGAAAGCGCGTTAGCGCGGCTGTGCTTGAAATCCAGCCCGGCGAGATGCAGTCGCGCCAGCGCTTCGCCCAGCGCGCCACAATGGGCCGGCGACGGCCGCCGGATCCACATCCCGTCAAGGAGCGTCACCACCGCCGCCGGACGGCTAGCGATCCGTCCGAGAACCTCGCCGCGCTTGTTCTTGACCGGTTGCGGACAGCTGATCCCGCGCCCGTGCAGATGCTCCATCAATGCGAGAAAGAACGGCAGGTCCTCGGCGGCCACGCGCCTTTCGTAGAGCGTGAGGATGAAGTAGCCGCGGGTGGTGTGGACGAGGAAATTGGAGTTCTCGACGCCTTCCGCGATGCCCTTATAGGCGAGGAGCTCCCCGAGGTCGTAACCGGCGAGAAAGGCGCCAAGCTCTTCGGCCACCACATCGGTGTAGACGGCCACGGATCATCCCTCATGCGTCAGCCCGTTTGCCGGCGACGCCAAATGCAATGTCGGGGCGGGGTGGAAACGCGATGACTGCGGATTTTGCAACGTGGAGGTATTATGAACGCGGATGCTTCAACTCCGGCCGCGACGCGCCCGAACTCATTCCGCCGCCTCCGGTCCTCGCAACACGCGCGGCAACGGGAAGAACATGTCTTCGTCGGCGGTGGTGACGGTCTCGACCTTCACCGCATAGCGCTCGGCGAAGGCGCCGATAACCTCCTCCACCAAAACCTCGGGTGCGGACGCGCCAGCGGTGACGCCGAGGCTCGCGATCGAGCCGAACAGCGACCAATCGATCTCCTCGGCACGCTGCACCAGCGCCGCGCGCGGACAGCCTGCGCGTTCGGCAACTTCCCTGAGGCGTTGCGTATTGGATGAGTTGGGCGATCCGACCACCACCATGGCCTCGACCATCGGCGCTACCTTCTTGACCACTTCCTGCCGGTTGGTGGTGGCATAGCAGATGTCTTCCTTGTGCGGACCGTGAATGTTGGGAAAGCGCGCTTTGAGCGCCGCCACTATTCCCGCGGTGTCATCGACGGAAAGCGTGGTTTGCGTCACATAGGCGAGGCGGGTGGAATCGCGCGGCAGGAAACGAGCCACCTCCTCGACCGACTGGACCAGCGTGATCGCGCCGGGGGGAAGCTGCCCAACCGTTCCGACCACCTCGGGATGATCGGCGTGGCCGATCAGCACGATCTCGCGGCCGCGCTTGTGGTGGATCTCGGCCTCGCGGTGCACCTTGGTCACGAGTGGACAGGTGGCGTCGAGCGCGAACAGGTTGCGCCGTTGCGCCTCCGCAGGAATCGATTTCGGCACGCCATGCGCGGAGAAAATGACCGGCGCGTCGGTGTGGGGAATCTCGTCGAGCTCCTCGACGAAAATGGCGCCCTTGGCCTTGAGGCTCTCCACCACGTACCGGTTGTGCACGATCTCGTGGCGCACGTAGACCGGCGCGCCGTAGCGGGCGAGCGCCCGCTCGACGGTATCGATGGCGCGCACGACCCCGGCGCAGAAGCCGCGCGGCGAGCACAGCAAAACCTTCAGCGCGGGCCGGGTTGCGGCTCCAGTCATGCGGACCTCGTTCGACGCATCGCTGCGCCACTCGACATGGGCTGCTCCTCGCCTTCTGTCAAGCGAGGCCGCGGCAATCCCGATCCGCGGCGGTTTCCGGCTGCTTCTGCGGTCTCGCGCGGTGAACTGTGCGTCGCTGCACGGCTGTCAGCTGGCCCCGAGCCACGCCTCGTAGCGCGCGTACAATTGTGCCGTATGTGGAGCGCCATCGTAATGCACGACCGGCGCCAGCGCGCGGCCCGCGGCTTTGAGGCGAGCAGCCATGTACCGGTAAGCGGCCGGATACGCCGAAAGCTCCGCCGCCGCGAACAGCGTCTCGAAATTCGAGGACGGCTCGACCGGGTCGAGCCGGTCGCGCTCATAGACCGCCGCGCGCTCCACGATCGCCCAACGTCCGTCTCTTCGCTCCAAGCGATCGAGAAAGCGTGCGTAGGACGTCATGTCGGCAAGCACGCCCGCGATCTTCTGGCGCACCAGGATCACGATGTTGGTCTCGGCGCACGCGCGCTCGCGCGCAACGCGCACGACGGAGGGGAAGATCTGATGCTTCGAGCGCTGTCCCGCCTCGAAGGCTTGCCGGCAGCGATCGACGAATTCGCGAAAGCTGCCGCTGAACCAGGAGACCGCGATCTCGCCCTCCGGCACGAAGGTCGCGAGCAGCTGCGGCCACTTGCCCTGATCGCGATAGAGCCCCCAGGTTTGGATCAGTTCGGCGCAGGCATATTTGTCGTTCGCATCCATGGCCCTGCCCGGTTTCGTTTCTCCCCAACGGCACGTGGCACTTTAAGATGACGCAACAAGGCGCCGCAATTGGTCTTTGACTGCGATCTTGCTAATTGTGGTTGGTCATGGGCCGGACTCGTCCCGGCCGTTCAGATCTTGTTCTTCAGAACACAGCCGAGTGGGTACACACGCTACACTTGGTGCGCTTGCTCAAAGGCTCCGCATGAAAGCGATCGTGATGCGCCGCTATGGCCCGCCGGACGTGCTCGAATACGAGACTGTGCCGGACCCCGAGCCACGCGCGGGCGAGATTCGCATCCGCGTTCACGCGGCGACCGTCAATCGCGTCCTTGACGTGAGCTTGCGGGCGGGCAACGAGCGGGCTCGCGGCGCCGTACTTCCGCTCATACCCGGCGTCGATTGCGCCGGCGTCGTCGATGCGGTCGGTTCCGCCGTCACGCGCTGGCGAAAGGGAATGCGGGTCGCCGCCGCCGGTGTCATGCCGCTCGACATTTGCCCCGAGGATGGCGGCGGCTACGACGGGCCGACCGGAATGATGGGCATCAAACGGCCTGGCGGATTTGCCGAGATGGTCGCGGTGCCGGCGTGCGCGGCAATCGAACTCCCCGACGGGCTCGACTTTCACCACGCCGCCGTGATCATGCGCCACGTGCCGACCGCTTGGAATCTGCTCGTCAACGTCGCCGAGCTCAAAGCTGGCGAGAGCGTGCTGATCATGGGCGCGGGCGGCAATCTCGGCTCGATCGGCATTCAGATCGCCAAGAACGTGATCGGCGCCAATGTAATCGCGGCCGCGGGTTCTGATGCGCGGGTCGCAACCGGCCTCGCGCTCGGCGCCGATCACGGCGTCAATTACAACCTCGCCGACTTGGAGGCCGAGGTCATGCGGCTGACCGGCGGCAAGGGCGTCGACGTGCTCTACGACAACATCGCCAACGCCAAGGTGCTGCCGCGCGCCTTCCGCGCGCTCGGTTTCGACGGCCGGCTGGTCACCGCCGGCGCACATGCGGGCCCCAATGTCGCCATCGATTTCGCCCACCTCTATCACAAGCGCATCACCATCAAGGGACGGCCAGGCTATCGGCCATCCGACGTGCCGAAATGCTTTGCCGCCGCCGCCAAAGGAAAGATCAACGCGCAGATCGAGCGCATTCTGCCGTTGTCGCGCGCCGCCGAGGCGCATCGCTTGGTCGAATCGAACGAGTCGACCGGCAAGATCGTGCTCGACCCGACGCGGGGGTAAGTGCGCCGGTTTATGTTGATTGCTGAGCCCCATTGCGTCGCAGGTGGGCGAATGCCTATATTGCCCTTAATTCCGTCATCGCCGATGACACCAAGCTTCGCCCGGGAGGGCGGGCGGAGCACAGAGGAGATTTAGCCATGGGAGCCATACCGCTGATGCCGAAAGCGACCGCCGTTTGGCTGGTCGAGAACACCGCGCTCTCCTTCGACCAGGTCGCCGACTTCTGCAAGCTGCACCCGCTCGAAGTGAAGGCGATCGCCGACGGCGATGCGGCGCAAGGCATCAAGGGACTCGATCCCGTGCTCACAGGGCAGCTCAGCCGCGAGGAGATCGAGAAAGGCGTCGCCGACCCGAATTACCGGCTCAAGCTGCTCGACCCCAAGGTCCGCCTGCCCGAGGCCAAACGCAAGAAAGGCCCGCGCTACACGCCCGTCTCGCGCCGCCAGGATCGACCGAACGCCATCCTCTGGCTGGTGCGCAATCACCCCGAACTCAAGGACAGCCAGATCATGCGGCTGGTCGGCACCACCAAGTCGACCATTCAGGCGATCCGCGAGCGCACCCACTGGAACGCCTCGAATCTGCAGCCAATGGATCCGGTCACGCTCGGCCTGTGCTCGCAGATCGATCTCGATCTCGAGGTTTCGCGCGCCGCCAAGGAGAAGCCGGTGGACGCCGAGGCGCAAGGCGCCACGCTGCTGCCAGCCGCCGAGACCACCATTCGCCGCGAGCCCGAGCCGGAGCAGAAGAAGCCGGGCGACGAGCTCAACGTCGATGCCGTGTTCGCCAAGCTCAAGCAGCTCGGCGGCAAAAGCGAGTAGCGCATCTACTCGACACGGCGCCACCAGCGGTCGAGGCTCACGCGCCCCGCGCCGGTGGCGAAAACGTAAAGAAAGCCACCGACGATCGCCGCGTTCTTGGCGAATTGGACCGTCTGCGGGCGGCGCTCGGCGCCCTGCACCGCCCAGAACCTGTGCGAGATCAACGTCGCGACGATCACGAACAGGATCATCAGCGCTGCGGCGTAGCGCGTCATCAGTCCAAAGACGATGGCGAGGCCGCCAACAAACTCAACGGCCGCGCCGACCGGCGCCAGCACCTGCGCGATAGCGCCGGGTATGCCGTTCCGCGTCAAGCCGGCGGCGAATGCGTCGAGGCCCATGAGTTTCTGAAACCCGCTCTGAACGAAAATGCCGCCGATCAGAATCCGCCCGAACAGGCAGACGACGTCGCTCCAGGCTGCGGCGACGCGGTCGATCCGCGGTTGACCGGCAACGATCGCGCCGCGGGCGCTTTGATTGGGACTGGGTCGACGCGTTATGGTGCTCATGGTCTTTTCTCCGACGCGGCGCACAGCCTAGCGGCAAACATTATCGTTTCCATGCGCCGCCGTTCACGACTGCGCGAGGAAGTTCCGCCTGGCCCTTCAGCTTTGCTTGGCGGCAGACCCGAAACCGAAACCGGTCCTAATTTATCCGCATTGCCGTGCGCCTCTCAGTTCGAGGCCTCATGGTCATGCGCCTTGCTGCAATATTGGTTTTCACCGCGCTGCTCGCCGGTTGTTCCGGCAGTAGCCGCGTTGAGGACGTTGTTCCCGCGTGGGCAAATTCGCCGCCGCCCCACCCAGCGAGCCAGCATGCAGGGCGTCGCAGTCAGCCGGAAAACCGGGGCACTGTTGCGACGGACCCGAAAGCGGCGGCGCAAGCACAATCAGAGGCGAGGACACCTGCGGCAGCGCCAGAACAACAGGCGAAGAAGCCCGATAGTCAAAACGCGTCTGAAGAGTAGGCCGGCTGGCGGTGCGCCGTGAGCGCTATGCGACGGCCCCCTTTTTGCCTGAAGCGCTCTCCTGCACCTCAGTCTTGCAGCCGCAGGGAAAGCCTCCGCCCCCACGCCTCAGCCCAGTTCGAACGTGGTGACACCGAACACGCGTTCCAGCAGCAGCGGCCGGATCGCGCCGGTGTACATCCGCGCGGTCTCGAAGACTGGCGCAAGGCCGAGGTCTTGCGCCAGCGCGAGCGCATCGCCATTGAAGCTCGGCACATCGAGAAACGCTTCCTCCGCGCCGGACGCTGCGATCAACGCCGCGAGCACGGCCTCGGCCGCGGCGCGGTCGTCCGCCACCAGCGGCCCGATCTTGTGGCCGCGGCGGCACGGACGGATCACGCCCCACGCGGCGAGATTGCCGTCGCGCACGAGCGCGCGGCCGATGTGGCGCGGTGCGCCGATCCAGGAACGCAGGAAGGCCGCGCGCGGGGCGGGAAAGACGCGCGCATCGTCCGCCTCGAGCGCCGCAAAGGGGACTTGCTTCAACGGCACGAGTGCGGCCGCCGGCGCGGAGAGAGGGCTGACGCGGCCGCCGTAGCGGATGTTCGCGTAAGCGAGGCGGAATCCCGATTTGCGGTAGTTGTCCTGCTGCGCCACGACACCGTCGAGTCCGATGGTGCGGTCCCCGGCATGGGCGATGGCCGCATTCCAAATGCGCAAACCGTAGCCGCGGCCACGCAGATCGGCACGTACGATGTAGAAACCGAGGAACGCGAATCGGCCATCGTAGTTAAGGCAGGAGATGGTCGCGGCGGCCGTCCCGTCGAGCTCGCCGATGAGAAAGCCGTCGCGGTCGACGCTGGCAAAGCAGGCGGCATCGGCGAGGCCGGGATTCCAGCCTTCCGCCGCAGCCCAATCGAGCGCGATGGCGATTTCTTCGGGCCGCATGGCACGAATGCGCAGCTCGCTTGCGCAAGTCATTTCGGTTTGCTGGCCTTTATGCCCGAAGGCCCTTGCCTTGCAACGCGGCGCCGATCTCCTCGAGGATCGCGGGATCGTCGATCGTCGCCGGCATGGCCCAGGGCTCGCCGTCGGCGATTTTCTTCATGGTGCCGCGCAGAATCTTTCCCGAGCGCGTCTTCGGTAACCGCACGACGGCGATCGCGAGCTTGAACGCGGCGACCGGTCCGATCTTGTCGCGCACGAGCGCGACGCACTCCTGCTCGATCTCGGCCGTGGGCCGCTCGACGCCGCTTTTGAGCACGATGAAGCCACAGGGAATTTCGCCCTTGAGCGGGTCTGCAACGCCGATCACGGCGCATTCGGCGACATCTTTGTGCGCCGACAGCACCTCCTCCATCCCCCCAGTGGAGAGCCGGTGACCGGCGACGTTGATGATGTCGTCGGTGCGGCTCATGACGTGGATATAGCCGTCCTCGTCCTTGAAGCCCGCATCCGCGGTCTTGTAGTAGCCGGGAAACTCGGCGAGATAGCTTTCCTTGAAACGTTCATCCTGCTGCCACAGCGTCGGCAGGCACGCCGGCGGCAGCGGGAGCTTGATGACGATCGAGCCGATCGTGTTGGCGGCGACCTGCTTGCAGGAATCGTCCACGACGTCGACCTGGTAGCCCGGCATCGCCACCGCCGCGGAGCCGTACTTCACCGGCAACTGGCCCAAACCCACGGGATTGCCCGCAATCGTCCAACCGGTCTCGGTCTGCCACCAGTGGTCGATCACAGGTACCTTCAGCAGCTTCTCCGCCCACTGCACCGTGTCGGGATCGGCGCGCTCGCCGGCAAGGAACAGGGTGCGGAACTTGCCGAGATCGTATTGCGCGAGCAGCCTGCCCTGCGGGTCCTCCTTCTTGATGGCGCGAAACGCGGTCGGCGCCGTAAACAACGCGACGCAGCCGTGCTCGGCGATCACGCGCCAGAACGCGCCGGCATCGGGCGTGCCCACCGGCTTGCCTTCGTAGAGGATCGACGTGCAGCCGTGCAGGAGCGGGGCATAGACGATGTAGCTGTGACCGACCACCCATCCGACATCGGAGGCAGCCCAATAGACCTCGCCCGGCTCGATCCCATAGAAGTTCTGCATCGACCATTTCAGCGCCACCATGTGGCCGCCGTTGTCGCGCACGACGCCCTTGGGCCGGCCGGTCGTGCCCGATGTGTAGAGGATGTAGAGCGGATCTGTGGCCTCGAGCGGCACGCAATCGTACACCGAACGCGCGAACACGATCGCTTCGTCGCGCAGCTTGGCCCAGTCGTGGTCGCGGCCGGCGACGAGAGGCGCTTCCTCCTGCGGGCGCTGCAGGATGAGACAAGCCTCGGGCTTGTGGCGAACGAGCCGGATCGCCTCGTCGAGAAGCGGCTTGTATTTGACGAGGCGGCCCACCTCGAGGCCGCAGCTCGCCGATAGGATCACTTTCGGCCGCGCATCGTCGATGCGGGTTGCGAGCTCGTTTGCGGCGAAACCGCCGAACACCACCGAGTGCACCGCGCCGATGCGCGCGCATGCCAGCATGCCGATCACCGCTTCCGGGACCATCGGCATGTAGAGGATGACGCGGTCGCCTTTCTCCACGCCGAAATTGCGCAGGATCGCGGCCAGCACCTGCGTCTCCACCTGCAGGCGATGGTAGGTGATGGTGCGTTTTTGCCCGGCGAGCGGAGAATCGTAGATGATCGCCGCCTGTTCGCCGCGCCCTTTCAGGACATGCCGGTCGACGGCGTTCCAGCAGGTATTGCAGACGCCACCGGTGAACCAGCGTCCGTAGACGCCGGCATCAGGGGCGAACACCTGCTTGGGCGGCTCGACCCAGTCGATGTCCCGCGCCGCTTCGGCCCAGAAACCCTCCGGGTCGCGTCGCCAGCGCGCATAGACCTCGTAATAGCGGCTCGTGCGGACATCCATGGCGCTACTCCTCACACCGCCTCACCCTTGAAGAGGCCGCCAGCGGCGGCGTGGGGCGACCCACCCCGGGTCCCCGTGTCACCGCATTGTGCGGCGAGCCGTGGCGTTTGCAAGTCGCGTCGGGGCCGCCGGCGCCGACATGCGTCAAAAGCCCGCGCGCGCGGCTTGAGATTGAATTCGTGACCCGCCGGAAGGCCAGCGCCGCCACGCGCGCCCAGCGCCGATTTGACACCCCGCATGCCCGTTGAAATGATACGAGCGACCGACCGCATTGATTGCGCCGTGACGCTCACGCCCTACGACATCGATCTCGACCGCAACGCGGCGAATTTTCAGCCGCTCACGCCGCTTTCGTTCCTGGAGCGCTCGGCCGCGGTGTTTCCCGACCACACCGCCATCATCCACGGCGCGTTGCGGCGCAGCTACGCCGAGTTCTACGCGCGGTCGCGGCGCCTTGCGTCTGCGCTGGCGAAACGTGGCATCAAACGCGGCGATACCGTATCGGCCCTGCTCGCCAACACGCCGGCGATGCTCGAGTGCCACTACGGCGTGCCGATGGCCGCTGGCGTGCTTAACACCATCAACACGCGGCTCGATGCCGCGGTCGTCGCATTCCAGCTCGACCACGCCGATGCCAAGGTGGTCTTGGTCGATCGGGAATTCTCAAAGTTGGCGAAGGAGGCGCTCGCGCTCGCCAAGGTCAAGCCGCTGGTGATCGACTACGCCGACCCCGAGTTCACCGGGCCGGGCGAGCAGATCGGCGCGACCGAGTACGAGGATTTCCTCGCCGCGGGAGAGTCGGATTTCGCCTGGAAAATGCCGCAGGATGAGTGGGACGCGATTTCCCTCAATTATACCTCCGGCACCACCGGCGATCCCAAAGGCGTGGTTTATCACCACCGCGGCGCGTATCTCCTCGCGGTCGGCAATGTGCTCACCGGCAGCATGGGCAAGCATTGCGTCTATCTCTGGACGCTGCCGATGTTTCATTGCAACGGCTGGTGCTTTCCGTGGACGCTCTCCGTCGTCGCTGGCACGCATGTTTGCCTGCGCCAGGTGCGGGCCCCGGCGATGTATGACGCCATTGCCCGTCACAAGGTCACGCATCTCTGCGGCGCGCCCATCGTGATGGCGACGCTGCTCAACGAGGAGAAGAAGCCGTTGCCGCACGTCGTCGAGTTCTTCACCGCCGCGGCGCCGCCGCCCGAAGCAGTGCTGGCCGCCATGAAGGCCGCCGGGTTCAACGTCACCCACCTCTACGGCTTGACCGAGACCTACGGCCCGGCCGCGGTCAACGAATGGCGCGCCGGCTGGGACGCGCTCTCGCCCGCCGAGCAGGCCGCGAAAAAGGCGCGCCAGGGCGTGCGCTACGTGCCGCTCGAGGGGCTCGACGTGCGCGATCCCGACACCCTCAAGCCGGTGCCGTGGGACGGCGAGACCCTGGGCGAGGTGATGTTCCGCGGCAATGTGGTGATGAAGGGCTACCTCAAGAACAAGGTCGCGACCGAAAAGGCGTTCGCCGGTGGCTGGTTTCATTCCGGCGACCTCGGCATCATGCACCGCGACGGCTATGTCCAGCTCAAGGATCGTTCCAAGGACATCATCATCTCCGGCGGCGAGAACATTTCCTCCATCGAAGTGGAAGACGCGCTCTATAAACATCCCGCGGTCGGTGCAGCGGCGGTGGTGGCGAAGCCCGATGAAAAATGGGGCGAGACACCCTGCGCCTTCATCGAGCTGAAGCCGGGCGAGGCGGCGACCCGGGAGGATCTCATCGCCTGGTGCCGCAACAATCTCGCGGGCTACAAATGCCCGCGCCATGTCGTGTTCACCGAGTTGCCGCGGACCTCGACCGGCAAGATCCAGAAATTCAAGCTGCGCGAGATGGCGAAGGCGGTGTGAGGTTGGTCGCCGCGTTCGTACTGAACGCAATGCCTACGCCGTCAGCCGCTCGGCGCCGTGAGCGCAAGCAGGCTCGCGACGTCCGTCATTTCCTCCAGCGCCCAGATCGCTTCGATCAGCCCCTCGGCGTCGTAGTCGGCGCACCAGCCGGCGGCGAGCGTGCGCAACTTGTCCTCGATGTCTTTGTCGGTCATCGGGTTAGACGGGCTTCCACGCGCCGCCGGCGTCGACAAGCTGTGCTTGGTCCCATCGCTCGTCCACAATTCGACCGCCGCCGCGACGGTTGCAATCGCTGGGTCGCGGGTCACCTCGACCTTGCGGCGCATCGCGAGGACCGCCGGGTCACCGACGCAGCCGTCGCTGAATTGATCGAGCCCGGCCTTGCCGGTAACGAGCGCGGCCGCCACCGCGTGCTGCACGCTGACCTTCGACTCGCTGCCGGTCGCAACGTGCGGCCGATCGGTACGGTCGCTGAGCAGGGGATGACCGCGCACGATCACCCGCTCGATGCTCTCGCGCGGGTGATCGCGCCGCCAATCGAGCACGCAGTCGAGAACCGGATGAATCACGAAGCCGCAGGGATAAGGCTTGATCGAATTTTCCTCAATCTCCCACGTTTCGCCCAACCCTTCGATCAAGGCCGGCCAGTTGGGCGGCTCCGCCATCGCGCTGAGAAAGCCTTGCACGCCGGCAATCGGCTCGGGCGGACCTTCGAGGCCATGTTGGGCAAGCTGCGCCGACCACAGCCCGTTGCGTGCGCTGTTGCCGACGCCGATGCTTTTGGCCGGCCAGCCGAGGCATTCGCACAGACCGCACGCCTGCGTCGCGGCGCTCGCGAGCGCCCAGATGGTCCGCCGCTCATCGAGGCGCATGAGTTTCCCCGCAGCGGTTGCCGCGCCGAACACGCCGCAGGTCGAGGTGATGTGCCAGCCCTTGGCGTAATGGCCGGGAGAGATAGCGCGGCCGATCCGGCATTCGATCTCCACGCCGAGAACGAACGCCAGCAGCAACTCGACGCCGCTCACGCGGCGCAGCTCGGAGAGCGCGAACAACGCCGCCGCCACCGAAGCGGTCGGATGGATCACGGTGGCAACGTGTGTGTCGCAGAAGTCGAGCACGTTGGCGGCCGCCGCGTTAAGGAACGCGGCACTCAACGCATCCGTGCGCTCGCGGCGGCCAATCACGGTCGCCTGGCCATGCCCGGAAAAGTCCTGGAGCGACTTCCGCGCGATCTCCACCGGCGGGCTGCGACAGCCAGCAAGCGCGACCGCGAAGAAATTCAATAGGGCACGCTTCGCTTCCTGACGCGCGGCTGCGGGCACCTCGCCCCAGCGTGCTTCGACCGCGAAGCGGGCGAGGATCGGCGTGACGGCGGGCGCATGCAGCATAGGATGTCACATGTTCCGGTCCGAGCCCTTCGGCGCGGCGCGATGGAGTTTCCTTCCCGGGGCCGTCTCGGCGAGGAAGTTATTCCGCCGCTTGCCGCAGGCCCAGCTGCCGCAACGAGCGGTCGATCCACAGGCGCGTGAGCTTTTCCTGCACGCCGTTCTGGTTGAGCCGGGCCCGCAGATTGTCGAAATCGACGCGGTCAAGATCCTGGTCTTGATTGAAGCAGGAGAACACCACGCTCTCGACGCCACTGGCGGGATCGCGATGCACCTGCAGACATTGCGCGCAGATTTCCTTCATCATGCACTGCATCGGCGAATTGATCGAGGCAATCGCTTTGTGTCCGGGCTTGAGATGCTGCGCGAGCATGCCCTGCCGCGCGCGCGAGACCGCCGCCATCATTCCGTCGGACCCGATCGCGACCACCCGATCGACCTCGCCGAGCGCGATCGGCGTCGCGCCGAGCGCGCCCGAGCCATACGCGTCGAGCGCCGCGACGATGTTGCCGACGAAAGCCTTGTCCTGCGCGCGCTCGGCACCAAAGCCCGGCGGCTCGTCGCAGCACCACACGATGGCGTCTGCCGCGCGCTCGATCTCGTCGACCTTGTAGCGGTCGATCGCGCGCTTGTAGCCGGCGAAATAGAGCACGCGGCTGCCATTCCTACGCAGCGCCTGCCCGATCGAAAACAGAACCGCATTACCGAGCCCACCGCCAATCAGCAGCACGGTTTCGCCGCTGGGCGTCTCGGTCGGATGCCCGGTCGGCCCCATGAGGACGACCGGCTCTCCCGGCGCAAGCTGGGCACACAGGTCGGAGGAGCCACCCATTTCCAGCACGATGGTCGATAAGAGGCCACGCTCGCGATCCACCGCAGCGCCGGTCAGCGCCAGCCCTTCCTTCGCCAGCCGAGTGCCGTCGGCATCGCGCGACAGCGTCTCATAGTTCTGCAGCCGATAAAATTGTCCGGGCGCGAAGGCGCGCGCGGCCATGGGCGCGCGCACCACCACCTCGACGATCGAAGGGGTGAGCCGGTTGACCTCCTGCACGGTGGGCCGCAGTTCCTCGTTCAATCGCGCGATCAACGCCGCCGGCGAGACCTGCGATGGTCGCTGCCGCGCCAACATGCGGCTGACCACGGGGTAGCCTTGTTTGGCGCTTGCCATCGCTTTGACCACGTTGCCGGCAAAGGACGGATGCAGATCGCCGAAGAAGCTGATGGCGCGGCCATCCGCACCGACGCTCATCAACACATGGGCGGCGGACGGCTTGGTGACGCGTTCCGGCGTGACCTTGCGGCCGTTCTCATCGACTGCTTGGAAATACTTGCCGTCGATGCGCACGTGCTTCGGTTCCTCGCGCGCGAGCACGGTGTTGGGTTGCGTGCCCGCCGCGACCAGGATCGTACGCGCCGGCAGGACGACGTCGCGCGGCGGAGCGGAGGCATCGGCGTGCGCCTCGGAGAGGCGCAGCGCGCGGGCGCAGCCGAAGGCATCGAGCAGGACTTCTTGCGGGGTCAACCGCTCGGCAAACGCGATCCCTTCCTCCAGCGCTTTGCCCACCTCCTCGTGGTTGAGCGTGTAGCTCGGCGAGTCGATCAGGCGCCGCCGATAGACGATAGTGGCGCCGCCCCATCGGCTCATCAGCTCGGCGAGTTGCGGCTTGCGGCCTTCGCGCGCGGCCAAGGCACGCTCGGCGCGAATTTCGCGCGCGTGCTGCATGAATTCGGATGCGGCTTCCGCCTCCTGCGCGCTCCAATCGGCGCGCACCGCGGCTTCCCCGCGCTCGGCGATCAGCGTCTCATAGCGGCTGAGGAACTTCTCCACTTGGAGCGGGTAATAGGCCAGCGCCTCGGTCGCGGTGTCGATCGCGGTCAGTCCGCCGCCGATGATCACGACCGGCAGGCGCACCTGGAGGTTGGCGAGGCTATCGGTCTTGGCGGCGCCGGTAAGCTGCAGCGCCATCAAAAAATCGGAAGCCTGGCGGACGCCGGCGGCAAGCCCGTTCTTCATCGCCACGATGGTCGGTCGCCCTGCCCCGGCGCAGAACGCGATGTGATCGAAGCCTAGCGCGAAGGCGCCGTCGATGGTGAGCGTGCCGCCGAAGCGCACGCCGCCAAACATCGCGAATTCGCCGCGGCGTTCCAGCAGCAGGCGGATAAGCTTGAGGAAATTCTTGTCCCACCGCACGGTGATGCCGTATTCCGCGACCCCGCCGAACCCGGCCATGACACGTGCGTCGAGCGGCTCGCGCAGCTCGGCGATGTCGCGGATCGGGCGAAAGGGAGAACGCGCGCCGCTCACCGCCACGCCGGAGATGCCGGGCTCGAGCGGCTCGATCTTGAGTCCGTCCACCGCGACCACGGTGTGGCCGTCGTTAATGAGGTGATGGGCAAGCGTGAAGCCCGCGGGCCCAAGCCCCACAACGAGCACCTTGCGGCCGGTCGAAGGCTTCGGCAACGGCCGGCGCAGATCGAGCGGATTCCACCGCGTCAGCAAACCATAGATCTCGAACCCCCAGGGCAGCGCCAGAACCTCCTTGAGGACACGCGTCTCCACTTGCGGAATGTCGACCGGCTCCTGCTTCTGATAGATGCACGCCTTCATGCAGTCGTTGCAGATGCGGTGTCCGGTGGCGGCGCACATCGGGTTGTCGAGGACGACAACGGCAAGCGCGCCGACGGTGTGGCCGCCGGCCTCGACCAAATTCATCTCGGAGATTTTCTCTTCGAGCGGGCAGCCCGCGAGCACGACGCCGAAGGCGCTTTTCTTGAACTCGCCGCTCTTCTCCCTGAGTCCCTTGGCGCAGGAATCCTTCCCTTGGTTGTGGCACCAGATGCAGTAATTAGCGTGATCGAGCGCGCCGGCGAGATCCGTCCCCTGGTCGGTCAGGGCGAAACCGTCGCGCGCACGGCGATGCGAGGCGGGCAGCTTCAGCATCGCGATCCCGTCGACGACCTCGGTCTCGACTGGAACGAGGCGATGCGGATCGATCTTGCGCGGCAGCTTGAACAGCACCCCGTCTCTGTGCCGGTGCTGGCCTTGCGGGGTGTGCGTCGCCCAGGCGGCGTACTGCGCGGCTAGATCGAGCGCGGCGGCATGCTCGGCCTCGGCCTTCATCCAGACATTGACCCGCTCGGCGAAGCGCAACTCGGTGAGCGCGCCGCCGATGAGCGTTTCGAGTTGCGCGGCTAGCGCTTGCCCGTCGAACGCCGCGGCTTGTTCCGGGTTGTATTTTTTTGCCGCGCGACGTTGCACGAACAGCCGCTTCACCGCGTAGAGCGGCGCCAGCGCGTCATGGCGGCTGCGCAGCTCCTCGACATCGCGGGCGATGCCGAACAGCGCGGCGATGAAGTCCTCGAGCTCGACCGCAAGCTCGACGATGAGATCGGAATAGTCCTTGGCGGCGACGCCTTCTGGCGCCGCGCGGCCCGCCATCAGCCGGTTGTGCAGGTCCGCGTTGCGGCGTTTGAGGAACTCGACAAAGCACCCGTCGAGCCGCGCCAGCCCGTCGCGGCGATAGAGGTCCTCAAACCGCAGATCAAAAGCGAGAGAAAGGCTTTCGCTCATCGCTGGAAGAAATCCTCATCGCTCCGGAATGCGCCCAATGGCACGCGTTCGCCAGACCCGCAATCGGGAATTTGCTGCACGAGAGCCCTACGCCGCGGCACGAAATCGCGCGATGACCGCGGCCGGTATCGGCACGCCTTTCATCTTGACAGGATCGCCCGGGTCGCGCCCGGCCCACACCCGCGTCTCGCTGCCTTCGACGGCAAGCACGCCGGCGATCGAGATGCGATGCGTCACCTCGAAACTCGAGCGCCTGAACTCGCTGACCTCGGAGGCGATGTCCGCCACGTCGTTGAACTTGGCGGGCCGGTGAAAGCGAGCCTTGGCGCCGACCAGCGGAATTCCGACAATCCCGAACGCCGTTGCCAGATCGTTGGGTTTCACGTTGAGCGCCGCCTCGAACAGCCGCCACGCGCTCCAATCGAAATACTCGAAGAAGCGGCTGTTGAACACGATGCCCGCCGGGTCGCAATGGCCCCATTCCACCGTGAATTGCCGCCGGTAGACGAGATTGGCCATGCGCGGGTCCGGTTTCCTTACTGGAACCTTACGGTTGGCGGCACAAAACCCGCCTGGGCCCGAGATGTCAAATCGCCCGACCCGCCTGGAATGGGCTCGATCCGGACCGGTTTAAGCCGCAATTTCAGGGGACTAATGGCCTCCCCGGCACGTCCATAATCAACCGGCGGCCGGGGCGGGAACTGCAATGGTTTCCGCGGGGGCATTCAAGCTCACTGTCGAAGTTCGGATCGTGTCGATGCGCGTAGCGGGCAGCGTATTGAGTGCGAACGGCCGACCGTGCGCCATCGTCGCGCTCGCCGCGGCGCGCTCTGCGCTTCGCTGCGGCGGACGGGCCGCCATTATTGCCGCGGCTGTGAGCGCTGCGGTGGCCGAGCCGCTGCGGGTGGAGACGTTGCCGGACGCGCTAGTGCGCACCTATCAGGGCAATCCTCAACTCAACGCCGAGCGCGCGCGGCTGCGCGGGGTGGATGAAGGCGTTCCCCAGGCGCTTTCGGGATACCGGCCGCAACTGCTGCTCACGCTGACCGGCGGCCTGCAGCAGGTGCGGGTGCTATTTTTCGACAATACTATCCAGACAGCGACGCTGCACACTTGGACCATCGGCTTCACCGTGTCGCAAACCCTGTTCAATGGCTTTAAGACCGCCAACACCGTTCGCCAGTCGGAGGCGCAGGTGCAGTCGGGACGCGAAGCGCTACGCAATACCGGCCAAGGCGTACTGCTCGACGCGGTGACCGCCTATACCAATGTGATCGCCAATCAGAGCCTGGTGGAAGCGCAGCGCATCAATGTGACGTTTCTACGCGAGACGCTCGCCACCACCAAGAAGCGTCTCGAGGGCGGCGACGTGACCCCGACCGATGTGGCGCAGGCAGAGGCGCGGCTCAGCCGCGGGCTTGCCGATCTCAACGCTGCGGAGGTGGGTCTCGCGATCAGCCAGGCGCTTTACGCCCAGGTCATCGGCGCGCCGCCGGGCCGGCTGGTGTCGCCGGCGTCGATCGAACGGCTGCTGCCGCGCACGCGCGAGGAGGCAATCGCCATCAGCCGCAAGGAGCATCCGGCCATTATGGCGGCGATGTACGACATCGATGTCGCCCAGCTCGGCACCAAGATCGCCGAGAGCAGCCTGTATCCGACCCTCTCGGTGCAGGGAAGTGTCCAGCGCCAATGGGAGAATGATCCGACGCTCAGCTCCAAGGCCAACGATATCGCCTCGCTGCTGGGCACGGCGAACGTGCCGATTTACGACGGCGGGCTGGCGGCCTCGCAGATCCGGCAGGCCAAGGAGCT
Organism: Xanthobacteraceae bacterium; assembly: GCA_035693615.1. Classification (GTDB taxonomy): domain Bacteria; phylum Pseudomonadota; class Alphaproteobacteria; order Rhizobiales; family Xanthobacteraceae; genus VAZQ01. The sequence continues at coordinate 79,185 of DASSGH010000123.1, forward strand.
TGCGATGCAGGCTCGCATCGTGCTGGAGCTCGTCCGCACTCAGACCCACACCGCGGTGGTAAGCGCCTGGGTCGCCTACGAAGGGGCCAAAATTGCGCTCTCCGCGGCGGAGGCGGAGGTGCGCGCGGCTACCATCGCGCTCTCCGGCGTGCAGAAGGAAGCGCAGGCCGGCCAGCGCACGACCCTCGACGTTCTCAATTCGCAACAGGATCTCACGCTCGCCCGTTCGCGGCTGATCGGCGCGCAACGCGACCTCGTGATCGCCGCCTACGCGCTGCTCGGCGCCGTCGGCCGCCTCGACGTGAAGGCGCTCGGCCTCAACACGCCGGACTACGCGCCCGAGGTGCACTATCACCAGGTCCGCGATGCGTGGCACGGTTTGCGCACGCCCTCGGGCCAGTAGCCGCGACCGCCTTATGAGCAGAAGCGCGCATCGCGCCGGCGATGCGCGGCTCCGCGCCGCCGATCAGCAGACCCAGACCCGCACATAACCCCAGCGGCTTGGAAACCAACGCCAGCAACTATAATCGCCGTAATAGGCATACACGCCCGAGCCCCGAAAGCCGCGGCGGAAATGCGCGACGTGATGAAAGCGGCCGATCCCGACGAAGTGGCGCCCCGTTGGGAAAGCGCCAGGGAAGTGGCCGGCACCGTGGAAGCCGCCGCCATGGAAGGCGTGTCCGCCAGCGTGTCCGCCAGCGTGGCCGCCGGCATGACCGCCGCCGTGTCCTCCTCCGTGCCCTCCGCCGCCGTGCCCGCCACCCCCGCGAGCGGTCGCGATGGTCGGGGCAAGAGCCGCCGCAACGAGCGCGCTGGCGACGGCGGCAGCGATGGCCATTGTTCGAAGCATGGTGCTGTCTCCTCGTGGGCCATCCACCCGCGGCAATGCTAATGCCGGGGGCTGACGTGGAGCTGAATGCCGGATCACGGCTGCGTGAGCCGGCCGCTTATCGGCCATTCCAGCATCGTTGCCGCGGCGGCGTCAGGTCTGTGTAAGCAAAATAGTGAAGACTGCGGGCCGAAGCGTGCTCCGCGCCTCCTGCCAGGTGGTGCCGGCCCGCGCCTCGGCGCCGGTGCACATTTGCAATAGGGAATTTCACCGTGGTCCTCATCGCCTACTACGTCGCCTTCATGATCGCCGGCGATCTCGCCGCCTATGCCATCGGCCTCGTCACCGAGCTCGAGTTCGGCGGCCACGTGAGCCTCATCGTCTTTCTTGCGCTCTATTTTCTGTTCTTGTGGATCGCGTGGATTCTTGCGGTATGGCTGACGAAGCCCAAGGACGCGGAGCCGCAGAGCGCCCGATCCGCCTGAGATGCAGAGCCGCGGTGTGGAAGCGTTGCGCTAGGCGATACGAGCAAAGCGGAGCGAGAAGTTTGCGCCGCCGGTCGGCCGGTTCTCGATGCTGATGGTCGCGGTGTGGGTATCGGCGATGCGCTGGACAATGGAAAGGCCCAACCCCGCACCCTCGGTCCGCCGTCGATCGCGCCGCCAGAAGCGTTGAAAGATCAATTCGCGCTCGTCCTCCTTGATTCCGGGTCCCTCATCGAGGACGCGCACGATGCCGCTGTCTTCGACGACAATCTCCACGGTCGTCCCAGGCGGCGAATAATTGATCGCGTTTTCGACCAGGTTACGGATCGCCCGCGAGAGCATCTCCGGGTTGCCATTGACCCACACGGCCCCCTCGCTGCCGCTCAAGGCAATGTTCTTGCCTTGCGCCAGGGCCAGCGGCGCGGCGAACTCCGCCACCTCGGCGCAGATCGCGTGCAGGTCGGCCTTCTCTAGGGGATCGATCGAGAAGGTTTCCAGCTCGGCGATGTCGAGCAGCTGATTGACGATGCGCGCCATGCCCTCGATGTCTTTATGCAGCGCCTTGGAAATCCCTCGATCGGCCAAGGTGTCGACGCGGGTGCGCAAGATGGTCAGCGGCGTGCGCAATTCATGCGCCGCATCGGCGGTAAACTCTCGCTGCACGCGGAATCCGGCCTCAAGTCGATCGAGCGCCTGATTGACCGCCTGTACCAGGGGCAGGATTTCCTTCGGCATCTTCTCGAGCGGCAGACGGATATCCGTTCTGCGCGGATTGATCTTTTTCGCCAGCTCCGAGGCGTTGAGCAGCGGCCGCAATGCCCGGCGGAAAATCACGATGTCGATCGCCAGCAGAGAAAGCAGCATCGGCAGCGTGATCCAACCCACGCGTTTGAAAAAATCGGCGACGATGTCGTCGACGATGACGTCACGGTGCGCGAGATCCTCACCGACCTGAACCCATACCTTGCGTCCATCCACCTCCTTCGGCACGCTGACACCGGAAATGGCGGCTTTGCCGCGACGCGTTTCGAGGTACGAGATGTCGGAAGAACGCGGATCGGCGGCGAATATCGATGATCGGTCCTCGGAGGAGGAAAACAGAACCCGGCCGGCGTCATCGACCACCGCATAGGCGTACCGTCCGACCGCCTGCGAGTAGATGTCCTCAAGCGCGGGCGGCAGATCGAGAGTCCAACTGCCGTCCGCCCGTAATCCGAGATAGTGCGCGACCAGCTGGGCCTGCTCGCGCATGGCTTGATTGTGCAGATCGTTCGCCGCCCATTTGAAAAAATAGTAGAGCACCACGGGCATCACGATGGCGGTGATCACCAGCGCGATGACGTGTAAGAAAATGATCCTGGAGAAAATCGACTTGAAGAAAATCATGACGGTGCTTTCAGTCCGCCATTGCGGCCGAGGCGCGATCGCGACGAGGACGGAAATCCGCGAGCGCGGGCAGCGCGATGGATTCCGCCCTCTGCTTCGAAACGTGCCGCAATAACAAGCCGGGACTCATGCCGGCTCGTCTCACGCCGCCTTTTCCTCGGAAATGAGGTATCCGACGCCGCGAATGGTATGGATTTGCACCTTGGCGCCACGGTCAGACAGTTGCTTGCGCAGGCGATGGATGTAGACCTCGACCGCATTGGACGCGACGTCGCCCGATAGCCCAAAAATGTGATCTTCGACCAGCTTCTTCGACACGACGCGATCCTTGCGTCGCATCAGCAGTTCGAGCACGGCCGTCTCGCGGGCGGAGAGAACCTGCGGCTTCTCGTCGATGAATGCCTGCCGGCTTTCGGTATCGAATGCGAGATTTGCAATCTGCAGTGCGCGCCCGAGCAGCTGGCCGGGGCGCCGCAGGAGCGCCTCCAGCCGGGCCAACAGCTCTTCGAACGCAAACGGCTTGACCAGATAATCATCGGCTCCGCTGCGCAGGCCGCTGACGCGATCTTGCAGCCCGCCGCGGGCGGTGAGGACTAGAACCGGAAGCGGATCCTCGCGCTGGCGTATCTCGCGCAGGATCGCCAGCCCATCGCCGTCCGGCAGACCAAGATCGAGAACCATGGCGGCATAACGCGTCATCGCGACCGCCGCCTGCGCCTCGGCGGCCGTGGTGAGAAGATCGGTTTCATACCCTGCGGCGCGCAGACGCTGGATCAGAAGCTGCGCAAGCTCTTCGTTGTCCTCGACCAGCAGCAATCTCATGCGCAAGCGCTCCGATCGATGCCGCGCAACCGCACCCGCGCCGACGGCGGTCACTCGGCCGGCGCCGGCACCGCCTGCTCTCGCGCCGGCCGCGTTCCCCGACGCGAGAACAAGAGAATGAGCACGGGCAGCGTGATGAGAATGACGATCGGCGCCAGCATCATGCCGCCGACCACCACCACCGCCAGCGGCTTCTGCACCTGCGAGCCAATCCCGGTAGACAGCGCCGCCGGCAACAGCCCGACGCCGGCAATGACGCAGGTCATCAACACCGGACGCATCTGCAGCTCGCCGGTGCGCAGGATGGCGGTGGTTCGCTCGACCCCCGCCTCGATCAGCTGATTGAATTGCGACAGGATGATGATGCCGTCCATGACCGAAATTCCGAACAACGCAATGAACCCGATCGCGGCGGAGACGCTGAAGGGGATGTGCAACAAGACTAACGCGAACACTCCGCCGATCACCGCCATCGGGATCACGCTCATGGCCAAGAGGGTATCCGGCATCGTGCCGAAATTGATCCACAGGAGGAGCGCGATCAACGCGAGCGTGATCGGCACCACGACCTTGAGCCTTGCGATCGCATCCTGCAGATTGCCGAATTCGCCCACCCATTCGAGGCGCGAGCCCATCGGCAATTGCACCTGCTGGGCGATCTTGCGCTGCGCCTCCTGGATCGCGCTGCCGAGATCGCGGTCGCGCACGCTGAACTTGACCGGCAAATAGCGCTCCTGGCCCTCGCGATAGATATAGGACGGGCCGGTCACGAGCTTGACGTTGGCGACGTCGTTGAGCGGAATCTGGGTGACGCCGTTCGGCCCCTGCGCGCCGATACGGAGGTTCTGGATCGCTTCCGGGTTTTGCCTGAATTGCGGGGCGAGCCGCACCACGATGGGGAAGTGCCGGTCGCTGCCGGGCTCGTAGAGGTCGCCGGCGGCTTCGCCGCCGATCGCCGTTCGAATCGTCGCATTGATGTCGCCCGGAGAGAGACCATAGCGGGCCGCCCGCGCCCGATCGATCTCGATCTGCACCGTCGGCTGCCCGAGCGATGTGAAGACGGCGAGGTCGGTGATGCCGGGCACCGTGGCGAGCACCGCCTTGATCTTGTTGGCAGTGTCGGTCAGCGCCTGCAGATCGTTGCCGAACAGCTTGATCGAATTCTCGCCTTTGACGCCCGATACCGCCTCGGCGACGTTGTCCTGCAGATACTGCGAGAAGTTGAATTCAACGCCGGGAAAATCGGCCTCGAGTTTGCGCAAGATCTCGACCGTGAGAGCCTCCTTGTCCAGACCCGGGCGCCACTGACTCATCGGCTTCAAGGGCGCGAAGAATTCCGCGTTGAAGAAGCCGGCGGCGTCGGTGCCGTCGTCCGGTCGGCCGTGCTGCGAGACAACGGATTCGACTTCGGGAAAACCGCCGATCACGTTGCGCATGCGATTGACGTAGGTGTTGCCCTCTTCCAGCGAGATCGTCGACGGCATCGTCGCCCGGATCCACAGATTGCCCTCTTCGAGCTTGGGCAGAAATTCCAGCCCGAGCGAACGGATGGCCAGACCCGCGAGCAGCAGCACCGCAATCGCCCCGGCGATGGTCAGCACGCGATTGTTCACCGCGAGACGCAGCGTCGGCGCATACACGCGATGCAAGGCACGCACCACCCAGGTTTCGGTCTCAGTGACGCGGTCGGGCAGCAGCATCGCGCTGATCGCAGGAGTAACGGTGAATGTGGCGATCAGCCCGCCGGCGAGCGCGTAGGCGTAGGTCTTCGCCATCGGCGCAAAGATGTGCCCTTCGACACCGCTCAGCGTGAACAGCGGGAGAAACCCGGCGATGATGATTCCAGCGGCGAAGAAGATCGAACGGTTGACGTCGGATGCGGCAGCAAAGATCGCGGAAAGCTTGCCCGAAAGTCCCTCGGCGGCAATGACCGCGCCGCCCACCGCGGCCGCCACCCCCAACCGCCGATAGATGCTTTCCACCATGATGACGGTGGCATCCACCACCAGACCAAAATCGATTGCGCCGACCGAAAGCAGGTTCGCCGATTCACCCCGTAGCACGAGGATGCCGACCGCAAAGAACAGCGCGAACGGTATGGTCGCCGCGACGATCAGGGCGCTGCGCAAATTACCGAGAAACACCCATTGCAGGGCGAAGATCAGCAAGATGCCGAACGCCATGTTGTGCAGGACCGTTCTCGTAGTGATGTCGATCAGTTCCTTGCGGTCATAGATGCGCTCGATGCGTACCCCCGGCGGAAGAATGTTCGAATTGTTGATCCGCTCGACCTCACGCTCGACACGTTTGATCGTCGGCATGCTCTGTTCGCCGCGGCGCATCAGCACGATGCCCTGGACGATATCGTCGTCGGCGTCCTTGCCGGCGATGCCGAGACGCGGCTTGTGACCGACCTGCACGGTTGCCACGTCCCGCACCAGGACAGGATTTCCCCCGCTCTGGGTCAGCATCGTATTGCTGAGCTCGTCCGCCGAGCGGATGAGCCCCACGCCGCGGACAACCGCCGACTGCGGGCCGATATTGACGGTGTTGCCGCCGACATTAATGTTGCTGTTGTTGAGGACCTGCAGCAGCTGCGGCAACGTGAGGCCGTATGCGATCAGCTTGTTGAAGTCGACTTCGAGTTCGAAGGTCTTGGTCTTGCCGCCCCATCCGATGACGTCGATGACGCCGGGCACCGCGCGGAATCGCCGCTGCAGCACCCAGTCTTGCAGCGTCTTGAGATCGAGAACGCTGTAGCCGGGAGGACCGACGAGCCGGTAGCGGTAGATTTCTCCGATCGGGCTGACCGGCGAAATTTGCGGCTGAGCGCCGTTCGGCAGCGGGGGCACTTGCGGCAGCCGGTTGAGGACCTGCTGCAGGGCCTGCTCGTAAGTGAACTCGAACGAGAACTGCAGCTTGACGTCGGAAAGGCCATAAAGCGAGATGGTGCGGATCGAGGTGAGATTACGCAGCGCGGCGAGCTGCGTCTCGATCGGGATCGTGATGTAGCGCTCGATTTCTTCGGCCGATAAGCCGGGACTCTGGGTTATCACGTCCACCATCGGCGGGGTGGGATCCGGATAGGCCTCGATGTTGAGCTCGCGGAAGGCGATGACGCCGCCCAAGAGGACCAACACGAACAACAGGACCACTAGGCCGCGATGCCTGAGCGAAAAAGCGACGATCCCGTTCATGGCGGCGCTTTCGGCACCGGTTCAGCGCTCGACGCCACGCGGTCGATAAAGAGAGTCCCTTTGGTCACCACGCGGTCGCCGGAAGCAAGGCCCTTGAGCACCTCGACCATGTTGCCGTTGGTGAGCCCGACTTTGATGCGCCGCAGCTCGATCGCCTTTTCATCGTCCTTCTCGCGCACGACCCACACCCGGGCTGAGTCCCCCTCGTAGATGATGGCATCACGCGGCACCGCGACCGCGTTGTCGCCTTGCCCGGTGAGTATCTTCACGCTCGCGAACATTTCCGGCTTGAGCATTGCGTCGGCATTGTTGACCGTAGCGCGCACCAGCAGCCGGCGGGTGCTCGGGTCGAGTGCCGCGGCCACATAGGAGATGGTGGCGGGGAATGCGCGGTCGGGATACGCGAGCACGGTGAAATAGATTTGCTGGCCGACGTGCACCAGCGGCGCCTCGGTCTCGCGGATAAACGCGACCACCCACACGGTCGACAAGTCGCCGATGATGAATACCGGATCGGTCTGCCCGCTGCCGACGTATTGGCCCGGTCCGACTTTGCGTTGCACGATCGTTCCCGCGATCGGCGCGGTAATCAGCGTGGACGGATCGATCGTGCCCTTGTCCTGGAATTCGGTGATCTCCTGGTCGGTCTTGCCGAGAATGCGCAGTCGGTTGCGCGCCGCCTCCAAAGCCACCTCAGCCGAGCGCATGTCGTTCTCTGCGGCATCGAGCGCGGCACGGGCGTTTTGCACCTCCTTGAGCGGCACCGCCTTGCCTTCGTAAAGGAGGCGCTGACGTTTATCGATGATCTCAGCCAGGTTTTGCGCCGAGCGTGCCTTGTTCAGCGCCGTCGCGGCCGAGATGAAATCGTTCTGCGCCTGTACCATGTCGGCGGCTTGCACCGTGAACAGCGGCTGCCCGACGGTCACGGTATCGCCGGGCTTCACGAACAGCTTGAGCACCCTGCCGGCATAGGGAGAAAAGATCGGGGTGGACCGGTCTTCGTCGACTGCGATCTTGCCCTCGGTCACGTGTTCGGAGCGAAACACCCGCTGCTCTACCGGCTCCACAGTCAGCGTCGACCACTGCGCCGCGGTCGGATAAAACACCCCGGCCCCCTTCTTGGACGGGCTCAGCGCCGCCCTCTCCGGGTCCCGCACATCGCTGTTGGTGCGCGATTTGGCAACCCAAACGCCGGCACCGGCGGCGAACACCAAGACGACGACGATGAGCACCTGCACGCGAGCAGGCAGCGCGCGCGCCCATGACTGCGGGCGATTGGGATCGCTGGACACCTGTTTCCAACCTCGGGGCGACGCCGTTATTGCTTATATCCGAGCGTCGTTCTTCCTACCACAAACATGCGATGCTTGGGTGAACGGCGCCGGGGCACGCAATCCATTTTGCCGGCGCGATACTGAAAAGCTCACCGCGGCAAATGCCCAGAAGGCCTTTCGGCCGCATGGTTAAAGCGCCACCTGGGCCGTCACCCTTCCATTACCGACCCGGAGTGATCCCCAAGACCTCGCTGCCCTTCTTTCTTTCCGGACGACGGGCAGCATATGCGGATGTTGCTACCCGTCCGCAAGCCCGTCCTTGCATCCGTAAGGTATGCGTAAGGTATCCCGCGATCGGCCCCGCTTGCCCTCCACCATGGCCAGTGGCCCGCCTCGTCTCGATCCTCGCGCGCCCTACGCCACCACCCGCGTGCCCGGCGTCTCTTCGCGCAGGCCGGAAATCGCCGTATCGGGAAACGCCTCCTTGAGCCGAGGATAGACTTCGCGCGCGAAGGTCTTGATGCCGCGCACGGTCTCCTCGTGCTCGAGAAACCCAGCTTGACCCATGATCAAGAGATGTCCGAAGCCGCCGACGTGGTTGTACATCTTTTCGATCTGGCGGAAGACCTGATCCGGCGTGCCGGCAAACATGATGCCGGCCTCGATCGCGTTCTCGACGGTTGCATTGGCTCTGTTCGCCGCATGCTGGTCGACCGCCGCCCCGCGCAGGATCTGTGCATGCACCGCGGTCGGGACGTAGCCCGGCGGATAGCACAAATGCAGCGGCACCTTATTGGCCGTCATGTACCAGAGAAGCTTCTCGGCGCCCGAGCGCGCCTCGGCCTCGCTATCGGCGGCATAAAGGAGCGCCGCGTAGGCGAGCCGGTTGACCGGCACGTCATAGCCGCGGTCGGCGTCGCGCCAGCCCTTGCGGTAGGACGCATAGATCGCCGGCGTGCCGCGGTATCCGGTGAGGAACGTCGCCTGCACATAACCGCGCGCGCCAACGCGCGCCGCGCCGCCCGGCGTGGTCGTCGATACCCATATCGGCGGATGCGGGTCCTGGTACGGACGCGGCCAGATGTTGATGTTGCGGTGGTGAAAGAACCGCCCTTCATGGCTGACCGGGCCGTCGTGGCTGGTCCAGGCCTTGACGATGAGATCCATGGCCTCCCATTGCCGCTCGTTCATGCGCACGGGATTGCTGTTCGCGGGCAGCACCTCATAAGGCACACCGCGCACGAAACCGCATTCGAGGCGCCCTTTCGACAGCACGTCCACCATCGCCATCTCCTCAGCGACGCGCACGGGCTGGCGGCGGTTGGCGACGGGATTTCCCAAGATCAGCAGCCGCGCGCGCTTGGTCAGCCGCGCCAGCGCCGCGAGCACCAGTGGTGCGGCCGGATCGACGCAGGTCGCGGTCTGGTGATGTTCGTTGAGCATGATCTCCACGCCCTCGTCCTCGGCCACCAGCCATTCGTCGATGTAACGGTCGTAGAGCGCGGCGCCCTTCTCCGGATCGTAAAAGCGATTGGGCAGCGAGACGCGGATCGATTCGTATTCGTCGGCGGGCGGCAGATAAGGATAGGCGTTCTCGCTGAAGTGCCAGGCTTTCATGCCCGTGCTCCCGAGGTCGCGACCGTTTTGCCGTCGTCCAGGAAATGCAGCACCTTCGCGGCCGTAGTGTCCGGCTGCTCGACCTGCGGGAGATGCCCCGCCTCGCCGATACTGTCGGTGCGCGCCTTGGGAATGAGCGCAGCATAGCGCTCGAGGTATTCGGCAGAGACGATGCCGTCGCTCGCGCCGCGCAGAAACAGGGTGGGAACGTTGACCCGATGCAGGCGGTGCTTGAGCTTGGGGTTGTGCATGTAGGGCTCCCAGGTCAGCAGCGCCAGCGCCTCGCGGTTGCGCGCAACGATGTGGAGCTCCTCGTCCGACATCGCCGCCAGGTCGAGCGCGTTGCGCGCGGGATCGTGGAAGCGCAGGCGATCGAGTTCATCGCGCGGCATCGCGAAGACATCGGGAATATCGAGCTTGTCAGGGCGGCCGGTCTTCACGCCCACCGGAGCGATCAGCACGAGACGATCAAGGCGTTCCGGCACCTTGGTGGCGAGCTCGCCGGCAATCCATCCACCGAGCGACAATCCGACGACATCGGTTCGCGCCAGCGCCAGGCGGTCCAGCAATTCGAGATAGACGTGGGCGATGTCATCGACGCTGTCGAGCCAGTCCGGCAAGGACGACTTGCCGAAGCCGGGATGTGACGGCGCGATCACGCGCCGCCGGCGCGCGAGCAGGTCGATGAAGGCGAGGTCGGGCGCGATCCCGGCGCCACCGTGCAGATAGAGGATCGGCGCGCCGTCGCCACGCTCGAGCATTTCGAGCTCGACCCCGGCAATCGAGATCATATTTGCGGCTGTCGCTTCGGCAGGCTTGGCGAGGACCGTCACCGCGCTTCCGCTGGTCGAGGCCGAGCCCTGCGCTCGGCGTCTCATTGAGGATGCAAGCTTAGCCGATGCCGCAAAGACCGGTAAAGCCGCCGCGCCGTCATGCCAGCTTGAACAGCGCATGCGCGTTGCGATGGCAAATCTTCTCCTTGTCCAGTTCGTCGATGTCGAGCGCGGCGATCACCTTCATGGTCTCACGGATATAACTTGCGCCGCCCTGCGGGCCAAACGGCGCGTCCGAGGCAAACAGCACGCGGTCGGCGCCGAAAAATTCGAGCCCGCATATCGTTCCGATGCGGCCGCCGCACAGCGCCGTGTCGGCGTAAAACTCCTTGAAGCAGTGCATCAGCGGCTTGCCGAGCATCTTGAGCACGCCGCTATAGTCCTCATCCGAGGTGCGGCTGCCGAGCGTCGCCCATCCGGTATCGAGCCGCGCGTCGAAGAAGGGGATCATCGCGCCGAGGTGGTGCACGAGGATCTTGAGATCCGGCAGCCGCGTCGTGAGACCGGAGAAGATCAGCCGCGCCATCGTGCAGCTGGTCTCATATGGCCAGCCCAGCATCGCCCAAATCTCGTATTTCGATTTGTCCTCGGCCGGGAAGTCCGGGACATCGGCGGTGCGTGCCGGGTGGAGCAGCACGGGTTTGCCGGACTTGGCCGCGACTTCGAAGATCGGAAAGAACCGTGGCTCATCGAGGCAGGCGCCGTTGACGTTGGTGTGGAGCTGAAGCCCGTTGGCGCCGCCGTGGACGAGAATGCGCTCGGCCTCCTTGGCGGCTGCCTCGGGCGCGTTCATTGGCAGCGCCCCGACGTAGCCCGCGAAACGCTGGGGATATTTCGCGCACAGCTCGGCGAGACCGTCATTAGCGATGCGGGCCAATTCCGCCGCCGCATCGGGGGGCGCCATCGCATCGAGCGGCGGCAAGCCAAGCGAGAGGATCTCGGCGTAGTCGTCGAACTCGTCCAACATCTTCAAGCGGGCATCGAGGTCGTAGATGGTAGGCACGCCCTGCATGCGTTTGCCGATATCCCGCGTGCCGCCGGCGGTATGCGACATCTTCTCGAACAGTCGCCGCGGGAAGAAATGGCAGAAGGCGTCGATGTGGCGCATGGGCCGTGCGCTATTCCGCGGCCTCGGTTTGCAAGCCGGCGTATTCCTTATCGGTCAATGATTGCAGCGCCGGCAGCACCTCGCGGGCAAACAGCCTAATGTTCTTCTCGGTGAGATCGCCAGGCAGGGTGGCGAATTGCAGAAGGGCGAGAAAATTCTGGAAACCGAGCAGCCGATGCGCATCGACCAGTTGCTTGCGTACAGTATCGGGACTGCCGCAAAGCATGATCCCCTGCTCGATCAAGCTATCGACGGTGTGTTCCTGCCCCGTAACCGATCGCTTATGGCTCAGCATGTTCTTTAACGACTTAGCGCTGAGATAGCCGGGCGGAAATATCATCTGGAACGGCTGGCGCAGGAGCTTATTGAACAAGGCTTCGATGTGCGGAGCGGCTTGCGCGCGGGCCTCGGCGTCGGTTTCGGACACGTAGACCGGCGCGCACCAGCCGATCTGCTCCGAGCTTGCGTTGTAGCCGTAGACCCGTTGCGCGGCCTCGCGGTACCCGTTGAGAAAGCGCGCCACGGAGGCCAGCGGGCTGTACGTCTGCAGATAGACGTATTTGCGCGACGGGTGCGCCGCCCATTCGATGGTCTCCGTCGAGCCGGTGGAGGGCGTCCAGATCGGCGGGTGCGGCTGCTGGTAGGGCCGCGGCCACACGTTGACGTACTCGAAATGATAATATTTGCCCTCGAAAGCGAAGGGGCCCGGACGCGTCCAGCTCTGCACGACGAGGTCGTGCGCCTCCTGAAACCGCGCATGCGAGAACGCCGGATTGGAACCGAAGGAGTAGTACTCGGCGCCAATCCCGCGCACCATCCCGCTGATCAACCGCCCGCCGGTGATGCAGTCGAGCATGGCGTGCTCCTCGGCGAGCGTGAGCGGATGCTCGCGCAGACAGAAGGCATTGCCGAGGATCGCGATCTTCGCCGTCTTGGTCCGTCGCGCGAGCGCAGCCGCCATCACCACCGGCGATGGCATCAATCCATAGGCATTCTGGTGATGCTCGTTGACCGATATGCCGTCGAAGCCGAGCTCCGCGGCGAGCTCGAGCTCGTCGAGATAGCGGTTGTAGAGCTCGTGCCCTTTCTGCGGATCGAAATAGGTGTTCGGCAGCACCACCCAGGCGGAGCGATATTTATCGCTGAAGCTCATGTCCAGATAGGCGTAGGGCATGAGGTGAAACATGAAGACTTTCATCGCCGCCTCCGGCAGAGAGCTCTTCGCGGTGGCCTGATTGTACGTTGCCGGGCCTGTTTTACCAGCGGCGCACGCCTTGCTGGCGCAACCGCCGACCCGTTAGCATCCGCCGCGTTCGAGCGTCGTTCACGCCCACTGCTGTTCAAGGATAGCGAGTGACCCAGTCCCCCGACGCGCTGCCGGATCGCCTGCGCGATGTGGAGCACCTCGAGGAGGTGATGACCACGCCTTCCCCCGCCGTGATCGCGACGTTGCAACAGCTTCCCGGCGACATCATCGTGCTTGGCGTTGGCGGAAAGATCGGACCGAGCCTCGCCCGCCTTGCCAAGCGCGCGGCGCCGGCAAAGCGCGTGGTCGGCGTTGCCCGGTTCAGCGACAAGGACGTGCGCGAAAAGCTCACGCAGTGGGGAATCGAATGCATTGCGGCCGATCTGCTCGAGCGCAAGGAGATCGAGGCGCTGCCGAAACTTGCCAATGTGGTGTTCATGGCCGGCCGCAAGTTCGGCTCCTCCGGCGACGAGGAGCAGACCTGGGCGATGAACGCGCTCGTGCCGGCGCTGGTCGCCGAGGCCTTCGCGGGCTCGCGCATCGTCGCCTATTCGACCGGCTGCGTATATCCTTACGTCAACGTGCATCATGGCGGAGCGACGGAGGCGACGCCGGCCACACCGCCACCCGGCGCCTACGCCAATTCCTGCGTCGCCCGCGAGGCGATGTTCCGATACTTTTCGCGCACGCGCGGAACGCCGGGCCGCATCATCCGCCTCAACTACGCGATCGACATGCGCTACGGCGTGCTGCACGACGTGGCCTCACGCGTGCTCGCCGGCACGCCGATCGATCTTGAGACCGGCTACGTGAACGTGATCTGGCAAGGTGACGCCAATGCCATGGTGCTGCGCGCATTCGGCCATTGCACGGTGCCCACAAGCCCGCTCAATGTGAGCGGACCGGAAACCGTGAGCATCCGCTGGCTCGCCGAAACCTTCGGGCAGCGGCTTGGCAAGCCGCCGGTCTTCACCGGCGTGGAGGCGCCCGAAGCTTGGCTCGTCAACATCGCGCAGTCGACGCGGCTCTTCGGCTATCCCAGCGTGCCGCTCGGCAACCTCGTCGATTGGACCGCCGATTGGGTCGCCCGCGGGATGCCGAGCCTCGGCAAGGATACGCACTACGATGTCCGCGATGGCGTCTTCTGAACCGCGGCTCAGCGTCAAGCAGTCGCTGACGGCGTCGGAACTGCACGACGTCGGCGCCCTCGTTCACGAAGCGCGGTGGAACCAGCTGGCCGCCGATTGGCGTGTCTTTCTCGAGTTCGGCCGCCTTTATACCGCCGAGACGGACGAGGGCCGCATCGTCGCCACGACCGCCACCCTGCCCTATGGCGGCCGCTTCGCCTGGATCAGCATGGTGCTGGTGACCAGCGACTATCGCCGCCGGGGACTAGCGACGAAGTTGATGCAATGGGCGATGCGCGATCTTGCCGCTGGCAATCTCGTCCCGGTGCTGGACGCCACGCCGGACGGCCGCGCCGTCTATCGCCGGCTCGGCTTCGAGGACTCATGGGGATTTCAGCGGCTGCGCCGCGAGCGCCGCGGCGTGAGCGCGGCCGTTGCCCCGCCAGCGGGCATCACCGTGCGGCCGCTTGCGCAGGCGGATTGGCCGGCGCTGTGCGCCTATGATGCCGCGGCGTTCGGCGCCGAGCGCGGTGCCGTGCTTGCCGGCCTGCGTGGGCGGCTCGCCGGGGCCGATCTCGTGGCCGCGCGCGGCAACGGAATCGCCGGGTTTCTGCTCGGCCGCGACGGCGGCTTGGCCGCGCATATCGGTCCGCTGATCGCCGACGATGACGCAATCGCTCGGGCGCTGGTTGCGCGCGCGCTCGAGGCGATCGAAGGCCCGCTCTTCATCGACGTCGCCGACAGCAAGGCCGAGCTGCACAGCTTTCTCGACGCGCACGGCTTTGCCGCGGTGCGGCCGTTCACGCGCATGCTTTACGGCACCTCAACCCGCTTCGACGACGCCGCGCGCACCTTTGCCGTGGTAGGTCCGGAATTCGGCTGAGCATGAGCGGCACGCTCCGTTCCCTTCTCCCCGCTCAATAAAGCTTGGGCGGATGGATCGGCGGCATCTTTACGTTCTTGTCGAGAAATTCGTTGGTGTAGGCCGCCTTCACGTCGTATGGCCGTTCCATCTTCAGATACTCGTCGACCAGCTTGTAGTCGTCGGCCATGCGCTTGTCGTCGTGCCAGCCGAGCGCCACCGTGCGCGAGGTCTCGTCGTTCATCAGGATGGTGACGAGGTGCCAGTTGTCGAGCTCGTTCTGGTAGAGCAGCGCGCCATTCGCTTCGACCAACGCCTGGATGCACGGCTCCGGCGTCTTGGCACACTCCGCGAATGCCTTCTGCGTGATCTTCACGAACTTGTCGGCCTTGTCGCGGTTGGCGTTGAGCCACGCGCCGTTGGCGATGATCGAATTGCCGTAGGGGTTCACGCCCGCGTCCTTCCAGGCGAGAAATCCCATGTCGCTGCCGAGCTCGCGCGCAAACACGTGGTGCAGATTGAAGAACGACGTGGTGGCGTCGATGGTGCGCGACTTGAGCGCGCCGAGCTTGGCGTTGGCATCGATGTTGACCCAGGTCACGGAACTCGGATCCATGCCGACCTTCTTCGCCAGCGCCGGCCACATGGTGCGCGCGCCGTCGCCGGCGGGATTGCCGATCTTCTTGCCGGCGAGATCGTTGACGCTGCGGATGCCAGAACTCTTGAGCCAATAGAGCCCCTGCGGCGAATTGGCGTAGACGTTCATCACGCCCACGGCATCCACCCCCTTGCCGCGGAAGAGCAGCACGCCCGCCATATCGGAGAGGCCGAGCTGCGACTGACCGGCGCCGACCTTTTGCGCCGAGGCTGCCGAGCCGCGGCCGGTCTCGAAATCGACGTCGAGGCCGGCTTGTTTGTAGTAGCCCATCTTCTGTGCGTAAAAGTACGGCGCATGATCCCCGCCCGCGACCCAGTTGAGCGTGAAGGTAAGCTTCTGCGCCGAGGCCTCGGACGCGGCGAACGCGACGGGTGCGACCAGGGTTGCGAGAGCGAGCTTCGCGAAGATCTTCATGCCGGACTCCAGACATCGAGCTGAGGATTGGCGCGTCGTTCCGCGCGCGCGGCGGAGTGTTATAACGTCGATGCCGTCGGCCATGCAATCGGGGCACGTGCGAAGGAAGAGGCCATGACGTCGCGCTGGCAGGATTGGCCGCCGCAGGTGCTTGCCACCCTGCGCAAGGGCGTGGTGATCCCGGCGCATCCCTTGGCGCTCGACGCTAATCGCCGGCTCGACGCGCGGCGCCAGCGCGCGCTCACGCGCTACTATCTCGACGCCGGTGCGGGCGGACTGGCGGTCGGCGTGCACACCACCCAGTTTGCCATCCGCGAGGCTTGCCTGTTCGAGCCGGTGCTCGAGCTCGCCATGCGCACCGCCGCCGACTCGGGCCGCGCAGCTACGGTGATGATCGCGGGGCTCACCGGCCGCACCGCGCAAGCGCTGCGCGAGGCGCAAGTCGCGCGCGGGCTCGGCTACCACGCGGGACTCCTCTCGCTTGCCACGCTTAAAGGCGCGAGCGAGGACGAGCTGATCGCGCACGCGCAGGCCGTCGCGCGCGAGATACCGCTCGTCGGCTTCTACCTGCAGCCCGCCGTGGGCGGCCTGGTGCTGCCGGTGTCGTTCTGGCGGCGCTTCGCGGCGATCGACAACGTTGTCGCCATCAAGATCGCGCCGTTCAATCGTTACCGCACGCTAGACGTGATCCGCGGCGTCGCCGAGGCGGGTGCCGCCGAGCGCATCACGCTCTATACCGGCAACGACGATCACATCGTCTTCGACCTCATCACGCCCTTCACCGTGGTCGCGCATGGGCGCGCGCATACCCTGCGCATCAAAGGCGGGCTGCTCGGCCATTGGAGCGTATGGGTTAAGCGCGCGGTCGAACTCTTGCAGCGCATTCACGCTGCGGTTGCCGCCAACGAAATTTCCGCCGAGCTTGTGGCCCTCGACGCGCAGGTCACCGACTGCAACGCGGCGATCTTCGACGCGGCCAACGGTTTCCACGGCGTGATCGCCGGCTGCCACGAGATCCTGCGCCGGCAGGGATTGCTCGAAGGCATCTGGTGTCTCGACCCGAAGGAGACGCTGGGGCCCGGACAGAGCCAAGAGATCGACCGCGTCTGCGCCGCCTATCCGCACCTCGCCGACGATGATTTTGTTCGCGCCAATTTGGACCGCTGGCTGTCTTGAGTTCACAACTTCGCTTCTCCAGCTCCGCTTGCGCGGAGCCAGAAAGTCGTCATTGCCGGGCTTGACCCGGCAATCCATCCATCTTTGAAAAAGCTTTTTGCGAAGAAGATGGATGCGCGGGCTTAAGCGCGTTCACGCGCGTCTTCGACGCGCTTCTGCCCGCGCATGACGCCTTCAACAAAACCTTCATGCGGCCCCACTTTCGCAGGCACGAGCGGATCTCATCCGCCGCAACTGGCTCCGAACAGACGCTTGCCCTACGATGCTCGCGAGGCCATCAACGGCGAGGGAGGCACGCGTTGGGAGCACATCCACAGGCGCTGCAGCGCTACGCGCTGGCGGTGCTGAGCCACGTCGGGCTCATCATTGCGTGGTATCTGTTCGTCAAGCTCGGCGAAGTGCCAAAATTCGTCATGCCCTCGCCGTACGAAACGGTGCAGGCACTGCTCGTCCCGAACTATCGCTGGCCAGAAAACATCGCGGTGACCGCCATCGAGATCTTCGGCGGCTATATTCTCGCGGTCGTCTTCGGCATCGCCGCGGCGCTCTTGTTCTCCTGGTTCCGCTGGCTCGAGATGGCGGTGATGCCGCTGCTCGTCAGCCTCAACATGATTCCCAAGGTGGCGCTCGGCCCACTGATCATCGTCTGGTTCAAGTACGGCATCGGGCCAAACGCGATGATGGCGTTCGCAATCTGCTTCTTTCCCATCGTGCTCACCACCGCGCGGGGCTTGCGCGAGGTCGAGCCCGATCTGCTCGACCTCGTGCACACGCTCAAGGGCTCGCGCTGGCAGCTCTTCACCAAGATCCAGCTGCCCGGCGCGCTTCCTTACGTGTTTTCCGGCATGAAGGTCGCCGCCATTCTCGCCGTCGCCGGCGCCATCGTCGGCGAGTTCCTCGGCTCCGACCGCGGGCTCGGCTATCTCATGCTGCAGGTCCAGGTGACGCTCGACACCGCCGCCATGTTCATGGCGGTGATCCTGATCACGTTGATCGGCATGGCGCTCTACGCGATGGTGCTTGCGCTCGAGCGCCTGCTGGTGCCGCGCGACGCGCGTATTGCCTGACTCTCCCTATGGGCGAACCGTTCATCCACCTTGCCGCCGTCCAGAAGAGCTACCGCACGCGCGGGGCGCCGTTGCTCGCCGTTTCCGAGGCGACCTTCGACGTGGAGGCGGGCGAGCTCGTGTCGCTGGTCGGGCCGTCCGGCTGCGGCAAGACGACGCTGCTCAAGGTTCTCGCCGGGCTTCACCCCGTCGACTCCGGCGAGGTCAGGATCGGCTCGCCAACCCAGCCGTTCGATCCCGCGCGCGACATCGGCATGGTGTTCCAGCAGCCGCTGCTCCTGAAGTGGCGCCGCGTGATCGACAACGTGCTGCTGCCGGCGGAAATCCTCGGCTTGCCGATGGCGCAAAGCCGTGCCCGGACGCGCGACCTTCTCGCCCTGGTCGGGCTCAAGGGCCACGAAGACCGCTACCCTTATGAGCTCTCCGGCGGCATGCAGCAGCGCGCCGCCATTGCCCGCGCCCTCATCCACGATCCCAAGCTTATCCTGATGGACGAGCCGTTCGGCGCCCTCGACGCGCTCACGCGCGAGAAGATGAACCTCGAGTTGTTGCGCATCTGGGAGGAGGCGAAGAAGACGATCGTCTTCGTCACCCACGGCATCACCGAGGCGGTATTTCTTGGCACCCGCGTCATCGTGCTCACCGCCGGCCCCGCGCGCATGGCCGATAATTTCCGCGTCGAGCTGGCGCACCCACGCAGCTTGGAAATGAAGACCAGCGAGGTCTTTGGCGACTATACCCGCCGGATCTATCGGTTGCTTGGCTTGGAGTAGGATGTCAGGCGCGGGCAGAAGCGCGGCGAAGACGCGCGTAAACGCGCTTGTGACGCAGGCATCCATCCTCTGGGCGAAACCGTAATCGATGGATCGCCGGGACAAGCCCGGTAATGACGAGCTAACTAGCGCGGTTGGGACAAGGCTGGTTAACTCGCACCAGACACCGCGGATCGACGCGTGCAGCAGGACTAAAGGACAACACGGAAATGGCGCAACACCGGCTCGGCATCATCATGAACGGCGTCACCGGCCGCATGGGCACGTATCAGCATTTGATCCGCTCGATTGTCGCCATTCGCGCTCAGGGCGGCGTGGCGCTCAAGAACGGGGACAGCGTGATGCCCGATCCGATCCTCGTCGGCCGCAGCGAGGCAAAGCTCGCGCAACTGGCGAAGGCGCATGGCATCGCGCGCTGGACCGCCGACCTCAACGCCGCGCTCAAGAGCCGCGAGGACACGCTGTTCTTCGACGCCGCCACCACCAAGCTGCGCGCCAAGCTCTTGCGGCGGGCAATCGCCGCCGGCAAGGACATCTATTGCGAGAAGCCGGTGGCCGAGACGCTCGAAGAGGCCGTCGAGGTGGCGCGCGCGGCCAAGGCGGCCGGCATCCGGCACGGCGTGGTACAGGACAAGCTCTTTCTGCCCGGCCTGCTCAAGCTCAAGATGCTGATCGAGTCCGGTTTCTTCGGACGCATCCTCGCGGTGCGCGGCGAGTTCGGCTATTGGGTGTTCGAAGGCGACTGGCAGCCGGCGCAGCGCCCGTCTTGGAACTATCGCAAGAAGGACGGCGGCGGCATCATTCTCGACATGCTCTGCCACTGGCGCTACGTGCTCGACAATCTGTTCGGCGAGGTCAAAAGCGTGTCCTGCCTCGGCGCCACGCATATTCCCAAGCGCTGGGACGAGAACGGCAAGGCCTACAAGGCCGACGTTGACGACGCCGCCTACGCGACCTTCCAGCTCGCCAACGGCGTCATCGCCCACATCAACAGCTCCTGGTGCACGCGCGTGCGGCGCGACGATCTCGTCACCTTCCACGTCGACGGCACCTTGGGTTCGGCGGTCGCCGGCCTGCAGAAGTGCTGGAGCCAGGCGCGGGTGAACACGCCGCGTCCGGTGTGGAACCCGGACGTGCCGCAGCCGATCGATTTCTTCGACACCTGGAGCGAAGTGCCGGGCGGCCCCTACGACAACGGCTTCAAGGCGGAATGGGAGATGTTCATCCGCCACCTGTTCGAGGGCGCGCCGTTCAAATGGACGCTGCTCGAAGGCGCCAAGGGCGTTCAGCTCGCCGAGGCCGGGCTCAAGAGCTGGAAGGAGCGGCGCTGGATCGACGTTCCGGAGTTGGAGGTGTGATGTTGCATGTCGAATATGTTGGGTCCGCCGTCATCCTGAGGAGCGCGGTCAAAGGCCGCCAACCACATACTCGCTCTGGTGCGCAGCGTGCTTGGGGACCGGTAACGGGGCGCTTCCGCTGCGATGCTCCTCACCATGAGGCCGAGCGAGATCGACAACTAAGCTAAGGAAGGTCAACGTGCCCACGCTCAATCTACCCATCGCCGGCCGCAAGCTTGCGCCCTACACCTTGCGGCCACCGCGCGAGTTTCCTGCCGCCGCGCCGCCGTTCAACCGCATCGGCTATGCGGCGGCACACGTGGTGGCCGATCCGCTGGCGGACGGCGATCCCTGGCTCGATGCCGCCATCGACTGGGAGTGCACCGTCGGCTTCCGCCGGCATCTGTGGTCGCTCGGGCTCGGCGTCGCCGAGGCGATGGACACCGCGCAACGCGGCATGGGACTCGATTGGCCGACCTCGCTCGAACTGATCCGCCGCTCGCTCGAGGCGGCGCGCGATTTTCCCGGCGCGCTCATCGGCTGCGGCGCCGGCACCGATCAGCTCGAAGTGAACGGGCGCGCCAGCCTCGACGACGTCATCCGCGCCTACGAAGAGCAGTGCGACGCGATCGAGAAGCTCGGCGGGCGCATCGTGCTGATGGCGAGCCGCGCGCTGGTGAAGGCCGCGCGCTCCCCGGACGACTACGCCAAGGTCTATGCCCGCATCCTCGGCGCGGTGAAGGCGCCGGTAATCATCCATTGGCTCGGTGAGATGTTCGACCCCGCGCTCGAGGGCTATTGGGGGCATAAGGATCACTACAAAGCGATGGAAGTCGCCGTCG
The DNA here is from genome assembly GCA_035693615.1 of Xanthobacteraceae bacterium. Lineage (GTDB taxonomy): Bacteria > Pseudomonadota > Alphaproteobacteria > Rhizobiales > Xanthobacteraceae > VAZQ01. The sequence continues at coordinate 100,238 of DASSGH010000123.1, forward strand.
ACATCATCGCGGGGCATGCCGAGAAGGTCGACGGGGTGAAGGTCTCGCTGCTCGACAAGGACAAGGAGATCACCATGCGCCGGCGCCTGCCGCAGGGCGTGCGCATGTACACGGGCGACGACTTCAACTACGCCGAGCTCATCGCCGGCGACGCGCAGGGCTATTCCGATGCGCTGCTCGGCATTTTCGACGTCATCGCGCCGGCCGCGGCCGCGGCGCTCGGCGCGCTGACGCGCGGCGACGGCAAGACCTTCCACGCCATTCTCGCGCCGACCGTGCCGCTCTCGCGCCACATCTTCAAGGCGCCGACGCGCTTTTACAAGACCGGCGTGGTGTTCATGGCCTATCTCAACGGGCTGCAGGATCATTTCACCTTGGTCGGAGGGCAGGAGAGCGCGCGCTCCACCTTGCATCTCGCCGAGCTGTTCCGCCTCGCCGATGCGGCCGGGCTCCTCGCCGATGCCGAGCGCGCGGCCGCGCGCATGCGCTGCGTGCTGGCGACCCGCGGCGTCGAAGCGTGATGCGCGACCTCTCGCATGACCGCGCGCTGCTCTCCATCAACTCGATCACGGTCAAGGCGTGGTCGTTGCAACAACTGGTCGAGGGCTGCGCGCGCGCCGGGATTGCCGCGATCTCGCCTTGGCGCGACATCGTGCAGGATTGCGGCGTCGAACGCGCTGCAAAGCTCATCCGCGCGCACGGCATGACCGTCACCGGGCTCTGCCGCGGCGGCATGTTCCCGGCGGCCGACGCGGCCTCGCGCCGCGCGGCGCTCGACGACAATCGGCGCGCCCTCGACGAAGCCGCCGCCATCGGCGCGCAATGCCTCGTCCTCGTCGCCGGCGGCCTGCCGAAAGGCTCGCGCGATATCGCCGGCGCGCGCACGCAGGTGCGCGAGGCGCTGCATGCGCTGCTTCCTCATGCGCGCGCGGCGCGCGTGCCGCTCGCCATCGAGCCGCTGCATCCGATGTTCGCCGCCGATCGCGCCTGCGTGAACACGCTCGCGCAGGCGAACGAGCTGTGCGAGGAATTGGGCGAGGGCGCGGGCGTCGCGGTCGACACCTACCACGTGTGGTGGGATCCGAACCTGGAGAAGGAGATCGCGCACGCCGGGAAGAACATCCTCGCCTATCACGTCAACGATTGGCTGGTGCCGACCAGCGATCTCCTGCTCGACCGCGGCATGATGGGCGACGGCGCGATCGATCTGCGCGCGATCAGAGCCATGGTCGAGCGTGCCGGCTACCGCGGCCATTGCGAGGTGGAAATCCTCTCCGCCAAGAATTGGTGGATGCGCGATCCCGACGAAGTGCTGCGCGTCTGCATCGAGCGACACCAGACGGTGGTGTGATGTACTTCGTGCCGCGAAGGACCCACGCGCTCGGCGTCATGCTGAGGAGCGCCGCACAGCGGCGCGTCTCGAAGCATGGGCCGCCCTCATCCTTCGAGACGGGCGCTCGCGCGTCCTCCTCAGGATGAGGGCGGAGCAACCGCGATGACCACCACCTACGACGGCATTATTCTCGGCGCCGGGCACAACGGACTCATCCTGCAGGCCTATCTCGGCAAGGCTGGGCTCAAGACGCTCGCGATCGAGCGCCGCGCGTCCGCGGGCGGCGGCTTGAACACGATCGAAGACCCGCGGCGTCCCGGCTTCCTCCACAACACCCATGCCTTCTTCCTGCGCGCAGTCACCGCCATGCCGTGGTACGCCGACCTCGAGCTCGCGCGCCGCGGCGCGCAGCTGATCGAGCCCGAACTCAACGTCGCGCTCATCACCAGCGACGGCCGCGCGCTCGAATGGTGGACCGACATCGGCAAAACCATCGACTCGTTCGCCGCGTTCAGCCGACGCGACGCCGCCACCTTGCGCCGCTGGCACGACGAGTTCGTGCCGATCGTCGCGCAGATTCTCGCGCCGGAAGCGCGCTCGCCGCCGCTGCCGCCGGAGGCGCGGCGGGCGCTCCTTTCCCGCACGCCCGCCGGCCGGCGGCTCCTGGAGGTGAGCGCGCTCTCGCCGCTCGAATTCGTCGAACGGGAATTCGAGCATCCGGCCATCAAGGCGGGCCTCCTGTTCTTCAACGGACTGCGCGAAGTCGACCTGCAGCTGCCCGGCTTCGGCCATCATATCGCCGCGCTGCTGGCGAGCCCGGCCAAGGCGCAGATGGCGCGCGGCGGCTCGGCGGCGCTCGCGCGCGCGCTCGAGGCCGCAGTGCGCGAAACCGGCGGCGAGATCCGACTCAACACGGAGCCCGCGCGCATCGTGGTCGACGGCGGCCGCGCGGTGGGCATCGAAACCCACGAGGGCGAATTAATCCGCGCCAAGCATCTCGTCGCCTCGTCGCTCAACCCGCATCAGACCTTTCTCGATCTGATCGACGAGCGCTTTTTGCCGCGCGAAATCCGCGAGCGCGCGCGCCGCTTTCGTTACAACCTGCTGGCGCCGCTATTTGCCTTGCACCTCAACCTCGCCGAGCCGCCGCGCTATCGCGCGAGCGCCGCGCATCCCGAGCTGGCGCGCGCCTTTATGGTGATCCTCGGCCTCGACCACGTCGCGCGCTTCGGCGACATCCTGCGCCACCACGAGGCCGGCACCATTCCGCCGACCGTCATGTGGGGCGCCTGCCCGACGCTGTTCGATCCGAGCCAGGCGCCGGACGGCCGTCACACCGCGTTCATGTGGGAGAAGCTGCCCTATCGCGTCGACGGCGATGCCGCCAATTGGGACCGCTTGGGCGCGGCGCACGCCCGCGCAATGCTCGAGATGTGGCAAGCGCACGCGCCCAACCTGGCTGACGTAATCCTCGATTCGTTTGCCCGTACGCCGCTCGACATCACGCGCGATCTCCCCAACATGCGCGAGGGCGATCTCCTCGTCGGCGCGTTCGCCGACGATCAGGTCGGCTATCACCGCCCGTTCCCCGGGGCGGGCGCCTACCGCACGCATCTGCCGGGCCTTTATCTCTGTGGCGCCAGCAGCCACCCCGGCGGCAACATCACCGGTCTGCCTGCCTACAACGCCGCGCAAGTGATCCTCGCCGATCTCGGCCTTGCCGCCGACTGGATGCCCACGCCCATCGCCGCGCAGTTCGCCGCGATCTAGTGTGCTATGCGTGGCGGATGATTCAGCAAGGCGACGACAGCAGCACGGGCGGTACCGGTCCAGGCGCAAGCTAATGACCTCAGGCGAGACAGTAGCGGCGATCGTGGAGGCGCATCGCGCGGGCGCAAGCCCCGAGGCGACCGTCGCGCGCGCCTACGCGCGCATCCGTGCGCACGCCGATCCCGCGATCTTCATCACGCTGCGCGACGAAACCGCAGCGCTCGCCGAGGCGAAGGCGCTCGCGGCGCGGCGCGCGGCGGATCGCGCGCTCGCCGATCTGCCGTTCTACGGCGTGCCGGTCGCGATCAAGGACAACATCGATGTCGAGGGGCTTCCCACCACCGCCGCCTGCCCCGCCTTTGCCTATACGCCGGCGAAAGACGCAACCTGCGTCGCGCGGCTGCGGCGCGCTGGCGCAATCGTCATCGGCAAGACCAATCTCGATCAATTCGCCACCGGGCTCGTCGGCGTGCGCACGCCCCACGGCATCGCGCGCAACCTGTTCGATCCGGCGCTGATCCCCGGCGGATCGAGCACGGGCTCGGCGATCGCGGTGGCGGCAGGCCTCGTGTCGCTCGCGCTCGGCACCGATACCGCGGGCTCGGGCCGCGTGCCGGCGGCGCTCGGCAACATCGTGGGGTTAAAGCCGAGCCTCGGGCTGGTCTCGGCCGCGGGCGTGGTGCCGGCCTGCCGCAGCATCGATTGCGTGTCCGTGCTTGCGCTCACCGTCGATGACGCGTTCGCCGCGCTCGCCGCCATCGCCGGGTTCGACAGCGCTGATCCCTATTCGCGCCGGCGCGGTCTCGGCGCGTTGAAAGAGGTGCCGCGCGGCGCCCGGCTCGGCGTCCCTAAGCCGGATCAGCGGGAGTTCTTTGGCGACAGAGCGTCCGCCGCTGCTTACGACGATGCGCTGGCGCGCTTGGCGCGGCTCGGCGCAAGCATCAGCGAATTCGACATGGCGCCGTTCTACGAGACGGCGCGCCTCCTCTACGAGGGGGCCTGGGTCGCCGAGCGCTACCTCGCCGCGCGCACGGTAATCGAGGCGGCGCCCGAGGCAATGCATCCGGTGACGCGGCAGATCATCCTCGCCGGCGCCAAGATCAGCGCGGCGGATGCGTTTACCGGCTTCTACCGGCTCGAGGAGCTGCGCCGTGTCTGCGAGGCGACCTTCCGCTCGATGGATGCCATGGCGCTGCCGACCGTGCCGACGGTCTACACGGTCGAGCAAGTGCTCGCTGATCCCGTCGCGCCCAACAGCCGACTGGGCACCTATACCAATTTCGTCAACCTGCTCGACCTTTGCGCGCTCGCGCTGCCGGCGACGATGCGCGCGGACGGCACGCCCTTCGGCATCACGCTCGTTGCGCCCGCGGGCCAGGACGCGGCGCTCGCTTCGATCGGCCGCGCGTTCCACGCCGCGACCGCGCTGCCGCTTGGCGCCACCGGCGCGCCGCAGCCCGCGCTTGCTGAAAAGGCGAGGGTCAGCGTGTAGGCCGGCATGTCTTGGGCCCCCCTCCTGCCCTCATCCTGAGGAGCCGCACTTTAAGCGCGTAAAAGCGCTTTGGGCGCCTCCTCCGGATGAGGCAGCTCGCGCGCTTGCCTCTCTCGGAGGGAAGGCGGAAAAGACCGATTTGCTGTGCTGAACTCAGAAGGATCGCGGCGGCGGCGCGCGACGCGGCGCAACCTCCCGCTTTTTCGGCATGGGGAGCAAGCCTTCCCGCTGCGCCTGCTTCCTGGCCGCCTTGCGCGCCCTGCGGATGGCTTCCGCCTTCTCGCGCGTCTTGCGCTCAGAGGGTTTTTCGTACGCCTTCCGCCGCTTCATCTCGCGAAAGACACCCTCGCGTTGCAGCTTCTTTTTGAGCACTCTTAGAGCTTGATCGACATTGTTGTCGCGAACGATGACCTGCAAAATTTTTCCAATCGTGGTGGTGGCGCCGCAGGCGCCGTGCAAGCGGCTGACGTTGCCGCGTCAGCGAGTTTTGAGATTCTCAGCGGACTGCTTGCCGCGGTTGCTGACGAGCTCGTATTCGACCACTTGACCCTCATTGAGCGAGCTCAGGCCGGCGCGCTCGACCGCGGAGATATGCACGAATACGTCCTTGCCGCCGTCCTGCGGCTGAATGAATCCATAACCCTTCGTCGGGTTGAACCATTTCACGGTGCCAGTAGCCATCATGGCCTCCTTTGTCTGCACGAAGCTAATCGCGGTCACATGACGATCGTGCGACCGCTTATCCGAAGTCAGCGTTGCCTATGGGGAGCCCCACCGCGAGTGCGCGACAAAACAAGGCCAAACTCGAATACCGGTAGTGTACGCGGTTCCGGCAAACGGTTCAACCGCGTGATTGGATCGAAAACGAAAGCCGAGCGTCCTCGACAATTTCGTCAATAAGGCGCAGGGTCGGCCATCACCGGCCATAACACGCAAGCATGCAGGCGCCGGTGGCGGGGAGACCAGTCGCGGCTCCCGCCGGTGACCAGAGGAGCGTGACGTGTGGATGATCTCATTTGCCCTGGCGCTGGTGCGGGCGCCCGCTTTGTACCGGCGGCCGTCATTCCCAGCAACTCTCTTTGAGGGTTGCGCGGATGACGCGACGCGCAGCGCTTGCAGCGTCGCCGGCAACACATACGTATCCATCGTTAACTGCAGAAAGGATTGAGTCATGCGGATTTATATTTTCAAATCGGAGACGAGAAAAGGTTTGCAAGCCTTCGCGGGCGACCTCACCGGCAGCAGGCTTCCACAGCAACTGGGTCCTTGGACCGCCACGGGCGCCGTCGGGCCGGAGAAGGCTCCGCCCCATAAATTCTCGCGCGACGCGATCGAACAGGCAATCGACAGCAAAGGATTTCAGCTCTGGCGCTTGGCCAAGAAGGCGGCCGCGGAGGCCTGAGGCGAGTTTTCCAAACGCGGCCTCTCCGCGATATCGCTCCTGTAAACAACACGAAAAAATCAGGCGCGCCCGGCACAACCCTCGCCTCCGCTTGCACAGCAACGAGAAAGCTGGTGCTGCGTGCTCCTGCGCCACGCGCGGACGGCTTACAATTTTGAGTTGGTATTTTCATTGTAAATAACAATCCCAGAACAATGGGAGCTCGCCCGACACACGCGCAGGTTGGTTTCACCAACGCATCTGTCTGCGCGCACGCGATCATCGGCTTCGTTCCGCCTGCCCTCATACTGAGGAGCATCGCAGACAACGCGAGCCCACGTCCTTCGACCGCCAAGACCGCGCTGCGATGCGTCGCGAAGCATGAAGACGCCCCGCTCGTCCCCATCCTTCGAGAAGCGCCTACGGTGCGTTCGAGTTGGCGGTACCATCTCGCCTGCGCGCTCCTCAGGATGAGGACAGCAATTCACCATCTTCAAAGCCCCTTTCATTCCCGCGGCGCGTTTCGGCGCGCGGGCGTTTGCATTCTTACTTCGCCAACCCGATCGCGGGGCGGGCGTGCGAATCTATGGCACCGACGCGATTCGTAGTCAATACAGAAATTCGACACGTAGCCAGATAAAAAGAGTCGTGCGGAACGATCACGACCCGGCTTTGAATTTGAGTTCGAAAGCTCAGATGTTTGCGTGCGACGCGCGCGCGCAGAGCGCGACCCGCCGGTTGCTTGGGCGCCCTGATCGGGAGCATCATGCTGCCGGCAACGCGGAGCGGCGGAATCGCAAGATGGGCCGCAGATAGGCCGCGCGCCGACGTGGCCAACGAAGCCGACTAGAGCTTCGATAGTCGAGGAGGATTCGATGCCATTCCGTACCGCGTGCGGCGCCGCGGCGTGCGCCGTACTCGTCACGCTCGCGCCGGCCGCGCGCGCGCAGGACTGGCCGAACCGCATGGTGCTGACTATCAGCCCGCTGACCGCAGGCAACGCCGCCGACACCGTGGCGCGCATCGTGCTCGATCAGGTCGGCAAGCAGGTGGGCCAGTCCTTTGTGATCGAGAACCGGCCGGGCGCCGGCGGGACGACCGGCTCCGCGGCGGCGGCCAAGGCCGATCCCGACGGTTACACGCTCTTTCTCTTGACGGCCTCCCAGGGGTCCTACGCTGCCCTGCACAAGAGCCTGCCTTACGATCCGGTGCGCGATTTCATGCCCGTCGCCATGTTGGGCGTGCAGCCGAGCGTGCTGGTCGCCGCGCCGTCGAAAGGTTGGACGTCGGTCGCCGACCTGGTCAACGCCGCCAAGGCCGCGCCCGGCGTGTTGAACTTTGCCTCCGCCGGACTCGGCTCCGCGTCGCACTGGGCGGGCGAGCGCTTGCGCCTCGCTGCCGGGATCAATGTGCAGCACATTCCGTTCCGCGGTCCGGTCGAGGCCTTCACGGAGGTGATGACCGGGCGCGTCGATTTCTACTTCCTGCCGGTCGCGCCCGCGCTGCCCAACATCCGCGACGGCAAGTTGGTGGCGCTGGCGGTCAGCACGCCGAAACGGGCGCCGATGCTGCCGAACGTGCCGACGGTGGCGGAGGCGGGCTATCCCGAAGCGCAGTACCTGTTCTGGGGCGGGGTGGGCTTCCCGACGAAGACGCCGCGCGCCATTATCGATCGGCTGCACGCCGAAACCGAGAAGGCGCTGGCCGCGCCGGCGGTGCAGGAGCGACTGACGACGCTAGGCGTGGAACCGACGCCGATGACGGTCGAGGAGTTCGGCACGTTCTACCGCGACGATGTCGCGGCGATCCTCAAGCTCGCAAAAGACGCCAACATCGCGCCGACGAACTGACGCGGCGGCGCTTGCGGCCGGAGCTCCTGCGTATCGCTAAATCCTTATCCGGGGTGATGCACCGGCTCGCGCGTTCAGCAATGGGCGACGATGATGTTGGAGGTCATCGCGCCGACGACCTTCCCGTCCGTCAACAATTGCCCCATTTCGTCCCGCATACGGGCGAAGACGGCATGCTGAATGTCTTGCGCGAGCTCGGCAACGCCGGGCGACACCGGCGTCGCGGCGAAGGATTGGACGGCCTGCTCCACTCCGCCTTCAAGCACCATAGGCAACGAGGGGGTCGAGAGACGAACGTCGCGGAAGCCGGCGTCCTCCGCCGCGGATTTGAGCGCCGCGCCGCTTGGCCAGCTAAAGGGAGCGACGATCAGCTCTGCGAGCGCGGCCGGCGCGCGGTCGCGCAATGCCGCGTGGAAACTAGCAAAGATTTGGTTGCGCTCGAGCTCCGCCCACACCGCGATGGCGGCGCGCCCGCCCGGTTTCAATACGCGGCGCATTTCACGCAAGGCGGCGGGGCGGTCGGGAAAGAACTGCAGCCCCTGCTGACACAGAACCGCGTCGAATGCTCCGGCCGCAGCCGGAAGAGGAGCGGCGGGAGAATTGCGGTACTCGATCGGCGCCGCGCCCGGCGGCGGAGCCTTGGCTTTGGCGATATCCAGCATCGGCTGGGCGATGTCGATGGCGACGACGCGCCCCTCGGCGCCGAGGCGCACCGCCGCGAGCCGTGCCACTGTCCCGGGTCCGGTGGCGACGTCGAGGACGGATTCGCCGCGGCGAAGATCGGCGGCCTCGAGCAACAGCTTTGCCCAGGGCTCGAACAGCCTGGGGACGAAGAACTCGTCATAGGCCTTCGGGACGGAAGGGATGTTGAACTGAAACCGGGTTGCGTCGGTCATCGCGGTGCAAAGCCTAGCATGGCTGCCGCGCAGCGGCATCCGGGGCTTCGCCTGGCGCGAGACTCAAACAAGATGCGACGCATCCCGCTCAGGGTCGAAGACGCGCGTCTGGGCCGCATGCCACCTTATGCCAGGCGCGCCACACCTTCCGGTTTCTCCCCCAGCGCCAGCGTATCGCCTTCCGGCAGCGGCTGCCCCCGCGTCTCCGGCAGGAACGGCACGGCGAGAAGCCCGAGGATATAGAACATGCCGATGATGGTTGCTGCCTTGCCGTAGCCGCCAAGGCTCACGATCAAGGTGCCGGCGATCAGCGGAGCGATCGCCGAAATGAGCCGCGGCGCGTTGAAGATGAAGCCCGCGGCGGTCGCACGCATGCGCGTCGGAAACAGCTCGGGTAGCCAGATCGGCGTCCACGAAAAGCAACCCTGGATGAAAAACCCATAGAGTGCGAACGCAGCGAGCAGCAGATGGATGTCCTTGACCCACAGATAGACGACGGGCGTGAGGACAAGGCACATCAGGTAATAAAGCATCGTCGTCGGCTTGCGGCCGAAGGCATCGGCGAGGAAGCCGAAGCTCGCGAAGCCGGCCAAGGCGCCGAGGTTCTGGATCAACCCGACCAGCGCCGCATAGCGCTGGGCCGGTAGCGCCGCCGCGGCGGCGACCGATCCCACATAGGCCGGCACGAAGGTCGACACGCCCCAATAGCCGATCGTCACCGACAACGACATCACGAAAGTAACAACGAGGCGCAAGCGCACCGCGGGTTCGGCGAACATGTCGATGAGCGTGAAGCGCACCAGTGCCGCGTTCTCGCCTTCAAGTGTCGCGCCTTGGCGGCGCAGATGATAGGCGGCCCGGCGGCGCCGGTTGGATTCCTCCCAGCGCGGTGATTCCGGAATGTTGCGCCGAATCCAGAACACGACGAGCGCCGGCAGCACACCGATCAGGTACATATAGCGCCAGGCGCCGGGGCCGGAGCTGCCGATGGCGAGCCAAACGCCCGAGGCGAGGATGCTGCCGATCGGATATCCCGACTGCAGGAACGCGCCGCCCTTGCCGCGCGCCTTCGCCGGCCACAGCTCGGCGGTGATCGAGGCGCCGGTCGCCCATTCCGACCCGATGGCGAGCCCGACAAGAAACCGCAACACGGCAAACGAGACCCAATCCCAGGCGAACGCGCTCAAACCCGTGAGCAGCGAATAGGCCAGAATGGTCAGCGTCATCGAGCGCTTGCGGCCGAGATAATCGGCGAGCACGCCGCCAAGGAGCCCGCCGAGCCCCCAGCCGAAGACCGTGATGGCGATGATCGCGCCGGCGTAGGCGGGAATGAACTGGTATTGCGAGGGGTCGAGCAGCTGATGCAGCGCCACGCCGACAGTGAGGATAAGCGCGAACACCTCGAAGCCGTCGAAGGTCCAGCCGAGATTCGACGCGACCAGCGCCTTCCATTGCGTGCGGTCGAGCGCGCGATACCACGGCACAGCGCCGTGCGCGGCGAATTCGCTCATGCTTTCCTCCCTGGCGTCGGTGCGGCTGCTCGTGCCGGCAGCTCGCGGACGAAAAGCTTATGCCCAGATCGCGGGGGCTTGGAAGGCCGCTCTTCGCCGCCGCCCGGCGCCGCATGTTCTCCTGCCATTAACCAGCCGTGAACCATGCTTTGACACAAGAGCCCTGTGGCAAGGGGACAAGGATATGGCAGAGCAGAACGAAGCCAAGACAAAGACCATCGGCTACCTACCCATGGAGAAGGTCCAAACCCTCAAGGGGTGGAATGAGTACGTGGACAAGTCCACCAAGCTTTCGGTTCTAAGAACCGAAGCGCAACAGGCGAAGAACTGCGTCAGGGATGCCTTGAAGGAGCGGCTCAACGAACAAGGTGACATCGATTTCGTCGGCGAGGGCGACCGGGTGCGGGTTTTCAGGGTCTTCCGCAGGCCGCAGAACCGGCGGACGCGGACGTTGGACCTGTCCGCGGCCTTTCGCGACCAGCCGTCGTTGGACGGAACGGCAGGAGCGAAGGGCGATGATCCGGGCGTGAGTGAACAAACCGAGGCGGCCAACCCCGAGGCCAGCCCCGCGGGGGAAACTGCGCCCGCCACCCTCGACCCCGTGACGGAGCGCCTGATGGCCATCATGCAAGAGAAGATGCAAAGGCCGCCGGCGTAGCGCGTTCGTTCTGAGGAGCGGGCGAAATGCGCCTGCTCGTCCTCACCCTGAGGAGCGCGGGTGTGAGACCTGTGCCGGGAAGGTAAACGGGCGCGCGCGGCTCGAAGGATGAGGGTCGCGCGCGGCGGCGATGGCCCGATCAGGCGGCGGCGGATGATCGCGAGGCCGCCGGGCGCGTTCCTGCGCCCACCTGATCGAGACGCTCGACCTCGCCCCAGATTTCCTTGAAGATCTCGTTGCGGACGATCTTCTCGATCCCTTGCGCGGCGGCGTAATCGGGGTGGAAGCGCTTCGCCAGGAAGCGCTTGAGCGAAGCGTACCTGACGTCGCTCACGTTCTGAGCGCGGACCTCGCTGACGGGCTTGGCGGTCGCTTCGAGCAGCTGCGCCTCCGCCATCAAGGCGCGCACCTTCCAGCTCTCGCGCTGCTGCTCGAGGGTGGCCGAGCGCGAGCGCAGTCCTTCGCGCTCGTTCATCATCCCTTTGTGCTGGATGAAATCCCATTGATGCAGGTCGTCGAGCCCATGCAAGAAGAGTCGCATGGCCCCCGCGTTCTTGGTGAGAACCAACCGGCCTTCGTCTTCGGTGACGGTGTAATCGTGCATCAGCTCCGCGAGAGCGCGGCTGGCAATCGGGTCGCACCGGACATCGCGTAAACTGAGCGCCATGCGCGCCTCCCGTTCACGAGCAAAATTTCCGGCGTCGACCTGTTGATTGGCTCGCCGGAATCGGCCGCCTCGATGAACTTGAAAAATGTGACGGCTTGGCGGCCGAATGGAACTCGAATGCGGCGCTTGCGTGCGCTCCTTGCGCCAATCCGGATACGCCGCACGAAACCAGGCAGGCGTCGACAATTTGCCCGAGTTCGCGGAACCAGCATCGGCAGACTCCGTTGTCACTGGGAGGCCGGCGCAGGGCGTGCAGGCGAATGCGCGCTAGTTCCAGCGACCGCCTCAACTCAATACACACGAACTGACTGTGCTTCACTGACGGAGGTGACGCTATGGCAAGAAGCACTATGGATTTTGCCCAGCAGAATACGGAACAGGCAACCGACTGGATGCGCGCGATCGTGGAGCAGAACCTCAACCAGAGCAAAGCTGCTTTGGACGGTTTGCTGACCGTCGCCCGTAATGCCGTTCGCGACGTCGATCAACAAACGGCGGCGATTTGCGAGCACTCGCTGACGTTTGCGGAAGAAACGCTCTCCAATACTTTCGACTGCGCGCATAAGCTCATGCGGATGAAGGAGCCGCAGGAACTCGCGCGCATCCAGAGCGAATTCGTTAGCCGGCAAGCTCAGTTGCTGGGAGATCAAACGAAAGAACTCGGACAAAGGATCATGCAGGGCGCCCACGATGCCGCAAGGGCGGCGCGCGAGGCAGCGGCGGAGCCGGCGCGGAAACGATCCGAAGCTGCCTGACGCGGGAATATGAAAGCGTCCGGTCCGCCCGGGCGATTGGATATCGCCGAGAAACGGCGACTCAAATGCGGCGACACCCTCGCCCAGGATGGGGGCAGGGATCTTGTAGGTCCAATCGACCATTGTTTGCTGGGGGCTGCGCTTAAGCCTCGCGCCTTCCGGCGCGGAACGCGAGCAGAACTAGGTGACGCAACAACATCGAGCAAGGCTACTGTATTTTTCCCGCCTGAAAGCGCATCATGCCTCTTCGCGCAGGCGCGCGCGTTTCCAGCGAGGGAGAGAGGACGATGACACGATTGATGCTGGCGGTATTGCTCACGGCGTTTTCCATCGCTTCGGCGGCGGCACAAACTCCCGTCACGTGCGAGAGCAAGGCGGTCGGAAAAGACGGCAAGGAGCTCGCCGGCGCGGCGAGAACGAGCTTTCTGACCAAATGTAAGCGCGACGCGTGCGAGCCCAAGGCGATCGGCTCGGATGGCAAGGCGCTTAAAGGCGCGGCAAAGAAAAGTTTCATGCAGAAGTGCGAGAAAGAGCAGGCCTGATCATCGGCCCCTCGCCCTGCGGTAGGCTGCAAGAACGGCCCCGACGGCTAAACCCGGTCGGGGCTGTTCTCGCGCAGCGCCAGCATACGCAAGGGTTTGATCGGCGCGACCGCCCGGGTCGCGGGACTTCGCTCTCAGCAGGTGCCACACACACCCATTCCTCAGAGGGCCACGGCGATAACGAGGAGAAGAGCCGCTCGGCCCTGGCGCCGGCGAAGCTCACCGCCGTCGCCGCGATCAGCAGCAGCCAAGGATCGAGCTGCGCCGTCGTCGCTAGCGCGCTGATGCCGAGAATGGCCGTCGAGCCAGGCACCACGGTGCCGACGACAGGCACGGCTTCCGACAACGCCAGCAGGAAGACCGCCATCAACGCAAAATGCGGATGCGATCCGACAAAATCGATCAGCCCCTGAACCTGGGACGTGACCGGCGATAGATGTGCGAGTGCCTCGTCCACCCTTTGAAAACGCGGGCGCGCAGTCCCGAGTTTCGCCATGCACCAGCAACGAAAGCGCGGAACTCGCGGAACATCATTCTCGTTGACGCGTTTAAGCGCAGGGAGCAGCAATGGAGGCCCGAGGATGCGTCCAGCCCATATTCTTGCCATCGCACTCGCGACGGCGGCGTCGGCCGCGCTTTCGCTGCCGGCGAGCGCCGATCGGATCTGCCGGGAAGACTGTGTCGGACCGCTGTGCAACAAGAACTGCGTGCACCGCGACCGCGACGTCACGGTCGGCAGAGGCGTACGTGATCGCGACGTGATCATCGAGGAGCGCCGACGCGTGCGCGAGCCGGGCGTCGAGATCAGAAGGTCTCGTCCGGGCGCCGACATCGAGATCGAACGGTGAGTCGTCGAACCGCGAGCTAGTCGAGGATGACGTGAAGCCCCGCCGAGATGGCGGGGCTTTGCTTTGAAGTCAGATCATTGGTTCGGCTGCAGACCCGCCGCCTTGGCGAGCACGCCGGTGGTTCCGATTTCCGCCCGCACACGCGCGTCGAACTCCGCGGGCGTCGCTGGCATCGGCTCCATGCCGAGGGTAGCCAGGCGCTCCTTGACGTTGGGTAACTGCATGCTTTTCACCGCTTCGCGGTGGAATGTCTCGATGATGTTCCTCGGCGTCTTCGCCGGCATGAAGATGCCGATCCAAAACGGGTAATCCGAATTGGGAAACAGCTCGAGCACGCTCGGCACCTCGGGCAAGAGCGCCGCGCGTTTGGGACTGCTGACGGCAAGGGCAACAAGATTGCCGGCGCGAATTTGCGGAAGCGCAGTCCCAAGCGGAGTGAAAAGAAAGTCCGCCCGGCCGGAGAGGACCTCGGTGATGGCCTCGGCGCCGCCACGAAACGGAATGTGCATGGCCTGGAAGCCGGCCGCCATGCGAAAGCGCTCGGCGCTCAAATGCGTGGCGCTGCCCACGCCAGCCGAGGAGAAATTCAAAGCGCCGGGCCTCGCCTTGGCCGCGGCGACCAGATCGTACGCCGTCTTGAAGCCCTTCGCCGGCGAAACCACCAGCACATTCGGACTCGTTCCAAGCGAGACCACGGCGGCGAAATCGGCGGCGGTGTCATACGGTGCGTGCGGATAAACCGTCGGCACCAAAGTATGCGCCGAAGAGGTCGCGAGCAGCGTATAGCCGTCAGGCTCCGCCTTGGCGACCATCGCGGCACCGATGGTCGTGCCCGCACCGCCGCGGTTCTCGACGACGATGGGTTGCCCCAACTGCGCCGACAAAGGCTCCAACACCGTGCGCGGCACGACGTCGGTGGCGCTGCCGGCGGCAAACGGAACGATCGCGCGGAGCGGCTTGCTCGGCCAAGTTTGGGCGAGCGCATGACCGCACCCACCGAAGACGACGATCAATAGCCCGAGCAACCAGTAGGGCATGCGGCAGCGCTCCGTCATGGTTCAGTGCTCCTCCCGATCATCTGCACCATTTGCATTGACGGAAGCGAGCATCGCACGCAACCGCAGCAGCCGGCTACATAGCGGACGAGTGCAGAAATGTCACAGTTGCGGAATCTCGAGTCCAAGATGTTGCGGAGATGATGAGCTGCGGTTAGCATCTTCGCGGATCACGGTTTCGCCAGACCCGTGATCGGCGCTGCACAAGAAAGCCCCTGGGGACCTGCCACGGCCCTGGGGGTTTTCCTTTGACGAACGCGCTGCATCGCGCTCGCGACCAGCAACGAAAGCGATCGTAACGCGCAACGTCCCTCGCACCTGACATTTGCATCGGCTGTGACTGATTTATCACAGACTGCGCTGCCGCAAATCAGTTAGACTTTAGCAACCCTGATTTGGGCTTCGGGGGGAATCGATGTTGGTCGTCCGCGGCATCTTGCTCGCTTTGGCTGGATTTGCGCTTGCCGGCTGCATGCAGTCCGGTCCGGTGTTCGATGCCAATTTCACGCCGCGCGACAGGCAGCAACTGACGAACCCGCCGTATCAGCAGGCGTACATCGCACCCGCCTATCGCCGTCAGATCGTCGACTTCGCCCGCAAGGAAGCGCCGGGAACGATCGTGGTCGATACCGACGCGCGCTACGTTTACTACGTGCTTCCCGAGCGCAAGGCGGTTCGCTACGGCGCCATCGTCGGCGAAAAGGGCCAAGCATGGTCCGGCGTCGCCACGGTCGGTTACAAGCAAGAGTGGCCGGGATGGACGCCGACCGAAAATGAGAAGCGGCGGCTCGGTCCGCTTCCGAACTACGTCGAAGGCGGCGCAGCCAATCCAATGGGCGCCCGCGCGCTCTACCTTTATGCCAACGGCCAGGACACCCTCTATCGCATCCATGGCACGAACCAGCCCGGATGGATCGGACATGCGATTTCCTCGGGCTGTATACGGTTGACCAACGAAGACGTGATCGATCTCTACAGCCGGGTGAAGACTGGTGCGACCGTGGTGGTGTTGGGACCGAATCAGGGACTCTCGCGTCTGGTCTCGGCCAGCGCCCAATAGGTACCCCGTAAAGCTCGACGTCACTCTTTGGTCCACGCCGGGAGCGGCTGCCATCGAATCCAAGGCGCGCGCGCCAAGGAGGGCCGAATCGCCCTTAACGCCCGCATCACCGGCAACACCAGCACGAAAACGATCGCCCCCGCCGCAATGCCCGTCCACGCCGCACCCGGAGCAAGCGAAAGGCCTTTCCAAAATGTCAGTGTAATGAAAACCGCTTCGAGCACGTAGAGTGGCGTCGACTTGAGACCAGGATTCGGGCGGTAGCCCAGCGCATAAAGCCCCCAATGCGACAGCAGCGTGTCGGATATCCGCGCCCCGATGATCACCCCCAGGGCGCCGACCGTCGCGGCGAGCGAACGTTCCGCAATCGGCAGACAACCGCAGATGCCGGCCAGGCCCGCGACCCACAGGGCAAGCGTCAGTCCCACAGTGAAAACCAAGAAGCCGGCCCGATTGGAAACCCACAGCCCGACAATTGCGCCGAAAACGCGCCACAGCGGCGCTTCCTCGCCTCGCCATTCCTCATAGGCGTGAATGGCTGAAAACGTCAGGTCGAGACCGAGGATAAGGAAAAGCGCCACCGAAGAACGGCCAAAGATCGAAAATTGATCGAGATGATTCAAGGCGGCAGTCATGCCTCACCCTCCCTCGAATAGTGCGTGGCCCGAGGTTGCTTGCCATCACACGTCGATCGGCATAGCGGTAGTCCAGTTTCAAGAATCGGCTGCTGCGCGAATGAGCCGGACGTACTTGCCAGCCGCAATCGGCGTGCTCCTCGCTTGCGTTGTCGCGACGGCAACGGCGCAGGCGGCCGGGCCGCCCGCCGATTACAAGCTCGAGACGGAGCACACCTCTACCTCCCCCGACGGCGCAACCACCATCGAGGAATACCGCAAGGTCGATGCCGACGGTGATTATACCTGGCAGTTCTGGGCGCGCCACGGCGACGCCTTCACTTTGCTCGAACCGGAGCAACCCGATTACGCGGCGGGCTTCAGATTCACCAACGACTCGCAATGGCTCGTGCGCATGCAAAAAACCGGCGCCGGATATTCGAGTCTGTATTTGTATCGTCTGCGTCCGCAGGGATTTGTTGCCGCGACGCGCAAGCCGCTCAGCGACTTGGCATGGGCCTACTTCAACAGCCTTCCCGTTTCGCGCAAGATCAGGCGCCCCGACTTCCATATCGCGGCGGATCTGGTGAAAGGAGCCGAGGAACACTATCGTTGGATGGGCGTGAACTGGCCGGACAACCGCTATCTCGTCATCTCCTTGTCCGGTGACGTGTCACCCGACCGCCGGCACGGCCAAATCCGCGCGCTTCGCGGCTGGCGTTGCCGCTACGACCTGCAAAAGGGAACGTTCGACGTGCCGCCGGAGTTCGCCGGCCACAATGCGAAGGCGATTGCTCCGGAGCCAGGAGGAAGGGCTGCTCGCTGACTGCGCCGCCACGTTGCGCGAGGCGGAACGACAACTCGAGCGAATCTGGAAATGGCGGTTCACTGACGGCGGCCGAACCTCGCCGGGCCGGGATGCGTGCTTTGCCGCCTCAGATCTCGACCAACCTGTTCGGCAGTTCGTCGCGCTTGAGCGCGCCGGGTGGAAAATGCTCGGCCAATACGCGACCGCACTGCTCGATCGCGGCGACGAAGCCGTCGCTCGCACGTCCCTGCTGAATTCCCTCGATCAGCGCGGCGATGGCCGCGGCCCACACCTGCGGCGTCACCTTTGAATCGATGCCCGCGTCCGCCACGATCTCGGCGTAGCGCTCGGCCACCGCGGCATAGATCAGCACGCCGGTGCGGTTTTCGGTGCGGTGCAGCCCGTGGGCAAAGAACTGCTGCATGGCCTGCACGTGGGCGCGCTCGTGCTGGGTGCGGCGCGGGACGATGTGAAAGCGGATGGCCGGCAGCGACAGCGCGAGCGCTGCGGCGATGAAGACGGCGAGCTGCACGAGGTAGATCACCGAGGCCGGCCATAGCGTGAGATAGATCAGCGGGGCCGGCAGCGCGAGCGCGATCGCGGCGGCCCACGCCAGCGGCACCAGCCGATAGTCGCTTGCATGCCGCGCGATCACGCAAAAGATTTCACCCGAGGTGTTCGCTTCCGCGCCGCGGATGGCAGCAGCGATGCGCTCCTTGTCGGCCTGCGAGATCATCGCCGCGCCTCACCAGCTTCCCGACGCGCCGCCGCCGCCGAACGAGCCGCCGCCGCCGCCAAAGCCGCCCCCGCCAAAGCCGCCCCCGCCAAATCCGCCGCCGCCGGAAAAGCCGCCGGAGGAGCCGGTCCACCAGGGGGCCGATGACCAACGGCGCCGACTGTTCGATTGGCTCGGCATCGCGCCGACGATCGTGGCGAAAACCACGGCGAACATGGCGAGCGCAAGGATCAAGATCAGGATCGTGCCCAAAGGCAGCGGCGGATCGGGTCGCTTCGCCGCGCGCTGTTTCCATTCCTCGGCGTCGCCCGTGAGCACGCTGATGATGTCGTCGACGCCGCGGGTGACGCCGCCCGGGATATCGTTGGCGCGAAAGCGGGGAACGATCGCGTTCTCGATGATGAGCTTTGAGACGGCGTCGGTGAGCGTGCCCTCGAGGCCGTAGCCGACCTCGATGCGCACCTTGCGCTCGCTTGGCGCCACGATCAGCAGCACGCCGTTGTTCTTGTCGCGCTGTCCGATCCGCCAGCTGCGGCCAAGCTGAACCCCAAAATCCTCGATCGAGGTGCCCTGCAGCGACTTGAGCGTGACGACCACGAGCTGGTCGGTGGTCTTGGCTTCGAGCGCCGCCAGCTTCTGGTCGAGCGCAGCGCGCGTCGGCGGATCGAGGATGTTGGCATCGTCCACGATGCGGCCGCTGAGCGTGGGCAGGACGAGTGCAAGGGCCGGGACGACGGCAAGCGAAAAAAACGCCAACAGCGCCAGCGCCAAACCTGCGCGCCGGCATCGGCCCTCGTCCTCTGCCCGCCTCTCCCCCGCCACCACGGCAGCGCACGCGTAGCCTGTGCAGCGCGCTCCGGCACCGGACTGGCGCGCTGCGCTCACGGCGCGGCCATCAGAACTTGACCTGCGGCGGCCGGGTCACCTCTTCGGCGACCGTGAACGTCTCCATCGGCTTGTTGTTGCGGTAGAGCGTCGAGGCCCAGATCACGCCGGGGAACGTGCGCAGCTCGGTATTGTAGCGGCGCACGGCTTCGATGTAGTCGCGGCGGGCAACGGAGATGCGGTTCTCGGTGCCTTCGAGCTGCGACTGCAGCGCGAGGAAATTCTGGTTCGATTTCAAATCGGGATAGCGCTCCGAGACCGCCAGCAGCCGCCCTAGCGCGCCCGTGAGCTGCGCCTGCGCGTCCTGAAAACGTTTGAACGCTTCCGGATTGGTGACGATGTCCGGCGGAATCTGCACTTGCACCTGCGTAGCGCGCGCCCGCGCGTTGGTGACCTCTTCGAGAACCTGCCGCTCCTGCGCGGCATAGCCCTTCACCGTTTCGACCAGATTGGGAATGAGATCCGCGCGGCGCTGATATTGGTTGAGCACCTGCGACCAATCCGCCTTGGCGCTTTCCTCATAGCTCGGGATGTTGTTGATGCCGCAGCCCGCGAGCAGCAGGCTGAGGGCGGCGATCACGACCGGGACGCAAGGAAGGCGCCACACGCTTGATTTGCTGTTCATGGATCAAATCTCCGACATCCCTACATAGCAACGCGTCGGCCGCTGCAACAGCCCATTGCGGGGAATGAAGGGAGGGGGCACATACCGATCCGCGGCGCAGACCCCATATAATGTCCGGGCGATCTCCTCGCCCGCGTTCGCGGGGTCTGCTTTGTTCGATAACGGGGCTGTCATGGAGCGTCGGCTCGCCGCCATTTTTGCCGCGGATGTCGTGGGTTACTCCCGGCTGATCGGCGCCGACGAGGAGGGCACGCTCGTGCGTCTCAAGGCGCATCGGCGCGAGCTGATGGACCGCAAGATCGCCGAGCACCAGGGGCGCATCGTCAAGACCACCGGCGACGGCGTGCTGGCCGAGTTCGCAAGCCCGGTCAAGGCGGTGCGTTGCGCGATCGAGGTGCAGCACGGGATGGCCGAGCGCAACGCCGACGTGCCGCAGGGCGAGCGCATCGAATTCCGCATTGGCATCAATCTTGGCGACGTGGTCGTCGATGACGAAGACATCTACGGCGACGGGGTGAACGTGGCGGCGCGGCTCGAGAACATCGCCGAGCCCGGCGCGGTCTACATCTCACGTGCGGTGCGCGACTTCGTGAACGACGCGCCCGAGCTGGTGCTCGAGGATCTGGGCGAACAGCCGCTCAAGAACATCGCCAAGCCGGTGCGGGTGTTCCGCATTCCGGCGCCGGACCGCGCACCGAGCGCAACGCAAGCAGCTGCGCCGGCCGTGCCGCACAAACCTTCCATCGCGGTGCTGCCGTTCACCAACATGAGTGGCGACGCCGAGCAGGAGTTTTTCAGCGACGGCATCACCGAGGATCTCATCACCGACCTCTCGAAGATCTCGGCATTGTTCGTCATCGCCCGCAACTCCTCGTTCGCCTACAAGGGCAAGTCGGTCAAGGTGCAGGAGATCGGGCGCGACCTCGGCGTGCGCTTCGTGCTCGAGGGCAGCATCCGCAAAGCGGGCAACCGCGTACGCATCACCGCGCAGCTCATCGACGCCGCCAGCGGCGGGCACCTATGGGCCGAGCGCTTCGATCGCGATCTCACCGACCTCTTCGCGACGCAGGACGAGGTGGTGGAGAAGATCGTCGGCGCGCTCGCGGTCAACTTGACGCATGGTGAGGCGCGGCGGCTGCGCCGGCGCGGGACCGCGAGCATCGAGGCGTATGAGACCTGGCTGCGCGCGCGCGAATGTCTCAACCGCAGCACGCGCGAGGGCATCGCGCAAGCCAAGACGTTCTACCGCCGCGCGATCGAGCTCGACCAGAATTTCTCCGCGCCGCACGTCGGCCTGGCGCTGGCACTGGTCGCCGACTACGTCAGCGACTGGGCGTTGGACCCGGCGCAGGCGCTCGACGAGGCGGAGCGCTGGGCGCGCCGCGCGCTCGAACTCAATGATCAGGACCCGGTGAGCCATATGGCGCTCGGCAGCGTGTTCCTATGGCGCCGCAACCACGAGGCCGCGCTGGCGGAATGCCGCCGCATGATCGAGCTCGATTCAAATTTTGCCCAGGGTCATTCCGCGACGGGGCTGGCGCTGATGTATGCCGGGCGTCCAGCCGAGGCGCTGGAGGCGATCGCGGTAGCCATCCGGCTCGACCCGCACTATTCGAGCATCGTGCTGCACTTCTTGGCGCAGACGAATTTCAGCTTGGGCAACTACGAGGCGGCGGTTGAGCAGTTGCGTAGACGCATCGCCCGCACGCCCGGCACCGATTCGAGCCGCATGATGCTCGCCGCCTGCTACGGCCATCTTGGGCGGCTCGAGGAGGCGCGCGCCATGTGGGCCGAGCTAATGCAGGTCAATCCCGATTTTTCGTTCGCGCAGCGCGAGCGCGTGCTGCCGTACAAGGACCCCCGCGATTTTCAGCGCATCGCCGATGGCCTGGCCAAGGCCGGCCTACCGTAGCGACGCAGCGCCATGCGGCAGGAGCTGTCGCGTAAGGCGTAATTGCTGTGAAATGAACCGGCGGAGTCGCAACTCGACTACTCTCTCCCCCTCACCGCTTTATCGTCCTCGGTAGGATGGCGGCGCCTGCGCGCCGGCAGGCTGGCAAATAAGTCACGCTTTGCCGAAATCGACGCGAGGGCGTGCCTTGCGGCCAGCGCCGCCTTAGCCGCGCCTTGAGCTGTTTGTAATTCCGCCGATGGTTGCCTCGGGGGGATGGACGTGCGCCGCTTCGCGATGGTGCTCATGGCGTTGCTGATGGCGGGAGGCTCCGCCGTCGCGGACAGGGTCGATCC